>DATKZM010000037.1:0-105466 GCA_035527975.1 Alphaproteobacteria bacterium | reverse complement strand
ACGCCGTGCTCACCGCCGTCGGCTACAACTTCCGCCTTATCCTGAAATGGCTGAGGGCTCTCTTGCGCCAAATCCTGGCCACCCTCTTCGCCGCCCTCATGCCCGGTTCAGCGCTTAAATGCGCTTCTTAACGACCGACTCGCGATCATGGCGGCGATCCTGCGTCGCCCGGTTGAGGAGGCTGGACCGCTGATCAAGACATTGCTGCTGCACAATGCCGCGCAGCGCGGAGCCTAGCGCCGCGCGAGGCGGAACGCCGGTGCATAAGCGCCGCCGGGCCGAGCGCACGCCATTCGGAATTATGAGGCCGTCATGTGGATAGCGATGATCGTCCAGGCAGCGATGGTTGGGGTCGTCGTCGGCCTCGTATCGATCGTGGTCCGGATCGACAACTGGTGGCCGTATGTCGGGATCCTCCTCCTATTCTATGTCGCTGACATTTGCGCGCTGATCTCGTTCCGCGATGTGCGGCATCGCCTGATCGCGGAGTACGGGCTCAGCGCGATCATATTGTTCTTATTCCTCTTCGGGTGGATCAATCCCGGCCCGCCAGTGGAGAAGGCTTACACCTATGCTTCGTCCATGGTGAAGGCGCAGGTGGCCGACTACCGGATCAAGGACAGCGTGAGCTACCTGACCAAGAATTCGGCGCCCATGGCGAAGATCTTCAGGGACTTCCCGGACAGCCGCGGCCGCCTGATCGCTGCACTTCGCTACGACTATGAGCGGATAAAGTACCGCGGGAAACTGAGCGTGTGGGTGAACAACCATATGGACCGCTTCATCGCCAGCTACGCGCGGCGCTACGTCGCCACGGCGTCGGACAAGGCGGTGCTCGCCTATCTCAGGGCGCAGGCCCTAGGTGCGACGTACAATGACTACCAGACCGAAAAGCAGTGTATGCGATTTCTCGCCGGCGATCCGGTGGTCCGTGAGGTGATCCTCCAGAACGCCGGGACCGACGTCACGAACCGGATGAAGCAGGCGGAAGACAATGTCGTGCTCAGCGGGACCATCCGGAAGCAGCGTCCGACGGGTGCGGATGAGTAGCGCGCAACGGCGCGCCGGATCATCACCGAGGTGCTGAAGGAAGTCGCTCCCGTCATGAAGACGCAGGAGAAGACCCAGCAGCGGGAGAACCCGCGGCGGGACTGCGACGTCATCGCGGCGCTGGCCAAGCGCGTGCAAGCCTTGCCGCCCGATCGGGCCGGGCCGGTGGCGAAGCATATCCTCGCGCATTTCTTTGCCTTCGATCCCTGGATGCGGCAACAAGCCACTCGCGCGCCTCGGTGGTAAGCGTCGTCCTGCGCCGACACACTGAGGACCGAGCGTCAGCGGCTGCGTAAGCCTACGGACGCGGTCGTCCGCTGCTGTCGCCCATGCAGACCGGGAAGCCATTGTTGTCGATGGAAATGCGGCCCTGGAAGGTAATGCCATTCTGGTCCCTGCCGGTGCACGGCGAGCCGGCATTTGGCTTTGTCGCACCGCCGCCGCCCGTGGTGCTCAGGCGGGATGCCAACTTGCGGCCTTGGATATGCCGTTAGCGGCGCGAGGGGTCGCGCCGGGCGTGTCAACGCATATCGACATATTCGCTGGTGGCTCAACTCCCTTCGATATTGGACTGCAATCTTACCGGGCTGGCCGGCATTGCCTTCGTGACCTACATTGCACAGTATTCCGATCCAGGACAGTGACCCCAACGGCGGCGATCACGAAACCAAGCCGGCAACGGATCAGCCGTGCGTCGCAGCCGCCGCGCCAACATGACATTGGAGAACACCGCCATGACGCTGAGCACGCCGCTCAAGGAGCAGCTCAAGGGCAAGGACCTCGTTGTTGCGCCGGGCATCTTCGACATGATCTCGGTGAAGGTCGCCGACGCGGTCGGCTTCAACGCGCTCTATATGACCGGCTACGGCGTCACCGCATCCTATCTCGGCCTGCCCGACGCCGGCATCGCCACCTATACCGACATGGTCGGGCGCATCCAGGCGACCAAGGCGATCAGCACCACCCCGCTCATCGCCGACGGCGATACCGGATATGGCGGTCTGTTGAACGTCCAGCACACGGTGCGCGGCTATGAAGCGGCCGGCGCGACGGCCATCCAGATCGAGGACCAGGAGTTCCCCAAGAAATGCGGGCATTTGCTGGGGCGCCGTGTGATCCCATTGGAGGACATGGTGGCCAAGATCAGGGTCGCGGTCGAAAGCCGCGACAGCTCAGATTTCCTGATCATCGCGCGCACCGATGCGCGCACCGGCCACGGTCTCGACGAGGCGCTGCGGCGCGCCGATGCCTTCGCCGAAGCCGGCGCCGACGTGCTGTTCGTGGAGAGCCCGGAATCGATCGAGGAGATGGAGACCATCGGCAAACGCTTCGACAAGCCGTTGCTCGCCAACATGGTTGAGGGCGGCCGCACCCCGGTCCTCGACAAGAAGACGCTGGAAGAGGTCGGCTATTCGATCGCGATCTTCCCGGCGCTCGGCTTTCTTGCCGCGGGGCAGGCCATGCGGGCGGCGTTCTCCCAGCTCAAGGACAAGGGCTCCAGCGATGCGGTCGATGTGCCGCTCTATCCGTTCAAGGAATTCAGTGTGCTGATGGGCTTCGACGAGGTCACGGCGTTCGATGAGAAATACCGCCAGACCGCGTGAGAAGGGTGGAAGTTGGGGCGCCGACCATATTTGTAGGGGCGGGTTTCAAACCGGCCCGAGGCGCCCAAGGGCGGGTTTGAAACCCGCCCCTACGGTAAGGAAAAATCCGTGCGGCCTCCCGTACGGCGCCTAGGGCCGGCGCGTGAGCCGCGCGGTCAACTCGTCGAGGTGGCGCGCGACCAGCGCCGGGCCGGACTGGTCGAGCACCTTGAGGCGCCCGGAGCGCTCCAGCAGCAATACCCCCGACATATGGCAGGCCGCGGCGACCGTCTCGGTGCCGGCCTGCGCTGGGTCGAGGCCACCCAGCGCGGCAAACGCATCGGCGATCGGCTTGAGGGCGGCGATCAGGCGGCCGTTCAGTTGGCGGTCGACGGCGGGGGTGAGGCCGCGCGGCCCGATGCCGCGATAGAGATAGAAGCTGAGATCGAGCTCGAGGGGATGGGCGCGGTAATAGTCGTAAAACGCCTGCGCCGCCGTCCGGGCGCGGCCGGCCGCGTCGCCGGCCACCGCATCGCGGATGGCGTGGGCGAGGGCGGCCAGCGAATCGGCAAGGATGGCGGCGTAGATGTCTTCCTTGGTGGGATAGTAGCTGTAGAGCGCGCCGGCGGTATATCCGGCCTCGGCGGCGATCGCCCGCATTGCGGCGCCATCAAGCCCCTTGTCTTGAAAGACGCGCTTGGCGCCCTCCAGGATACGCTGGCGCTTGAAGTCGCGCACCGCCTCGCGGCGCGAGGCGGTTTGAGGGGCGTGTGTCATTGAACCGCACGCATGGGCGTTGGCGTTAGCTCCCTCCCCCTCTTTAGAGGGGGAGGGTCGGGGAGGGGGTGCCTTTGATGCCGACTAAAGGCGCGGCTGCGCAAGTTTCGAATTCGTCGGTCCAATCGGCGGGCCATTCCTAACGCTGGAATTGCGGCACGGCACCCCCTCCCTAACCCTCGCCCTCTGAGGAAGGGGAGGGAAATGGTTGGCATTCCGCCGGTGGCGGCAGCGCTCAGTTGTCGATCCCCCAGAGCTCGTCGAGATACTCGCCGCTGTCGCGCTCCTGGACCGCCTGTTTGAAGCCGACATCCTCGGCGCGCTTCTTGAAGGCAAGGCCCTCGGGCGAATGGCGGGTGATGCCGTCGAACACCGTGGCGATGAGCTGGGTGTTGGCCAGCCCCATATTCTCGTAAGCCTGGTTGATCATGATTTTCTGCATCATCAGCTGGTTCTTGGGCATGCCCGCCATGCGCTGGGCCCAACGGTCCACGGCGTCGTCGAGCTTGTCGGCCGGCACCGCCTCGATGCAGAGGCCGAGCGTTTGGGCCTCCTTGCCGTCAACGAGGTCGCCCGTGAGCAGCATGCGCTTGGCCTTTTCGGCGCCCAGCCGGTAGACCCACATCGCCGTGGTCGGGCAGCCCCAGACCCGGGTTGGCGGATAGCCGATGCGTGCGTCCTCGGCCATCACCAGGAGGTCGGAGCACAGCGCGATGTCGGAGCCGCCGGCAACCGCAAACCCGTGGACCTTGCAGATCACCGGCTTATGAGAACGCCAGATACTCATGAACTGGCGGGTGAAGCGGCCCATCAGCGCGACATCCTTCATCGGATCCCAGGGCATCTCCTGGGTCAGCGACTTGTCGCCGGTCTGCTCGGCGAATGTGACGAGATCGTAGCCGGCGCAGAAGGCGCGGCCGGCGCCGGCCAGCACGATGACGTGGATCTTGGGATCGACGTTGGCGGCCTCGACCGCGGCCTCGATCTCGCCCGGCATTTCCATGTTGATGGCGTTCAGCCGCGCCGGCCGGTTGAGCGTGATGCGGGCGATCCGGCCGTCGGCTTCGTAGGTGAGGGTTTCGTATGATGGTGAAGAGTGGGACATGGGCGCGCGCTCCGCGTTCGATTTAGATATTTTACTAGTATATAAATTATTAAACACTGTTCAATTATATAATTCCGTAATTTGTCGGACCCGCGGTGACGGTCAGCGGTGCGATAGCCATTGGATCAGAGTGACGGGATCTGATCGCAACATATGTTACTTTTTAGGCGCCAACCCCCAAAATCTAGTTGACCGACGAGTCCCGGCTGCGCTATCAAGCGCACACAGGTGCTGAAGGACGCGGAAGTCAATCCTGACATGAAGGCCCGGTCGCCAGTCTCTCGAATGAGGGACTGGCGCCGGGCCTTCGGCTTGTGAGGAAGAGAGTTTCAGCCAGGTGAAGGCGCGAAACCGCGGCGGCCATCTGCCTTTGTGATTATCCTGTCACCGGCGCGCCGCCAAATCGTCATCCCCGCGGAAGCGGGGATCCATCGCGCAAACACATACAGATCCAACACCGCATGGATTCCCGCTTGCGCGGGAATGACGGGTCGAGGACACGGTGATGGTGGACGACAGCAACAGCGCCGCGCGCTGAACGCCAGCAGCAATCATTCAAATAAAAGTGTGGGGTCAAAATAAAAGGAGATGCCAGGTGCCTGGACGCGGAGTCCCTGCTCGTATTCCGAAGAATACTCCTGACATCTCCGGACCGTTCTTCCCGAGGGCTCCCCGGTCCACGTGGCTCCGAACCCGAAAGCCCGTCTCCACGCCGGATCAATATTGCTTATGGTCCACTTGGTTGCAACAATAAAGTCAAGTAATGGCGAAATTTCTTGTGGATAAAGACTGTAGAATTACACAATTAATCCACAGATTATCCACAGAATACTGTGCATAACTAAGTTTGATTACTAACGAAATTCAGCTAACGACATAGAATCGATTGCGAATTTCCGCCGCGTATTAGCGGATGGGATCGGCCAAACAGCCGCGCGATCAGGCGCGGTTCCGAGGGGCACAATAGCTCTTTTCGGCCACACTTTGCGTGACGCTCGCCTTACTCGGCCGCCTCGCTTTTGGTCGGCGCTTGCGGCACGTCGTAGCTGTCCATCAGCCCGTCGACGACGCCGTGGAAGTGGTCCCAGGGCGTCTCGCGGAAGGAGTGGTTGCGAATGATGAACGAGGCGCCGGCATAGAACTTCTCATACTGCTGCTGACGGCCGGCGAATTCGGAGCCGACCATGTCCCAGACCAGCTTGAAGAGCTTCATGCGCTCCAGCGCGCCCATCTGCGGCGTCTGCCAATACATCTCGAATTTCTCGCGGAGCGCCGGGTCGTGCATCACCGTGGCGCTGGCCGGCATCTGGAAGACGCCGCCGCCGGAGAGCTCACGCAGCTGGTCGATGATCCTGGAATGCTCCTGGGTGCACCAGTTGAGCGCGGCATACATCATGCGCCGGTTGAAAGTCATGTAGCCTTCGGGCCATTCCTCGGCCGCCTCGATCTGGCCGTGGATCATGCCCGAGAGCATGGCCTCCAGCGCCGCCATGGCGCCCAGCATTTCTTTGACCGCGGGCACCTCGATGGCGCCGGTCGCATGCGCGACCTTGGAGCAGAGCCCCACGATCAGCTCCATCTTCGACCAGAAGCGGACGTTGGACTGATGGTTGCCGTAGCAATGCGAAGGGGTGCGGATATAGAGCTCGCGCGCCAGAATGGCGTCGTCGAGCATGAACACCTTTTCCCACGGCACGAAGACGTTGTCGCACATGACCATCAGGTCGGTTTCATCGAAGCACCAGGCGAGCGGGCTGTCGAACTGGTTGGCGGCCGGGCGCTCGAGCGACTGGCGCGACCACAGACTGAGCCCTTCGGCGCCCACCGGCACGGCGCAGGTCACTGCCTGCTTGACCTGGTCGGGGGCGAGCGGCAACAGATTGCCGATCCAGATCTCGTCGCAGAAGGCGGCCGAGGTCGCCAGCATCTTCATGCCGTTGATGATGATGCCGTCGTCGCGCTCGTCGGTGACCTCCAGCGTCGGCACCGGCAGGTTCTTCTTGATGTAGAACTCCGGGTTGCGCGCGGCCTGGGGCGGCAGCACCGCATAGGTCGAATAGATGTCGTTCGTCCGGCAATGCTCGTAATAGCGGGTCAAATTGTCGGAGAAGTCGTGCCGGTCGGTCTTGAAGACGTCGGGCTTGGTCGACATGCCGGTGACGAAGCCCGAGACGTGATCGGGCGACCGGCCCATCATGCCATAGGTCATATCGGCGATCGCCTTGTGGCACTTCATGCGCTTGCGCAGATCGTCCTTGGTCTTGGCGCGCAGGTACCACATCGAATAGCGCTCGCCGTCTTCCTCGAAAGAGAAGAGGTCGAGGTTCTCGGGCGCCCGTTTGGCGTCGAACATGGCGGCAATCGTATGCGCCGCTTTGGCGAAAGCCGGATGCGTGGTGACATCGTCGATCTTCTCCGAGCCAAGATAGATCGTGCGCCCGTCGCGCAGCCCTTCCAGGTGTTCCTTGCCGGTCTTGAGCATGGTGTATCTCCCTTCGCGCCGATGGGCGCGTCGCTGTCCTTTTCCCCCTCTCCCTCTTCAGAGGGGGAGGGCCGGGGTGGGGGTGTCGTCACCCCCCGCGTCATCGTCGGCTTGTGAGGTCGGCCTCTGCCGGCACCCCCTCCCCTAAAACGCTGAAGGCGCTTTAGCCCCCTCTGAAGAGGGAGAGGGTAGCGCCATTGCGACGTCGCAAGTCGTCGGGCCAAAGGCCTAAACCCGTGTGATATTCCAGGTCTCGTTGATCTCGGTGCCCGCCTCGCGGATCACCATCGAGAGCGGACAGAACTTCGCCAGATCTTCCTTGAGCTGCGCGATCTGTGCGTCGCTGCCGCCGATCTTGGCGTTGATGGTGAGATCGATCTTGGGGAATGGCACGCGCACCGCTTCCTGCATCATCACGCCGCGGCGATCGAAATCGGCGGCAGCGTCGATCGTCATATCCTCTACCGTGAGGCCGATATGCTCGGCGATGCGGTTTGCCACGACATTGGTGCAGCCGATAAGCGCGCTGATCAGCGTCTCGGTGGGCGTCGGCCCCATATTTGTGCCGCCGCGCTCTGCGGGCTCGTCGATGACCAATGTCTGGTCGCGCACCGTGATGTCGGCGCGGGCGTGGTTGACGCCCTTGCCGGCGAGTTTCATCGTCACGACCGTTTTGGGTTTGACCGTTGCCATCGTCTTGTCTCCTCCCGTTATTCGGCCGCCTCGCGCGGCCTGTCGTCGTCGTTTCGTTGCAGGGTTGCCACGGTCTCAAGCGCCCGGCGCGAGTTGCCGACCATGGTTTGGATGAGCTGTCCGAAGGTCTCGAACTCCTCGCGGCTCAAGCCGCCGAAGAGCGCGTCGTTGACCTGTTGCTGAAAGGGGGCGAGGCGCCCCAGCGCGGCCTCACCTTCGGGGGTCAGCGAGACCAGCACGCCGCGGCCGTCCTCAGGGTTGGGGGCCTTTGCGAGCAGTCCTCCCGTGACCAGCCGGCCCACCGTGGTGGTGACGTGCGGGGCGGGCAGATGCATGTGATCGGCTAGGCGCCGAATGCCGGTGCCGCGCGTGCCCTGGATATGGGCGGTCGCGATCAGCACCGCGTACTGGGCGCTGGAGATGCCGAGCTGGCGGCCGAAGGCCTCGGGATATTTCTGCAGCCGATTGGCCACTGTGAGCAGGTCCCAGATGACCTCGCGGAAGGCCGTATCGGTGCCCTCCCGCAGAAGCTCCGGGCGGGTGACGCTGAGCGGTGGCTGGAATGCGGTGGCTGCCGACCCCTCGGCAGCACCTTCGCCTGGCGTACCGTGCTCGCGGGCTGTTTGCGTAATCATCCGATCCGTTTCCTGCGCTGTCGACCGGCTGGGATATGGGATCGCCGGTCGCGCAGTGTGTGTATAAAGCTATGTAAAATAGTTATGTAACGTAACTATATGAACATGCGCCACCGTTGCGAGTCAAGCCGGCTGCACCCACGAATGCCAGCAACCGGCCCGGCAATCTGATCTGATGCAACTAAGGATCGGGTTACTGAACCGAGACCTTGCCTGCGTAAGGGCCGCCTTTGCCAGAGGGAGAGCGGAGGACATGGCCGCCCCCGCTACGCAGCACGAAATAGCAGCGCCGCTTACCCACATTGATGCACAGCTTGTTGCCCTGAACGGACCAACGGCCGTTGGCGCTCGGTGTGCGGCATTGGGGATGGCGTATGCGCACAGCGACGTGTGTGGCAGTACAGACGTGCCGCGCCGATCCATCGGCCCCGAAGCTGAGGACGATGCTGAGCGTCTTGGCGCCGAGCCGGCGTTCCATGCGCGCCGTGCGGCCGGATAGCAGCGATCGGATCTGTGGCCCGCTCAACCGATTGCCCGAGGCGACGAGCTGGATCTGAGAAATTCCGATTGGCGGCATTGCCCCCGCGCTGGAGCGCGTATCATCGGACGTCGCGCCTTGCGCGCCGCCCGCCGTAAGCGCTGCCGCCACTACCAGCGCGCTCCCCTTGATAATCGAATTCATCGCATTCCCCCTTCGTGTCTCCCTTTTCCAGATCGGGGGTATTTGTATTGTCCCTTCCGCCCGATCGAACCCTTGAATGATGCGCCACCAGGCGCGCCTTGACAACGCTGCACGCGGGACCGCCGCGGCAGTACTGGCGCAGTGCTAGTGGCCGCCTCACCCCGCGTCATCCCCGCGCAAGCGGGGATCCAGCGAAACCGGAAATATCGGCGCCCTGGGATCCCTGGATTCCCACTCCTGAGCTTGTCGATGGGCGCGGGAATGACCGTTGAGGTGGATGCTGCGGCTGTTGCTCGGTCCGCTTCGCGGCTCGAGCCTGCTTAGATCGATTTCATGATGTTGTCGCGCGAGGATACGATATGGGCGCGCGCGGCGGCGGCGGCGCGGTCGGGGTCGCGGTCGCGGATCGCCCTGAACACCGCTTCGTGCTCGCGCTGGACGCGCTTGTGATGGTGCGCATCGGAGAGCGAGATGAACCAAAAGCGCAAGGAACGCTCGTGCAGGCCGAGCAGAAGGTCGGCCAGCACCCGGTTGCGGGCGGCGCTCGATATGGAGGCGTGGAAATCGCGGTCGAGATCCATCAGCCCCGCCACGTCGCGCGCCTCCATCCGCCCGTGGGCGCGATCGAGAAGCGCGCGCATGGCATTGATCTCGTCCGCATCGGCGCGCTCGGCGGCAAGGCTGGCGCAGTAAGGCTCGTTGATCAGCCGGACCTGGGTGAGTTGCAAATGCTCGTCGAGGGAGATCGGGCGCACGATCACGCCCTTGCGGGGAATGATGTCGATCATGCCCTCGAGCATCAGCCGGTCCAGTGCCTGGTGGACCGGAGTGCGGCCGATGGCAAGCTGCTCGGAGATCGCCGCTTCGTTCAAATGTTCGCCCGGCGCGTAGTCGAGGGTCGTGATCCGCCGCTTGATCGCCTCGTAGGCCTGGGCGCGCAACGAGGGCGCGGTGTGACGCGGCGCCGACGCTCCCGGACCGGTCGCCAGGCCCGCGCGCGAACCCGCGCCCGTATCAGTGAGCGCTGCTGCGCCGGCAGATCTGCCCCTTGGCGTCATTGCGCGCCCGGATCCCCGATCAGGCTTCAGCTTCATCGTAGTAATGGATCTCGAACATCACGCAGCCCGTCTCGGACTTGAACGGCCCGTGATAGACGCCGGGCGGGCGGCAGGCATAGGTCTTGGCGACGAAACTCTCGCCGCCCTGGCCGTCGGCGTCGTTGCCGACGATGAGATCGCCTTCGAGCAGGAAGACCTCCTCCCAGTGGTCATGGATGAAGGGCTCGGTGGTGTAGGTGCCGGCATCGAACTTCAAGAGGCGCGAGCGGCTGCCCTTCTTGCCCGCCTCGTCGATGTCGGAGGCGAGGATCTTCTGCTTGATACCGGCGGGGTAGCCGTCGGGCGTTTTCCAGCCCTCGCCCATATCGAGTTTGTGGAACTCCAGATGCGGCTTGTTGAACAACATGTCAGGGCCTCCTTTGCGGATAATGCCATTGTCGGACAGCCTCGCCCTTCGACAGGCTCAGGGTGAGGCGCTTGATTAGTTCCAATCGCAGGTCCCCATGCTGAGCTTGTCGAAGCACGGGGGCCGGCCGCGGGCATTTCCTAACTCTCCACGGGCAGTGTTTCGGTGGCGTAGCGATGCGTGAGTTTGCGCCCGGCAATGGGGTCTTCCAATTCGATCTCGAAAACCTCGCCAGGCTCGATCGCGCCGATTACCGGCAGCGTGCCGCAGAACATCGCGGTGCCCACGGCAAGCGTCTTGCCGGCCCCCATATATTTCTCCATGAGCTCGCGCGGATGGCTCATCCTGGCAGCACTGCCCTCCTGATAGGCGCGGCGTTTGCCCGCGACCGTGGTCCAGGAGCGCAACACCAGATCGTCCCAATGGTCGGCGACCTCGTCGAAACGCCAGAGCGCGGGCCCCAGCGGCTTGGCGCAGGCCTGTTTGGAGATGGTGATGTCGTAGGCCTCGACCTTGCGGTCGGTGTGGTCGGAGCCGACGCCGATATGGAGGCCGCCCGCGAGGCTGAGGATGACCGCTTCGACCTCGCCGCTGGAGTCCCCGCCGGCGACCTGGATCCCGGCATCGGTCGTCAGCAGCGAGGCGGCGACGCGGTAGAAGATCGGCGTCGTCTTCGGACGCGCGATGCCGAGGGCTTCGAGCTCGACGATATGCGCCTCCATCGCGGCGTGGTCGCGCCCCGTCCAGCCGGCGATCACGAGCTCGCCAATGCCGGCGTCAAGCGCGGGCGCGCCGTCGAGGGCCAGGGTGAGCGTGCTTCCACTGTCCATGAGATCAGCGCCGGTCCCTAGAAGATATTTCCGCGTTCATACTGCGCCGGCCAGGCGACGTTGGCCGCCTTTAGCTTGGCCGCGGCGTGCAGCGGCCAGTACGGGTCATGGAGCAGCGTGCGCGCCAGTGCCACGATATCGGCACGGCCGTTGGCGATGATTTCCTCGGCGTGCTCCGGCGTGTGGATCAACCCCACCGCCGCCGTCATCATGCCGGTCTCGCGCTTGATCGCCTCGGCGAAGCGGACCTGGTAGCCGGGAAAGATCGGGATCTCCTGTTCGGGGTGGTTGCCCCCGGAGGAGCAGTCGATGAGATCGACGTCGCCGCGCGCGGCGATCAGTTTGACAAGCGCGATCGTGTCATCAGGGCCATAGCCGCCCTCAACCCATTCGGTGGCCGAGAGGCGCAGGAAGAGCGGCAACTCGGCCGGCCACTCGCCGCGCACCGCGTCGATCGCCTCCATAAGCAAGCGCGCCCGACCAGCGAGGTCGCCGCCATAGGCGTCGTTGCGGCGGTTCGAAAGCGGCGAGAGGAATTCGTGCAACAGGTAACCATGCGCGGCGTGAATTTCCACCAATCGAAATCCGGCTTCGCGCGAGCGGCGGCTCGCAGAGGCAAAAGCCGCGATGACCTCGTCGATGGTCGCTTGGTCCATCGCCTCGGGCGTCTGCCAACCGTCGTCATAGGGCTCTGCCGAGGGGCCGATCACGGGCCAGCCACCATCGCTGAGTGCCAGCGGTCTGGCGCCCTCCCACGGCCGCGCGGCCGCCGCCTTGCGCCCGGCATGGCCGATCTGGATTGCCGGCACGGCGTTCTCTGCGGCGATGAACGCGGCGATGCGCGCCAATCGGTCGCGTTGCTCGTCGTTCCAGAGCCCAAGGCACCACGGCGTTATGCGGCCCCGCGCCTCGACATGGGCGACCTCGGTGAAGACGATCCCGGCGCCGCCGACCGCGCGCGAGGCGAGATGCTGGAAGTGCCAATCGGTGGGCGCGCCATCCTCGGCCGAATACTGGCACATCGGCGAGACCATGATCCGGTTCTTGGCCGTTACCGAGCGCAGCTCGATCGGCCGGAAGAGGTGCGGGTTTCGGCCGGGCGGACGGATCAGGCTTCTATCCTTGGCAGCCGTCAAAAGATCGTCTCCGCGCGCATGGCCTGGTGGGCGATGGTGCCGTCGAATTGGGGGAAGTTGGCGCGGTCGGCGAAGGCGCGCTGGCGGGCCTGAGAACCCAGCGCAGCGCGGAGGGCATCCTCGCTATCGAAGACCATCTGGGAAAGCAAATGGAGCCCGGCATCATTGACTGGACAGGGATCGTGAGCGACCGCCGGGCTGTGGAGAATGAGCGAGCGAATGCCCGGAAAATCCCGCAATAGTGCGGCATGGGGGCCCGCATAGTGGGCGTCAAATGCGGCCCGGTCGGCGGGCCTGCCCTGGTAACGCACGAAATAGGACACGGTCATCGGCGATCCCTCGCAAAGTGCTTCGCCCAATCGCGTTGACGGCCAACCGGCCCGTCAGCTACCGCGTCGGGGCTGGGCCGGCGACGAATGGACGCAGACATGGTTCGTGTGAAATATCACTGGCATTTCAGGAAAGGTCAAGGTGCCGCGGCGGTGGCCAGCGACGATTATGTCGCCAGCGGGGATTATGCCGCGTGGCGGCTTGGATCGAAAGCCAACAATCGCCGATAAGTTGTTTGACCTGCGCCGGCGGTTGCCACGCGGAGTGGTGGCTCGGGCGTCACACGCGGGCGTCACGCGCTTGCGTTACATTTGCTCGAAGAGGGCGCGGAGCCTTTCCTCGACGGCCTTTGCGGTTACCGGTTTGGCGATGAAGTCTGTGGCGCCCTGTTCCTTGGCGGCCCTGGCGCTTTGCAAATCGGAGTTGGCCGTCACCATGATGAAGGGCAAATCGGGATAACCCCAGCGGATCTGCCGCAGCAGGTCCATGCCGCTCATCACCGGCATGTTCCAGTCGCAGAGGATGAGATCGATCGAGCCCTCCATGCTGGCGAGGAGGTTCTGCGCCTCGAGCCCGTCGTTGGCGGCGAAAATCTTCTGGATGCCCAGACGCTCGAACACCATGATCAGTATGTTGCGGGCCTGCTCATTGTCGTCGACGACCATGACCCGCAGCTTGTCGAATGGCTTTTTCATTGCCCGCCGACCATCTCAGGCCGCGTATTTCTTTTCGATCGCGGCCACGCCGTCGACGATGGCGGTTTCCACGGTGCCTACCAGATCGAGCGCTTCTTGTGCGCGCTTTTCCTTGCAGGCCGTTTCCAGATCGGCGGCCAGTTGCTGGACCCTGGCCATTCCAAGGCTCGAGCACGTGCCCTTCAAATCATGCGCCAGCTCGGCCAGTTCGGCCAGCGAACCGGTTTGCCCGCGCTCCTGCAAAAGCGGAACGCAGCTTCTGGCAAAGCCGACATGCGAGCCGATCAATTCGTTGAACTTTTCCGGGCTGAGGAAAGACTTCCAGTCCTCGATGACCTTTGTTTCGAGGACGGGCAGGCTATCGGGGTCGGTTGAAGCCGGCACCGGCGTGCCTTCCAGGTCTGCCGAGGCCGGCTTTTCTTTGTCGCCCGCCGCTGCCGCCAACTCCGTGGCGGGTTTCATCGCCTGTTGCGAGCCGTTCGGCGCCTGCCGCCGGTTTTCGAGTGTCCGCGCGATGGTCTCGAACAGGACCTTCCGATCGAAGGGCTTGGAGACGTATTCGTCCATTCCCGCCGCGATGTAGGCCTCGCGATCGCCGGCCATGGCGTGGGCGGTTACGGCGATAATCGGCACCTGACCTGGCGCTCCCGGCAAGGCGCGGATTTGTTTGGTCGCGGAGACGCCGTCAACCTCCGGCATCTGCACGTCCATCAGCACCAGATCATAGCCGGCGCGCTGAACCGCTTCGATGGCTTCCGCGCCATTCTCGACGATTTCCACCGTGTGGCCGGCCGCCCGAAGGATTTCCTTGACCAGCGCCTGGTTGACCCGGTTGTCCTCGGCGACGAGGATATGAAGACCGCTGGCGTCTGCGGCTTGCGGGATGTCACGGGCTTGGGCGGCGCTCGCGCTATCCAAACCCGCCGGGCTGCTGCCGGCGTCATCGGTATCTTCTACCGGGGTGCCGATCGCGCAGCGGATGGTGAACCAGAAGGTGCTGCCTTCGCCGGGTGTGCTGTGCAGGCCGATCTCGCCGCCCATCAGCGCGACGAGCTGCTTGGAAATCGACAACCCAAGCCCGGTGCCGCCATGGGTGCGGGTTGTCGAGCGGTCGGCCTGGGTGAACCGCGCGAACAGCTTGTCTTGGTCCTCGGGCTTGATGCCGATGCCGGTATCCTTGATCTCGCAGCGCAGATCGATCGTCCCGTCGTCAGCCGGGCGGTGTATGACGAACAGCGTGACACCGCCCATCTCGGTGAACTTGACGGCGTTGCCGATCAGGTTGAGGAGGATCTGCTGGAGCCGTCCGGCATCGGCTTTCAGGTGCCGCGGCAGGTTCTCCGGATGATGCCAGCTCAGATCGATCACTTTCTCGGCGGCCTGGACGCCGAGGACGGACAGGACGTGACCCACAAGTTTGTAGAGGTCGAAATCCTGGTCCTCAAGCTCGACCATCTCGGCTTCGAGCTTGGAGTGATCGAGGACGTTGCCGATGATTGCGACCAGATCCCTGGCGGATTTCTGTGATGTCTTGACGAGCGATTGCTGCTTCTCGTTGAGCGGCGAGTCCAGCAGCAGATCGGCGATGCCGATGATGCCGTTGATCGGCGTGCGAATTTCGTGACTGGCGGTTGCGAGAAACGACGATTTCGCCTCGCTGGTCGCTTCCGCGCTGGCCCGGGCGATCGCGTTCTCCTTGAACACGACGGCGGCGCGGGCGATATCGCCGATCTCGTCGCGCCGCTCCACGCCTGGGATATTCCGCTCGGTATCGCCCTCGGCGAGATCGGTGAGGGCCGTGTTGATCTTTGCAAGCGGCACGGTGATGCTACGCCCGATCGCGATGGCGAGGGCGATCGTGCCCAGGAGGATCAGGAGCCTCACCGCCAGCGTGGCGATCAGCTCGGCACGCTGGATCCAGACGATCTCTTTGTTGGCATCTTTGTGCGCGGCCTTGGCGCTGGCGATGATCGCGGCGAGATCGGCCCGCATCGCCTCATAGCTCGCGTCGAGCGCCCTCATCTGCCGCTTCAGCGCGATATTGGCGGTGGCCCAGGCGTGAACCTTGCGGCGGTATTCGCTGGCCAGCAGCCCGATCTCGGCCTTCGCATTTGGCGTAAGCCGCGATCTGTTCAGCTGGGTAACGAATCCCGCCATCTTCGCGTCCAGGCGAGCGATGTCTTTCGACATTCCGCGTTGGATGATGGCCATCTCGAGGCGGTGTACCGGCAACAGCTTTGCCACAAGCTGGGAGGCGCCGCCCCGCGTGAGCCTCGCCTCTATGGCACGGGCCGCGCGGCGGAATTCACCATGCAGCCCGGAATTGTGGTCGAGCCCCAGCACATTTTCGAGCCGCACGACACCGGCGAAATTCTGGGGGTAGCGGCGCATCGCAGCCTGCAAGTGCCGGATCCGGGTATCGGGCAGCCCCGCGCGCGGCAGCGCCGTCAATCGGTCAAGCGCGCGCAAGGCAAGGCGGCTATGGCCGCCGTGGCGCGTGACGAAGCTCGGGTCCTTGGCCAACAGGAAGATCAGTTCGGCCTGGCGCATCTCGAGCAGGTTCGCCTGGATGTCCTTGGTCAGGAATACCCGCCTTTCGAAGAGCTCTTCCTCCTCGAGCACCGCATTGACGATGCGGTCTGTGACCAGCCCCACGGCGCCGGCGACCGCGACACCGAGGACCGTCAGCACCGCCAGTATTGCGATCCGGGTCTGGATCCGCAGGTTGTTGAGGTATCGAACCATCAGCCTTCGCTGCCCATTGTCTGGCGGTCCCCATGCCATCCAAGGGGAAGACCATATGAATTCACCGTGGTCAGGCGGGAGCCGATCGCAGCTCGCCTGACCCACCGGGGGGATGTAACGCCAAGGCAGCGCGCTTTTCCCCCGCCCAACCGGTGTGATCGGGGCTTCTTCGCCTCGGACCAAAAGCCGTTTGTTTTACCCAAATATGATGAAAATCCGATAAATCGGGCGGCGGGCCGGGTTCAGGCGGGGTCGGGCCCGATCGCGGCGGATCGGGGGATCGCGGCGTCCGGGCCCAACTGACCCGTGCGGGCGATCGCGACCGCACCGTCGGAGCGTTGTACGAGCGCCGAGGCGATACGGGCCAGGGTCTCGAAATCGGCACGATCGAGGACGCCGAAGAAGCGGTCGTTGACCGCGCATACTTTGGGGGCAAGGCGTTCGAGGCGTTTCGCCCCGCGCTCGGAAAGACGCAGCAGCACGCTCCGCCCGTCCTTGGGATTGGGCGATTTCTCGACCAGTTTGGCGCGCACCAGCTTGCCCGTCTCCACCGTCACGAAAGCGCCAGTGACGTGGAGCTGGTCGGCGACCTGGCCGACAGGCACGCCGCCCGTTCCGGCGAGGCGCGCGATCGCCATCAGGATCGAGTATTGCGGGCCGGAGACGCCGAGATCCTTGGCCAGCGCGTCGCGCACCGTCTCCATGCGCACCGAGACCGTGAAGAGGTCGTAGACCATCTGGCGAAAGCGCGCATCGCTGCCGCCCGAGAGCAGCGCGCCTTGGGAGACGGTGGGCGGCAGGGCGTGGTCGGATTTACTCACGCGGGGCTGGCCTCTCGTACAGTGTGATGGTTCAAGCGCGCAGCCCGCCCTCGTCCTTCGACAGGCTCAGGATGAGGGCGGCAATTGACAGGCGTGTCAGGCGTCGATGCCGGTCAATTCCTTTCCCTCATCCTGAGCTTGTCGAAGGACGAAGGGCCGCAGGGCGCCACTATCAGCCATACGCTTTCTTCGCGGCCATTGTGGTGTAGCCGGTGTCGTGCAGGACGTGGTTCTCGATCGGGATGTTCAGGCAGTCGTGGAGCGTGTTGTAGAGTTTCCAAAAGCTCGCGACCATGGCGATCTCGACGATCTGCGGCGGGCTGAAATGCGCCTTGAGGTTGGCGTGGGTGGACGCCAGAACGTTGGCGGGATCGGCGGTCGCCTCGCGCACGAAGTCGATGGCGGCCTTCTCGCCTTCGTCGGCCCAGCCGCCGGTGCCATCGACCAGCGCCTGCAGCGTTGCCTCCTCCATGCCCCAGCCTTCGGCCCCCGTGCCGGTCTGGCTCTTCAGCATACCGCAGCAATGCGACGTGCAGTAATTGCAGCCATTGCCGGTCGAGGCCACGGCGGAAAGCTTGCGCTTCAACTGCTGGTCCACGGTGGAGGAGGGGTCACGCATAATGTTGGAGTTGAGCTTCCACAGCGTTTCGGCGATTTCCGGCCGGTGCATGTGCAGCTTCAGCGCATTCGGGATGAAGCCCATGCGCGACATGTAGGGCTCCAGGATCGGGCGCAGACGGTCGGGGTAGTTCGCCTCATCGACGTAGGGAATGATCGGATCGGCCTCGATGGTGATGGTGGGGACGGGGGTGTCCATGGGTTTTTGCTCCTTGGTCGGGGCGGCCCTCGTCCTTCGACAGGCTCAGGATGAGGGCCTTGGTTTCATTGTTGAATGAGGGCCCTGGTTTGATTGTTGAATTAGGGCCTTGGCTTGATTGTTGAATGCAAATCCACACCGTTGCCTCATGCTGAGCCTGTCGAAGCATGGGGCGGGGGCAGCGCTCCGCTGCGTCAGTCCAGATAGTCCTCCAGCTTGACCGTGCCCCAGTGCGCGGGCATGGCGTTCTCGTAGTCTTCCAGGCGGTGGCGCGCCTTGGCGGTGGCGTCGATGCCGATCTTGCCGACGGTGCGCCAGAAATCGTCGCCCGGGATCGGGCTCGCCGAGGGGTCGTAGGGCGACCCGCGGGTGTTGCCGACGACGATGATGTCGCGCGCGGGATCGCAGCGTGTGGCGATCGACCGGTAGACGTCGCCCGGGTTGTCGAGGTCGACATCGGGGCTGACGGCGACGACCATCTTGGTGTTGAGCCAGGGCGCGCCCATGGTCTGCAGGAGCGCATCGTTGAGCGGGCCCTCGCGCGGCGCCTCGACCTGGATCAGGCACGAGACCGCCGCGCCCCAGGTTGGAAAGCGCACGTCGTGCACGGTGAGCCCGATCTCGGTGAGGCGGTTGTAGAGGATGGCCTCGTGGCACAGGCGCGGCAGCGGTTGGTGGTCGGTTTCGGGCGTTGTCTGGTGATGGCGGTAGATCGGCCGGTCGTCGCGCATTGTGATGGCCGAGACCGTCAGCACCGGCAGCGTCATGTCGGCCGGCAGGTAATACCACGTCGGTCCGACATTGAGCCCCGCCGGCGCGGTATGCGTGAAATCGACCGTGCCCTCGACGACGATCTCGGCGTGAGCCGGCACGTTGAGGTCGATGGTCTCGCACGGCACCATCTCGACATCGCGGTCCATGATGGTGCCGACCATCTCCAGCTCGCCCCACTGGTCCATATGGAGGCCGGAGAAGTTGGCCATGATCTCGTAGGCGGGCGGCAGGCCGAAGACGAGCGCGATCGGCATGCGCTCATGGCCGAGCTCGCGGTACTTGCGCATGATGGTGTGGGTGTGCGGCGTGGCGAAGCTCATCAGCCCCGTGTTGCGGTCAACGACGTTGGTGCCGGCGTGGCTGGAATTGTAAAAGCCGGTCTCGGGGTCGCGGACGATGTTCATCGCCGTTACGTAAGGCCGGGTTTCCTTCTCGCTTGGGATCGGCGCCGGCAGCTTGGTCCAGTCGACGTCCTTGCCCTTCATTTTGACGGCTTTGACCGGGCCGTCCTTGACTTCGACGAAGCCGCGCGGCGGCTTGCGCAGGCGGTAAGCCAGCGTCTTCAGGTAGTGCTCGCGCGGCACGCCGAGCGCGCGCGCCTGCAAATGCCGGTGCTTGACCAGGATATCGAGGAGGCGGAAGCCCGGTTTCTCGGTGATGTTTTCGAACAGGATCGGTTGCTCGCTCTGTCCGATCAGCGCGGGAATATGCGCCAGCGACACGGACTTGGTGATGTGCGTGACGACGTCGTCATTGGTGTCGAGATAGCCGCGCAGATCGGCGTCGAGCGCCTTGTTCGGCGTCGCGGGCGGGGCGTGGCTGACGGTGAGCGGCATGAGAGTCTCCTTTTCGGGAAGTCGCGTTGCGACTTTCCGGTTTCCCTCAGACGCCGGGCGCTCGCCTCCGCTCGCTTGGCTTCCGCCACATAAGGCGGCGGCCCGCGGTCGCGGGCTTCTCGATGCAGAATGACTGAGGCCATTCGGCATCTCGCTCTGAGACAGACAACGAAATAGCTTAGTTACTAAGTTAAATCAACCCATCTCTATTGGCACCACAACATCGCCTAGAGCAAAACCAGCCTGTGCGATTCAATGGCAACAGGAATTGTTAACCACTATCTATATTCCGAACTAACATACGAGCGGCGCCCTGCCTCATTTGCGCCGCGGCTGCATATTTGTGATCGATCGGGAGGAGCCCAATTATGAGCGTCGATACGGCCATCAAGGAAATCGAGTCCGAGGTCAAAAAGCAGCAGAAGAACCAGTCGAAGCTGACCGAGACGCTCACCAAGGCGAGCCAGAACATGGACAAGCTCGGCATCGACCTCGACATCGAGAACGCGACCTTCGAGGACGTCCACCAGCAGCAGGAAGCGCTCAACGCCTCGATCGCCGAGCTGATCATCGAGCTCGACGAGGTGACGGCCTCCTTCGGTCAGGAGTTCGACCGGATGCGGCAGAAGACCGGCTGGGAGTCCTTCGTCGGCATCTTCTCCAAGTTGAAGGCCGATACGATGCGCGAATCGCGCGTGCGCAACACCGATGTCGACAGCAAGCTCAACGATCTGATCGCCAAATCGGACATCATCGTCACCATGCTGCAGGGCCAGCTCGCCGATCTGAAGACCCAGGAAACCAAAGTGACCGACAACCTGGAAACGGTGCTGACCGAGCGCGTCGGCGTGGTCGAGACGTTGGAAGGCATCCGCAAGCAGCTCACCGACATGGACCCCAAGATCATTGAGGTCGAGCAGAAGATCGCGGTCGAGCAGAACGCCGCCACGCGCACCAAGCTTGAGAAGGATCTCCAGAAGATCAACGAAGCGCACAACAAGCTGGTCAAGGACGAGCAGGTCAAGCTGGCGCTCAGCCAGACTTACGAGAAGTACATCAAGCTCGGCCAGACCTTCGTCGATTCGCTGCAGAACCAGGTGTCCACCCAGCTCGTGCTGATCGACAAGCTGCAGACCGACACCAGCCAGCGCGTGGTGCTCTACGACGCGTTGTCCAAATCATTGAAGACGGCCCAACAGCAGGACATCGCCCACCGCATCAACGAGATCGGCTCGGCGGTCGATCACGAGGCGCAGGCATCGATGGCGGCGATTGGTGCTGCGACCAACCAGCATCTGGCTGACATGCTGGAGGCGCATACCGGCAACATGGCCGCGGCCAAGGACATCCAGGCCAAGAAGGTCAAGGCCGACGAGCGCTTCATGCGTCGCTTCGCCAAGGTGATCGAGGAACATAACCGCGGTCGCTACGAGGCCGAGCAGGCGCAGCCCTGAGGCGGCTGGCGCCTATCGTGAACCTCGCTTGCGGCCCTCATCCTTCGACAAGCTCAGGATGAGGAACTGCGTTGCGGATGCGCTATTTGCTTTGGATCGGTACGCAGGAAAGGAGGTCCTCATGCTGAGCCCCGCATCCCGAGCCTGTCGAGGGACGAAGCACGAGGGCCGGGCCGCAACTCCGAACATGTCATGAGCGACGGAACGCTGGTATTTACCGAAGAGGCGCTGGTGCGGCGCTACTTCGCCAAGATCGAACGCGTGCTCGGCGCGTTCGGCCGGATCGCCGAGGAGAAGGGGACCGGTGCGGGCTCGAGTTCGGCTGGGCGCGCCGACCACGAGAGCGAGATCATCGTCGATCACCTCGAGCGCCTCGCCAACAGTTTCAGGGCGCTCGCCTACAAGCACATTCTGACCGGACGGATCGAGCACCGGCTGCCGACGCCGTTCGAGATCGATCGGCGCGACAGCGGCTTTCCGGTGTTTCGCGAGTTCCTGCAACTGGAGAACGATGTCGACCTGATCGACGAGATGCTGCTCGACCTGCCCGACCGGGCAAAGCTGAAGCGCGAGATGATAGACCATGTGCTGAAATACCGGCGGCCGCCGCGCGATCTGCAATTCGCGATGGCGCAGCGCCACTACTTCGAGGCGTTGAAGCAGGGCGATCTCTTCCTCGCGCGCAACACACCGGCCTTGCAGTTCATCTCCACGCGCCCGCCGCACGGGCACCGCCGATACATCGTCGATTGGGCGGTTTACGACACCCAGCGCAACCTGCCGGATATATATGTGATGGTGCTCGACGAGAGCGCCGACCGACCGCTGCACGAGGACGATGCCTATGCGACGCGGCTGGGCGAGGCGATGCTCAACCAGTCGCTGTCATCGCTGAAGCTGGTGACCATCGCCATGGGACTCGATAACGACTTCCCCACCGTGCACCCCAAGAGCCTCAAGCGCATCCATGTGGGGCCGCTCTACAGCAACACCTTCACCGATCACTCGAGCGAGCTGCAGGAAATTCTCACCGACCACGCCGACGAGCCAGGTTATGACTGGGTGCTCGCCTGGACCGTCGAGAGCCTCGCCTCCAAGGGCATCGAATATGTGCGCACGGGGCTTTTCGGCCAGGTGCAAAAGGAAATCTATCAGGTGGATGGCCACGCGATGGATACCTTCGAGGCCGGTTCAAGCTCGGTCGAGCGCTACATGATCCTGCCGCTGGAGGCCTATCAGACGCTGCAGGACACGGGCGGGCAGCGCTTCGCCGGCGTGCACAAATTCGTCGTCGGCGCCGATGGCGAAGTAGTGACGCATAGCTAAACAGATTGAGACCACCGGGTTGGGTGATCTAAGGATTGAAGCGAGATGAGCGACGCGAAGACGGCGATGGAGCTGAAGGAAGAGGACATCCGCAAACACTATGCGGCGGCGCACACCGCCTTGTCCGAAATCGATCATGCCCCGCGTTACGCTGAGGCAGTGGCGCAGAAAGCCGAGGCCGCGCCATCCAGCACGACTTATGTCCGTCGCCGTTTGCGCAGCACCGTGCCTGGTATTTCGCCGGCCTTGGGCGAGCGGCGGCCGGCCGAGCATGGCAGTCTGATCGAGACCGTCGCCGCCATCGAGGATGACGACCCGCTGCCCAGCGAGGTGCAGAACCATGTGCTGCGCGTGCTGCGGCGGGGCATCGCGGTCGGCCATGCGATCGTCGACCTCTACGGCGACATCACCGCGCTCAACAAGCTGAAGGAAGCAAACCTCGTCGGCGATCTGAACGCTGGCAAGACGGCCGAATTCACCGATCTGTTGGCATCGAGCGCCGCGGTCGGGCTCTTCGGGACCGCGAGCTACGTTACCTTCATGCTTGCCGACTACATGGTCGAGGCGGAGAACGAGGCGGTTGCCGCCGACGATCCCGAGGAGATCGTGCTGGAGAACCCGCTGATCGCCATCAAGGGTGCGCTTTGGGAGCTCGACCAGCAGATAGGGTCGAAAGCCGACGGCGATGCGGCGCTGGTCAAGCTCGTGCGCGACTATTTCGCCAAGCTCGCGGGCGAGCTCACCTTGCGCAAGGACGGGCTCAAATATCTCGACGCGTTTCTGGCGCGCAGCTACCGCGTGGAAGCGGACGACTTCACCATCGATGGTTTTGCCCAGTCGCGTCTGGCGCGCTCGACCGCGGTGGTGATGGACTTCAAGCGGCCCGATCAGGTGGTCGGCAACCACATCGCCAAGTATCAGTGCATGAAGCTCGCCAAGATGCTGATGGCCTACGACTTCGAGCGGCAGCTCAATCCCTTCGTCGATCTGGGCGGCTTCATCTTCACCTTCATCGGCGATGGCAAGCCGGGTACGGGCAAGACGCTGCTGATCCAGATGACCGGCGGGCTGCTGCACGAGTATTGCACCAACGCGGGGTACCCCTTCCGCTACCAGAACCTCTCGATGGAGAATGTCGACAGCTATCAGGGCAAATCGGGCCAGAACGCCAAGGCTTTCATCCAGAATGTGATGGACCCGCGGGTGATCGGCTTCGGCACGATCGACGACATCGACCAGATCGCCGGCAAGCGCGGCGACCGCCAGTCCTCGGCCGGCCAGCAGGAGATCACGGCGGTGCTAATGGAAAGCTTCGCCGGTGCCAACACCGTGGTGCGCGGCAACTGCGCCTTCGGCATGTTCTCCAACTATCCGGAGAACGTCGATGGCGCGCTGCGCCAACGCGCCGGCGCGCGCTATCTGGTCGACGGCCCGCAGAGCCGCGAGGACTACATCGACATCCTCTCGCTGCTGCTCGGCAAGCGCCACGCGATCAAGCTCGGCAAGCACGACCTATTCGCTACCCAGGACATCCGCCGCGTCATCGACCATTCCTACGAGGCGCATAACGAGCCGGCGAACGAGCGGTTGCGCGCGGTCTTCGAGCAGGTGAAGAAAGACGTCGGCAAGCTCGACACCATCGAGAAGATCGGCCGCTATCTCGACGCGATCCAGGACATGGAAGAGCGCTTTACCGGGCGCGCGGTCAAGAACATCACCGACGCGGCCAAGCTGCGCGCGATGGATTTCGAGATCCCCGACGAGTGGATGGAAAAGCCCGACCTTTTCCTGTTCAGGGATTACGAGACCAAGAAGGCGATGATCGCCGATCTCATGGGTGAGATCACGCCGGAGATGCTGATCCAGGAGATCAACCGCTATGCCGATAGCGAGTTCCGCTATGCCGGCTCCTCCGACGAGGCGGCGGTCGATGCCATGATGCGCGAGATGCGCCTGCGTGAGACGGCGACCCGGCGCTATGCGGGCAATCGTGGCGCCAAGGCGGAGGAGGGCGCGGAGCCATGACGGCGGCCCCGACCACGGCTGTTGCCGTTTCCGACGCCCTGACGGCGCGCGGCCTGCGCTACGGCCAACTCATCGAGGTGCGCAACCGCGCCATGCGCGAGCGCTACAACCGGGCGCTCGAACGCCTGACCGGCCAGACTACCGAGCTTGCTTCCTTCCATATCGATCTGTCGGGATTCTCGCCGGAGGTAGCCCAAGAGCTCCAGAACCCGCTCTATCTGAACCCGCACGGCGTCAACAAGAAATTCATCCTGCTGACGACGGGCCAGGCGCGTCTGCCGGCGCTTGACACACAATTCACCTCGTCGGCAACCATCCTGAAGCGCTTCATCGCCGACAACCGCAAGCCGCTCTTTGCACTTAGCACGCGCGATGTGGTTTTCGGCGAGCTGCAGAACTCGACCTACAAGATCGATAGTCTGGCCGATCTTCTGTCGATCAATCGGATCCGCGTCGAGGTCCGGACGACCAAGGATATCGTCGCCAAGGCCGGCGAGCTGGAAGAGCTGATCGCGCGCTTTCAAAAAGACGACAGCGCCTGGCACGACGAGGCGACGCTGACGACGATGGTCGATCTGGCGAGAGTAACCGGGGATATACGCCGCCATCCGGTGGTGCCACGCGCCACCGACTACGCGCAGCCCAACTATTTCGCCAGCCATTTCGGCGGGGTTTATGTCTTCCTCGACACCAAGCCGGCGACGCTGATCAGCCTCGATCCCGAATTCGAGACGCGGCTGAAGCCCGGCGGCCCGGCAATCGAGCACATTCCGCTGACCGACCGGGCGGCGGTGGCGCGCTTCCTTGCCGATCGCAAGCTGATCGCCTTTATCGGCGAGGGCATGGCCGATCCGGCGCAGTTGTTGCGCGAGAAGGCGGGGTTCGTCGCCTACGACACGCTTGCCCGTAGCGGCGCACTCGATGACGCCGAGGCAATGAATGATGAGACATTCAAGCGTCTGATTTACGCGAACTACGACGCCATGCCGCAGGAATTCCGGTCGCTGAACGATGCGGTGAAGGCATTGGAGAACGACCCGCAAGCACGACTGGGGGAATTGCCGTCTGACGTTTTCTTTTATGTTGTCAGATCATCGAATCACGGGGACCGCGAGTTGGTGAACCATCTGATTTGCCACTTCACGCCATTCGATTTTCGCCAGTGCTATATCTGCAATCGCGCGCTGTTTGAGCGCCACTATGCGGAATGGCCGCCGGCCAAGCAGGCGCTGGTCGCCGATTATCTCGCCAAGCACTACGCCGGCGCCGAGGCGGCGGTTGAAGAGCAGCTTTACGGATGGCACGAGGGGCCGTGGGGCCCCAAGCTGGGTTAGCGCAGATGCGGCGGAACGAGGACGGAAGTGCGCCAGGTGCCGTGCCTCCGGGAGGACGGCAATGACGATACTGAAATGGATCATCCGCATTCTGGCGCTCGCGGTCGTGCTGGTGGTTGGCGCGTTCCTGCACTTCTACTTGCCGGGAACCGACGTGGTGCGGGTCACCGGCACCGACGTCAAACGCATGGACGATCACGGCGACCGGCCGGTGAAAAAGGGCATGCCGGTGGCGACGCGCGATGTGCGCTTCATCAATACGGTCACGGAAAGCGGGCGCGTGCGGGTCTACCGGAATGAGGATACCGGCTGGGGCTGGCCGCCGTATTTCAAGTTCGACAGCGCCGACGTTACCGCCAAGGCCACGGCGGTGATCAAGGACAACCGCCCGCAATGGGCAGCGGTTACGTCCTATGGATGGCGGATACAGCTGTTTTCAATGTTCCCCAACATCACCTCGATGAAGGTGGTGCCCAAGGGGTATTTCCAGATCCCGTACTTCAATATCTTTTTCTTCTTGGTCCTTGGGACCGGGATCTTTTTCGGGGTGCGCTGGTTTCGGCGCTTTATAGAAAAACTAAGGCTGGACGAACGTTTCGAGGCGGGCACGGCCCCTCTCGACAATCTCATGGCTTGGAGCCGGACCGAGATGGCTTCGTGGAAGAAGAAGCCGAAGAAATCGCGGCCGCCGCGGCGAGGCTATTAGGCCGCGAGAGCGGGGGCGATCGGGCGGAAGCGGTCATGGAATTTTACCTGTGTGAGGATCCGTCCGCCGAGATCGTCGATCCCGCCGGATTGGATGACCGCCAGCTCGTAACACACATGCGGAATGCCCAGCGGGCCACACCGCACACTGGTCACAGTGGCGATCTCGATCGCGGTGTCGTCGCGCAGGTGCTCATAGACCCGGCCGGTTGCGATCGTGGGTTTGCGGATGAGCTTGCGTAGTTTCATGGATGTGCCGTCGCTTTATTAATGTTTAGGTAACGATACTTTCCGTTCATATGGTTAACAGAAGGTTAACGCCGGTTAAGAATTCATTGCTCAAACATTAAAATATCGATGCGGCATTGAAATAATCGGCGGAAATCAAGGCCGTTTGAGAAGGCGGCCTGTCCAAATGGTTAACGTTTGACCGGCACCAGGCGAATGAACTGGGTGTAGAATGCCTCATCGACCCGCCAGAGATAGGCGTCGGCGCGTCGCGAGGTGTGCAATACGGCGTAGAAACCGCCACGTACCGGATAGATCGAGTATGCACCGCTGTGACGCCCCGGCGCGTCGCAGGTGACGAAGAAACGCACCACACGCGGATTGGCGAAGGGGCCGATACTCTTGATGCCGGTGCCGAAGCGGGCGCCGCGACACAAACGCCGTGCCGCCTCGATGATGCCCGTTGATATCCCGGCCTCGGTACGTGTGCCGCGGACCGGGAGGATGGCCAAGGTCCCGGTCACGCGCGCGCCGGGCTCGCCCCAGTGGAGCCGGTCGGATCGCGGCGGCAGGCCGAGCTCGCGCCGCGAGATTAGCCGAAAGCGCCGAAGCCCGGCACGGTCGAGCACCTTGCGGACGATCTTTCGGGCGGCCCGCCTGACGCGGGGGTCGACATATCTCGGCGCGAGATCCCGGTTGGCGTTGGGGGTATGCTCGAGCCCGGCGGCCGGGCGATCGATTCCGGTTGTGGGCGCGGCTGAGCGGTCCGCGAGCAGGGCCGCCATCGACTGGCGCTGGCAACGCTCGAGGCGACGTATCATCGTGCCGAGGTGAGGCGTTCTGAGTTCGAGCCGGTTCTGCGACGCAACGACGACGATCCGGGCGGCGCTGCCGTGCGACAGCGATGGCCGTTCGGGCAGCACGAAGTAAATGCCCGATCGGCGGTCGGCGGTCGTCGTCGCACTGCGCCAGGGCGCGCCGGAGATCGAGTAGCGGACCGCTATGCGGGTGCCATCGGCGAACCGCCATCGCGGGTCCAGTAGGCCCATTCCATAGAGGTGCTCACGGTCGTAGGAAAGGCCGAGGATGACGCCGTGCGGGAAATGCTTGGTCGCAAGGCAGACCTGGAAGCCGCCGCGGCTGCCTTGCCTCGGCCCGCCGGCCCAGCCCTGGAACCGGAAGTTCTCGGCTGCCGCGACCTGTGCCAGAAGGGTGGCGGAGGCGACGGCTACGAAAGAGGCCGCGATGCGTATCGTCATCTGTCCCCAACGTCAGTTTCCGTGCAGAAGCGTATCACTTAATGCACGCCAAGGGCGAGGCGGGGCATGGACGGCTCCCGCACGGCGCCGAGGAACCGCGCGATTGTCGCCACCTTTGGCGAGCGGTTCCGCTATATATTGGCGTTATGTGAACGCACTTTCGCGTGACGTTGAAACACCGTCGCGTGACGCGGAAACAGGACCGGTTTCGACGGCGCCGCCGATGTCGCGGACAGGGGCGGCCAGGGGAAACGGAGCATGACGGAGACTAAAGGGCCGACGGTCGGCATCCTTCATCCGGGCGCCATGGGCGTCAGTGTCGCGGCGGCGGCGCGGGCGGGCAGGGCCAGCGTGCTGTGGGCCTCCGATGGTCGCAGCGGCGCCACGGCGGGGCGCGCCAAGGCGGCGGGGCTTGAGGACGCCGGCACGCTGGAGACGCTGTGTGAACGGGCGCCGATCATTCTCAGCATTTGCCCGCCCGATGCCGCCGAGGCGCTGGCCGAGACCGTGATAGCCACCGGCTTCGACGGCATCTTCGTCGACGCCAATGCGATCGCGCCCGAACGCGCGCGACGTATTGCCGCGCGGATCGAGGCGGCCGGGGCGCGCTATGTCGATGGCGGCATCATCGGCGTACCCGCGACGGCGCCCGGCACGACCTGCCTCTATCTTTCGGGCGACGAGGCGGCATCGGTGGCCGCGCTCTTTGCGGGTTCGATGCTGGAGGCCCGGGTGCTCGATGCGACCCCGGACCGCGCCTCGGCGCTCAAGATGTGCTACGCCGCGCACACCAAGGGGTTGACCGCGCTGCTCTGTGGCTTGGTCGCGGCGGCCGAGGAACTCGGTGTGCGCGAGACGCTGTTCGCGCACTGGGCCGGCGAGGATGCGGGAAAACCAAACCAGATTGCCGAGCGCATTCGGGGCGTCACCGCCAAGGCCTGGCGCTTTGAGGGCGAGATGCGCGAGATATCGGCGACGCTGGCGGCGGCCGGCCTGCCGGGCGGGTTCCACCTCGCGGCCGCTGATCTTTATGCGCGGCTTGCGGGTTTCAAGGATGCGGACGGGACACCGGTGCTGGAGGCGGTGCTGGCGGCGCTGATCGGGCAGGGCGCCGATCCTGAGGGCCGTCTGGCGCTGGCCGGCGAATGAGCGGCGGCCGGGACGCGCCGCGATTTACCCTGCGGGCGCCTTGCGCATCGGGTGGAAGTCGCTGTCCTCAACCTGCTGCAGCTCGATCTTGGTGTTCACCGAGTTGTGCACGCCGAGCATGTTGACGGAGACGAAGTTGGCGTAGTCGTTCTCGGTGACGCGGTTGAAATTGTGTTCGTTGAAGAGCGGCGGCAGGTGCCACCAGAGACTGTAGTCGTAGCCGAAGAGACATTCGATCAGGGCCTTGGACTTGTCGATCCGGTCATTCTCGATATAGACGATCGGCCGGTGCGTCTCGATCGTGGCGGTGGCCCCGCGGAGCACGGCGCTCTCCATGCCCTCGACATCGACTTTGAGGAGCTTGAGGCGCGGATAGTCGAAGACATCGTCGAGCCGGCGCGCCTCGACATGGTGGCCCGGCATGCGTGAGGCGACATCTGGAGCGTGCTGCATCGAGATGCCGCCGAAATTGCCCTGGCCGCCATAGTCGACAATGGGAATGGTGACGTGGCCAGGCGCGTCGGACAGCGCCAGGTTCAGGCAGTCGACATTGGTGATCGTGTTGATCGCCATGTTGCCGCACAGCGCCTGGAAGACGACCGGTTGCGGTTCGACCGCGACGACCCGGCCGCCGGGCCCGACATGACGCGCCAGGCCCAATGTATGCGCCCCGATATTGGCGCCCACTTCGACAACGATATCGCCCGGCCCGCAGAGATATTCAAAGAGCGCGAACTCGTGCTGCGAATACTCGCCGTAGCGCATCACCGCCTGGCCGATATAGATATCGTTGCGGTTGACGATCATCTTGCCGAAGCGGCTGTCGACGACCGTGTTGAAGTCGGCGGTGTTGAAGTCGTCGCTCATCGGCCCAGCCCGCTTACGCGCGCCTTCGACAGGCAGCGTCGCCATGCGGGCACCCTCCCGGTGGTTATCCTGAAGCGGGGCCTTTGTAGCCGAAGTGGGCGACGGGTGCGAGCAGCCGCCCTCACCCCCTCCTTAACCCTCCCCCTCTTCAGAGGGGGAGGGGATTCCAGGCAGGGGTGCGTTAGTCGCGCAGTACGCCAGTGCGGTCGACCTCTTCGCGCAGGACCTTCAGCTCTTCGTCGGTCGGCGGCGGGATCGTCTCGACCTCTGGCGCGTTGCCGAAGTCGAAGCCGGTATTCTCACGCACCTCCTCCTCGGTGACGCCGGGGAAGAGCATCTTCAGGCGCGCCAGATCGGTCTCCGGGTCGAAATCGAACACGCATTTTGGCGTCACGATCCATTTCGGCCCGCTGGCCAGGAAGCCGGCTTCCTTGCAGATCTTGCGGCCCGGGAAGGAGACGAAATCGACCTCTTCGACGAGGCGCCGTTTGTCATGCGCGGTCAGGAACACGTAAGGGCAACGCACCGTATTGACGATATCGTTGATGCCGATCGTGCCCGGTCCGCGGAAGGTGATGTTGCCGGGCTCGCCCAGGCCGATCATGTTGGCGCTGCCATACTTGTCGACCTGGATGCCGCCAACGAAGAAGCGGTCGGCGAACCAGAAGTGGTTGGTGTCGCGGTAGGGACTGTTCTCCTCGTAATACTTTTCGCGCCCCGGCGGGCAGTAGAAGAGGAAGGTCTCGGGGTGGTCGTGCACACTCTCGGCGTATTTGAGCAGGCCGTACCCGGTCGAGGTCATCGGCAACGATTCGATCTCGATGTCGGTGACGTTGCCCAGGAAACAAGTGCCGCCGAGCTGCAGTTTCAAATTCGGCGCGTGCGTCTTCTGGGCCAGCATATTGGCCGCGAAGAAGATTTCCGTATGCGCACCGGCGGTGATCCGGTCACCGTCCTCGATCTCGCGGCAGAAGAGGACGGCCATCATTTCTTTCCAGCTGAAGTCGCTCATGGCTCGTCCTCCTACCAGGTGACCAAGGGATGTTGGTAAAGGCCGAGCAGCTTTCGCATGCCGACCGTCTCGAGATAGGCGACGTAGTCTTCGGGGTCGTGGCAGGTCCGCTTGATGTAGTCGTTCCAGGTTGCGCTATCGCCTTTGCGGTTGGCGGCGCTCGCGTCGACGTACTCTTTGAGGGCGTCCTGGTCCTCGCTGTATTGGCCGTGCGCCGCGTAGGGGTGCGCGCCGTACGGCGCTTCCACCACGCAGTCGGCGTAGGAGATCGACGTCATCATCGGGTTCTTGCGGATGGTGGCGTTGGGGACGACACGTTCAGCCTGCAGCATGATGCGGTCGGCCGCGCGCGCCAGCCAGCGGTCGCCGAAGGGTGCGCCCAGATGCTGGCCGTTGCCGTGCGGGTCCGACCAGCCGACATGAATGATCGCCCAATCGGCCCGGATCGCCGGGATGCGCATATACTCCTTGCCCTCGCCGCCCGGGTCCTTGAACGGGATGAAGTCCTTGTTGAGATCCGGAATGCTCGAGCCGACGCCGCCGCGCCAGGCCATGAAGTCCTGGCCCGCCGCACCGGCGAAGAGGCCGGCATAGAGCGTGTACTCGCTGCACTCCCAGACTTCGATCTCTCCAGACTCCGCATATTTTCGAAAGTTGTGGCCGATCGGGCAGTACATCTCCAATCCGACATACGGCGCGATCAGTTTCTTGACGCAGCCGGCACCGATCAGCAGATCAACGTCGAGCCCCGCCGTCGCAGAGCCGATTAGAGTGAGATCCTTCTTGCCCTGCTTGATGATCTCGCGGAGCACCGCCATGGGATGGTTGTCGGCGCCGAAACCGCCGACCGCGACGGACATGCCATCCTCGATCCGCGAAACAGCCTCCTCGACGTTTGTAACAACTGATTTTCTTTTGGGTTTTGACACGATCGTTGAACCTCCTCCGCTTTCGTTCCGGCCTGGATTCTCTGGGCCCTATTGCTGAAGCAGCGTGACCGCGTAGGCGGCCGAATCCTGACCGAGCATCAGCCCGCCCTGGTTCTGCGCCATCGCGACTTTGGGGGAATTGGTGATCTGGCGTTCGCCGGCCTCGCCGCGCAGTTGCCAAACCAGCTCCGCGATCTGCAACAGGCCGGTCGCCCCCACCGGATGGCCGCGGGCGCAAAGTCCGCCGCTGGGATTGACCGGCTTGGAGCCACCGAGTGTGGTGACGCCGTCGTCGATCAGCTTGGGGCCCTCGCCGGGGCCGCAAAAGCCGAGGCGCTCGTAGATCATCAGCTCGGCCGGCGCCATGGCGTCATGGACCTCGACGACGTCGACATCCTCGGGTCCGATGCCGGCCTTCTCGTAGGCTTCTTTGGCGGTGAGCGTGACCGAATCCTCGGCGCCGTCGTCGGGGAAGCGATAAACGCCCGAGCGCAGCGCGCAGGCGGCGACCTTGATCGGCGGCCTTTCCGAAATGCGCTCGGCCATATCGAGCGGACATAAGATTGCGGCCGCCGCGCCATCGGCGATCGACGAGCACATATATAGGGTCAGCGGGTCGGCGATCATCCGCGAGCCCAGAACGTCCTCGACGGTAAGCTCGCGCCGGTGCTGGGCGTAGGGGTTGAGCGAGCCGTTATGCGCGTTCTTGACGGCGACATTGGCGAAGTCTTCAGATGTCCAGCCGTATTGCGCCATCCGGCCCTTCAGATTGATCTTGGGATGGATGGCGTAGCTGGCGGAGAACTGCATACCCATCTGCGAGAGCTCGAGCTCGCTGTCGGCGGCGAGCGCGCTGATCGATCTGGCAAGATCGCCCACGAACATTTTCTCCACGCCGACCGCGATCGCCACATCGACAAGCCCGGAGGCGACCTCGAGCCAGGCGCCGCGCAGCGCGGTGGCGGCGCTGGCGCAGGCATTCTCGACATTGATCACGGGAATGCCGCCCAGGCCCGCCTCCTGCAGCACGACCTGGCCGCGAATGCCCTCCTGGCCAGTGAGCAGCCCGCCGAGCGAATTTCCGACATAAGCCGTCTGGATGTCGTCCGGGCCAAGGCCGGCGTCGCGCAGCGCGTTCCAGATCGCCTCGCGGCCCAGATCCTTCAGCGCCTTTTCGGGGAACTTGCCCGCCGGATGCGCCCCGACGCCAACGATCGCAACGTCTCTCATCTCGCCTCCCGCATGCTTTACCCGCCGGCCACGTCTGCGGGTCGATATTTGTAGGTGAGGATTGGCCGGTTATCGGCGGTCGCGCGCACCGGCTCGATGACCAGCTCGAGCGCCATCCCGTCTTCCAGCGCGCCCGCTTCGACGGGTACATCCGCGCTGATCAGCGAAAATATGCGCGGGCCTTCGGGAATATCGACGAAGGCCTGAAAGTAGGGCGCCTCAAAGCCTTGCGGCGCCACATGCGCGATGGTGAAGTTGTAGAGCCGGCCCTGCCGGCCCATTGCCGTTTCTTCCATCGTGTCGGCGGCGCGGCAGGCGGGGCAGACGGCCATTTTCGGAAACACCGTCGCCTTACAAGCGCGGCAGCGGCTGCCGATCAGGTGCGGCGCCTCGCCGGTCGTACCGGGCATGCTGTAGGCGCCCGGCAAGAGCGCGACATGGTCGTTGTTCGATGGGTCCGACACCGCACTTCCCCCGGGGGATGCAACTCGCGCTGCGTTGATCGCAGTTTTTTACACTAGTGGTGAATTTTTAAGGCGCGTTATCCTGACTGTCAACAGAGGAAAGCCGATAGACCACGACCGCGCGCGCTGATTGGCAGATATCTGCGATTTTCCTCCCCTTCGCTTGAGAAACGGGGGAGGCGACCGGCTCGATCGACCCATGTCGGCCCCGCGCCTCAGAGCGCCTTTGCGTCCTCGCGCAGCCGGAATTTCTGGACCTTGCCGGTCGAGGTCTTGGGGAGCTGGCGGAACACGATCGTCCTGGGCGCCTTGAAATGCGCCATGCGGTCGCGGCAGTGGCCGATGATCTCCTCTTCGGTCGCGCTTGCACCAGGCTTGAGCTCGACGAAGGCGCAAGGCGTTTCGCCCCATTTCTCGTCCGCCCTGGCGACGACCGCGGCGAGCGCAACCGACGGGTGTTTGTAGAGCACCTCCTCGATCTCGATCGAGGAGATGTTTTCGCCGCCGGAGATGATGATGTCCTTGGCGCGGTCCTTGAGCTCGACATAGCCGTCGGGGTGCCAGACCCCTAGGTCGCCGGTGTGGTACCAGCCGCCGGCGAAGGCCTCGTCGGTGGCCTTGGGATTCTTCAGGTAGCCGCGCATGATGGTGTTGCCGCGCATCAACACCTCGCCCATGGTCTCGCCATCGCGGGGCACCGGATCCAGCGTGCCGTGATGCGCCACGCGCAGATCCTCGAAGACCGGATAGGCGACGCCCTGGCGCGCCTTGATCTCGGCCTGGCGCTCGAGCGGCAGCTCGTCCCATTCCTCGTGCCAGGCGCAAATGGTCGAAGGACCTGAGACTTCCGTCAGCCCGTAGACGTGAACAACATCGAAGCCCTGGCGCGCCATCTCTGCCAGCACCACGGCTGGGGGCGGGGCTGCCGCGGTCATGATCTTGACCGTCTGGTCGAAGGGCGCCCGCTCGGCCTCGCTGGCATTGGCGATCAACTGCAGCACGATGGGCGCGCCGCAGAAATGGCTGACATTATGCTCGGCAAGCGCCTGGAAGATCGGTTTGGCCTCGACCCGGCGCAGACAGACATTGATCCCCGCCATCGCGGTGTTGGTCCACGGGAAGCACCAACCGTTTGCGTGGAACATCGGCAGGGTCCAGAGATAGATCGGGTGGAGCGGCATGCCCCAGGCCATGACATGGCCGACCGCCAGCAGGTAAGTGGCGCGATGGCTGGCGACGACGCCCTTGGGATTCCCCGTCGTGCCCGAGGTGTAGCTGAGGGCAATGGCCTGGAATTCGTCCTCCGGCAGCGACCACTCGAAGTCCGGATCGCCGGTCGCAAGAAAAGCCTCGTAGTCCATCTCGCCGAGCAACTCGCCGCCTTCGGCCAGCGCGTCGTCGATATCGATGACGGTGATCGGGGTGTCGAGCTCGTCGAGCGCCGCCTTGATGGTTGGCGAGAATTCGCGGTCGGTGAACAGCAACTTGGCGCCTCCGTGGCCGAGAATGAAGGCGATGGTGGCGGCGTCGAGGCGGACATTCAGGGTATTGAGAACTGCCCCCGTCATCGGCACGCCGTAATGCGCCTCAAACAGCTCCGGGACATTGGGAGCCATGACCGCGACGACATCACCTTTGGCGATCCCACGTTGGGTCAGCGCGCTGGCAAGGCGGCGGCTGCGTGCATAGACCTCGCGCCAGTTGGTGCGCCGGTCGCCGTGAATGATCGCGGTGCGCTCGGGGTAGACCTCTGCCGCCCGCGGCAGGAAGCTCAGCGGCGAGAGGGGGACATAATTCGCATCGTTGCGGTCGAGATGATCCTCGAACGGATTCGTGACCGAATGCGTTGCCATCGCGCGCACCTCCCTATGGTGTCCGAGACCTTATGGCCTTCTTGTCTGTCGCCCAATTCATTTTCACCGCACGTGGTGAATTTCGTCAAGAACTTGCATCGCCCCTGATCGGCTGCCGCGGACCGCGTTGTACCGGTTGACCTGAATTCAGATGGTCCGGCCGCCATCGACCTCCAGGCACACCCCGGTCAGGAATTCCGCCTCGTCGGAGGCCAGGAAAAGCGCGGCGTTTGCGATGTCCTGAGGGACTGCGAGGCGGCCCAGCGGCACGCTGGCGACGAACTTCGCATAAGCCTCCTCGGTCCGCGTGCCGCCGAGGAATTCGTCCAGCATCGGCGTGTCGCCGGCAACCGGGCACAGGGCGTTGACGCGGATCTTCTCCGGCGCCAGCTCCACGGCCATCGATTTGGTCAGCGTGATCGCCGCGCCCTTGGAGCCATTGTACCAGGTCAGTCCCGGGCGCGGGCTGAGGCCGGCGGTCGAGGCGGTGTTGATCATCACCCCGCCGCCGCGCCGCCGTAGCGCCGGAACGCCGTGCAGTGCTGCCAGGTAAAGGCTCTTCACGTTGACCGCGAAGATGCGGTCGAATTCATCCTCGCTGACCTCCAGCATCGGCTGGTTGCGCTGAGGATAGCCGGCGTTGTTGACAAGTATGTCGAGCCCGCCATAGGCGCTTTCGGCTTCCGCGACCATGCCGGCCACATCGTCGGCGTTGGACACGTCGGCATGCACAAACCTGGCGGTCCCGCCCGCCCCGGTGATGGCATCGGCGACCGGCCGGCCGGCATTGTCATTGATGTCGCTGATGACGACGCGCGCGCCCTCCTGTGCGAAGCGGTGGGCGATGGCCTCGCCGAAGCCCGAAGCCGCGCCCGTGACGATGGCAACCTTGTTCTGAAGTCGCATTAATCCCCTCCCCAGGACGCACGTTTCGGCGCCAAACGGAATGGGCAGACTATCACGACCGACGGCTCGAACGCTCGTCGAAGCGACCGCGCGAAAGCGTCTGGTCGACATTGCGGGCCGCCTAATGACCAGCAATTCCGGTCAGTGCGGTCCGTTCTCGCACTTTTGCTTGATGATCATCGTATTGCCGTGGCCCAGCTTCATACTGCACGGTTTGGCCTCGGCCGGCATTCGCAGCCGGGCCGGCCGCCGCCGGTCGGGGCGAGAGGCATCGGGCCGGGCGGATATATGGAGATCGGCGGTGCCGAGCCGCGGCACGGTCCGGGCGGCTTCCGGGCGTCGGCGGTCGCCTTTCTCGCTGTCGCGGATTGCCTGGAACAGCCGCATCAGCACCGTGTCGAGGTCCATCGGATCGATGAAGTCGTATTGCTGGACGATGCGGCCGATGAGCTCGCCGATCTGATCGTCCGAGACGACAGTGTCCTCGCTGGTCACGCGGCCATTGACGATGACATCGACACCAGCGCGCAGGGCCGGGATAAGCAGTTCCGGGATACCGGCCCGCAAATAGAGATCGGCCTGCTGTTCGGGGTAGCCCGTGCGCAGGATTTCGCCGACATGCTCGGCCCGCATCCGGGTGCGCGACGCCAGACCCGCGATAAAGACGCCGACCTTGCCATCGCACAGGGTCCGCAGGAGAAACGTCGGTGAGAGCCGTCCGATATCGTTCAGGTGGTCGGCGAAGCGGCGGGCGGTTTGCGCGCTGGCGCTTGCTGGCAGCAGAGCCGATGTCGCAGCTTCCCGCGAGAGCTCGCCGAGCCCTTCCAGGAGCTCGCGCGGCATTTCGAAGCGAGTGACGAGATGCTCACGCAATTGATCGGATACTAGGGTGACGAGCCGCTCACCGATCGACACCGGAAGATCGGCCCGACCGACCAACCCGTCATGCACCGGCACGCTGTCGAGATATCCGTCGACGATACGGTGAAGCAGGCGTTCGGAAAGCCGCGCGCCGTCGTTTTTCACCAACGCCGTGACAACCGTCTCGTTTCGGCTCGCGAGGAGCGCTTCGGCGACCACATAAGAGACCTCGCGCCGCATGGCCACCGCGATCTGCCGGACAGGGTCGGGGGATCGGGCAATCTCGCTCAGATCCTCGTCTGTGAATGCCTGCGAATAGCGCAGCATGGGCGTGGCCACTGTATCCAGGTCGCGCGCCATCTCAAGCGCCAGCTCGCGGGGCAGAAACGGACAATGGGCGAGTTGGCGGGCCAGCGCCTCCCGGACTTCGGTGGCCGCCCGGGCGAGCCAGATTGCGATGATGTCCTCGGCGAGCTTGCGCTTCTCGCTGTTCTCGGCCGAGTGGCGATAGACCGCCGCCAGCTTGTCGGCGGTGGGTGCGATCTCGGCGCTCATGCCGCCGGTGCGCACGCGCTCGATGTCGGTTTTCGTCAGCATCGGGCTTTCTCTCCAACAATCGGTTCGATTGGCCACGCTACATAAAGACAAGCGGCCGGGAGCAGGGAGAGATTAAAAAATAATAATGGTTAAATGCAACAAGTAAATTATGTATTTACTATACTATTTCTATTAATGTTCGTGTTTTATTATAATTTATCTTTGATTTATCGATATTTTTTCTAAAATTCTAGAGAATAAATCTTGTGAATTCTGCGAAACTTCGAAACAAGCTTGATAGCCGCGGGTAGAATGCGCCGGGTGCCCGGGCGCGCTGCCCCAGTTCCCGCCGGCCTACCTGCCAGAGATCCACCTACCAATGGCCAGGTGGTGATCTGAAGGGCTTTTCTTTATGCAGTTGTGCCGCCTCGTGGATCAACTGCCGCCGACCTTGTCGGAGACAACGCCGCGGACTATCGAGTACATACTGTCGACACCGCCTGCCAGGATCTCGGCGCCGATCAGCAGTGCGGCGGCGGCGAAGGCGACGAAAAAGCCGTATTCGAGCGCGGTCGCGCCAGCCTCGTCCACCGAAAGCCGGCAAACCGAGTGAACGCCGCATTCGATCCCCGCGTCAATCCGCATATCGGTCCCCAATCCGGTTCTTATCGTTGAGCCTCTGGTTGAGCGCCGGCGCGCTTTGGGATGGCGCCGCCTTGGGCACAAACCCTACGCCGATATCGTGATCCTATAGTAACATTCCGGCGTGTTAAGTAATCATTGATAATATATAAGTTAACAAGTCAATAACCATTGTTTATTTACTTTGTATTTGAATGATATTGTCGGACTTATTTTAGTAAATTTTTTTTGCCTCCGTCCACTGGCGCCGCGAACTCAAATGTGCCCTTGGTCGCGCAGCTCATCCTTTTCGATGAGCTCGGCGGCACAAGCGGGCGCGTGCGGTCACGGGGCAACACGGCTGCGACCAGCGAGCCTCTATAGCCTTAACGGGAACCCGGACCCGTCAGGGCGCGGCCTTCTCGTACCAGGTGAGATCGACGTATTTGTGGGCGTCGGTGAGGGATTTGCGTGGCTCGCCGTATTTGCTTCGAAGCTTCAGGACCACATTGATCCCGGCCCAGTCGATCGCCGCGGCGGGCTCGAAGCCGGCGTTTGGATCGAGGAAGATATCGCAGGCCGCAGCCGCGACCTCGGGCGACATATTGGGAACTCGCTCGACCAGAATGGCTTCCGCCGCGGCCCGGTTCGATGTGTCGAACAGCCAGGCCAGGGCGCGGCGATAGGCCCGGATATAGCCGACCAATGCATCTCCGTTCTCGGCCGCCCAGGTCCGACTGGCCGCTCCGACCACACCCTGATAGGCGGGCAGGTGATCGCGGCCGCGCGCCAGCACGTTGAGCCCGATCGCCTCGCCGATGACGTCGAACGGCGTCAACAGCAACGTGCCCGCCTGTTCGCCGGCCTTCAGTGCCTCCCAACGTTGCATGACGCCGCCGACGCTTTCAAATGTCACGGCGCCATCTTCGAGGCCGGATTTCTCGATCATCTCTCGCAGCACGAAAGCAAAGCCGGTGGTCATGGCGTCGACCGAGAGTGTCCGGCCACGCAGGTCATCGAATGACGTCACCTCGCCGATCGTGACCAGGCTGAGGAAGGCATCGTCGCCGCCCATGAAGGTAAAGAGGTCAGGCGTTTTGTGGATCTCCGCCTCACCCTGGCCCTCCATATATGCGATGACGTTGTCGATGCCGGTCATGCCGATATCGAACTCGCCGTGGATCATGCCGGCGAGCTGTTCCTTGGAACTCGTCGTTAGATGAAGGTCGAGCTCCAGCCCCTCATCGGCGAAATAGCCAGCGGCCAGACCGCTCCAGATCGGCAGGTTGAACCCGCCGGGGAAGACGATCACCTTCAATGTCCGCGCGCCCATGTCATTTCGCCTTTCGCCGCGGTTTCAGGGACTTTGATTGTTTCCTTAATGGTAAGTACCGCGCCAGCCAGTCGCTCATGATCGCCTGCACGATGCCCTTATCGTCGGTGAGCATGAAGTGATCGACGCCCGATACGAGATGCATATCGCAGGGCTGGCCCGCGTTTTGGAAAAGGCCGATCGCCTGGCTGGTCGGTGTCGTCGTGTCGTTGGCCGGATGCAGCAGCAGGAGCGGCCGCGGCGCGATGAGGCCGACGACGTCGTTGGCGCGGAAGTCCATCATGCTCATCGCGGTTTCGGCCGGGAACTTCCGGATCCAGTCGCCGACGAGGTGCTTTCGTTGCGCCACCGGGATCGGCACGATCGAAAAGCGGGGGATCATCAGTGATCGGCCCGTGCGCTGGCGATAGCGGCGGCCTTCTTCCAATTTTCCGATAAACCGCTTCCACTGGGCAGGCGAGGGGTGCTGCTCGCGGAACTTGGCGACGCCGTCGCCCCAGGCGCCGCAGCCGATCACGGCGGCGACCCGAGGGTCCACGCCGCCCGCATAGACCGCCACCGCGGCTCCGAAGCTGTGACCGAAGACGCCGATGCGGGCGCGGTCGACGCCCGGTTGCCTGGCGAGCCAGGTCAGCGCATTCGAGGTGTCGCGGACCTGGTCCTGGCAGAGGATCCAGGCGCGCTCGCCGCCGCTCTCGCCGCAGCCGCGCATGTCGAAGCGGAGCACGATATAGCCGAGCGCGCCGAGAATTTCGGCGGCCTTCAACGGCGTCGAGCCGTCCTTGCTGGTGCCGAAGCCATGCAGGACGAGCATGCCCGGCCGCTTCTCGCCCTGCTTCAGGCCGCGCGGCATGTGGAGGATGCCCGCCAGGCCGAGGCCATCGGAATCGAATGTGACTTTGCTCTGCGTCACGCGTCCCCCCTTGTCCGTTGCCACGATCTGTTCTGTTGCGCTCGCGCCGGCGGCAGGTTCATTTAGCGGATCGGAAGATGTGGGGGAAGCCGCGATGGCAGCCGGCCGTTTTGAGCACACAGCGCTCAAGGCCTTCATCGAAGCGATCTTCGTGGCTGCAGGTCTGCGGCCGGGGGAGGCGGCGGTCGAGGCCGAGGTGCTGGTTTGGGCCGAGTTGCGGGGGCTGGCGTCGCACGGTGTCTTCCGGGTGCCGATGTATCTTGCCTGGATCGCGCAGGGTTTGCGCAATCCCGCATCGAAGCCCGAAACCGTCCGTCAGAAGGGCGCCACCTGCCTGATCGACGCCGACCGGGCACCGGGGCTTTTCATGATGACGCAGGCAATGGAGCGGGCGGCCGCGCTGGCGCGCGAGCACGGGGTTGGCTGGGTGGTGGTGCGCAACACAACGCATACCGGCGCCATGGGTTACTACGTCCGCCAGGCGGCCGAGGCCGGCATGATCGGGCTTGCGACCTGCGCCTCGCGGCCGTTGATGGCCTATCACGGCAGCCGCGTGCCGGCGCTCGGCACCAGTCCCCTGGCCATCGGCGTGCCGCGGGCGAACGGCGCCCCGGTCGTCCTCGATATGGCGAGCTCGGCGATTCCGTGGGGCAAGCTGGCCCAGGCCCGCGCCAATAACGAGACACTGGCGCCGGGCCTGGCGCTCGACGCCAACGGTCGGGCGACCACCGACCCCCATGCCGCGCAGATCCCGTTGCCTCTTGCCGGTCCCAAGGGCAGCGGACTTGCCATGATGATCGAGTGCATGACCAGCCTGGCCGGAGGCTTGCCCCTGGTTGCGGCGGCACTCAGCGGGGACAGCCCGACATATAATGTTCAGAACGCCGCCGCGATCGCAGTGGACCCGGCCGCCTTCATCACCGCCGATGGCTTTGCCGACGAGGTCGAGGAGCTGGCCACGGCGCTCGCGGCGCTGCCGCGCGCCGAGGGTGTCGACGAGATCCTGATGCCCGGCGAGCGCGGCGACCGTCAAGCGGCCGAGCAGATGAAGGACGGGGTTCCGATTGCATCCGAGCTATGGGAGCAGTTGGCTGGTATTGCCGAAGACCTCGGCGTGACGCCGCCGGCAAGTATTTCTTGAGCCGGGGGCGGCATTGTGTTCCACGCAGTATGGCCCGCCGGGCCTGGCAAGCGCCTGACCGCAGGGATCGGTTCATGAGCCGAAACATTGCGCTTTCGGACGCGCCAAGAGGCGCCTAACGTCAGCCAGCGAACTGGGCTGCCTTTCGCAAACCATCGATCATCGAGCTGCGAAGCAGAAAAGCATGGCACCGCGCCGGATTGGCGGCGATTGCCTGGAGATTTTGCAGCGCTGCGCGCCGCGCATCGGCGTTGGTCTCGTTCATCCGCGCGCGGTTCGCATCGGCCTGGCCGAGGATATCGTCGAGCGCAACCGGCCGGCGTTCGTGCTCGTAGTCCTCCAGCACCGCCGGATCGGCGCCCTTCATGACCGCAATGATCTTGTCGCTCAGGCTGAAGGCGTCATGGATCCCGCCATTCATGCCCATGCCGCCTTTTGGGCTGTTGAGATGCGCTGCGTCGCCGGCAATAAACAGGCGGCCGCTGCGGTAGGTGTCGGCGATCCGCTGATGCACCCGGTAGGCGCGCTTTTCCTTGATTTCGATTGCGCCGATCGCGGGCGATATTTCGTCGACGTGCCGCTGGATCGCCTCGTTGCGCAGCGCGGCTTCGGGCGTTTGACCGATCTCGGGATAGAAGGCGCAGCGCCACAAATCCGGAAGGTGGAGCAGCGAAAACGTGCCGCCGTCCTTCCAGATATAGTTGACGCCGGATAAGCCATCCAACACGGTTTCGAATGGAAAGGTCGTGGTCGCCAGGATCGTGATCTCCGGATAGGCCGATCCGTCGAAGCGCGCGCCCATGGCCTCGCGGACGACGCTGCGCGCGCCGTCGCAGCCAAAGACGTAGGCGGCTTCATGGCGCTCGCGGGCGCCATTCGCGCGGTCGGTCTCTACCCAGGCCGCGCTATCGGACTGGCCCGCTGCGGCGATGTCCTCGCCGAAGCGCAGAGACACATTGTCCATTCGCGCCAACCGGTCGACGACAGCATCGCAAAAGACCGCCTGTTCGCATTGCAGCCGGTAAGGATGACCGGTGTCGCCGCTCAGCACGGACAGATCGAACTCAGCCCGCTCACCGGTCTCGTGGACCCGGATCTGCCAGGTCGAGGTAATGCGCCCATGCTCGATTAGCATATCGGTGAAACCCGATGACGCCAGCATGTCGAGGGTCGGCGGGTGCCAGGTCGAGGCCCGAAGCTGGCGGGGAATACCCGGCTCCTTCTCAAAGACGGTGACCGGCACGCCGGCATCGGCGAGGAGGTATGCCGCCGTCAGCCCGACCGGGCCGGCGCCGACAACAATGACGTCAGCGGTATCCGGCATGTCGTGCGCTCTTCATCGCGTGCTTGGTCATACGTGGGGAGCTGACGTCAGACATTCAGTTCGGCACCCCGGTGATTTACTCCAATCTCCCGGGACTGAGCGAACAAACCGGCGAGGTTGCCTTGCTGATCGAACTCGACGATCCGGCAGTCTGGCGGACCATCTGTATTCATTGTCCGTGCAGCCCGATCTGCCAGAGAAGCTGGTCAAGGCCGGACGGCAGCAATTACAACACCTGGCGGAACATTCCGGGGATTGGCTGGAGAGAACGTTGAGGCGGTATCAAGTGATCCAGGCAACCTGGCCAGCGAAGTAAACCGGGCCGCCGCATCGACCAGTGAAGCGCTTCGATCGCTGGATCAAGATCGTCTCGGATCGCTGCGATCTGAGACGCTAATCTCGATCCAACTCACATGTCTAGAGCACGTTCCTCACGTCACACTATATCATTGTGACGCGATCTTGCTCTGGCTGCCGGTATGGGACGTTTATTGGTTGTTTGAAGACCGCGTGTTGCAGCGCTTGTATGACCGTTAAATCACCCGGCGGTTAGAATCCCACGGCACACCCGTCTTTGCGGTGATCGGATCCGGCAATGTACCCGCTGCCGGTTCTGCAAACGAGCTGCGCGCCGCCGAATGCCCATGAGGCATCGGGCGCTTCGTGAGAGATCTCGTGGCCGCGCTCGGCGAGGCCGGCAACAAGGCTCTCATCCATTCCTGTCTCGATCGCGAGCTTTTTTCCCTCGACAGCCCGCCAGCGAGGCGCGTCCGATGCGGCCTGGGGATTCTGTCCGTAAAGCGCCGTCCGCAGCGCCATTTGAAGATGACCCTGAGCCTGCATCGGCCCTCCCATCACGCCGAAGCTCATGAACGGCTCATTGCCGCGCATCAGGAACCCCGGAATGATCGTGTTGAGCGGCTGCTTGCCCGGCCCCACGGCATTCGGATGACCTGGCTCAAGCACGAAACCGGCCCCGCGGTTGTTGAGACTGGCGCCGACGTCCGGAACCACCACGCCCGAGCCGAAGCCCTGAAAGTTGGACTGGATGTAGGACACCATCATCCCCGAGCTGTCGGCGGCGGCCACATAGACTGTCCCGCCCGCGGTCGGGGCGCCGGCGCCGAAGGCGCCGGCGGTCTTCAAGTCGATCAATCCCGCCCGCGATTCCAGATAGTGCTCGTCGAGCAGCGCGGAGGCGTTGAGCGGCATATGAGCGGGATCGCCGACATGCGTTGCAAGGTCGGCCAGTGCAAGCTTCATTGCTTCGATCTGGAGGTGGTGCGCATCGACGCTGTCGGGCGGAAAGCGCCCGAGTTCGAAACGGCGCAGGATCCCAAGCGCCATAAGTGTCGCAATGCCTTGCGTGTTCGGCGGCAACTCGTGAACCGACCAGTCATCCATGCCCCGCGATATGGTTTTGCACCACGTGGCTTCATGCGCTGCCAGATCGGCCATGGTCAGCGCGCCGCCATGGTCGTCTGCATGGCGGCACAGTGCTTCGGCGAACGCACCGCTGTAGACGCTTTGCCCGTGCGAGGCGGCGATGTCCCGCAGACCGCGGGCGAGCGCCGCATTGACAAATCGCTCGCCCGCGGCTGGAGGGCTCCCACTGGGCAGGAAGGCTTCGTCAAACCCCGGCTGGCCGGCATAGTTCCTGGCAATTCTTGCCCATTGTCCGGCGATCACCGGGCTGACCGCGAAACCGTTTTCGGCGTAGTCAATCGCCGGCGCCAGCAGATCCGCAAATGGGAGCTTGCCGAACCGTTTGCTCAGCGCGGACCAGGCCGATACAGCCCCCGGAACCGTGACACTGTCCCACCCGCGGAGCGGCATGTGCTCGTGCTTTGCGAAGCGCTCTTGTGTCCAAGCTTGCGGGGCCCGTCCTGAGGCGTTGAGGCCATGGAGTTCTTTGCCGTCCCAGACGATTGCAAAGGCGTCACTGCCAAGGCCGTTGCTGGTCGGCTCGACGACAACAAGTGCCATCGCTGCGGCGAGCGCCGCATCGACCGCATTGCCGCCGGCGATCAACATGCGGAGGCCGGCCTGCGCAGCCAGGGGCTGAGACGTCGCAACGACATTCTCCGCCAGAACCGGCGAGCGTTGCGAGGGATAGGTCTGTTCGAACGACAGTGGGATCATTGTTGCATCCAAACCTTCGGGCGGGACCGGACAAGACATGAACCGGGCACGATCATGTCATGCTTCCGTGGGAGTGCGCTTGTGCTCTGATTCTGCTATAATATCCAATGGTTCGCATACCGCGTGCGTGCCTCGCACCCGCCAATCGGAAGGCCCGCCGATGCTGCCATCGCTGAAAATCACCAAGGTTGCGCAGAGCCGTCTGCCCGGCCTCGATATCGACACGCTTGTGTTCGGCGAAACCTTCTCCGACCACATGTTCACGATGGTCTACGAGGATGGTGCCTGGCAAAACCCCGAAGTGGTGCCCTATGGCCCGGTGCCTGTGCCGCCCGGCGCGATATCGCTGCATTACGCGCAGGCGGTCTTCGAGGGGATGAAAGCCTATCGAGGCGATGACGGCGCGATCCGGCTTTTCCGGCCCAAACGCAACGCCGATCGACTGATCGCATCCAGTGAGCGCTTGTGTATTCCGCCGATCGACGAAGAAACCTTTATCGGCGCACTGCATGCCCTCATCGAGGTTGACGCCGATTGGATCGCGCCGCCGCCCTATTCGCTTTACGTGCGGCCGGTGGTGTTCTCGATTGAGGACCATATCGAGGTGCGGCCCTCGCGCCGCTACCGGTTCTGCATCATCACGACCCCGGTCAAAGCTTATTTCCGCGACGATGGCAAAGGCCTCTCTCTCAAGGTCGAAGAGGACTACACCCGTGCGGCCCCCATCGGCGGGCTCGGCGCCGCCAAGACCGGCGCCAACTATGCCGGAACCCTGATGAGCGCCGCCGCGGCACGCGCGGAGGGCTTCGACCAGGTTCTCTGGCTCGACGGCCACGAGCGGCGCTTCGTCGAAGAAGCGGGGCTTATGAATGTCTTCTTCAAGATCGACGGCCGCGTCATAACACCGCCGCTGGGGGGCACGATCCTTCCAGGCATCACGCGCGAGAGCCTGATCGTGCTGCTTGGCGAGCGCGGTCAATCCGTGGAGGAGCGCGCGGTCGACATCGACGAAGTCGTTGAGGCCGCCAAGGCCGGGCAGCTGGAGGAAATCTTCGCCTGCGGCACCGCCGCCGTGGTCGCACCGATCGGACGCCTCAATCACCGCGGCCGCGATATCACACCCGCCGGCCCGATCCCCGGCCCGGTCACCCAATCGCTCTATGACGAGCTCAGCGGGATCCAGTACGGCCGCGTGCCCGACCGGCATGGCTGGACCGACGTGGTGGTCCCGTCCGAGGACAGGATTACCCGCCGCCTGGCTTGAGCGCGGCCAAGAAAGGCTGGGGCATTTTCCACTTGCGGCGGAGCGGACCGGTGATGCCAATTGAACGGAATATGGTCTAGTCGAAGGCAAACTCGACCCCAGCCCCCGCAGCGACCGCACGCCGATAAATCTCCAGCGCCACGGTCACGTCGGTGCTTGCGATCCCGGTGATGAAGGTCAGGATACGCTCGTCGTCGCGTTCGCGGCCAGGTATCCGTCCCGCCACAATATCGGCAAGTCCGTCGCGGCGATCTGGAAAGACAAGTCCCGGTCGACCGGCGGCCGCAAAGCCGCGCTCGTACCGGGCGATTGTTTCCGGCCCGTCGGTGACCAGCCGGTCGATCTGGGCCACGGCCGCGTCGTCCCAGGCGTATGGATAATCGAAGGGTATCGCCAGCGTTCCGGGCTGCCACCATTCCCCCATCAGGCGAGGCTCGGGTTGCTGCGGCGTTGAAGAGATCACGATGTCGGCTCCCCGTACGGCGTCCGCTGCACTGTCGACGGGGGTCAAAGTCCAGGAGCCGTGGTCGGCCATCCGTTCACAGAAGGCCTTTCGCGACGCTTCGGTACGCGAGGCGACACGCACCTCGGATATTTCGGGGAACACTTCGGCGAGCATAAGCAGGGACCAGCGGCCCAGCCCGCCGCAGCCGACCAATCCCAGGCTTCGCGGCGATTTGCGCGCCAGGTGTTTGGCGGCTACCGCGGCGCAGGCAGCCGTCCGGGCGAAGGTGATCCACATCCCTTCCATGATCGAAAGCGGCTGTCCGGTTTCGCCATCGTAAAGCAGGATGATTGCGGTGGAGTCCTGCAGTCCATTGTCATAATTGCCGGGATAGTACGTAACGATCTTGGCGCCGAGCGCGCCCATACCGCTCACCCAGGCCGGCATGGCGTGCAGAAACGTGTTCGCGCGATCGGGATGGACACCCAACTTGGTCGGGACTTCGGCTTTGCCTTCGGCCTCCCAGCGATAGGTCTGTTCCACAAGTTCGACGATCTCGCCGTAGCTGGGCGCGACGCGTTCAATGTCCGAGAGATTGAGGAACAAGGCTTTGATCGGGGGGTATGTGCTTGAGGTCATGGGTTCAAATCCATCGTCACAGCATCAGCTTAGGAAGCCACAGCGCCAGGCCGGGGATCGACATGATCAACGCCATCGCGATGGCGTCGCAGATCAAAAACGGGACCGCGGCGCGGATGATCTGCCCGATCGTGGTGCCGGGCGTGCTGACGCCCTTCATCACATAGAGCAGGATCCCGTGCGGCGGGGTGGTCTGCGCCATCTCCACATTGATAAGGAAAAGCACCGAGAACCAGATCGGATCGTAGCCAAGTTTGAGAACGACCGGCATGAAAACCGGCAGAGTGATCATCATCAGCGGCACGCCGGAGATGAAGCCGCCGAGGATCAGGATCACCACCTGCATGAAGACGATCAGCATCAATGGCTGAAGAGGCAGGCCGACCGCCCAGCTTACCAGGTGGCGGTTCGCACCGGTGAAGGCGAGCACCTGGGAGAAGGCCTGGGCGGCGGCCAGGATCACTAGCACCATGATCGATATTTTGAGCGTGCTTTCCAGCGAGTCGCGTATGACGCTGAAGTTGAGGCCCCGATAGCACGCCGCGAGCACGAAGGAGCCAGCGGTGCCGAGCGCTGCTGCCTCGGTCGGCGTGGCGATCCCCAGAAAGATCAGGCCGACGACAAGGAAAATAATCAGGCTGAGCGGCAGGATGTACTTCACCGACAGTGCGAGCCGTCGACGCAACGGCACCGCGTCGACGGTATAGCTTGGCGCAAGCGAGGGGTTGAGCCGGCATCTCACTACGATGTAGGCGGTGTATAGCGCGGCCATCATCAGACCCGGCAGGACGATCGCGATCAGGAGCTTGCCGACCGAGACCTTTGCCAGCACCGCCAGAATTACGCCGAGCCCGCTGGGCGGGATCATGATGGCCAGCCCGCCGCTGCCAAGCAGGGGCCCGATGCTCATGGATTTGTGATATCCGCGTCGCTCCATCTCCGGCGCCAGGGTCGACCCCAGCATCGCGGTGGTGCCGATGCTGGCACCGCTGAGCGAGGCCAGCAGCGTGCCCGAGCCGACCGCGAGCAGCGAGAGACGGCCGGGCACGTTTCCGAGCCAGGTGTCCAGCGCATCGATCATCCGTCCCGCCACGCCCGAGCGGAACATGACCTCGCCCATCAGGATGAACAGTGTGATCGGGAGAAGAACGAACACCGTAACGCTGCCGTAGGTGCTTTCGATCAACTGGTCGAGTGCGACCACTCCGCCCATCAGCGAATACATACCGACGATGTTGACGGTGAAGAACGCGAATACGACCGGCACACCGGCCGCCATCAGCACAAAAAAGCCCCCCATGATCAGGGCAAGCGACCAGTACCACTCCACGCCCCGACCCCCTGTCCTAGAGGTCTGCCAGCGGATCGGCGCGGGTGCGGCCGTGTTCACGCATCACATGCACCCCCTCGCGCAGGAGCTGCAACAGCCACAGGAATGCTCCGAGCGGTATCGCCAGATAGACCGGCCAGATCGGTACGTCTTCGAGCTTGAAAAAATCGTAAACGCCGCTGGTGTACTTCTCCACGGTCACTTTGAACCCGAACCAGGTCAATACCGAGCAAGCCGCTATGCCCAGCGCCAATCCAAACAGGTCGGCAAAGAGGGTGCCGCGCCGGCCCAACAGGTTGAGGACGATGTCGATGCGTACATGACCGGACTCGCGTTGCAGCCAACCTGCCGCCAGGAAGGCGATATAGAGCAGGCTCCATTCGTTGAGTGAGATGACCGCCTTGATCGGCGCGCCGAAGAAGTAGCGCAGCGATACGTCGACGCTGATGCTGACGACCTGGAAGACCAGACACACGCCGGCCAGCACCGCCATCGTGTCGAGGGTCCGGTCGAGCGCCTTCACATAAACCCGTGTGAGCGTCACAAGACGGCTCCGATCAGCGTCGCAAGTTCGTTTGCCCTTATGCCGAGGCGCAGGACGGAGACAACGGCCTCCGTCCCGCACATCGTCAACGAGATCAGCGCCGGATCATCTTCTCGATCTTCGCGAACCGGTCGGCCTTGATCTTGGTTTTCAAGAAGGTCCAACGCGAATCGTTCGCCATCACCTTGAACTTTTCCGCCTCTGCGGCCGGCAGATTGTTGAACTTCACCCCCTTGGCCTCGAGGCGCTTGCGCTCGGCGGCCTTGAGCTCGGATGCCATCGCCGCCATTTTTCCCTCGAACTCGATCTGAGTGTCGGCGAGGATCTTGCGGGATTTGGCGGAAATCGACTTCCACTTGGCGAGGTTGATGAACGAGAAGGTGGTGTGCGCCTCCCAGAACGAATCCGCCATCGCGCAACAGATCACCTCCTGCAGTCCGAGACTGGAGACGAACAGCGGATAGGGTGCGGCCTGGACCAGTCCGCGCTCCAAGCCGGCATAGATTTCCGAGATCTTCATGTGGATCGGCCGGGCCTCAAGCGCCTTGAAGAAGGCGTCGTAGCCCGAATGCGAGCGGACCTTCATGCCCTTGAAGCTGGCGATCGACCCGATCGGCTTCTTGGAGAAGATGTGGAAGCCGCCAGTGGTCGCGGTCCGCCCGATGACCTTGATGTTGATGCGTTTGTGCGCCTCGTCGAGTAGGGCGATGAAGCCGGCCTTGCGCTCTTGTTGAGGGGTCACTCGCGAGAGCCCGACTGTGCCGATCTCCGGCACCAGGGCCGCATGGACCGTGAAAGTCATAACCCAATCTGCAATGCCGCCCTTGCTCACGGCATTTACCTGGCTGCGCAGTGGCACCACCTCCGGTCCGCCGATGTGGTCCATCTTGACCACGCCCTTGCCGCGTTCGTTCACCGCCTTCATGTAGTTTCGGAAGATGACCATGCTGAGGTCATTGCGGTTGGTCGGTGCGAAGGTCAGAACGCGGATCGTATCTTCGGCCGAGGCCGCCGTGACGCTGCCCATCGTGCCGACCGCCGACACGCCCAAAATAATCGCCAGTCCTACGCCGCTAAAGTGCTTCAAGTTCGTTTTCATTTCTCTCTCCCTTGCTTTACCTGTCGCCAGCCGGTGCTGCTCGCGGACCCTTTTTCCCGCTTGTTCGCACCGGTGTTATTCGCCGAGCGGCCGCACCGTCGTCATTCGACGACGTAGAGCGGCCAATCCGGCACGTTCGACAGCTGATCCCAGCCGTCCTTTGTCATCACGATGTGCTCCTCGGGGTTCACCAGACCGTCCGGGCTTTCGATCTTCGGCTCCGGTGTCAGGATCATGCCTTCGGCGAGCACGCGCGTGTCGAAGGCATTCATCGACGGCGGCTCGTTGCCGAGCCCGATGCCGTGGCCGATCCGCTTGGCGGGATGGTCTGAATAGTTGTGCCAGTCGGGCCGCGCCGCCATGAGCGATTGCGAGTACTCGAAGATTTCGGCCATCGACACGCCCGGCTTCATCCGGTCCATGACCTTGAAGAGGACCTCCCACATGCCGTCGTGCTCGTCGCGCTGGCGGTCGCTTGGCTTGCCGAAGACCGCGCGCCGGGTGAAATCCATCTGGTAGCCCAAGACCGCGCAGCCGCCGTCGAGATAGAGCACGTCGCCCTTCTGGAAGGCGCCATTGGGGCCGGTCGCGCCGAGACATGTGGGGGCGCCTGAATCGAGGTCGGCGCCGCCCTCATAGTAGTATTGCAGGACCTTAGTCTGAAATTCGCGGATCGTGACCCCGGGTTTCAGCTCTTCGAAGGCGCGTCTCCAGGCCTCGCCGCCGATGTCGCACGCCTTCTTGGAACAGCTGATCTCCCAAGCGGATTTGATCATCCGGCAGCCCCAGATGATCTCCCCCGATTCGACCCATCGGGCATTTGGCAGCTCCTGCTGGAGGCGCAGGAAATCGTTGAACGGCAGGCCAAGCGAGGTTTCCTGGCCGAGCTCGATCGCCAGCGTGCCATTGGCGAGCCCAAGATCCTCGAGCGCGCCGCGGACGCCCCAATCGACCACAGGGTCGGTGGTAAACGGCACCTCGGGATAGATGCGCTTGTCCTCGACCCAGGAGGGGTAGGGGCGGTTGTAGACGCGGGCGAACATTTCCGGTCCGGACCAGCTGACAATCGCCGCCTCGCCTTCGAGCGGCAGCACGAAAACGCTCGGGCGCATCTTCATCCAGGTCGGGACACGCTGGCCGCTGAAGTAGAAATAGCTGGTCGGATCGGTCACCACGAGACCGTCCACCTCCCGCTCGCGCATCAGCGCGCGCGCGCGCGCCACCCGATCATCGAACTCCTGTCTCGGGACACCAGCTATCGTTGTCACTTGCCCGACCTCCTTGATCCGTTATGAGGCCAATTCGTCGGCCGCCGCGGCGATCTTGCCACTGCGGGCGACGATGCGGCCATTTTGCAGCACGTATTTGATTTGCTCGGCATCACGCAGGATGGAAACGTCCTCGTCCGGGGCGCCTTGCACGATCAGCAGATCCGCCTCGTAGCCTGCCTCAACCGCCCCGATCCGTTCCTCAAGACCGAGCAACGCGGCGCTGCGGCTGGTTGCCATCACGATGGCCTCCATGGGGCTCAGCCCGATCTCAACCATCGCCTCAAGTTCCTGCATGTTCTCGCCGTGCCGATTGTAGGGCGTCCCCGCATCGGTCCCCATGGCGAGATGCACGCCGGCCTGCCATGCCTTGCGGCAGGTTTCGACCTGGCTGCCGATCGCCGAGGCGGCCTTGCGCACGACGTGACAGGGAATGCCGCCTGCAACGCCGTGTTCGACCACCAGCTTCACCGCGGCCGCCGTCGGCACCAGCCAGCAATCGCGCTCGATCATGAGCTCGATACCCTCGTCATCGAGGAAATAGGCGTGCTCGACACTATCGACCCCCGCTCTCACCGCGCTCTTGATGCCGGAGGCGCCGTGCGCGTGGACCGCGGTCCGCCGGCCCGCCTTGTGGGCCTCTTCGATCGCGGCGCGCATTTCGTCCTCGCCGAGCTGGGGCGCGCCGATCTCGGTGCCCTGGGTGAGGATGCCGCCGGTCGCCATGATCTTGATCCAGTCGACGCCGGCCTTGATCTGCTCGCGGGCGGCACGGCGGACATCGTCGACGCCGTCGGCCTGGCGCCCGATCTGCCAGCAATGGCCACCGGTCATTGTGATCGGACGGCCGCTCGGCAATATCCGCGGGGCAAAGGGATAGATGCCCTGGTCGACCGCGGCACGGAAGGCGAGATCGATATGGTTCTTGGCGCCCATGTCGCGCACGGTGGTGATGCCGGCGGCAAGCGTGCGCACGGCGTTGTGCGCCATACGGATGACGGCGATCGAGTCCGTATCCCTCACGGCTTCACCCATGGCATCGGCGGCGCCGCCGATCGACAGATGGACATGGCAGTCGATCACGCCAGGCATCACGGTCATGCCGGCCGCGTCGATAGTGTCGGTGGCCGAGGGCGCGGCGGCGTTCGAGCCGACCGTGTCTTCGATCGCGGTGATCCGGCCGTCGTCGATGGTAAGGCGGCGGTTCTCCAGCACGCCGCCGCGGCCGTCCACTACCCGGGCGTTGTCGATGCGCAGGCTCATGCCGTCCCCAACGCCATCAGCTCGACCTCGCGGGGCCGATGGAGCGTGTTGCCCTCGCGCCGAACGATCACCTCGCCGTCCTGGATCACCCAGCGAAGCCGGCTGTGATCGCGAAGCACGGCGATGTCTTCGAGCGGATCGCCGTCGAAGACCACGAGGTCGGCGCGCTTGCCCTCCTCGATGCTGCCGACGCGGTCATCCATCTTGAGCATCCGGGCGCTGTCGAGCGTGGAAACCTGGATGGCCTCCATCGGTGAGAGACCCATTTCCACGAAATGACCGAGCTCGTCGAGGTTGTTGCCGTGGAACGTGAAGGGCACGCCAGAATCGGTCCCCATCGCGAGTTTGACGCCGGCCTTGTAGGCCTTCTTGAAGCTCTGGACGTGGTGGTCGACGGCCTCGCTTGCCTTGCGATGGACGCTTTCGAGCAGGCCGTCCTTGACCGACCGCGAGGCGACATTGCGCACGGCTGCGGAGGTTGCAACCAGCCAGGTCTGGTGTTCGAGCATGAGCGCGATGCCTTCCTCGTCGAGGAAGTAGCCATGCTCGATTGAATCGACGCCGGCGCGTACCGCGTTTTTGATGCCGGTGGCCCCGTGGGCGTGTGCGGCGGCGAGGCAGCCTGCCTTGTGCGCCTCGACGACGCCGGCGCGCATCTCGTCTTCGGTAAATTGCGGGGCGCCGATTTCGGTGCCCTCGGTCAGGATGCCCCCCGTGGCGATCATCTTCACATTGTCGGCCCCGGCGCGCAGCATCTCGCGCGCCGCGCGGCGCACGCCGTCGGGGCCATCGGCCTCCTGTCCGACATTCCAGCCATGGCCGCCGGTCATGCAGATGATCTTGCCGCTCAGCACCATGCGCGGACCCACCATCAGCCCCTCGCTGATCGCCCGGCGCACCGAGAAATCGATGAAGTTGGTCGACCCGCAGTCGCGCACCGTGGTGATCCCCGCCTCCAGGGTGCGCCGGGCATTGCGCGCCGAACGGAGCGTCAGCATGGCATCGCTTTCACCAAGCACCTGCGCGCGGGGATTGGCTGCGCCGTCGGAGCGGAAATGAACGTGGCAATCGATGAAACCCGGCAGCAGCGTTTGGCCCGCCAGATCGATCACCTCAAATCCGGCGGGCGCCGTGTCGAGCTCGCCCATTCCGAGCTTGGATATCGAATTGCCGTCGACCACGACATAGCCCGACCAGTCCTTGCCGGTCCCATCGATCACATGGGCATTGATGAAGAGGGTCTTCACGTCCAAAGGCCTTGCGTACTCGTGGGACTGGTCAGGGGTAGGGGGATACGCGAATGTTGTTCAGCATTTTTCGGAGCGTTGCGGTCACCTGGTCGAGTTCTGCCTGGTCGATACCGCTGATCGCCCAGTTGGCCTGGGCGATGGCAATCGGAAGCAACGCATGGAAGGTCTCCCGCCCTCGATCGGTCAGCTTGATCTGCGTGGAGCGTGCGTCATCGGGGCTCGGGACGCGTTCAACCTGACCCTCGTCAACCAGCCGGTCGACGACGCGGCTGAGCGTTGAGTGGTCGACGGCGGTATAGGCGCAAAGCTCGGATATGGTTCGGCCATCCTCTGCCGACAGGACCGCCAGAACCCGCCATTGCTTGTTGGTCATCCGCAGCGGACGCAGGGCGCCCGCCAGGCTGTTCCCGAGTCGCCCGGTTATCCGCGTAAGCAGATAGGGGATAAATCGATCGAGATCGAATGGCGCCTGGGCGGCCTGCTTCGGCGCATCTTGAGCGGCCTGCTCTGGCGCATCTATCGTTGTCTGGCTCATCGGATCCGCCTCTCCCCCGCATCAAACTCTATGCATATTCACGGGAATAATCAAATACCTGAGCCGGTGTGAGCCGCGTCCCCTGACCGAACCGTCTCTCAGTGAGCCCCGGTTTCCTGGGTATTTCTAATGCCGGCTAGTGTGATGGTTCCGAAGTTCGTCGCATTTATGTGACGAAGTTTGGGGGCTGAATCACACTAGACTCAAATATTTAGTGGCCTGCTTGTCCCGGAATTTCGTGGGACGAATTTCCGGGGCAGGACACTAGAGCATTTTCCACTTGCATGGAATCGGCTCCAGCTGCTGCGCCCGCCGAACGTTGCAAATGCGCGGTTGTCGACAGATGCAAATCCATGCGGAAAGTCACGGACCGCCGCTCCGCTCAATGCGCCATGATCACTGGCAGGTTGGCGTGGGAAAGGATGTGCTTGGTCGGGCCGCCGAAGACCATCGCGCGGAGCCGGCTGTGGGTGTAGGCGCCCTTGAACAGAAGGTCGGCGCCGAGCGCAGCCGCTTCCTCGAGGATTGCCTCACCGGCGCTGCGCTCGCCGGGTTGCGCCGTGACGGCGCTGGCCGCAACGTCGCGCCGGGAAAGATAGTCGGCCACCTGCTCACCCGTTGGGCCGGCGACCGTGGCCCCCTCCACCGTCAGCACAAAGACCGTCTTCGCGCCGTCTATGAACGGCATGCCGAGCCCGATCGTCCGGGCGGTCTCGGTGCTGCCGTTCCAGGAAATCACGACAGTGTCGCCCAGCGTCTTGACCGGATCGCGCGGTGCGAGCAGCATCGGACGGCCGCTCTCGAATAGAGCCGCCTCGCAGGTCTCCGTGACCTCGCCCCTGTTGTCCTCGCTCGCCTGCCCGATCACGATCAGGTCGAAAAGCCGCCCGTATTCCCCGACGACCGCGCCCTCAAACCCCTTTGTCTCCTGCCAACCGGCCCAGGACCCTTTCTTGGGCGGGGCCGGTTGGGCGGCCGGGATGCCCGCCTGCTTCATGGCCGTGTCGAACCGGCCACGCGCCGTCTGGGCCTTGGCCCGCCAGTCCTCTATGAACTGAGTATCGTCGACGGGTATGGCTGCGATCATGTCGCCAACCGGGACCGGAAACGCCGGCTCGACGACGAGGCCCTCCACGTAGCTGTCGAACCGGCGCGCCACGGTGAGTGCCGCAGCCAAGCCGCTATCGCCGTCGTCGTTGACCTTGAGCGGAACCAGGATCGATTTCATGGCCCCAGAATATACCGAAAAGCGCCGGCTGTCCGCGCGGATGACGAACGAAATTTGCGCGCCGGCATGAGGGCGGTTCAGCAAACCTCCGTGCCTCCCACCGTGGCGCGGTCAGCGAGCTTTCGCCGACCCCTCGATAATCAAGGTGCCAGCCGGCTTTGGCAGGCGACGAGACGAAGCGCCCCGGCGCATGCCAGCGCGAGATCGGCCACGAGGTGGCGAGCGAATAGGATCGGCCAGAAGATGGGCAACGCCCCGGCCTGCTTACCGGGGCGGCATGAAGGGAACCCCCAGTGCTGCGGGCATGCGCGAGCGCCGCGCCAGGAAGATCAAGAAGATCACCGCCAACAGATAGGGCATCATCACGAAGAACTGGTACGGGATGTCGGGGTTCAGCGTCTGAAGCCGCACCTGGGCCGCCTCGGCCGCGCCGAAGAACAGCGCGGCTGCTACGGCGCCGATGGGCGACCAGCGCCCGAAAACAACGCAAGCAATGGCGATGAAGCCGCGCCCGGAGACCATGTTCTCAACGAAGCCGCTCAACTGGGCGGTTGAGAGATAAGCGCCGCCCATAGCGGCCATCGCGCCACCGAAGATTACGCTCGAGTAGCGGGCCGCCTGAACGGAAATCCCGGCGGCGTCGGCGGCGGCTGGCATCTCGCCAACCGCTCGCAGGTCGAGGCCCCAGCGGGTCCGGTACAAAAAGACGTGAAGCGCCACCGCAATGATCAGGGCCAGGTAGACCAGAAGGTGCTGGCCGAACAGGATCGGCCCGACGATGGGCAACTTGGCCAGTCCCCATAGTTTGAGCGGCGCGAAGGCGGGTATGGTCGGCGCCGGCGACATGGCGCCCAGCGTCAGCCGAAAGCCGTACCCGGATATGCCGAGACCGAGAACGATCATGGCGATGCCGGATATGATCTGGTCGGCTCTCAGCGTGATGCTGAGAAATGCATGCAGTCCCGCCATCGCGGCACCCCCGAGCATAGCCAGTAAGAGGCCGCCCCAGGGGGAGCCCGTCCACCAGGCGCCCAACACTGCGAGAAAGGCGCCCACCAGCATGATGCCTTCGAGGCCGACATTCAGCACACCGGCGCGCTGCGCCACGGTTTCGCCAAGGGCCGCGAACATCAGCGGTGCAGCAAAGCGAAACGCACTCGCCAGCAGCCCGACAAAAAAGACCTGGTCGAGCACGTCTCAGCCCTCCACGGCGTCACGTTGCAGCCGGGTGGCGACAAGAAATGCGAGGATCACGATGCCTTCGATGATGTGCACAAGCGGGAAGGGTATGCCCAGTTGCCGCTGTAACCCGCCGACGCCAACGCTGAGGACTGCAAACATCGCCGCCGATAGCGGCACGAATATCGGGTTGAGGCGGGCCAGCAGCGCAACCGCTATGGCGGTGATGCCGGTGCCCTCGGCGAAAGCATCGTGGAGACGTCCGTGGACCCCCGCAATCTCGACGGCGCCGGCGAGCCCGGCAAGACCGCCGCTGACCGCGAGCGACAAGATCACAGTGGCGCGGTCGCCGATACCGCCATAGCGGGCGGCCAACGGGCTTTCGCCGATCGCGTCGAGCCGATACCCGAAGGAGGTGTATCGCAGCGCAAGCGTGACGGCGACGGTCGCGCCGAGCGCGATGAACAATCCCCAGTGCAAACGGGAGCCATCGAGCAACAATCCCAGTTTTATTGCCTCGGGAATCGCTTCTGAGCGCGGGAAAATCCCGGAGCTTTCCTGAAGCGGCCCACGGATCGCCCAAGCCAGGCCCTGGAATGCGACATAGGTGAGCATGATCGTGACGATGATCTCGCTGGCATTGTAACGGGCGCGCAGAATGCCAGCGATCCCGCCCCACACTGCCCCGCCGAGGATGCCGGCGATCACGGCTAGCGGCAGCAAAAGCCAGCCGGTCAGTGTGGGAAAAAGCAGGCCGCAGCCGACAAAGGCAATCGCGCCGAAGATGATCTGGCCGTCGCCGCCGACATTGAACATGCGGGCGCGGAACGCAACCGTGATACCCAACCCAGTGAGCGTCAGCGGGATGGTGCGAACCAGGACTTCGCTGATGCCATTGACCGAGCCCAGCGATTGCGACAGCAACGCGGATAGGGCCGCTATCGGGTCGAACCCGGCAACGGTGATCACCAGCCCAATGAAAAAGAGGGCGCCAAACCCGGCCAAAGCCGGGCCGGCATAGACCGATCTGCCGAGGAGGTTGACCAGGGCGTTCATGCGTGTCCGGCCATCCAGGCGCCGATCTCGCTGGGCGTGGTTTCCGTCACGCCAATGGGCCCATGCGCCCGGCCGCCGCCGAACACCAGAATTCGGTCGGCGAATTGCCAGATCTCGCCCAGATCGGAGGAGATCAACAGGATGGCGATCCCACGGTCGCGCAGATCGAGGAGCTGGCGCTGAATGAAGGCGATCGTGCGCACATCCAGTCCACGTGTCGGATGGGCGGCGATCAGGAGCCGCAGGCCGTCGGCCAGCTCGCGCCCAAGCACCATCTTCTGCTGGTTGCCGCCCGACAGGCTGCGCATGACCGCATTCGAACTTGTCGCGCGAACGTCGAAATCGGCGATGACGGTTTGGGCATCCCGCGCGGCCGAACGTCGTTTGAGCCAGCCGGCACGGTTGTACCGGCGTGCGTGGAGGTGGCTCAGCAACTGGTTCTCGCGCAGAGATTTGTCCACCAGCATCCCGGCGGCGTGACGATCCTCGGGGACGAGACGCAGGCCGCGCCGGCGCAGCTCCATGGTACGAGTGCCACGCGTATGCACCTTGCCGTCATAGACGATGCGGCCGGCTTCCGGTGGCTGCAAACCGGCGATCGCCTCGGCCAACTCACGCTGGCCGTTGCCCTCGATGCCGGCCACGGCAAGGATCTCGCCGGCGTGCAGATCGAAACTCACCCCATCGACCGCGGTCGACCCGTCGCCGCGCCGCAAGGCGACACCGTCCAGTTCGAGCAGCAATTTGCCCGGCGGGGAATTCCGGCGGGCGGCGGGAGCGGTGATGCTTTCGCCGACCATCGCCAGCACCAACCCATCGGCATCGGTGTCCTTTGTGGACGTCTCGTGCACTTTGCGCCCTCGGCGCAGAACCGCCACCCGGTCGCAAACGGCGAAAATATCCTCAAGCTTGTGGCTGATCAGGATAACGGACACGCCGGTTTGTGCGAGCGCCTTTACGGCGTCAAACAGGCCGGAGGCTTCGTCGCGCGTCAGCACGGCGGTTGGCTCGTCCAGGATCAGGATCCGCGCGTCACGGCTCAGTGCCTTGACGATCTCCACCCGCTGTTGTTCGCCGACCGTGAGGCGCGCCGTTGCCGCGTCCGGGTCGAGGGGCAGGCCGAGATCGTCGGTGATCTGTCTGATCTTCGCGCGCACGCCGGACAGATCGAGCGGCAGGGGCCGCAGCGTCCGGTTTCCCAGCGCGATATTCTCCGCCACGCTCAGCGTGGGCACGATCATGAAATGCTGATGCACCATGCCGATGCCAAGCGAGACAGCATCGCGAGGCGCCGCGATGCGGGCCAGCCGACCTTCGATCAAGATCTCGCCGGCGTCGGGGAGGATCAAGCCGGCGAGAATATTCATCAATGTCGACTTGCCCGCGCCATTCTCCCCAAGCAGCCCCAGGACTTCGCCGCGGCCGAGCGCCAGCGTGATGTCGTCATTCGCCGCGAGCGCGCCGAACCGCTTGGTGATGCCATTCAGCTCGAGAACCGGCCGGCTGGCCGGCTTCGGCGCAGTGACGCTGGCCGGTGCCACCGACCGTTGCGATCGGTCGGCCGGGATCTACTTGATGACCTTTGGCAGATCCTTGACCTTGCCGGCTTTGATGTCCGCAATCAGCTGGCGGATCTTGGCCTTGTCGCCGGCGGAGAGCTTATTCTCGAATTTTCCATATGGTGCCAAACCAAGGCCATCCTCATTGAAGCCGAGCAGGTAGTTTCGCGGCTTCAGCGTTCCCTTCACGATTTGCCCGATCGCCAGGTCGATGTTGACGTGCATGTTGACGAGGGCGGTGGTGACGATGGTGTCGGGGGCAAGCGCGGCCGAATCGAAGGCGGTGCCGATCGCCATGACGCCTGCTTCCTTAGCCGCCTGGATCGTGCCCATGACGCTCTCGTTTCCGGTGGCGGTGAGCACGTCGGCGCCGCGTTCGATCAGCGAGCGGGTGATCTCCTTGGCTTTGGCAATATCGGAGAACGAGCCGACATAAGCCGATAGCACCTTGATGCCCGGCTTCATGCGCTTGGCGCCGCGCAGGAAGCCTTCGTTGTATTCCTTGATCACCGGTACCGGGATGCCGCCGATATGACCAATCACGCCCGTCTTGCTGACGAGGGCGGCCACGGCGCCGGCGACGTAGCCGGCATCACCCCACCGGTTGTCGAAGGAGGCCAGATTGGGCGCGCCGGAGACTTTCGTTGTGTTGACGACGAACCAGGTCTTCGGGAACTGTTTGTGGATCTTCTTGGCCGGCTCGCCGAATTGGAAGCCGTGGCCGATGATCACGTCGTAACCGTCCTTGGCGTAATTGCGCAAGACCGCTTCGGATTCGGCGAACTTGGTGTTCTCGCGGATCGATACCTTGATGTCGTATTTCTTTTCCGCCGCCTTGATGCCCTTATGCGCAGCAGAGCTGAAGGTGCCGTCGGTGATCGGCCCCGGCAGGACCAGAGCCACCCGCAAGGTCTTGGCCCAGGCGCCGCCGGCGCCGATGGCGGCCAGCAGCAGGGTCGCGGTCAATCCAATAAGAATTCGGCGCATTGCTTATCTCCCCTGATCGATGTTTCGTTTTATCGCCGCGTTACTCCGCTGCGTTCCGGTTGGATCGCGCACGCAGCACGGCCAGCACTTCCTGCGAGGTCATCACGTCGCCGAACTGCTGAATGAAGGTCTCGAGTGTGGCCCGGTGCTCGTCGTCCGACAGCGCCGCCAGGCAATCTGTAACCATGACCGTATCGAAGTCGAGCATCATCGCATCGCGGCCCGTGGCCTCACAGCACACATTGGTCTTGGTACCGGCGATCAGCACGTTGCGGATGCGGCGGCTCCTCAGAATTCGCTCGAGCTGGGACGAACCGGAGATCAGGGCGCTGTAGCGGTTCTTGATGACGTGTATGTCCTGATCCGCAACGACCAGCTCGTGCCAGACTTTCTGGCCGTCACCCTCGGGCGACAGGCTGTCGATGGTGCGTTGACGCACCTCCTCGGCGACGAAGTTGCTGAAAAAGCCATCCCAGTCGCTGGCCTTGCCGGTATGGCGGTTCGCATGCGTCACCCAGCAGATCAGGACCCCGAGCTCGCGCAGTTCGCCAGCCAATGCATTGATGTTTGCGACGATGCCACGCGCCGTCGGAACCTCGGCAGGCGAGCCCGGCGCAACGAACGTTCCCTGCATATCGATGACGACGAAGGCGGTCTCGGCCGGGTCGAGCGTGTCGAAAATGTGATAGCGCCCGCGCCGGGCCAGCACCCGGTCGACGATTTCCTGGCGAACCTCGATGTCGTGCATCTGTTTGCTCCTTCGGGCCGGCGCGGCTCAGGCGTCGATCACGTCATTGAGGTAGGGGTCGCCAGCCATCGCCGTCTCCGTATCAAGGAGCGCACCGCAGCCAGGACAGAAAAACCGGCGCAGCACTACGTGGCTCGCGCTCGCATAGGCCCGGCCGCCCGCCCCCTCCATCGGCCGCTCCCTGACCGTGGAGGCCGGCTTCCACGGCTTACCGACCGGCGCCAGAGGCTGGTCGCAGCCCTTGCAGGCCATCTGGCGGCCGGTCTTGCCCTCCACGATATGGAGCGATCCGGAGAAGGGCGCGCTCATTCGGCGGCCGCTACCGAAATCCGCGACGCCCGCATGGACCGGCGCAGCGTTTCGGTTGCGTCCTGATCGACGTCCACGCTCACGCCCGCATTGGTGCCTGCACCGGCCTCGGTCAGCACAACGCCATAGACCGTCCGGGCCGCCTCGGGCGATACCACGCTGCCGCGCACATCATCCGCGACCGCTTGCGCGTCACGGTCCAGCGGATCACCAAATCCGCCGCCGCCATTCCAGCGCACGTAAAGGGCATCGTCGTCCATCAGCGGGAACACGCCCCAGGTCACGGCCTGTTTTTTGCCCGGCATGTCCTCGATGTTGAGGCAATCACGCACGTCGATATTGGTGCCATCCCCGGTGGTCTCGTTGTTGTGGACCCAGATGTAGGAGTTGGGTGCGCCGGGGTAGCCGCCTGCGAGACCCTCGCTCATGGGGAAGTTGGCGCCCTTGCCCGAGACGACGTAGTGCAGGCCGCCATCGGGACTGTCATGCTGCACCACCGCGAACTCCATGCCAGTGCCGCCGCGGTACTTGCCGGGTCCGCCGCTGTCCTGCATCCGTCGCCGGAACAGGTAGCGGATCGGGAAGTTGTTCTCCACGGTCTCGACATTGGCCATGCGGGAGATCGGATTGGGGATCTCACCTCCGACATCGACGCCGTCGGCATAAGTGCGCGCGCCGCCGGAGCCGGCAAAGGTTTCGGTGAAGATGCCGATCGACTCGCCGCCGCGTTGGCTGCGGCCGAACTTGAAGATGGCGAAGTGATTTGCGTGCCAGACCGAGGTGGCTTCCTTGACGTATTTCTCGCTGGTCTGCAGCATCTTTCCGATGGTGGTGCAGGCGGCATTGTTGACCGACTGGATAGCGCCCACCGTGGCGACCGATACCGGGGCGGGCCGGATGCAGTTCACGATCGAGCCTTCAGGAGCGATCATGGTGATCGGTTTGATACAGCCCTCGTTCCAGGTGATGTCGTAGCAGATCAGCGGGAAAAGCGGCGCAAAGAGCCCGCCCAGCGACGCCCATTTTGTGCAGTTGACCGAGTATTTGGATTGCGGGCTGGACCCGGTGAAATCGAAGACGAGTTTGTCATCCTGCTTGGTCATGCGCAGGTTGACCTTGTAGACCTCGTCGAGCACCTCGAGATACTGGCGGCTCTCCCAGGTGCCGTTCGGCAGCTCGCGCAGGCGCGAGCGCAGCAGCTGCTCTGATTGCTCGATCAGCTGGCCGCAGGCTTCGTCGACCGTGTCGTAGCCATACTTTTCGATCAGTGCCACCATGCGTTCGCGCGCAACGTTGTTGCAGGCGATCATCGAACGCATGTCGAGCGCCACCATCTCCGGCGAGCGCACCATGTTGAGCAACGTGTCGAGGACGTCCTGATCGAGCTCGCCCTGGTTGACCAGCCGCACGCCCGGCGAGCTGAAGCCCTCGGTGTAGATGTCTTCCGCATCGGGGCAGAAGCCGCCCGGGTTCTTGGCGCCGATGTCGTAGACGTGAACGAAACAAGCGCTCCACGCGACCAGCCTGCCGTCATGGTGAACCGGCGCCACCAGGTAAATATCGGAGGTATGCAGAGCGGCCGTGTAGGGGTCGTTCAACAGGAAAACATCGCCCTCGTTGATGCGCCCATCAAAGCGCCGGATGATTGCCTTGCAGGCCTCTGCCGCGCTGGTCAAATGGTGGAGGAAGCCCACACCGCCCATCAGCAGCGAGCCGTCGGCCCGGTAGAGCGAGACCATCAGATCGTGGCCTTCGTTGGTTATGGCGCTGCCGGAGACGTGCTTCAGCGTGATCACCGCCTCGTCGACCACTCGGTAGAGGCGATGGCGGATGATGGAAAAGGTAATCGGATCGACTGCCATGATGTTTCCTCAGTGAAAGTCGAGGACGATGTTGCGGAGCTCGTCCATTGTCGCGGTCTGCCCACTCTGCACGACGATCGTCGTGATCGGCGTGTGGATCACCGCTGGGCCGGGCAACTGGTTTCCTGGCCGCAGCTTGGTGAAATCGTAAATATCGGCCGGCGCGAAAGCGTTCAGCGGTTCCACGAATATATCACGTTTTCCAGTAATCGCGGCACTGGCATCCGGCCCCTCCAGCGTTTCGCGTGGCACGTCTGGGCGGTCAAGCTTGCCGCGGCCGGAGAGGCGGAATTGGGTCATCTCCATGCCGGCGCCCCGATAGGCCGAGCCTTTCCCGTATTTCCGCTCGTAGAGCGCCTCGAAATCGTCCATCAGCTGCTGGACCGTCGCCTCGGTGAAGGGCGTGGCGCCGTTGACGGTCGTGGTCACCTCGTGGACCTGCAGCCCGTAGCGAAGATCGACGGCGTAATTGAAGGCCATCTGATCGTCCGCAAATTCCTCGCGGGCAAGCTGATCCTTCGCTTGTTGGAGCAGCGGCGCATAGATCGCGTTGATCGCGTCGGCCGGGCTCGGCGCCGGCAAGGTCTGGGTGAGCGAATACTCGTGCACGATATCGGCGGAGACCAGGCCGAAGGCGCAGTTCACGGCTGCAGTGTAGGGGATGACGATGCGTTTGACGCTCAGCTCGCGCCCGAACACACCGCATACGAGCGGACAGGAGCCGCCAAAGGCGTGGAGCTCGAAGTCGCGGGGGTCGAGGCCGCGCTCGACGGTGATCTCATGGATCAGATCGGCGATCTGCGCCGCCGCTACCCGGTAGATACCGAAGGCGGCCTCCTCGACCGACATGCCGAGCGGGCCTGAGATCTGCGTCTCGAAGGCGCGGCGCGCGGCATCGATGTCGAGCCGCATCCGGCCGCCCAGGAAGATATCGGGATCCATGTAGCCGATCAGCGTCATCACGTCGGTCAACGTGACCTCGGTGCCGCCGCGCCCATAGCAGATTGGGCCCGGATCGGCGCCGGCGCTGCGCGGGCCGACCTTCGGCGCCTTGGTGCCAGGCTCCAGCGAGATGATGCTGCCGCCGCCGGCGCCAATCGAGACCACCTCGATCTTCGGCGCGACGTAGTGGAAGCGCGCGACCATGGGCTCGCGGGCATATTCGATCTCGCCGTCCTGGATGACGCCGACCTTGAACGTCGTCCCGCCCATATCGGCGGCGATGATGTTGTCTTGCCCCATCAGGCCGCCCAGGAACTTCGCGCCGATGACACCCGCCGCGGGCCCGCATTCGATCATGCCGACGGCGCGGTCGGCGGCTTCGGCGGCGGGCAGCAGGCCGCCATAGCCCTGCATCACCATGATCTGCCCGGCATAGCCGCGCTCGGCGAGCTGGCGTTCCAGATTGTTGATGTAGGCCTTGCTCATGCGCCCGGCATAGGCGTTGATCACGGCCGTGGAGGTGCGCTCAAACTCGCCCGGCACCGGCGCAATCTCGCTCGAAAGGGTCACATAGGTTTCGGGCGAAATGCGTTTGACGATGTCCTTGATCTTGATCTCGTGGGCGGGATTGTAGAACGACCAGAGAAAACTGACGGCGATCGCCTCAACGCCTTCGTCCTCAATCAGCGAGCGGACCGCGCGTTCGGCTTCGGCCTCGTCGAGCGGCTGGATTATGGCGCCTTTGTAGTCGACCCGCTCGCGGACGCCGCGGATACGCTCCATCGGCACCAGGGGATCGGCCCGGTCGGTCGCCACCGGATGCTTGACCCGCTCTTCGGGAAGCCCGCCCCAGCGGCCGTAGGCCCCTCGGGTGACGAGCAGCGTGTCCTCGAAGCCCGCGGTGGTGATGAGCCCGGTTCTGGCGCCATCTTGAGTGAGGACGGTGTTGTCGACCACGGTCGAGCCGTGGACGAAAAGATAGCTTTGCGAGAACAGCGTCTCCACCGTCGTGCCCATGGCGTCGGCGGCAACGGCGATCGAATCGATGACGCCGTCGGCGAAGTTGGGCGGGGTCGAAAGCGCCTTGCCGATATGGAACGGCTCGCCCGCGGCGATGACGACCGTGTCGGTGCACGTCCCGCCGACGTCGGTTGCGACGATGTATTTGGGCCCCGCCATGCCACTCCCTTTTCTGCGCCGTTCGCCTGAAGCCAAGCAGTGTGCGGAGTAATCCGCCGCCGTCAATCCCTTCGCCCTGCGTCTCCGGAATTGCTGCCCTACCCGCCGGGCGCGCGTCTCAGCTCGTGTTTGAGGATCTTTCCGGTCGCATTTCGCGGCAAAGGTGTATCCCGGATTATGAGCCGTCGCGGGTGCTTGTAGCGCGCGAGATTGCCCTCGCAGTGCCGCGTCAGGGCATCGAGCGTCGGTTCGGTGCCGGATGTCGGCACCACCACGGCGCAAACGGCCTCGCCCCAGTGCGCGTCGGGCGCGCCGATCACGGCGACCTCGGCGACGCAAGCGTGGCTGGCCAGCACACGCTCCACCTCTGCTGGATAAATATTCTCGCCGCCGCTGACAATCATGTCCTTCTTGCGGTCGAGGATATGGAGATAGCCGTCGGCATCGATCCGCCCGATATCGCCGGACCGAAACCAGGCGCCATCGAACGCCCGCGCCGTTGCCTCGTCGTCACGCCAGTACCCAGAGGTCACATGCGGTGCGCGTATGTAGATCTCACCCGGCTGATCGGCGGGCAATGGCGCGCCGCGGTCATCGACGATGCGGATGTCGGTATGAAAGAACGGCAAGCCCGCCGCGCCGGCCTTCGTCGCCGCGTTCGGGATGTCGACGACGACCGCCGGTCCGGCCGTCTCGGTCGAGCCGTAAGTCTGGATCACCGGGATGCCGCGCTCGGCAAAGCGGTGGATGAGCGCGACCGGAACCGGGGCGCCGCCCGACATGATCCAGCGCAGGCTGTCCAGATCGGCGCTCTGGTAGCCGGGCGCCTGCGCCAGCCCCTCCAGCATGGCGGCGACCGCGAAGAAGTGGTTGATGCCTTCGCGGCCGATCAGCGCGAGCGCCGCTTGGGCCTCCCAGGCCGGCATGAGCACGGCCGTGGCGCCGACATGAACAAAGAGCGTCGCAAAGGAGAGCCCGCCGACGTGAAACAAAGGCACCGGGATCAGGCCAACATCGCCGCGGCGATAGTCGAGCGTGGTGGCCATGGTCGCCGAGGACCAGAACATCTGGGCCTGGGTGAGAACAGCGCCCTTGGGCCGGCCGGTGGTGCCCGAGGTGTAGACGAGCAGCAGCGGGTCGTCCGGCGCCGCGGGGCAGGGGTCGGTAAAGGGCTTATGCGCGATGAAGCCGGTCGACACGTCGCCGTCTTCGCCGAGAGACAGGCGGTGCGCGAGCGCCGGCGGGGTGGGCAACGCCTCGATTGCCTCGGCGAACTCGCTCCCATGGACCAACAGCTTCGCCTCGCTATGCCCCAGAATGAAGGCAATCTCCGGGCCGGCCAGTCGCCAGTTGATCGGGCACAGCACCGCACCCAGCCGCGCCGCGGCGTGGTAGAGCGCGCAGAATGCGATGCTGTTCTTCATCAAAACCGCGAGCCGATCGCCGCGCTCGATGCCCTTGGCGGCGAGCAGCCCCGCCATCCGCGCCACCAGCGCGTCGAGTTCTGCGAAGGTCAGGCGGCGATCGCCACAGATGATCGCGGTTTTCTGACGGTCGAGGAGGGCGCGCCGCTCAAGAAACCGGCCAACGATCGCGTCCATGCCCCTCGCTCACGCCTTCTCGTTGAAGGGCCCATCACGGGCGTCCAGAAAGGCGCGCATGCCCTGCTTGACGAGGATGTCGAGGAGCGCCCGTTGTTCGGGGAAGTCCGCCCCGATGACGAGCGTATCGGCGAGGCCGTGCTGGCGGATTGCCGACGTAAAGCCCATCACGTCGTAGGCCGCGCGCAAGCTTCGTTTGGTCATCTGTAGGGAAAAGCCCGGGACTTTGGCCAGACGTTCGGCATAGCGCCAGCTGGTTTCTTCTAGCTCGTCGGCCGGCACGACGCGGTTGACCAGACCGAGCCGGTGAAGCTCGACCGCGTCGACCAGGTCGCCCGTGTAATAGATTTCGTGAACCGCCTTGCTGTGGGTCATGAAGGGCAGGGCAAGAAAAGGCGAGAGCGCACCATGACGGATTTCGGGCTCGCCAAGGCGGGTGTTGTCCGCCGCCAGCGACAAATCGCAGGACAGCGCCAAGGCGGAGCCGGTGCCGATCGCATAGCCGTTGATCGCCGCGATCACGGGAATCGGCGCATTCCAGACCCCGAAGAAGAGCTCGAGATTGGTCCGGATCATTCGTTCGAGGTCGGCCAGCGAGGTTTCGCCGATCGCCTCCATATCCCAGCCGGTGCAAAACGCCCGCTGGCCCGCACCGGTTAGCAGCACGACCTTGGTGGTGTCGTCGGCGCCAAGCGAGCGCAGAGCTTCGAGGATCGCCCGGTCGGTGACGCCCATGCGCAGGCTGTTCAGCCGTTCGGGGCGGTTGATCACCAGCCGCGCGACGGGCCCGCGTTTTTCGACAAGCAGTTCTTCTTCAGCCAAGTTGTTTTACTCCAAAGACAATCTACCGTCGTTCGACCTTGGATTTCCGGCATATTGGCTTAATGTTACGGCACCCGCAATTAGTGGCAAAGGCGGGCGGGAAAACACAATCTGGGAGGGGAGTATGAGAATCATTTTTGCAGGCGCGGCCGCGCTTTCATTAGCTGCCTGCGTATGTGCCGGCGCGGCCAACGCAGAAACCATCAAGCTTGAAACCTATGCCGGCCCCAAACACGCGATGAACACAACAGCGTGGCCGACCTGGATCAAGGAGGTTGCGGCGGCGAGCGGCGGCAAACTTCAGGTCAAGATGACCTATCCGCCGATCAATCCGCGTGACCTTTACGACCGGGTGCGCAACGGCATCACGGACGTGGCCTGGATTACGCATGGATACACCACCGGCCGCTTCGTTCTGACCGACATGGTGGAACTGCCCGGCAGCGGCGGCAACGGCGAGCAGATCTCGCGCGCGTATTGGCGGACCTATTCCAAGCACTTCTTGAAGAAAGGCGAGCACAAGGGCGTCGTCGTGCTGGCGCTGTTCAGCCATGGCCCCGGCATGCTGCACACCAGCGGGCCGATCACCTCGATCGGCGACATCAAGGGCCTGAAGGTCCGCACCGGTGGTGGCACCCAAAGCCGGATCGCGCAGCGTTTGGGCCTGGTGACGGTGTCCGCACCGGTGACCAAGGCGCATGAAATCCTGTCGCGCGGGGTCGCCAAGGGGATCCTCTTCTCGATTGAGACGATCTGGAGTTTCCGCCTCGGCAAGGCTGTCAAGTTCCACTACAGCTATCCCGGAAACCTCTATACCTCCAGCTTCGCCGTGATCATGAACAAGGGCTTTTACGACCGCCTCGGCAAGGACAAGCAGGCCATGCTGTGGAAGGTTTCGGGCGAGCATCTCTCGGGCCTGATCGGCGCGACCTGGGACAAGGCCGACCAGGTCGCTATCAAGGGACTTGGCGCCGCTGGCAACACGATTGCCGCCTTCGATGCCAAGACGACGGGCGAGATCCGGACCCGTCTGGCGGACCTCGACGCCGAATGGATCGGCCGGGCACAGAAGATGGGCGTGAGCAACGCAGCGGCCGTCCTCAAGGAGTTCCGCGCCGAAGTCGCCAAGGCCAAGAACGGCAAGTAGCCCGATAGGGCCCTCATGGCGGATCCGGTGGAAACCTCTGAGCCGGATTACTCCCAGCTCTGGCGCACCGGCGGCGCATTCACGACAGCCATTCACGCGCTGTCGGGGGGCGCTGCCGGCATTGTGCTGTTTGCGCTGATGGCGGTGACCATGGTCGATGTCATCGGCCGCTATCTGTTCAGCGCACCGCTGCCCGGCGGCAACGAAATCGTGCAAATCCTGATGGCGGCGATCATTTACGCAGCGCTGCCGTCGGTGTGCCGTCAGGAAGCGCACATCACTGTCGATCTGCTGGACGGGCTGACCCCCCGGTGGGTGGTGCCGATTCGCCAGATTGTGATGAATGCGGTCGGCGCGGTGGTCTTGGGCACCACATGCTGGTGCCTCTGGCTGCTCGCCGAGCGGCTGCGCGAGGATCACGAGACCTGGGAGTACCTGGTTTGGGGGCGGGCTCCGGCCGTCTATTTCATGTGCGTTCTGGCGGGCATCGGCGCGCTCATATTCCTGGCTAACCTGCTGCGCTATCTGCGTGGCGCGCGTGACCCCAAACCTGGCTTCATCTGATCGGCCGCCGATGCTTGAAGCCGCCATCGCGTTCACAGTGGTCATCGTGCTCGTATTCATTCGGGTGCCGATCGCCTTCGCCATGGCGATCGTCGGGACGTTCGGCTTCGCGCTTGCCCGCGGCTGGGGGCCGGCGCTTTTCATCGTCGGCGAGAAGGCGCGGCGCAGCGCGGAGAATTACGAGCTGTCCGTGGTGCCGCTGTTCATCCTGATGGGCGTTTTTGTCGGGCGCGCCGGCCTGTCGGAGAAACTATATGCCGCCTCGAACGCGTTCCTCGGGCATCTTCGCGGCGGTCTTGCCATGGCCACTGTGGTTGCCTGCGGGGGGTTCAGCGCGATCTGCGGCTCGAGCCTGGCGACCGCCGCCACCATGGCCAAGGTCGCCATGCCGTCGATGCGGCGCTATGGCTACAGCGACCGTCTTGCGGCGGGCTCGATCGCCGCGGGCGGAACGCTTGGCATACTGATCCCGCCCAGCGTCATTCTGGTGCTCTACGGCATCATGACCCGCCAGGACATCGGAAAGCTGTTTGCCGCCGGCATCTTGCCCGGTCTTCTTGGCATTCTTTGTTACATGGGCGCCGTTCAATATGTCGTCCGTCGCGACCCTAAGCAGGGACCGGCCGGCGCGCGCAGTGGCTGGCGCGAGCGGGCGCGCGCGCTATCGCGGGTCTGGGGTGTCGCGATCCTCTTCGTGGTCGTGATCGGGGGCATCTATATCGGCGTTTTCACGCCCACCGAGGCCGGCGGGATCGGCGCATTCGGTGCGTTTGTCTTTGCGCTGCTCGGCCGCCAGCTGACCTGGAAGCGGCTCTTTTTCATTCTGGCCGAGACGGCGGTCACGACCTCGATGCTGTTCGTGGTGCTGATCGGCGCCCTGATTTTTGCCGACTACATCAATGAGACCGGCATGCCCAATCAGCTTGCCGCGCAGATCCAGGCGATGAGCATCCCGCCGATGGCGGTCATCCTTGTTATCCTGGTGATCTACCTGTTGCTTGGCTGCGTGTTCGAGAGCCTGTCGATGCTGCTGCTGACGGTGCCGGTTTTCGTGCCCATCGTCAGCGCGCTTGGCTTCGATCTGATCTGGTTTGGTATCGTGATCGTCGTGGTGACCGAGATCAGCCTGATCACGCCGCCGATCGGCATGAACGTGTTCGTCCTGCGAGGTGTGCTCAAAGACGTGTCGACAGGCACGATCTTCGCCGGCGTCACGCCGTTCTGGATGGCCGACATCGTGCGGCTGACGCTGATCGTATTGATCCCGTGGATATCGCTCTTCCTGCCGTCACTGGTATAGCGCGCGAATTTTGGTGACTCTGACGGAAAATCTACGCGGTTGCTTCAGCTTCCTGGCGATACTTGTGGTTTGCATCGAAGCGCGCGGTCAGGAAATCGCCCCAGGTCGTCGGCTCATAGCGCGATGGGTTTTCCGGCGACTGACAGCTTTCGATGCAGGCAACCACCGTGCGGAACTGCGGATCGAAGAAGTAGGGGATCGAGTACCGATCCGATGCGTCCGCATTGATGACCCGGTGGGCGGTGGACCGGAAACGATCGTTGGTCCAGCGCATCAGCATGTCGCCGACATTGACGAGCAGCGTGCCCGGAAGGTTGGGCGCATCGACCCATTGGCCGTCAAGCGTCTGGACCTGCAGCCCGCCGACATCGTCCTGGGCCAGGATCGTCGCAAAGCCGAAATCGCTGTGCGGTGCGGCGCCAAACTGGTCATCGGGCAAATCAGCGGGCGCCGGCGGATAGTGCAACGCGCGGATGAACGCCATGGGCTTGCCGAAGCTGCCCCGCAAGAATCCTGGCTCAACAGCCAATGCGGCTTCAAACAAATCGACCAACAACATACCGACTTTGGCCAGCGCTTCGTGATAAGCCCCCATCGCGGGGCGCAGCGCCGCTACCCCTTCGGGCCATTGGTTGGGGCCGTGGAGCGGCAGGCCGGCCATCACGTCGGGGTCGTCCAGCGCCAGCTCGGTTCCGACCAGGAAGGATTCGCTGAGATTTGCGTGCTGGGACTCGGCGCGGTGCTGGTCGGCCATCGGCATATAGCCGCGATGGGCACTGTTGATCTTGACGCCGAGCTTCCGGTCCATCGGCAGGGCGAAGAAGTCCTGCGCGGCGGCGAAGGCTTCCGCGATGATCCGGTCCGGAACGCCGTGACTGCTGATACCGAAGAAGCCGCTGGTTTCCAACGCCGCGGTGATCCGCGCCGCCGCCGCCTCGCGGGCGCCTTGCTCGCCGGCCCGGTAGGCCGCCAAATCGATGATCGGGATGTGGTTTGTTGCGTCGGACATGGCCTAAGTTCCGTTTCTTGTAATGTTACTTCACTATAGCAGCAACGATCTGTCACCTGTTTTGGGGTAGGGCGGGACAATGGATTATAGCGCGCCGGAGACGATCGGGGAGGCCGTGCGCCTGCTCGCCGCCGACGACGAGGCCCGCTGCCTCGCCGGGGGCCAGTCCCTGGTCGCCATGATGAACACCCGCATTCTGGCGCCGTCCCACGTCATTTCGCTGCGGCGCATCCCCGGTCTCGATCGGATTGAAGCGCGCGACGACGGTGGTTTGCGGATCGGCGCCATGGTCACGCACCAATCGCTGGCGGAGCTGAGCGTGGAGGGCGCGCATCGTTTGTTGCCAGTGACGGCCCGCCAGATCGCCAGCCCGGCCATTCGGGCGTTCGGGACGCTCGGAGGTTCGCTCTGCCACGCCGATCCAGCCGCCGATTGGCCCACCGCGATGGTGTGTATCGGGGCGATGATCGGGATCGCGGGGCCGCATGGAGAGCGCAGCGAGCCGGTTGGCGAGTTTATCGTCGACATGCTCACCACCTCGCTTGAACCCGGTGAAATTCTGACCCATGTCGACCTGCCGCCGGCGCACGATGCGTCCGGCGCCGCCTATCTCAAGCTCGCGCGGGTGGAAGGGGATTTTGCTACCGTAGCCGTGGCGGTGACACTGCGGCTTGCCGATGCACGATGCGCGGAGATCGGTGTTGCGATCGGTGGCTGTGGGCCGGTACCGGTGCGCGTCGAAGAAGCAGAACGGATCCTTGTCGGCTCCGCGCTGAGCGAGGCCGACATTTCCAGCGCAGCGGACATATTGCGCGAGGCCATTGCACCCGAGGATGACATCCGGGCTTCCGCGGCCTACCGGAAGAAAATCCTGCCGGGACTTCTGTCGCGCGCCATTGCGGCGGCCAAGGCCGACGCCGGCGGTGCTGGCCAATGAAACCGGTGCTTGCGCAACTGACCGTCAATGGCGAGCCGCATGATGTGGCGGTGCGCGCCGATCGTACCCTGCTCGACGTTTTGCGCGATGCGCTGCATCTGACCGGCGCAAAGCGAGGCTGCGATCAGGGCGTTTGCGGTGCCTGTACCGTGCTGGTGGGCGGCCGGCCGGCCCGAGCGTGCCTGATGCTGGCCGTCGATTGCGAGGACCGGGACATTCTAACCGTCGAGGGACTGACGGAAACCGGCGAGGCCGCGGCGCTGCAGCGCGCCCTGGCGACACATGGCGCCGTCCAGTGCGGTTATTGCACGCCGGGGATCGTTGTGAGCCTGGTTGGCCTGAAGCGCCGGGGCGGGCCTTGCGCCATCGATGACGTGCGGGCTGCACTTGCCGGAAACATCTGCCGGTGTTCGGGCTACGTGAAGATCCTTGAGGCGGCGGTTGCAGGATTGAGCGCGGAGGAGGGACAGAATGGACGGTGAGCGGACAACGCGCGGGGTGGGCGACCGTCTGCCGCGCCTCGATGCCGGCGACAAGGTCTCCGGCAAGGCGATGTATTCCGACGATCTCTATCGACCCGGCATGCTGCACAGCGCACTGTTGGGCAGCCCCTATCCGTTCGCCCGCATCACCGGGTACGATGTTTCCGCCGCGCGCGCGCTGCCGGGCGTCAAGGCGGTGCTCACCGGACAGGACATTCCGCTAAATCGTTGGGGCGGTTTCATAAATGATGAGACCGCGCTCGCCGCCGGCTATGTGCGCTATGTCGGCGAGCCCGTCGCCGCGGTCGCGGCGAGCGATCTCGGCACGGCGCGGCGCGCGCTGGAGCTGATCGAAATAGACTACGAAGAGTGCGCGCCGGTCCTGACCATCGAGGCGGCCCTGGCGGCAAATGCGCCGCTGGTTCACCCGGACTTTGCCTCCTACGACAAGAACCCGGGGATCGGTGATCTGGGCCCGAACCTGGTTTCGTATCAGGAGATCATCGAGGGCGACACCGGCGCTGCCTGGGCCGATTGCGACGTTGTGATCGAGAACAGCTATACCGTTCAAGCCCAGTCGCACGTTTACATCGAACCCTGTTCGGCGCTGGCCGAGATCGACGCGGCCGGAAAGGTCACGGTCTGGTCGGCCAACCAGTCGATCTACAAGGTGCAGGCGACCCTTGCAAAGGCGCTTGGCCTGCCGATGTCCAAGATCCGGGCCATCACGCCGCCGGTCGGCGGGGCCTTCGGTGGCAAGTCGGGCGTAACCGTGCAGCCGATTACCGTCCTGTTGGCGCAGGCGACCGGCCGGCCGGTCAAGCTCACCCTCAGCCGCACCGACGATATGATGATGATGCGCTCGCGGCACGCCGCGCGGATCGATGTCAAGACAGGCGCAAAAAGGGACGGCACGCTGATCGCGCACGAACTCGACGTCACATATGACGGCGGCGCCTATGCCGAGGATAGTGCGGCGGTGCTGGGCTTTGGGCTGTTGATGGCGCGCGGACCCTACAACATTCCGCACAGCCGCCTCACCGGCCGGGTCGTTTACACCAACAAACTGCGCGCCGGCGGGTTCCGGGGCTTCGGCAATCCCCAGGTGACCTTTGCAACTGAATGTCAGATCGACCAGATCGCCGAAAGTCTGGGCATCGATCCGATAGAGCTGCGGCTGCGCAATGCGGTCGCCACGGGAGACCGCTGGGTCGGCGGCCAGCGCGTCACCTCGTCGGGCTTTCGTGAATGCCTGGAGCGCGCCCGTGACGCCGCCGACTGGCAGCGCCGCCGCCAACCGGCCCCCGTAGCCGGCAAGCGCCGCGGCATCGGCGTGGCCGGCCTTGCGCATATTTGTGGATTGTTGGGCACCTCGGCGATCGTGCGCGTGCTCGAGGACGGCACCGCGACACTCAATACCGGCGCGGTCGATATCGGCCAGGGCTCCGACACCGCGCTGGCGCAAATCTGTGCCAGCGCGCTCAAACTCGACGTCGGGCAGATCAACCTGGTGGCGCCCGACAGCGACGCCTCGCCCTACAACTGGGGAACCGGCGGCTCGCGCGTCACCTATATGGTCGGGCGCGCGGTCGAGGACGCCGCTGGCGACGCCGCGCGCCAGATGTTTCGTCACGCCTCTGAGATCCTCGAATGTGCCGAAGCCGATCTCGAGCTCCGCGACGGCGGGCGGATCGGCATCGTGGGGGTGCCGGAAAAGTCATTGGGATTTGCGGAAATTTCCGGCCGCGCCCATTACGTGACCGGCGGCCCGGTCATCGGCACACGCTCGCTCGTCTATGACGGCGAGGCGTTCGACCCCAAACGCGCGATCATGACCAATTTTCCTTTTGCCCGGATCGGAACCTACGTTTTTGGCGCCCAGATCGTCGAGGTCGAGGTCGATGAGGTGACCGGACAGGTCGAGGTCCTGGAGGCCTGGTCCGCGCATGATGTCGGCAAGGCGATCAATCCCGCCGCCGTCGAAGGCCAGATCCAAGGCGGCCTCGTACAGGGTCTCGGTTATGCCCTCTGTGAGGAGCTGACCTGGGACGCCGGCCAGCCGACCAACCCGACCATGATGGACTACAAAGTGCCGGGTACGCTTGACACGCCTGTCAATATTCACGCGATCATCGTGGAAGCCCATGAGGACAGCGGCCCCTTCGGCGCCAAAGGTGTGGGTGAGCCGGGGCTTATCGGCGTGGCGCCAGCGGTTGCCAATGCGGTGACCCATGCGATCGGCGGGCGGGTCTTCGACCTTCCGCTAACGCCGGAACGGGTATTGGCAAAGATCGCCAAAAATGGCGGCTAGAGCATTTTCAGTTCAGTTGGCATCACCAGCCCGCTCCCCCGCCCGGCCACCCAACGGCAGTATCCTCGGGGTGGCCGGGCGGGGGAGCGGGCTGGAGCCGATTCCACGAAAGTGGAAAATGCTCTAGAATAAGTGCTGGATTGGTCCGAAACGAGCCAAACCGATTTGCCCTGGCGCAGATGACTGGCAGCTTGTTCGAAGACGTAATGGTGCTCGATTTCACGCAAGTGATCGCGGGTCCCTTCGCGACCATGCAGCTGGCTTTGCAGGGCGCCGACGTGATCAAGATCGAGCGGCCCGGAGGCGGAGACATGATGCGGTCGATCATGGCCGCGCCGCCCTATAGCGACCTTGGCACCTCGGCCGGGTTTATCGCCTTCAACCTCTCGAAACGAAGCCTGACCCTCGATCTCAAATCGCAAGCGGCGCGGGAGATACTGGCGCCGCTGATCGCACGGGCCGATGTCATCGTCGAAAGCTTTCGCCCAGGTGTGATGGCCGGGCTGGGCCTCGATGCCGCGACCATCCGGGCGCGCCGGCCCGAGCTCGTCTATTGCTCGATCAGCGGGCACGGCCAATCCGGCCCCAAGGCTGGCGAGCCCGCCTTCGACGGGGCGATCCAGGCCGCTTCGGGCATGATGTCGGTCACTGGGTTTGCCGACGGCGATCCGTTGCGCGCCGGCTATTTTGCCGTGGACGTGCCGACCGGATACGCCGCCGCCTTCGCCATCGCCGGCGGCTTGCTCAAAGCCCGAACCACGGGCGAGGGCAGCCATATAGACGTTGCGATGATGGACACGGCGCTGTCGCTGATGGCCATGCAGGTCAGCGAATACTTCCAATCGGGGGTCACGCCGGCGCGGCTGGGCAATATGTCGGCGGGGCGATCGGCGAGCGACAATACCTATCCGACCAGCGACGGGGCGATTTGCGTGGTTGCCCTGGCGCCGCATCAGGTTTCCGCGCTGCACAAGACGCTCGCGCTCAGCGAGGGCGCCGATGTGAGCGAACTGGCCGAGGCCTTTCGCGCCGCATCCTCCGCGCAATGGGTGGCGCGGCTGAAGGATGCGGGAGTTCCCTGCGCTGTGGTGCGCGATCTGCCCTCGGCGCTCGCAGATGAGCAGCTCAAAGGCCGGGCGATTCTCGATGCGCCGCCGGCGCCGCCTGGATTGGTGGAGCGGCTGGAAGACCGGCCGGACGGCGCACCACTCAAGGTAATTGGCTCGCCCTTTACGGTCGAACCGCCCCCGCCGGGATCAAGGGCCGCGCCCGCGCTGGGCCAGCACACCGACATGATCCTGTGCGAGATCGGGTTTACGCCCGACCAAATCGACGCCTGGCGGCAGGCAGGCGTCGTCTGATCGCGGCGCGCCGGCGGCTGAGGAATGCGCCGCCGCCATCTGCCACCGCGAACATCGCTTGAATGATCGTCCGAGGGGCCCCGTCTTGCGAGGCTAAGCAGATCGTGTACAGTCGGCTCAGGGACTTGAGGCAACAAACAAGCGCGTTCACACACAAGAACGCGGGACTCAAGGCGGGGCCGATTATGACCGACACAAAATGGATTGACGCCTCAGGCGCCGGCCGCCCGCGCGGTGTGGCCGGGGCTGCGGCGGTGACCAGGCCGCTCTGGCACTCGCGGCCTTGGAACAGACGGGGTTGAGCGCGAAAGCCGGCGCTTCAAAATACGCCGTGGCCGGACCGGATGACCGCCCGGCCGCCGATGCGCCGCCAACCCTGACCCGCCATGTCGAACTGCCCTCCTGGATGCGATAGCCCTCTTGGACGCTCTAGCAAATGAACTCATCGCGTTCGTGTCCGCGATCTATCGCGGCGCGACCTACTGCTTTCGCTCCGGCGATACTGCCTGGAACTGCGCCAATGCGGCCTCCAGCGGCGCGCTGACCGGTCTCGTATACGGGCTCAGCGCACTCGGCCTTTCGGTCATCTTCGGCGTCATCCGCATCGTCAATTTCGCCCATGGCGAGATCATGGTGCTGGGCATGTATTTTGCGCTGGTGATGTTCAACTGGCTCGGGATCGACCCGCTGCTCTCGGTGCCGGCGGCCGCACTGTTGATGTTCGGTTTCGGCTACGGATTGCAGGCCGCGGTGATCAGCCGGGTCGCGCATTTGCCCGACCATATGCAGTTCCTGCTGCTGGCGGCGCTGGCCATCATGCTGGTGAGCGGGTGCCTGCTGGTATTTGGACCCGACCCGCAGAGCGCCAATGTGTCCTACGCGCTCGACAGTTTTGCCGTGGGCAAGCTGTTCATCGACAAGACCAAGGTTTATGCCGCGATAGCGGCGATGCTTGTTGCGGCCATCCTGCTTGCCTTCTTCAAATACACCGCGACCGGCAAGGCGATCCGGGCCTGCGCCGATAACCGCCTCGGCGCCAAGGTCGTGGGGCTCAACGTCGACCGTCTTTACGCGCTCACCTTCGGCATCGGCGCGGCCTGTCTGGGCGCGGCCGGCTGTATCATCCTGCCGCTGATCGAGCTGCGCCCCTACCTTGCGCCCAGCTATACGCTGCTCGCCTTCGTGATCGTGATTATCGGCGGCCTGGGCAGTCTGCCGGGCGCGCTGTTGGGCGGCATCCTGATCGGACTTTCCGAGGACCTGGCGGCTCTCTGGGAGCCGTCCTACAAGACGGCGTTCAGCTTCGCGCTGCTGATCTTCGTCCTGCTGCTGCGGCCGCAGGGCTTGCTTGGAAGGGCGCGGCATTGAGCATGAACAAGGCCGCGGCATCGGTGGCTGGGGGGTTGAGCAAAGGCGCGCTCGGCCTGATTTGGCCGACCGATGTGTTGACGCTAAGGGGCCTTGCCGCGCTCTACATCGTGCTCGCCGTTCTGGTTTCGACGCCGTTATGGGCGTCGTCCTACATCATCACCATTGCCACGCTGGTGCTTTATACGGCGCTGCTCGGACAGTCCTGGAACCTGATGCTGGGCTTTGCGGGGTTGCTTTCGATCGGCCATGCGCTCTTCGTCGGCATCGGCTCCTACACCGCGGGTTATCTCTTCTCCAAACTCGGCATTCCACCGATCCTGGGCGTCTTTCCGGCGATCGCCATCGCGGTGCTGGTGGGCAGCGTGATCGGCTATCTGGGCTTCCGGTTCTCGGTCGGCGGGGTTTACTTCGCGCTGCTCACGATCGCCTTTGCAGAGTTCACCCGCATCATGGCCGACCATGCCGATTTCCTGGGCGGCACTGAGGGTATGTTTCTGCTGGTCAGCCAGGCGGACCGCCAGGGCGTCGACCTGATCCGGCTTCGCGGCCATCCGGTTATGTTCTTCTATGTCATTCTGGGACTTGCCGTCGGCACGCTGGCGCTCTGCCGCGCGTTGCTCAAAAGCAAGCTCGGCTATTACTGGCAGGCGATCCGCGACGACCAGGACGCCGCCGAAGCGCTGGGGATCAACGTGTTCCGCTATAAGATGTTCGCGGTGATGATCTCCTCCGCGCTCGCGGGCGTCGGCGGCGTTTTCTACGCCTTCTACAACAACAACCTGTTTCCGGAATCGACCTTTAGTATCGAGCGCTCGATCGAGCTGACCCTGGCCCCGATCGTCGGCGGCGTCGGCACGCTGTTCGGGCCCATTGTCGGCGCCTTCATCCTGACCCCGCTCGCCGAGTTCATCACCTGGCTGATCGGTTTTCTGAAATCGGCCGGGGTGATCGACCCGAAGCTGAAGCTGAACGGCCTGAAACTCCTGATCTGGGGCTTTGCGGTGGTGCTGATCGTGATGTTTCGCCCGCGCGGGATCTGGCCCTGGTTTCGCGACCTGCTGGGTCTCCGGCGTGCGCCGGACGATCATCGCAGATCCCCCTGAGCGCGATGATCCCATGACCGCCTTGCTCGAAATCGACGGCGTTGCCAAGAGCTTCCATGGGCTGCGCGCGGTCGACGGTGTGTCGTTCACGGTGCCCGAGAAGGGCCTGTTTGCGCTGATCGGACCGAACGGCGCGGGCAAGACCACGCTCTTCAATTTGATCGCCGGTGTCTTCCGCCCCGATGCCGGGCGTATCCGTCTTGCCGGCCGCGACGTCACCGGATTGCGCCCCAGCCGGATCTGCGATGCCGGGATCGGCCGCACCTTTCAGCTTGTAAAGCCCTTCGCCGAGATGACCGTGCTGGAGAACGTGACCGTCGGCGCGCTCCACACCACCAGCCATGTCGGCACGGCCGAGCACGCCGCCAGCGGCTATCTCGAACTGCTCGAGCTTGACGGCAAGGCCCACCAGCACGCCGCCAACCTCACCCTTCCGGACCGCAAACGCCTGGAGGTCGCGCGTGCGCTGGCGACCCGTCCGCGCCTGCTGCTGCTCGACGAGGTGATGGCGGGGCTTCGGCCGACCGAGACCGACCGCATGGTGGAGATGCTGCGCCGCCTGCGGGACGAGACCGGGCTCACCATCTTGCTGATCGAACACGTCATGCGCGCGGTGATGGCGCTGTCGGAACAGGTCGTGGTGCTCAACCACGGGCAGCTGATCGCCGAGGGCACGCCGCAGCAGGTCGTCGCCGATCCCGCCGTGCTCGAATGCTATCTTGGCGAAGAGGAAGCGTTGTGATTCTGGAAGTAGAGGATCTCGACCTTTACTACGGCGACGCCCAGGCCCTGGCCGCGGTATCGCTTGGCGTCGACGAAGGGTCCATCGTCGCGGTGGTCGGCTCCAATGGCGCCGGCAAGTCCTCGCTGATCCGCACCATCGCCGGCATCGAGCGCCCGCGCGGCGGCCGCATCGCCTACAAGGGCAAGGACATTACCGGCCTGCCAAGCCACCGCATTTGTGCGCTCGGCATCGGCCAGGTGGCCGAGGGCCGCCAGATCTTCGCCGGCCTCACGGTGCTGGAAAACCTCGAGGTCGGCGGCTATCCCCCACGCGGGCGGGCCAAGCGCGCGGCCACCATCGAGCGCGTGTTCACGATGTTCCCGCGCCTCGCCGAGCGCTCCGGCCAGCAGGCCGGCACGCTCTCCGGGGGCGAGCAGCAGATGCTGTCGATTGGTCGCTGCCTGATGGGCCAGCCCGAGCTGATCATGTTCGACGAGCCCTCGCTGGGCCTTGCCCCGGCGCTGGTCCACGAGGTGTTCGAAACCATCAAGGCGCTCAACGCGGCGGGGCTCACCATCATTCTGGTCGAACAGAACGTCGCTGTTTCCCTCAAGCTCGCCGGCACGGCCTATGTGCTGGAGAACGGCCGCGTCGTCATGTCGGGACGCGGCGAGGATCTTCTGCACGACGACCGCGTGCGCGAAGCCTATCTGGGGCTGTGAGGCGGCCCCATGACGGGGCCAAGCTGGATTTTATTGGCGCTCAGACGAAATCCCAGCATTCAAACAAAATCAAAGCTGCGGCGCGCCCCCGCCGCGCGCAGCACCGAGCCCAGGATTGAGCCAAACATCTCGGTGCCGGAGACGCCGGCCATCGGCTGTTCCTTGCGGCTGGTGAGCGTTGCGCCGTCTGCGCCAACCGCCTCGACCTCGGCAATGCCGACGCTGAGTGCCGGGTCGGCGATCAGGCGCGCCCGGCAGCGGTCGAGGCCGACGGTCGCAAGCGCACAGGTCACCATCGTGTTGACGTTGCGCGGGAACAGCCGGCCGATCTCGCGCGCGCTGCCTTCGAAGACCACCGTCCGTTCGGTGATTGGTTCCTGGCCGAGACCCGATTCGGAAAAATCGATTGCCGCGGGGTGCTTCTCGAACGTGATGGTGACTTCGCGCCAGTTGGCCGCACCCTCGCGCAGATTGTCAACGCCGATGAGGGCGCCATGCGGGATGAGCAGGCGGGTTCCGTGGGCGGCGGCGGCTTCCGTGAGCCGGGTTTCGAGCGCTTCGTCGACCAGGGCCGAGACCGAGAGCGGCAGGTAGTCGGCAGCTGCCAGAAAAGCCGCCCCGAACTTGCGGGTAATATCAGGGTGGGCAAGCTCGACGATGAGGTCGGGCTGGTGCGCGGCGAACCCGTCGAGCGCCTCGAGCCGCAAGGGCTCGGGCAGGGCCGCCAGCCGGCCGGGCGAGCGGTTCCAGACGAAGGCGACGTCCAGCCCCGGTTCGTGTGCGTCGCTCAGCGCCTCGTAGAGTTTCGCTCCGATGAAGCCGAAGCCGACGATGCCGACGCGAGTGGGGCGGATCACGCCTCGTTCATCCCTGTTTCACCAAGCCCACGGTAAGGCCGCCAACCGATCCGAGCCGGGCACCGGGAGGGGCGCAGCAACGCGCTCACGCCCTCATCCCATGCCCGTCGCTCGATACGGCCGGCGGTCCGGTTTGGCGCCGGCGTCGCTAGCCGCGTTTGCGCCATCCCCGCATCGGCCAGATCGGCTTTGTGACGGCGACCCTCTTGGGCAGGATCACCAGCGGCTTACCGCCGCGGTTCTGCACACCGGAGTTCTTGGTTTCCGGGTTCTGGCCCTTCGCGTTGAATTTGATGCCGGGGCCCGTGGAGACGTTGTCCTTGATGTCGGTCGCCTGCAGGGCCGCCTGCAGCGCCGTGTTCTTCGTCGTGCCCGCCCGCTTGAATGCATCGGAGGCGACCAGCAATGCCTCGAAGGTATGCGAGTGGTTGGGCCCAAGATTGCGGTTGGGGAAGCGTTGGGCGAAGGCCGCCGCCAGCGAGCGCGACATCGGCTTGGTCGCATCGTGCCATGGCACCAGGCTGACCACGTCGTCGCCATATTTGCCCATGGCGCGCAGATAGGCGTCTTCGTACCAGCCGGGGCCGGTCGACATAATGCCCATCGGCTCGTAGCGCTGCTTGACCATCTCCCGGGTGAGCGCAATTGCGTCGTTCAGCCGGCTGACCATCCACACAGCCTCTGCCTTGGAGGCCTTGGCCTTGCGGATCTCGCCAGCGAACTCGCGGCCGTAAGGATTGTAGGCGACCTTCTCAACGATCTTGTATGGCATCTTGAATCGCGGTGCCAGCGCGAACAACGCGCCGGCGAGACTGGTCCCGAACGTGTCGTTGACGTGAAGCAACGCCACCGTCTTCGGCGCCCGGCCGGCAATCGCGAACAGCTCCTTTTGGTTCAGGAACGCGTCCTTGACGATCATCGGTCCGGTCGGGAAATTGCGGAAAACCCACTTGTAGCCGAGCTCGGTCAGTTTCGGCACGGCGGCGATGTTGACCACGAGCGGGATGTTGTTCTGCTCGCAGACCTGCGCCGCGGCCATGGTTGCGCCCGAATCGAAGCAGCCGATGATGAGCTGCGCCCCGCTGCTGATCAATTTCGCGGCCTGGCTGCGGGCGACGTCGACCTTGGTCTCGGTGTCCGCGTGCATGAGCTCAAGTTCGGGGAAACCCTTGGCCCTGAGGAGCGGAACGCCAACCTCGACACCGCGCAGGCAGTCGGCGCCGATCTGACCCTGAGGCCCCGATCGCGGTAGCAGGATACCGACCTTGAGCTTGCTGGCGGCAAGGCCATGTCTAAGCGGCGTCGCCGCAGCCACCGCGGTCGCCGCGGCGAGCCCCGCGAAGCGCCGGCGGCTCATCCGCCGGCCGTGTCGGTCGTAATACACTGTGTTGAGCCTGGCCATGGGTTCTTCCTTACCTTGTTTGCATTCGCATGGTTATGCGCAGCCTCTTATCGCTGCGCGCGCCCGCCGCCTGCGACAATGCTACATGAACCGCAGGCCGGTGCAAACGAAACGCGGCCAAGCCCGCCGAGCTGCTTGATCGAGGCCGCCGCCGATCCTATAAGACCGCAGGCCCACAATTGTCGAAACGAGGTGAATTTTGATCATGCGGTTGGCGGTGCTCATCGGGATATTGGCAATCTCTGGTCCAGCAATCGCACAAGGATTACCGGCAAAACCGGGACCGGCGCGGACGGCGAAAATGTTCGATCTTGTCTGCCTCAGCAAGCTGCCCAACATCAAAGCAATCGCCGCGCTTGCCACGGCGAACAAGTTCTCGAAGCTGTCAGGCAATGCGCTCAAGCCCTACCAGCCGCAAGTTCCGGCCGATGAATTCCACGGCTGGCAGTTCACCGATTTCGGCGCGAAATTCACTCTTCTCGTGACCAGGTCCAAGCCCGACAAACAAATGAAGGCCGCGGCTCCGGATTTCGCCAATTCGGTAAATTATGCTTGTTCGCTGTTGCTGCCCAATCGGTTCAACAAAGGCGCTGTCCTGGCCGCGCTGGCGAAGATCATAGGACGCAAGGGCGACGAGACCTGGGACCAGGGGGCGATGCGGGTGCATGCCTGGAAAGCCCAGACGAAGACGCTCTACATCCAGACGTTCCACTACGCCGGGAAAGCACGGCCGAATTCCAGTCTCCTGAGCGCGTCGATGTTCGTGAGGAAATAGATTTTGCGACGCCCGCTTGCCGCTCGGTCACGTGGCGCGCCCGGCCCGACGGTCTGAGGGCCGCCCATGAAGGGTTCCTGAGATAGTCGGAACGCCAGCTCTTTTAGAAAGCACACAAGAGGGCTCCCGGACCGGCTGGGCCGCGCTGCTCAGCCTACCTGCGGCCATGCGCAGCATTGCCCGGCTCGCGGCGATCATACGGGGTGACCGGCCGATCGCGACGATTGTCTGCATCGTCTTCGTGATCGATCTGGCCTTCGTACTGCTCCATGTCGGCCACATCCTCAGCACCGAAAAAATCTGGGTGGTGGACGCCTTGCGCAATCCTCGTTTCGATCTGATGGAAGAGGACAACTATGCCGCGCTCTTCAAGATCGTTCTGGCGGGCCTGCTGGCAGCCTTCCTCATTCGCGCCTACGTGATTTCGCGCCAGCCTGTCTATGCGGGCGCGGCGGCAGTGCTAGCCGCCCTCGTTGCGATTGGCGGGCTGCGTCTCCACGTCTGGATCGGCAGCCTTATCGGCGCACGGCTCGGCCTTCAGGCACGATTTCCCGAGATGGCGCCGCATATGGGCGAGGCGCTCGGCGTCGCGGCGGCCGGCGTCCTCCTGCTTTGGCTGCTTCTCTTCGCGGCGGCGCGCTCGGCCGGATTGCATGCGGGGGTCGGCGTCGTTCTCGCGCTCTTATTCGTGATCATGGGTTTTTTCGCCGGCGGCATAGACCTGCTGCACGCGCTCCTCTTTTTCGAATCGGTGTGGCTGGTTTGGGCGCTGCAGGTGATCGAGGAGACAGGGGAGTTAGCCACGCTGACGATATTATGCGCGGTCGCCGCCGCCGCCGCCCGGCGCCGCCACCATGACGCGCCGACGGCCTAGATCAAGATCCAGACGGCCAGCCTGGACTGCCGATTCCACGAAAGTGGAAAATGCTCTAACCCGCGAGTGATTTGTCGATCGGCCGGGTCTTGCGCCGAACTACAGGGCATCGCGGTTTTGCGTTCGTATCTGGCAGAAAAGAGCGTGGGTCGATTTGAATGCTGGTTCTTTCGATGTCCGAAGAACAATTGCTATCCAACGATAGCCGAAGCATTTTCACTCAAGATACCCCGTCGCAGTTTGGGAGCCAACGAGGCGAGCTGCCGGTGCGGTTCTGGCAGGCCCATGGGGAAGGGCCAATCGGAGCCAAACAGCACGTTGCTTTCGCCAACCGTCTGGGCCGCGACCGCGATCGCGCCCGCATCATGCAGAATACAGTCGACGGAGAATCGGCGGACCAGGTCGGCGGGCGGGGCTCGTGTTGTGTCGATCCCCGGCCTGGCGGTATCGAAGCCGCGCTGCCATCGTCCGGCCAGCATAGCCAGGGCCCCGCCACCGTGTGCGAGACAGAAGTTGATGGCCGGGAAGCGCTCCAGCACCCCGCCGAACAGGAGGTGCGCGGCGGCAACGGTCGTCTCATACGGATTGCCGACCAAGTTCTCCAGATAGAAGGTCCCTAGGCGGCCGTCGCAGCATGTCGCCGGATGAATGAACACGAAGGCATTGCATGCCGCCAGCGCCGACCAAAGCGGCTCGAACTCCGGGTCCGACAGAACCCGGTCGCCCGACGCCCCGGCCGGAAGCGAGAACCGATTGACGGAGGCATCGGAGCCGGCTCCTACAATCTCGGCGGCCAGGTCGGGATGGCGGATCGGCAAATGCAGCATCGGTTGGAGCGTTCTCTTGAACGCCGCGCAGATGTCGATCAGCCCATCATTGAGATAGCCGGACCATTGCCGGGCCGCACCCGCGTCCAGGTGGGGTCGGTAGGTCGGCGGTGGCGCGGAGACAAGCGCGCGCGCGATCTGGTTCTCGCCCATCCAGTCGACCAGCCGCGACGGTTCGAACAGATCGCCGATGCCCAGCAAATGGCCGTCGATCTTGAGCCTTCCCTCGACTGCGCTTACCTCGTCTATCGATCCCAGTCGCTCGGGCATGAACGGCACGAGATGGGCGTGTACGTCCCAGGCGATCGCCTCGGCGGCCGGATCAACCATGGGCCGCGCCGCACATTCAGCTCGCCGGCTCGAGATTGGCGTTCATCTCACCGCCCCAGAACTCTGGCGACCATTCCGGACCCCAGATATAAGGCAGCGCGTCGAAATCGTTGCAGGTCCAATCCGGCGAGATTTTGTCCATATCGGCGTAGTACTCGACCCAGCTGCCCCAAGGGTCCCGCGTATAATAGAAGAGGTTGGAGGCCAAGGCGTGCCGGCCCGGCCCGAAGCCTTCCTTGTAGCCCGCCTCTCTCATCCGCCAGGCACCGAAGCCGATGTCGTCGTACCCCGATACCTGGAAGCTCGCATGCTGGAAGCCGCGATGGGTGCTGTTGATGAGGCCGAAACAATGGTGATCGATGATGCCGTCGCCCGCCGCCATGAAGGTAACCTTGCCGGTTACTCGGTCGCTGGTCCTGAGACCGAGCGCGCTCTGGAAGAAGCCTTCGGCCTTTTCCCAATCCTGAGTGAACAAGAGCATGTGACCGATGCGCCGGGGCGGGCGGTCCTTCTTGAGCTCGCGCCACAGATGCATGTCGACCCGCTCCGAACGGTCGTAGAGGTTGGACGGCGGACCGGCGGGCGGGTCGGCAGCATGCGCCCCGCCTGAATTGAGGTGGATCCAGGTACCCCACGGGTCCTGGAACCACAGCCCCTCGCGCGGCCAATCGTCAGGGGCGTCTTCGCGCACTTCCAAGCCAGCTTTCTTCAGCTTGTCGGCGAAGGCGTCTGCCTCGCCGGTGCGGATGAAAAAGGAGACGTGGTGTAGCCGCTTGACGGGACCCTTGACCAGCGCGACTTCGGCATGATCGCGGCCGGGGCAGCCGAGAACCACCGCGTCGCCGCGCCGCTTCGCCTCCAGTCCGAAGGCGGTATAGAACGCGGTCGCTTCCTCAAGGTCGGGGACCTCGAGGCCAAAACCGCTCAGGCCCTGCACGGCCGGTGTCGACATTATGCCCTCCTTCGCGCCGGTGTCCCGGGTGCCGGCTCCGCCCGCTCAGCCATCGCCGAGGACGGCGATTGCGTTGATCTCGATGAGATAGTCCGGCGAGGTGAATTTCGTCACCTCCACCATCGTCGAGGCCGGCGGCGGCGCCGTGAAGTATTGGCGGCGGATTTTGTGGATCTGGTCGAAATGCTCCATGTTCCGGATATAGACGTCGACCCGGCAGATGTCGTCGAGCGACCCGCCGGCCGCTTCGACCGCCGCTTTCAGATTTTCGCAGACCTGCCGCGTCTGTTCCTCGATATCGCCGATGCCGGCGATCGAGCCGTCGGGTTTGCGGGCGGTCATCCCCGACAGAAAGACCAGCGTGCCCGACGCCTTGATCGCGATGCCTTGCGAGAAGTGGCCGTTTGGCTCGCGAACCTTCTCGGTGTTGACCTGCTGCTTTGTCATGGGTCCTCGTCGCTTGGCGTGACGCAAGATCACGCAGGGATCGCATCCTTGATATCCAGCGTATCGGCGAGCGCCGCCAGTTCCTGCCAGACCGACGGTTCGACCGGGCACAACCCGCCACCCGCCTGTTTCGCCGCCCAGGCCGGCTCGCCGGGGCTCATCACCTTTTTGAAACCAGGCGCGGGCCGCGAGCCGCGCACCCGGTCGCGGGCGCCGGAAACCACCTCGGTGAAGGCGGCCAGTTCGCGGAAGTGCTCGACATTTATCGCCAGGAAAAGATGGGCGCAGTTATACGGCTCGGACGCATCGCCATAGAGAGGTCGCACGGCAGCGCCCAAGCCGCCGCCCGACAGCGCACCGCACAGAAGGTCGATCATGAAGGCAAGGCCGAACCCCTTGGGGCCCCCGGTGGGCAACAACATGCCGGCCACCGCTTCTGCCGGGTCGGTGGTCGGACGGCCCTTGGCGTCGGTCGCCCAGCCTTCGGGGATCGCCTCGCCCGCAGCCATTGCCATCCGGATCTTGCCCATCGCGCTCGCCGAGGTTGCCATGTCGAGCAGTACGGGCGGTCCGTTATCATCGGAAGGCATGGCGATCGCTAGCGGATTGTTGCCGACCATCGCCTCGCTTCCGCCCGGCGCCGGGAGCAACGGGCGCGTGTTGCACATGACAATCCCGATCGTCCCCAAAGCAGCGAGATCGAGCGCGAACCGGCCGGCAGTGCCGAAATGAAAACCGTTGCGGACGGTGACCAGTCCGAGTCCGTGAGCCCTTGCTTTTTTGTAGGTCAGCGCCACCGCCTGCCGCGCGGTCAATTGGCCGAGAACGTTGCCCGCATCGATGACGCCAACCGCCCCGTGATCAACCATAACCGTGCCGTGCGTCTCGAGCGAGATCGAGCCGTTGCGAATGCGGTCGAGATACATCGGCACCAGCATGACCCCGTGCGAGGCTATTCCCTGTTCGTCCGCCTCGACCAGTGTCTCGGCGACGTAACCTGCTTCCTCCTCCGGCAGGCCCACGGCGCCGAACAGCCGGGCGACAAAGCCGCACAGCGCCTGCCTTTCGATTCGCATGGTCGTGGTCATGGTCGCCCGTCCTGGCCCCGCGCCTTAGCGCATATCCTCGTCGGATTCGTACCAGTCCGGTCGTTGGGGATAGTGCGGCCCGTCATACATTTCCAGCACGATCGTCTCCTCGTGCGCCATCGTCGGCCCGTGTACGTGACCCTTCGGGTTCCAATAAAAGCTCCCCGGATTTAGCGTCACCCCGGTTTTCGTGTACTCGTACTTGCCCTCCAGGCAGAACATGAACTGATTGGAGGCGTGCGAATGCGGCGACGGGATTCCCACACCCTTTTCAAACCGGATCAGTGCAATCGAGGACCCGCTGTCTTCGTCACGCCAGAGCACCTTTTCGTGCAGCCCCTTCAGCGTCTTCTCACGCCACGGGATCGCGTCGGCCTTGAGCAAAACCTCACTCAGATCCCCCACGCCGTCAGGCAGGTTGGGAACGAAGTCTTTCACGTTCATGGCGCCCTCTTCATTGTCATTCCCGTGTGTGTCATTGGACATTCCACACCCCCCTCAGTGTTGGGATCCCTCGATGCCCCAGGGCATCAGCAAGCGCTCTGCGATGACCACCAGCGCGAAAAGCAAGATCCCCAGCACGCTCAGCCACACCAGCGCGGCCCAGGCGAGCGCACCGTCGAGCTGGGAATTCGCGGTCAGCAGCAGATTGCCAAGCCCCGAATCGGCGCCAACGAACTCGCCAATCACGGCGCCGATCACCGCGAGTGTCACCGCGACCTTGGCGCCCGAGAAGATGAAGGGCAGGGCGGCCGGGAAGCGGATTTTGATGAAGGTTTGCAGCGGCGACGTCTTGAGCGAACGCGCGAGATCGAGCAGACCGGGCGGGGTCGCGCGCAGGCCCGTTGCCGTGTCGACGACAATCGGGAAAAACGCCACGAGGAAGGCGATCACCAGCTTCGATTCGATGCCCAGCCCGAACCAGACCAGGATGATCGGCGCGATCGCCACTTTCGGCACCGATTGGCTCGCGATCAGGATCGGATAGAAGGTGAGGTTGAGGATCCGCGAGCTCGTGACCGCGACGGCGATTGGGATGCCAAGGCCCACGGCGAGCGCAAAGCCGTAGACGCACTCCAGCAGCGTCACCCAGCTTTCCGACAACAGCAGGCGCCATTCCTCGATCATGGCGAGGAGCACCTTGAAGGGGCTCGGCAGGACCACCACCGAGACTTCGAACAAATCAACGTAGAGCTGCCACAACACGATGATCGCCGCCGTGCCGGCGATCGGGTAAAGGCTGCGGGTCAGATAAACCGCTTTCATGGCAGCGCGCACCTCATCACGATACGCCGTTCATCCCGATCGCCGCTCATCGCGAGATGCCGAGCGCAATGCTCGCCCGGTGTTCGAATTCTGTGAACTCGGGCACGTAGCGAAGCTCCGCCGAGCGCGGATACACCATATCGATCTCCAGCAAATCGGCGATATTAGCCGGCCTTTTGCTGAACACGACCACCCGGTCGGAAAGATAGATCGCCTCGCTGATACTGTGCGTGACGAATAGCGTGGTGGCCCCCGTCACCTGGCGGATCTCCAGCAGCAGATCGTTCATCTCCATCCGCGTGAGTTCGTCCAGCGCACCAAAGGGCTCGTCCATCAGCAGCAGCGACGGCTCATGGATGAGCGCGCGACAGAGCGCCGCGCGTTGTTGCATACCGCCGGAGAGTTCCGCCGGCCGAACCTTCTCAAAGCCGGCAAGCCCGACCAACTCCAACAGCTCCGCGGCGCGCGCCTTGGCCGCGGCATTCCGGCGGCGCTTGACCTCCATTGGAAACAACACGTTGTCGAGCACGTTGCGCCAGGGCATCAGGTTCGGGCTCTGGAAGACGAAGCCGAAATCGTCCTGTGGTTTGGTCACGTCCACGCCGCGGATACGAACCACGCCGCCGGTCGCCCGCGTGAGACCGGCCGCAATGCGAAGGAACGTCGTCTTCCCGCAGCCGCTCGGTCCCAGCAATGAGATGAGCTGACCGGCATCGATGTCGAACGAGATGTCCTCGATGGCGACGAGCGGGTCCTGGCGGGACCGCTCGAACACCATCTGGACATTCTCAAAACGGCCGAATGGTTCCGAATCGGCTGGGATCATCGTCTCCGGTTCGGCCATCTGCACCGCGAGTTCGTTCATCGGCGGGGGGCTTTCAGCCTACGGCCGGATCGGCGTCGCGGGAAGGAACCCGTTCACGTAGAGGTCCTCGGCCTTGGGCGCCTTGCCCTTGATGCCGACATATTTTTTAACGAAGTCGAGGCTCACCTTCATCTTCGCCGGGTCGTACCAGCCAAGGCCGTTTTTCTGCGTGTCCGGGGTCACCGCCAGGGTCCGCAACACGCCGATCTCGGCGATGATGATGTCGCGCTTCAGCCCCTTGGCGTAGCGGCGCTGGAGATCGGCTGCCTCGGCCGGGTTCGCGAGTGCGTCCTTCCAGCCGCGTAGGGACGCCCGCACGAAACCTTTCATGACCTGGGGGTTCTTCTTGATATAGGCCTCGGTCGCGCCGATCCCGTTGGAATAGAGCTGCAGGCCATGATTGCCGAGCAGGTAGGTGCTGAGCTTGGCCTTGACGCCCATGGCGCCGCGCGTCAGCCCCGGTTGGGCCATCACGAAGAACTCGATTGCCGGAATCTTGCGCGACAACAGCATGCCGCCCCGCGCCGGCGGCGCCACGTTGGCAATCTTGAGCTTCTTGGGATCGAGCCCGTTCTGGACCATGAAGCCGCGGATGACCTTGGGTGTGAAGCTGCCGGCGCCGCTGCCGAGCGTCAGCCCTTCGAGCTGCTTTGCCGTGGTGACATTGGCGCCGGGATTGAGCGAGAAGATCGCGTAGGGCGCTTTCTGGTAGTTCACGGCCACCAATTTGATCGTCGACCCGCTGGCGCGCGCCAGCGCCACACCTGGGACATCGACGAACCCGATCTGGGCGAGCCCGGACTGCACGGCCTGCATCACCTGGGCGCTGCCCCTGCCGGGGATGATCTTCACGTTCAGGCCTTCCTGCTTGTAGTAGCCCTTTGCCAGCGCGACGTACCAGGGCGCGTGTCGGCCAAGCACGATGAAGTCAAGCGAGAAGGTCACGTCGACCAGCTTCTTCTCGGCCAGAGCCGTCCCGGTCTGAGCCGCCAGGCCAGCCGTCGCCAGGCCGATCGCCGCCAGGCCAGCCGACAATTGCTTCAATGTGTTCATTGTTCGAATCCCCGTTTGCCGAATCCCTTCGCCACCAAAATCGATGGCCGACCCGGACCGGCGTGGCGCCATATTGTCTAGGGCGCAATGTGGCAGACGTCGTGCGGGGTGTTTGCTTGAACCACCCGCCGCCTGCCGCCAGCCGGGCGTCTGAAGATGCTAGGGCGCGATCTTCACGACTGTCAATAGATTTTCGAAAATCCCATTGTTTTTCGCAAAACAGACAGATATTGTTTTGCGCTGCATCAGCCAGCCGGGAACTCTGATGCCCGGTTCGAAATGAGCGATAGAGCCGGTTGGAAATGAGCGATAGAAAATGACCCCGCATGCCTCAGGCCCCGATCTACCAACATCCAGGCGCCCTTCAGCCGGGCACGAGGTCGATACGCTTGCGGGCCGCGCATTCAAGCTTATCCGCGCTGAAATCATTGCGGGGCGTCTCGCGCCCAACCAGCGGCTGCGCCTGGAGGAATTGCGCGAGACTTATCAAGTCGGCTTCAGCCCAATTCGGGAAGCACTGATTCAGCTGCATTCCGAAGGGTTGGTTATGCTGGAGAAGATGAAGGGGTTTCGGGTGGCGCCGGTATCCATCGATCACCTCCACGATCTGACGCAAGTCAGGATCGAGACCGAAGCACTCGGGCTGACCTGGTCGATCGAACGCGGCGACGCTGGCTGGGAAGCCGACGTTCTCGGCGCTTTCCACCGCTTGTCGAAGCAGTCGAAGAGCTCACCCGGTGAGGCGCCGCGTATCGAGGATCATTGGCGAGCCGAACATCGCGGCTTCCACTCGGCGCTGGTCGCGGCGTGTGCCTCGCCATTGTTGATTTCTATTTTCGATTCGTTGTTCGACCAGGGCGAACGCTACGTCGCGCTTTCGATCCGCTTCATGGAGCAACCCAGAGACGATCTGGCGGAACACGAGGCCCTCATGCGCGCCGCGCTCGACCGGGACCCGGCAGCGGCGCGGAGGTTGTGCCGTGAGCACACCGAGCGCACGCATGACAAGGTGGCAGCATCACTGGAACTGCTACAAGCCAATCTGAGCTAACGACAGGCTTTTCCCTATAACCAATCCAACGGAGCGAGCCTATGAGCGGTCCTATGAGCGATCCCCAAACCTGGCGCGACCGCGTGGAGAAGGCCCGGGCCACCGGGCTCCTCGCCCGAGAGTTCTTCGTCGTGCTGACCGAGCCCGCGGGCGACAAGGACAAAGTCCGCGAGGTCTTGGGTGTCCATCTGGACTACCAGAAGAAGCTTGAAAGCGTGGGCATCCTCATGGCGGCCGGGCCGCTGTCGGACGAGACTGGCAGCGATTGGACCGGCAAGGGCCTCATCATCCTGCGAACCGACACGTTGGCTGACGCCATCAAAATCGCCGAAGCCGATCCGATGCACAGTTCGGGCGCACGCAAGTTCCAGGTCCTGCCGTGGTTGATGAACGAAGGCAGTTTCACCTTGCGGGTGTCGCTGTCCGGGAAATCCGTCGAGTTCGAATAGCGGTGCAGAAGATGTTCCGATTGGGATAGGGCACGCATGGCGCCGCCAGAAGCCATTGGGATCCCTGGCGGCGAACTCGCCAACATTGGCCGCGCGCAGCGCAAGATGTGCCGAAAGTATTGCGGCAATGCGCGCCGGCGACGCGGCAGATACGTTTGGACACTTGGCCAGAGCGCTGATCGGCTTAACGCGCGCACACATGGCCCATTGCGGACAATCAATTGTGCCCATATCTGCCGGCGAATATTAGGTGACATATGGAACTCGATGTCCCTTTGAGTTTTTGAAAATGTAGTAAGAATATGTGGCGGCTCGGTACCCCGCTGACCGCTGACAGCGGTTGGACCAGGGCGATCGCATGACGGGAACGAGCGCATGACCAACCCACGCATCCCCTACCAGATGTCGAACGCGCGCAAGAAGCTCGCGCCGCCCGACGGCAGACCGCTGATCGTGCATCTGGTGGTCAATGTCGAGCACTGGCGTTTCGAGCACGCCATGCCGCGCAAGATCATCACCGCGCCGCACGGCGTCGAACACGTGCCCGATATCCCCAACTATTCCTGGGCCGAGTACGGCATGCGCTGCGGCATGCCGCGCATCCTCGATCTTTTCGCCGACCGCGGCGTGCCGGCCAGCACCTCGATCAATGCCGGCGTTATCGACGCCTATCCGCAATGCGCCGAGGCGATGCTGCAGGCGGGCTGGGAGTTCATCGGCCACGGCATGCACCAGAAATCGATGCAGGCCGAGGAGGACGAGACCGCGCTGATCCAGGCGGCACTGGACAAGCTGGAGGGCTTCACCGGCCGGAAGACGCGCGGCTGGCTCTCGCCTGGCCTGAGGGAAAGCGTCGACACGCCCGACATCCTCCAAGCTTTGGGCGTCGACTATGTCTGTGATTGGGTGGTCGACGATCTGCCGTTGTGGATGACCGCCAAGGGCGGCCCGCTGATCGCCATGCCATACAATTTGGAGGTCAACGACAGCATCATCTATGCGATTGAGAAGCACGCCTCGCCGGAGATGCACCGGCGCATGACCGACACGGTCGCGGCCTTTGAGCGCGAGTTGGAGCATAATCCGCGCGTCATGGCACTCGGCCTGCATCCGCATCTGATCGGCGTACCGCATCGGGTCGGCTATCTGGAGAGGATGCTCGATGACCTGCTGGCGCGCGATGATACGATCTTCATGACCGGCAGCCAGATCGCGGATTGGTTTGTTGCCGCCGACAAGGGGAACACCTGACCCATGGACCCATTGATTCCGAAAATGCTTGGTGAGCGGCTGGATCCCTCGCACACCGCCTTCATCATTGTCGATGTGCACCGCGCTTCGATCGTCGATCCCCTGTGATGTCGTGGCCCCTGTCCTGCGGCTTGACCGACCGCGGGCCGTCGACGCGCTGGGCCAGGCCGGCATGCAGGGCACCGGTTTGACCGTCAGCGAATTTCTGCCGGCCAGCGCCACCGATACCGCGATCTTGCTGGAGATGTGGAACACGTGCCGTTCCGATGGCAATCTGACTGATCCCCCGATCATGCGCGCGCCGAGGCTGTTTGGCGCGTCAATGACTACACAGTTGCATTGACGGGTTGTGGCGCGACCATGGCTCGGCAAGGGGCTCCTTCAGTCAGAGCCTGAATAGGCGTCGTGCCGCCACCGGCGAGAGGAAAGATTATGGCAATCCGCGACTTCCGCGATTTCATCGCTGTCTCAGAGCAGCAGGGCCGGCTGCGCCGCGTGCATAAGACTGTCGATCGCAGCTGGGAGCCCGCCTGCATGGCGAAATGGGCCTTTCAGGCGCTGCCCGAGGACAGCCGTTTCGGGCTCTTGTTCGAGGATGTGGAAGGCTCCGAGTTCCGATTGGCCACCGGCGTGCTCGGCGCCTCCACCCACACCTATGCGCTGGCGCTCGGCGTCGCTCCTGAGGAGATCAACGATAAGTGGATCTCCGCGCTCTTGCACCCGATCAAGCCCAAGACCGTCACGGCCGCGCCCTGCCACGAGGTCGTGCTGATGGGCGAGGAAGCCGACCTCACCAAGCTGCCGATCCCGACCTGGACGCCCGGCAAGGACGCCGCCCCCTACATCACAACCATCACCGTCACGCGAACCACCGACGGCGTCCAGAACATGGGCGTCTACCGCACCATGGTGCGCGGCCCGCGCGACGTCGTGAGCAACCTCAACCCGGGCCGCCACGGCTTCATGCAGGCCAGCACCTGGCTCGACCAGGGCAAGCCGGCGCCGATCGCCTGGGTGATCGGCACCGAACCGGTGGTCCACCTGGCCACGGTCGCCAATATGCCCTTTGGCTCCGACGAGATAGAGATCGCCGGCGGTCTTAAGGGCGAGCCGGTGGAGCTGGTCAAATGTAAAACCAGCGACATTATGGTCCCGGCCAATTCGGAGATCATCATCGAGGGCGAGGTGCTGCCCGGCCAGAAGGCGACCGAGGGTCCGTTCGGCGAGATGGTGGGCTATGTCGGAGCGGTGGGTGAAAAGCCGGTGGTGCGCATTACCGCCATCACGCACCGCGAGGATCCGATCTATTACGGGCTTACCAGCCAGATGCCGCCCAGCGAGAGCACGGTGCTGCAGAGCCTGACCCAATCGGCGGTCATACTGAAGACGATCCGCCACGATCTCGGCGAGACTGCCGTATCCGACGTTTATGTCGACCGGCATTTCGGCGGAATTCTGGGCCATGTCATAGTGGCCATGACGCCCAGCCATCCCGGACACGCAAAGAAGATCGGGCGGCTGATCGCCAATTTCAGCCCGCATAAGCGCATTACAGTGGTCGACGACGACATCGACATTCGCGATCCGCTGCATGTCGACTGGGCGCTGAACGCGCGTTACATGCCGCATCGCGACACCGACATAATAGACGACGTCTATATCCGCTCGAACATGGACCCGGCCCTCGGCTCGGGCGACACCCGGCTGCCGTTCGGCAGCAAGCTCGTCATCGACGCGACCCAAAGCGTCGCCGAGGGCGTCTTCTCGCTGCCGCATATGGACCTTATGATGAAGGCGCTCGAGTCGTGGAAGGAGGCCGACCTGCCGGCGTTCGATATCCCCAAACGCGCCATGCTCCGGCTCAAGCGGTCCTAACCCTGCTCCACCCGGCTGGGACAGCGTAGCTCACCGCTCGCGGTCCTCCATCGCTGAATTGCTGCGTGTCGTCATCCACCGGGGCCGCCAGCCCTTGCGACCAGCCGCTCGCCGGCTGGCAATCAACTCGCCACCTATCACCAGCGCGGCAAGCACGATCCCAACCAGGTCAAGCCAGGCGAAACCGGCAACCGGCGGCGGAACCAGCATGGCAACGCCCGTGGCAATCAGGAGAACGCGCGACGGCAATCCCAATCTTCCCGCGAACCAGCCGGCGATACCAAGCGAGGTCACCCAGATACCCACACCTGCAGCAGCGACCGCGCGAAGCACCTCGAGCGTTGTGCCGTGCCCAATCAGCGCCGGCGCCATCACAAAAACAAACGGCAGGACGAAGGCCGGCCAACCGTAGCGCATAGCGACGACGGCCGTGCGCATCGGCGGGCTGCCAGCCATGGAGGCGGCGGTGAACGCGGCGATCGCCACCGGCGGCGTGATCATCGACAAAAGCCCGAAATAGAGCACGAACAGATGCGCCGCGAACGGGTTGACGCCAAGCTTGATAAGTGGTGGCGCCGCGAGGGTGGCGACCAGGAAATAGATCGCCGTCGTAGGCATCCCCATGCCGAGGATGATCGAGACCAGCGCGGTCAGGAGGAGGAGTAGGAACAAGCTTTGCTGACCGACCTGAACGAGCAGGAATGTGAGCCCGAAACCAAGGCCCGAACGCTCGATCAGGCCGATGATCAGACCCGACATGGCACCGATCACGATGATGCCGACCGAAGTCTGACCGGCGGTCTTGAGCGAGGCCAGAACGACCGATGGCGTCAGCCGGTGGCCCTTATAGCCGCGGTAGCCGACCACGAGCAGCACGACCGACGCCCACAGGGCCGCCTCCGTCGGCGTTCTGTTGAAGCGAAAGAGCGCTACGATCAGCACCGCAAACGGGGCCAGGAAATACCAACCTCCGGCCAGGACCTTGCCGATGGGCTCGATTTCATCGGCCGCTATCGCCGCTATGTTGTTACGCGCGGCCTCCAGATCGGCCTGCACGAATACCGACACGTAGTAGAGCAGCGAGGGAACCAGCGCCGCCAGAATGACCTCGGTGTAGCTGGCGTCCAGAAATTCGGCCATGAGGAAGGCCGCCGCGCCCATGATCGGCGGCATGATCTGCCCGCCGGTCGAGGCCACGGCTTCGAGTGCGCCTGCTGAGGTGGCCGAGTATCCGCTGCGCTTCATCAGCGGAATTGTGACCAAGCCGGTCGAGGCGACGTTCGAAACCGCGCTTCCTGAGATCGACCCGAACAGCGCGGAGGCCATCACCGCGATCTTGGCGGGGCCGCCGCGGGTCCGGCCCATCAGCGACATGGAAATATCCGTGAACCATTCCGAGCCGCCGGATCGGGCCAAAAGCTGGCCCATCACCATGAACATGACCACGATGGTGACGATAATTTTGAGCGGCAGTCCGAGCAGCGCGACATTGTCGCCTGTCAGATATGCGAACAACCGGTAGAAGTCGGTAACCCGCGCTTGCAGCGTCCCGGGGACCAGATCGCCGAACAGGCCGTAGGCGAGGAACGTTGCGAGAATGATCACGAGCGGCAAGCCCGCCGTTCGCCGGAGCGCCTCGAACACCAGGGGAATTAGAACCAGCGATGCGATGAACGCCTCGGTCCGGTGATCGAAGAAATTGGCCGAGACGGTCGCGAAACGATAAGCGACCCAGCACCCCGCCACCAACGCCACCACGCCCAGCGCGACATCATAGGCGGGCGGCGGCCCCGCCACCGCCACACGCCCGATGGGTATTGTCAGGAAAACGACCGACAGCGCGAGGCCCAGGGCCAATGCGATCGCCTGCTCGTCGAGGATCGTTAGGCCCAGAAAAAAGCGGACATCGGCGGCGATGGCGATCACGATCAAGGCAATGCCAAAACCGAGCCACGACGCCAGCCGCGCCATGGCGCCCGGTCCACCGCGTTCGGGTTCTATGGCCGCGGGCCCGAACATGTTTCGAAGTCGACGGTGGTCATCTACCGAAGCCGGCGCACACCCGCCATCCGCCGGCTATTTGGCCGGCCAGATCCCGATCTTCTTGTAGTAAGCAATCGCGCCCGGGTGATACGGCATCTCCCGACCGAAGCTCTTGCCCATGCGCTTGGATCGATGGCTGCGCCACAACGGGCTGAAGCCGTGCAGTTCCTTCTCATGGTCGTGGAGCGCCTTGGTGACCGCGATAACGACCTTGTCGGACACGCCCTTGTGCGCCCACAAGAGGTAGTCGAAATGGATCGCATTTGTCGGCTTGGTGATACCGACGAAGGGTTTGCCCGGCTTCACAACCTTGATGTATGTCCGCGGCGCGAATTTCAGGGTACGCGCGAGCGCGGCGTCGCTGGTCGACATATCCAAGAATTCGATCCCCCCGACCGCGGCGTCCATCTTCTTTATGACGCCGGAGCCGATCGCGCCGATCGCCACATCGATCTTGCCTTGTGCAAAGGCCTGCCAGTGCTGACGCAGGGCCGTCTGTGGCACCATTTTGACATCGTCGTAGCTGATGCCTGCATTGGCCAGATTTGCGCTGACAAGGAACCGGAAGAGCGGCGATGCCGAAAACTTGCCCGGCACGCGTTTGCCCTTCAACCCGGCGATCGACTTGATACCTGACTTTTTGGCAGTGAACATGCCGACCCGAAAGGTCATCAGCGTCGCGACGACCCGCAGGTTTGGGTAGTTCTTGCCTTTGGCCAGGCCGGTGCCGGTGAACGCCATATAGGCCTGCATCGCATTGGATACGCCGAATTCGAGCTCGCCTGCATTGACCAGGGGAATGTATTGCTGCGTGCCGCCCATCGGCTGTGGCCGCATCTGCATGCCGGAATGGGCCGAAACGACTTTCGATATCCCGGCCGTGACCTGCGCTGTCGCGCCGCCCTTGGTGGATCCGATGCCGACGCTTTGTGCCGCCGTCGGCGCGGCCGCAAACAGTGCGCCGGCCACAGCCGCCGCGGCCGCAGCGTGGTTCGTTTTGATGGTCAGCAAGCTCATGTCATCCTCCCGGTCGCATTATTGTGCTTGGCCAGACCGGATCCCGTTGATCGGGGCGTTCTCAGCCGGCCAAATTACTTGTGCCGCGGGGACACCCGCCGCCGCCCGGCGGCACCTAGTCGTCCACGGTCCCGCGACGTGAAGGCTAACAGATTTGGCAGCCAAACATAGACACGAACCGCGATCCTGGCCGCGACGCGCAGGCCGTCCAGCACGGTCCGGATGTTCTCCTCCGCCGAATACAGGCGCCGAGTCGCGCGTCGGATGTCACGGATGGTCTTCCCTCCGCCGTCCGTACCGGTACTCGGGTCCGCGACGGTATGATAGTCTGTTCGATGACCGATCCCTGTTCGAAGGTGACAGACCTTGCCCGTTGCGAATGTGAATGATGCCGAGCTTCACTACGTCGTCTCCGGAGCGGGCGAGCCGCTCCTCCTGATCCCCGGCCTCGGTCTCGACCACCAATATTACCGGCGTGCGGTTCCAAGGCTGTCGGAAAAGGTGATGGTCCATGCCGTCGACCCGCGCGGTATCGGCCAATCAACGAAGTCGGATCCGCCTTATACCGTCGAGGCCTGGGCCGAAGACTTCGTCGCGCTGATCAAGACGCTCGACGTTGGCAGAATGCACGTGCTCGGCTCGTCGCTCGGCGGTTCGATGGCGCTCGCTCTGGCCGAGCAGGCCCCGGAACTCGTCAAGTCGTTGATTATTGTCGGCGGTTTCAGCGAACTCGATCGTGCCGCGGAGCTGAACTTCGATCTTCGCATGCGCCTTATCGAGCGTTTGGGACTGAACGCCGAGGTCGCCGACTATATGGCGCTTTGGACCCTGAGCCGGGAGTTCCTCAATTCCGAGGTCGGCTACGAGCAGATGCTCGCAAATCAGAAGATCATCAAGCAGAACTCTTCGGAGATGTACCTGGAATTCGTCCGCTCGGTGCTTGCCTGGGGGCGCTGTCTGCCGGGCCAGGAGAACGAGCCGAAGTTTACTGAGCGCCTCGGCAACATCAAGGCGCCCACCCTGGTCATCGGCGCGCCCAACGATAATCTTATTCCGCTGGCTTTGAGCGAGCTCATCGCCGAGCGGATACCGGGCGCCGAGCTGCGGGAGATGCCAAAGGGCGGACATATCCCCTTTATCGAAAAGCCGGATGAGGTCGCCGACATCGTTCTCGACTTCATTGCCAGCCATGCCAACGCCTGACGACAGGCCGTTGGCGGCCGGGCAGGTCCGGTGAGGCGGCGGGCATGACCCTGTTCGGCAAGCGCCAGGCTCGCGCCGAGGACGATGCGCTCCTAAAAGGCCGCGGGCGGTACATCGATGACATTCGTTTCACCGGTATGCTTCACGTCGCCATCGTGCGCAGTGCGGCAGCGCGAGCAAAGATCAACGTGAATGTGGAAAAGGCCCGCGCCATGGAGGGCGTGGTGGCCGTGGTCACGGCCCAGGACCTGCCGCCCGCCGCCCGGATCCTTCCCGACTGTCACCCGAACGCCGCACTTCCCGATCCGAGGGAGCCACCTGTCCTTGCCAATGGCGAGGTCCGCTATGTGGGCGAGCCCATCGTTGCTGTCGTCGCCGCCAATCGTTACCTGGCGGAGGACGGCGCCGACCTGGTCGAGATCGACTACGATCAACAGCCGGCCGTCATCGATCTCGAAAAAGCATTGATCGACGGATCGCCTCTCGTGCACGGCGACGTGCCGTCCAACCGGGCGACGCAGATCAAACTGGCGACCGGCAACACCGACCAGGCATTCGCGCGCGCCCAACACATCGTTCGCGACAGGCTTTCCATCCAGCGGGGCGCCGGGCAGGCGATGGAGACCCGCGGCGTTGTCGCCTCGTGGGACCAGCTTCAGGAAAAGCTTGTCGTCTGGAACGTATCGCAGGTTCCCTACGTGCACCGCGCCGCCATCGCCCAGGCACTCGAGCTCGACGAGAGCGCAGTCCAGGTTTTGAACGGCGATGTGGGCGGCGGCTTCGGCTACAAGGGGCTCACCTATCCCGAGGACCTGTTGATCCCCGTCCTTGCCCGCATGCTCGCCCGCCCGGTCAAGTGGATCGAGGACCGGGCCGAACATCTGATCGCCGCCTATCACGAGCGAACCCAGATCCACACGCTGGAAATGGCGTTGGACGGCGACGGCAAAATCCTAGGGCTGCGGGGCCGATTTCTCCACGACACCGGCGCTTATGTGCCGTGGGGGCCCGTTGTGCCGCTGCTGACGGCGGTAAACATACCGGGGCCTTACAAGGTGCCCAACTTTTCGGTCGAGTGTGATGTCGTCTATACGAACACCGTGCCTGTGGGGCCCGTCAGGGGCGCCGGCCGACCCCAGGCCTGCTTCGTCATGGAACGCCTGCTTGACCTTGCCGGACGTGAGATGGGGATCGACGCGGCGGAACTGCGCCGGGCGAACCTGATCCCGGCGGATGAATACCCCTACGAACTCGGCTTCATTTCTCGGGACGGGACCCGTCGCACCTACGACAGCGGCAACGTGCCGGCGCTGCTGGAACGGGCGCTGGAAATGATCGATTACGACGGTCGGCGCAAGGAACAAAGCAAGCTCCGAGCGCAGGGCCGCTTCGTCGGCATCGGCCTTGCTTGCTGCGTGGAGGATACCGGCCTCGGCCCCTTCGAGGAGGTCGGCATGTCGATCGAGCGCGACGGCTCGCTCACCGTGCGCATGGGCACGCCCTCGCAAGGCCAAGGCCAGAAGACCGCCTTTGCCCAGATCGCTGCCGATGCATTCGATATTCCCTTTGAGCGCGTTCGCGTTATTGCGGGCAACACCGAGGAGGTGCGCTACAGCATCGGCACCTTTGCCAGCCGCGCCGGCGTGGTCACCGGCTCTGCGGTGCACCAGGCGGCACAGCAGTTAAGGGCCCGCGCGTTTGCCTTTGCCGGCGCGCTTTTGCAGTCGCCGACGGACAAGCTTGAAATGCGGGGCGGCGGCGTGATCGTGTCGGACGATCCATCGCGCGGCATTTCGCTTGAGGACATCGTCGAAACCTCGCTCGGGGAATCCGGCGCACCGCTGGCGCTGCGGGAATTCGGCCCGGGTATGAGCACGGTTGGCAGCTTTTCCCCGGCCACCAATACGTTTGCCACCGGCTGTCATGCCGCGGTCGTCGAGGTCGACCTCTCGACCTGCAAGGTCGCGATCCTCAAATACGCGGCGGTCGAGGATTTCGGCAATCTGATCAACCCCCTCATCACCGACGGGCAAGTGCTTGGCGGCATCGCGCTCGGCATCGGCAACACCTTCTTTGAGAAGGTGCATTACGACGAAGACGGCCAGATCCTCACCGGGACCTTCATGGACTATCTGATGACGACGACGGTGGATATGCCGCGGGTCGACATCGACTATGTTGCGACACCGAGCCCGCTCAATCCATTGGGCCTCAAGGGCGCCGGGCAGGGCGGCACGATCCCGGTGCCAGCCGTGATCGCAGCAGCCGTGGAGGACGCGCTCCAGCCGAGCGATGTTCGGCTCCGCCAGGTGCCGTTTTCCGAGAGCGATCTCTTTCACCTGATCGCCGCGGCGCGGAGGAAGCCAGGCGCGACTCCAGGCGTGAGCGCCCGATGAAGCCGCCGCCCTTTGCCTATGCGGCCCCGGACAGCGTCGGTGAAGCCACGGCGCTTCTGGCGGAGTACGGCGATGAGGCGCGGATCATTGCCGGCGGCCAGAGCCTGATGCCGATGCTGGCATTGCGCGTCGCCCGGCCGGCGGTCTTGATCGATATCGGCCGCATCGCGGAACTGGCCCGCTGGCGCCAAGACGAGGACACACTCTGTATCGGTTCGACCGTGCGTCAGCGCGCTTTGCTCGACGACGATGGTCTTGCCGCCGCGGCCCCGCTTTTTGGCGAGGCAGCCCGTTTCATCGGGCACCCGGCGACCCGCAGTCGTGGCACGATCGCCGGCTCCCTCTGCCACGCGGACCCGGCCGGCGAGCTGCCGGTCTGCGCAAAAGTGCTGGGCGCGGAACTGCTGATCGGCTCCAAGCGCGGGGAGCGGCGCGTCGCCGCAGACGATTTCTTCGAGGCTGCGTTGTCCACCGCCATCCAGGACGATGAACTGGTCATTGAAGTTCGTCTGCCGGCGCCGCCGCCGCGGACCGGCTTTGCCTTCGAAGAGCTTGCCCGTCGGCACGGCGATTTTGCCCTGGTTGCGGTCGGTTGCGCCGTTACCCTCGATGATGAAGGCCTGATGACGGCGGCCAGGATCGGTCTCGGCGGCGTGGGCGAAACGCCGATCACATTCGACCTTGAGGACCTGTCGCAATCGTGTGAAACCGATGACGAAACTTTCGCCGAATTGGCGCGCGACGTTGCCGGTCGCATCGAGCCCGGCAGCGATCTGCACGCCACCTCGGACTATCGCCGGTCGATCGCCGCACCGCTTGTCCGACAGGCGTTGCGCAAGGCCGCCGACCGGGCAGCAGGACAGGGCTAGATCATGGTCGAACCGGTGCACGCGCTTTTGGTCGATCTCGTGGTCAATGGCGAAGCCTATAGCCGGGAGGTCGAAGCGCGGCGAACGCTGGCGGATTTTCTGCGGGAGGACCTCGAGCTCACGGGAACCCATCTGGGCTGCGAGCACGGCGCCTGCGGCGCCTGCACGATCATCGTCGACGGCGCACCGGTGCATTCGTGCTCGATGCTGGCGGTTCAGGCCAACGGTTGCGTGATAGAGACCGTCGAGGGCTTGGCCGAGGGCGATAAGCTCAATCCCTTGCAGCTTGCCTTCAAAGCACGGCATGCACTGCAATGCGGTTTCTGCACGCCGGGCTTCTTGATGGCTGCCCAGGCTCTGCTGGCGGAAAACCCTGATCCGTCGGAAGTCGAGGTCAGGGACTATCTAAGCGGCAATATCTGCCGCTGCACTGGTTACCAGTTCATTGTGGATGCTGTGTTGGAGGCCGCCCGGACGCTCCGGGAAAGCGCAAACCAAGCGTCGTGACTTGGGCATTGGCCCTCCAAGGTGCGGAACGTAGCTTGTTTTGTCTTTTTGCAGTATTATCAACGCTGTGCGCGGCCAAGGTGCAGCCAAGGTGTTGTGAAACCGGGGGCAACAACCGGAATCTCGCGAACAATGCTGCCGTGTGGTGAGGCTGGGCTCGCAATTGAGAGGGGACCCAGCCGCGCAGGCGCCGGGCGCTCGGGATCGCGAATGATTTTTGCGCGGGTATGAACGGCCGGCGGGCGGTCGCAACCTCACGAGGCAGGACTGGCACAGCAAGAGCACAAAAATGCGTTACCGCAGGGCACCGTGCTCCGGGATCTCTATCGCATCGAGAGCGTTCTGGGCGCGGGCGGCTACGCGCTGACCTATCTGGGCAGCCATAAAGGGCTCGACCAGAAAGTTGCGATCAAGGAATACATGCCCGACCAGATCGCGGTGCGCGAGCAGGACCACTTGACATTGCGCCCGCGGGCGGACAGCGACGACGACTACGAGCGTGGCCTGCGGCGTTTTGCAAAGGAGGCGCGCACGCTCGCCAAATTCAGGCATCCGGGCATCGTGCCGGTGACCGATATCTTCGAGGAGAACGGCACCGCCTACATGGTGATGGAGTATGTCGAGGGCGAAAGCCTGCACCAGCATCTGGGCCGTGTCGGCACACTAGTCGAGCCGGCTTTCCGCGCCATCTTCGATCCGATCCTTGAAGCCTTGGCCGAAGTCCATGCCAACGGCATCCTGCACCGCGACATCAAGCCGGCGAATATCTATGTCCGCGCCGACGGCAGCCCGGTGCTGCTCGATTTCGGCAATTCGCGCGAGGCGCTGGGCACCAAGGCCCAGAGCCTGACCGTGGCGCTG
>DATKZM010000036.1:0-3056 GCA_035527975.1 Alphaproteobacteria bacterium | reverse complement strand
GCGGCCGTCCTTCAGGTCGCTGCTACAGGACCGCGTCGCGGGCTTCACCCCCTCGGGGACTTATGCCGACCTCGATTTCTGAGGACGACGCCCGGATATCGATGGGCATGGCGCAAGCGCTCAAATCGCAGATCACCGAGGCGGCCGAGGGGCTCGGCTTCGATGCCGCGCGCTTCACGTCGGCGGAGCCGGCGCCTGGTGCGGGCGCCGCGCTCGACCAGTTTCTGGCCGAGGGCCGGCATGGCGACATGACCTGGCTCGCCGACACCGCCGATCGCCGCAAGGCCCCCCAAGCGTTGTGGCCGGAGGCGCGCAGCGTGATCTTGCTCGGGCTGAATTATGGGCGGGGCGTCGACCCGCTCGCGGCTCTCGATGAGCCGTCACGCGGCGCGATCTCGATCTATGCGCAGGGCGCGGACTATCACGACGCGATCAAGGCGAAGCTCAAGACGCTTGCCGGCCGCGTCCAGGCGCTCGCCGGCGGCGACGTGAAGGTCTTCGTCGACACCGCCCCGGTGATGGAGAAGCCGCTCGCGGCGAAAGCCGGCCTCGGCTGGCAAGGCAAGCACACCAATCTCGTGTCGCGCGAATTCGGGTCGTGGCTGTTCATTGGCTCGATCTTCACCACGGCGGAGATCGAAGCGGACTCGGGCGAAGAGGACCACTGCGGCGCCTGCCGCCGTTGTCTCGATGTCTGCCCTACGAACGCGTTCACGGCGCCTTACGAAATCGACGCGCGCGCCTGCATCTCCTATCTCACCATCGAGCACAAAGGACATATCGCACCGCGTTTCCGCGCCGCCATGGGGAACCGCATTTATGGCTGCGACGACTGTCTCGCCGTGTGCCCGTGGAACAAGTTCGCGCAGGTCTCGCACGAGACGAAGCTCGCGGTACGCGAAGGCAGCGACAACCCGCCGCTCGCCGATTTGCTCGCGCTCGACGATGCGGCGTTTCGCGCGCGGTTTCGCGGCACGCCGATCAAGCGCACGGGCCGCGACCGCTTCGTTCGCAACACGTTGATCGCCGCGGGCAATTCGCGAGACACGAGCCTCGTGCCCCACGTCGAGGCCCTGCTCCCGGATAACTCTCCCCTCGTGCGTGCGATGGCGGTCTGGGCGCTGTCACGTTTGGCCCCGTCCCGGCTCCAGGCGCTGCGCGCCTCGTTTGCCACGCATGAGCCTGATCCTGACGTGCGCGGCGAATGGCTTGAGGCCGCCGCGTGAGCCGCTTATTCGCCTTTGGGATTGGCTTCTCGGCGCAGATGCTTGCCGCGCGTCTGGCGGCCGAAGGCTGGGATATTGCGGGCACGGCCCGGGACGAAGCAAAGATCGCGCAGCTCCGCAGCAACGGTTACGAGGCCACGCGTTTTGGGGGCACCAAAGACAATCCGGATTTGCCTGCGCTCCTCGACGGCACGACACATCTCCTGCATTCGATCCCGCCGGGACGCGAGGGCGATCCTGTGCTCGGCTGCTACCGCGACGAGATCGCCAAGCTCGGCACGCTCGAATGGATCGGTTACCTGTCCACGGTCGGCGTCTATGGCGATCAGCAGGGAAACTGGGTGGACGAGGCGACGAAGCCGAAGCCCAATAGCGAACGCACCGAGGCGCGCGTGACGGCGGAGCAAGCCTGGCTCAATTTCGGAAACGAGATCGGCGTGCCGGTGCAGGTGTTTCGCCTGGCCGGCATTTATGGTCCGGGCCGCAGCGTCTTCGACAAGCTCGCGGCCGGCACCGCGCGCCGCGTCAACAAGAACGGCCAGGTGTTCAGCCGCATCCATGTGGAAGATATCGCGCGCGTACTCGAAGCCTCGATGGCGCGCCCGCGGGCTGGCGCCATCTACAACGTCGCCGACGACGAGCCGGCGGCGCCCGGCGACATCGTCGCCTATGCGGCCGGGATGATCGGCGCGACGACGCCGCCCGAGATCGATTTCGAGGACGCCGATCTGTCACCGATGGCGCGCAGCTTCTATGAGGGCAGCCGCCGCATCGGCAACGCGCTGATCAAGTCCGAACTCGGTGTGGCGCTTCGCTATCCCACTTACCGCGAGGGGCTGGCTTCGCTCAAACCGCCGAGCGCGTAGCGGTCTCGATCAGCGCCGCGACGGTGCGCTCCAGACGGCGCAAATCTTCCGGTCCCGACAGGCGGTGATCGCCGTCCTTGATGAGCGTTAGCTCGACGTCGTTACTCGCCAGGAGATCGACCAGCGCGAGCGCGTGGCGCCAGGGCACGTCCGGATCGCGCAGGCCTTGGAGGATGCGCACGGGCGCGCCGACCACGATCCCGCCATCACCCAGGAGATGATTGCGGCCCTCCTCGATCAGAATTTTGGTGATGGGGTAAGTGTCGTCGTAGTTCGACGGCGCGTAATAGACACCCTCGGTCTCGACGATTGCTCTCGTCTTGGCCGACATCTTGTCCCACATCAGTTTTTCGGTCATGTCCCAGGCCGGCGCGACAAGGACGAGCCCCGCGAGCCGCGCATCGCCCGCCTTGGCAAGAGCGCGCGCCAGCAGCAGCGCGAGCCAGCCGCCGAGAGACGAGCCGACGACGATGACGCGCCGCTTGCCCAAAAGATCGAGCATGGCGGCGGCCTCCTCCAGCCAATCGCCGACCGAGGCCTGGAGCAGATCGCCCTCCGAAACGCCGTGGCCGGAATAGTCGAAGCGGAGCATGGGGTGGCCTTGCGCCCGCGCCCAGTCGCTTAAGGCAAGCACCTTGGTGCTCACCATGTCGGAGAGAAAGCCCGACAGCCACATCACGGCCGGGCCCGCGCCCTCGCTATCCTCCAGCCGATAGGCGATGCGGCGCCGTTTAGGGCCTTGGCCAAGCTCGAGGAATTGTGGTTCTTGCTGGTCCATCCGAATTAGCGCTGGCTGTTTTCCGGTTTTTCGCCAAAGACGAGAGTGATGGCAGAGATCACCATATTGCAGGTCGTGCCGCGGCTCGAGACGGGGGGCAGCGAACAATCGACCGTCGAGATCGCGCAAGCGCTCACCCGCGCCGGCGCTCACGCCCTGGTTGCCACCGAAGGGGGGCGCATGGCA
>DATKZM010000035.1:0-56618 GCA_035527975.1 Alphaproteobacteria bacterium | reverse complement strand
AACTCTCCCGGCTGGCTCCTCATCGCGCCAGCCGTTCGGATACATCCAAGGGCCAACATCCTCTCTCTAAATGGAGATACGCTAATGCGCGAAGATGTCGACGTCGGGCCAGCCGGCGAGATCGAGCTGGGCGCGTGCCGGCAGGAAATCGTAGGCGGCCTGGGCGAGCTCGCTGCGACCTTCGCGCGCCAGCGCCTCGTCGAGCTTGGACTTCAGCGCGTGCAGATAGAGCACGTCGCTCGCGGCGTATTTGAGCTGGTCCTTGGTCAGCTCTAGGGCGCCCCAGTCGGAGGTCTGTTGCTGCTTTGAGATATCGACGCCGAGAAGCTCCTTGCAGAGGTCCTTCAGGCCGTGCCGGTCGGTAAACGTACGCGTCAGCTTGGCGGCGATCTTGGTGCAATAGACGGGTGCGGCCAGCGCGCCCAGCCAATGCGCCATCACGGCGATGTCGAAGCGTCCGAAATGGAAGAGCTTGAGGACGCCGGGATCGGTCAGCATTGCGGTCAGGTTGGGTGCCTTGTAGCCCGCGCCCTTCTTGAATTGGACCAGATGCACCGTGCCGTCGCCAGCATAGAGCTGGATCAGACAGAGCCGGTCGCGCGGCACGTTGAGCCCCATGGTCTCGGTGTCGATGGCGACGGTGGCGCCGAGGTCGAGGCCGTCGGGCAGATCGCCTTGATGCAGCGTGTGGGTCACGGAAGCTCCCAGTCTTCTAAAAGTTCTTCACCAGTATGTACCCCAGCACCGGTTAATGATCGGTCGCGGACCTGTCAACGCCGGGCCGTCATCAATGGCGCGCGTGGGCCTGCGGCGACACGGCCGATTCTACCGCCAACAATAATGTGCTAAACGTCCGCCATCGACCGGGCGCGCAGGCTCGGGCGCGTTTTTTTTCAAGGAACACCGGATGATTATCACCCGCGTCACCGTCTTTGGCGGATCGGGGTTCATCGGACGCTATATCGTCCAGCGTCTGGCGCGCCAGGGCGTGGTCGTGCGCGTTGCGGTGCGCCGCCCCGACAGCGCGCTCTTCTTGAAGCCGATGGGCGATGTCGGCCAGATCGCGCCGTTCGAAACCGATCTCAACGATCCCGCCGCGGTGGCCCGCGCGGTCGAGGGCGCCGATGCCGTGATCAACGCGGTCTCGCTCTATGTCGAGCGCGGCCGCAAGACGTTCGCATCGATCCACGAGACGGGCGCGCAGACCGTCGCCAAGGCCGCCGCCGAGGCGGGGGTGAAGTGGCTCGTCCATATTTCGGGCATCGGCGCGCACGACAACTCGGCCTCGAAATACGCGCGCGCACGGGCGCGCGGCGATGCCCTGGTGCGCGAAGCCTTCCCGGCGGCGACGATCCTGGCGCCCAGCGCCGTCTTCGGTCCCGAAGACCGGCTGTTCAACACCTTCGGGCTGATGGCCCGGCTCTCGCCGGTGCTGCCGCTCTTCGGGCTGACGCGCATCGACGGCTTTCCATTCGTCGATGGCGGCGCCACCAAGATGCAACCGGTCTATGTCGGCGATGTCGCCGATGCCGCCATGGCCGCGCTCGACCAGGATAAGGCGCAGGGCGCGACATACGAGCTTGGTGGGCCGGCGGTAATGAGCTTCCGCGAGATGATCGAGCTGACCTGCCGGCTGACCGAGCGAAACCGCCTGCTGGTGCCGATCCCGTTCTGGTGGGCGCGGATCTGGGCCTGGTTCTTCAAGGTGCTGCCCAATCCGCCGATCACCGGCGATCAGCTTCGGCTGCTGGAAGAGGACAACGTGGTCGGCCCCGAGGCCAAGGGCCTTGGCGATCTCGGGATCGCGGCGACCTCCGCCGAGGCGATCCTGCCGGCCTATCTTGGCCGCTTCCGCCGCCACGGCCGGCATACGGCGCCGCGCACTGCGTGAGGTGGGCACGGCCTGAGGCGTGCTGGGCGAAGCATTTATTCGTAGGGGCGGGTTTCTGACCCGCCCGTCAGCGCCGCTGCATCGCCGTTCGGGCGGGTTTGAAACCCGCCCCTACTGCAGCACCAGCCACGGCAGCGCGTCTTTGAAAACGCCGTAGATCACGGCCAGCAGGAACACGCCGAAGATCACCCGGTAGATCACGAAGGGCGTGAAGCTGGCGCGTCTCAGCCACGACATCATGGCCAGGATCGCGAGCAGCGCGACCACGAAGGCCAGCACCGCGCCGAGCAGCGCATCGAAGCCGAGCGAGATGTTGTCGGTCTTGTAGATCTTGTATCCGGCAAGCCCGCCCGCCGCGACGATGGTGGGGATCGACAGCAGCATCGAGAAACGCGCCGCGTCGATGCGCTCGTAGCCCAAGGCCCGTGCCGCGGTCATGGTGATGCCGGCGCGGCTGGTTCCCGGGATCAGCGCCAGCGCCTGGGCGAGGCCGACGAAGAGCGCGCTGCCGAGGCCGATATGCTCCATGCGCTTGACCGTCAGCGAGATACGGTCGACGACATAGAGGAGGATCCCGAAACCGATGAAGGCCCAGGCGATAACCTCGACACTGCGCAGCGCGGTTCCGACGAAATGATCGAGCAGGAAGCCGGCGATGATGACCGGGATGGTGGCAAGCACCAATAGTCCCAGAAGCCTGAGCCCCGGCGACGGGCGGCCGCGAAGGGCCAGGCCCAGCCCCCGCAGGATCAACCAGACCTCGCGCCACAGATAGACCATAACCGCGCCCAGCGTGCCGACATGGACGGCGATGTCCATCACCAGCTGCTGCGCTTCAGGCGGTACCGGCTGGCCGGTGCCGTGCTCCAGCACCTGCCAGGCCACAATGAGATGCCCCGACGAGCTGATCGGCAGGAACTCGGTCAAGCCCTGCACGATCGCCACGACGGCGATGTGAAGAAGCGGCATGAACCCCCCTCTATAACCCCCGCCGCGAGCATAGCATCGAGGGGCAGGGGTTCGAAGTTCGTAATTAATTCCAGAATGGTACTAATAATAGTCTGGTTTGGCGTATTGGTCGAATGTGCTACGCCTTATAAGTGCTTCATTAATATTAATAGGACAGTATTACTGTTATTAATGTCGTTTTTGGCTGGATTCCTGTGCGCTTCTGGCTTATATGGTGAACACGTAAGATCGGGGTCGGCGCCCAAATCAACCATAATCAAGCACAATAAGGCGCCCGGTGGGTCTCCGAACATTGATGGCAGGACCAGGAAAGCCGCATGAGCAATGCGATGCTGAAATTCGTCACGGTCGATCAGACGATGCCGCGCAAACGCTCGGCCGATGCGCGCCGTGACGATTTCGACGAAATCTACGACGAGTTCGCCGAAACGAAGGCGGCCGAGCAGGCGGGCCGTTGCTCGCAATGCGGCATTCCCTATTGCCAGATCCATTGCCCGCTGCAGAACAACATTCCCGACTGGCTGATGCTGACGGCCGAAGGGCGCCTTGAGGAAGCCTACGAGGCCGCCTCGGCGACCAACAACATGCCGGAGATCTGTGGCCGCATCTGCCCGCAGGACCGCCTCTGCGAGGGCAATTGCGTGATCGAGCAGGCCGGCCATGGCACGGTCACCATCGGCTCGATCGAAAAATACATCACCGATACGGCGTTCGAGCGCGGCTGGGTCAAGCCTGCCGCCCCGGCGCATGAGCGGCCGGAAACGATCGGCATCATCGGCGCCGGCCCCGGCGGCATGGCCGCCGCCGAGGAGTTTCGGCGCAAGGGGTTTCAAGTCACCGTCTACGACCGGTACGACCGGGTTGGCGGCTTGCTGGTTTATGGCATCCCGAACTTCAAGCTGGAAAAGGACGTCGTCGCGCGCCGCGAGAAGCTGCTGCGCGACGCCAAGGTCGCGTTCAAGCTCAACTTCGAGGTCGGCCGCGATGCCAGCCTTGCCGAGCTGCGCCAGAAGCACGACGCGGTGCTGATCGCGACCGGCGTCTACAAGGACCGCGATATCACCGTGCCCGGCGTTGGGATGCAGAACATCGTGCCGGCGCTGTCCTACCTTGTCGCCAGCAACCGCAAGGGACTTGGCGACGCCGTGCCGGAATTCGAGAGCGGCGATCTCAACGCGGACGGCAAGCACGTCGTCGTCATCGGCGGCGGCGACACGGCGATGGACTGCGTGCGCACGGCGGTGCGCCAGGGCGCCAAGTCGGTGCGTTGTCTTTACCGCCGCGACCGCGCCAACATGCCGGGCTCGATGCGCGAGGTCAGCCACGCCGAGGAAGAAGGCGTCGAGTTCGTCTGGCTTTCCGCGCCGGAGGCCTTCCTCGGCGACGAGACGGTGAACGGTGTGCGCGCGCACCGAATGCGTCTGGGCGCGGCCGACGCCACCGGCCGCCAGACGCCCGAGCCGATCGAGAGCTCATCCTTCACCCTGGAATGCGATCTCGCGATCAAGGCGCTCGGCTTCGACCCGGAGAACATCCCCAAGCTGTTCGGCGAGCCCGAGCTCGGCGTCACTCAATGGGGCACGGTCCGGGTCAACTGGAAGACCATGATGACCAATCTCGACGGCGTCTTTGCGGTGGGCGATATCGTGCGCGGTGCCTCGCTCGTCGTCTGGGCGGTGCGCGACGGCCGCGACGCTGCCGACAGCGTGGCGCACTGGATCGACGCCAAGGCCGAGCGCGGCGAGAGCGCCGATGCCGCCTCCGTGGCGGCTGAATGAGCGGCGGCGCGTGACCCACTCTGTGATTTCACAAGGACCGCGACGATGACCGAAACCGCGAACGACTGGAAAGAGCGCTGGCAGGCCCAGGCCGCGCGCCTCGCTGCCGAGGGTCTCTACGATCCGGCGAACGAGCACGACAATTGCGGTGTCGGCATGGTGGTCTCGATCGACGGCACGCCGCGGCGCGATGTCGTGGTCGCCGGCATCGATGCCCTGAAGGCCGTCTGGCATCGCGGCGCCGTCGACGCCGATGGCAAGACCGGCGATGGCGCCGGCATCCACGTCCAGATCCCGCAGGAATTCTTCAAGCAGCATGTCGAGCGCACCGGCCATGAGGTGCTGCACGGCCGGCTCGGCGTCGGCATGATCTTCCTGCCGCGCACCGATTTCGCCGCGCAGGAGGCGTGCCGGTCGATCGTCGAATCTGAAGTGCTCGGTTTCGGCTACGTGATCTATGGCTGGCGCCAGGTGCCGGTCGACGTCTCGGTGATCGGCGAGAAGGCACGCGCAACGCGGCCCGAGATCGAGCAGATCATGATCGCCAACACCAAGGACGCCTCCGACAGCCAGTTCGAGACCGACCTTTACGTCATGCGCCGGCGTATCGAGAATGCGGTGCTGGCTGCCAATATCAGCGACTTCTATATCGCTTCGCTAAGCTGCCGCTCGGTGATCTACAAGGGCATGTTCCTGGCCGAGCAGCTCACGCATTTCTATCCCGACCTGCTCGATGAAGGCTTCATCTCCAACTTCGCCATCTATCACCAGCGCTACTCGACCAACACATTCCCGACCTGGCCGCTCGCCCAGCCCTTCCGCGTGTTGGCGCATAACGGCGAGATCAACACGCTGCGCGGCAATATGCGCTGGATGAAAAGCCACGAGCCGCGTCTGGCCTCCGACATCTTTGGCGATGCGATCGATGACATCAAACCGATCGTCCAGCCGGGCAGCTCCGACAGTGCCGCGCTCGATGCCGTCTTCGAGCTGCTGGTGCGCGGCGGCCGCTCGCTGCCGATGACCAAGACGCTGATGATCCCGGACTCGTGGTCGTACCGAAAAAGCGTGCCCGAGGACCACCAAGCGCTCTACGCCTACGCCAATTCGGTGATGGAGCCCTGGGACGGGCCGGCGGCGATCTGCGCCTTCGGCGGGCGCTGGGTGCTCGCGGGCATGGACCGCAACGGGCTGCGCCCGCTTCGCTACACCGTCACCGGCGACGGGCTGCTGATCGTCGGCTCGGAGACCGGCATGGTGAAGGTCAACGAGCTTTCCGTGGTCGAGAAGGGCCGGGTCGGTCCCGGTCAGATGATCGGGGTCGATCTGAAGGATGGGCGCTTCTTCCACGACGCCGAGTTGAAGGACATGTGCGCCGCACGACGGCCCTTCGGCAAATGGGTGGAAGGCATCACCGAGCTTGACGGGCTGATCGCGAATGCCGGGCTCGGCGAGGCCAGCGTGCTGGAGCGCGATGAGCTGCGCCGCCGCCAACTTGCCTTCGGCTGGACCATGGAGGAGGTGGAGATAGTCCTCCATCCGATGGTCGAGGACGCCAAGGAGGCGACCGGCTCGATGGGCGACGACACGCCGCTGGCCGTGCTCTCCGACAAGTATCGCGGGCTCCATCATTTCTTCCGCCAGAACTTCAGCCAGGTCACCAACCCGCCGATGGACAGCCTGCGCGAGCGCCGCGTGATGTCGCTGAAGACGCGCCTGGGCAACCTGGGCAACATCATCGACGAGGACGAGACCCAGGTCCGCACGCTTCAGCTCGAAAGCCCGGTTCTGTTGAACGGCGAGTTCCGCGCGATGCGCGACTATATGGCCGACACCGCAATAGAGGTCGATTGCACCTTCGATCCGGCCGGCGGCGACACGGCGCTGCGCGAGGCCATCGACCGCATCTGCCAGGCGGCCGATGACGGCATCCGCGAAGGCGCGGTCCATGTCGTCCTGACCGACGAGCATCTGAGCGAAACGCGCGCGCCGTTGCCGATGATCCTCGCCGTGGGCGCGGTGCATTCCCACCTTGTGCGCAAAGAGCTGCGCACCTTCACCACGCTCAACGTCCGTTCTGGCGAGTGCCTCGACGCACACTATTTCGCGGTGCTGGTCGGCGTGGGTGCAACGACGGTCAACGCTTACCTTGCCCAGGAGGCAATTGCCGACCGCCATCGGCGCGGGCTCTTCGGCGAGATGACGCTGATCGAGGCGCTCAGGCGCTACAAGAAGGCAGTCGGCGACGGCATATTGAAGGTCATGTCGAAGATGGGCATCTCGGTGCTCTCTTCGTATCGCGGCGGCTACAACTTCGAGGCGGTCGGCCTTTCGCGCGCGCTGGTCGGCGAGTTTTTCCCCGACATGCCCTCGCGCATCTCCGGCATCGGCCTGCCCGGCATCCAGACCAAGGTCGCGGCGATCCACGCGATGGCATTCCGCGAGGGTGTGGCGACGCTGCCGGTGGGCGGCTTCTACCGCTACCGGCGCGCCGGCGAGATGCATGCCTTCGAGGGCCGCCAGATCCACCTGCTCCAGCAGGCGGTAGCGACCGACAGCTATGGCACGTATCGGCGCTATACCGAGGCGGTCTATGCGATGCCGCCAATTCATCTGCGCGACCTGCTCGCTTTCGATTTCAAGGACGATCCGATCCCGATCGACGACGTCGATTCGATCACCGAATTGCGCAAGCGTCTGGTCTCACCGGGAATCTCGCTCGGCGCCCTGAGCCCCGAGGCGCATGAGACGCTGACCATCGCCATGAACCGCATCGGCGCCAAGTCGGATTCCGGCGAGGGCGGCGAGGACCCGGCGCGCTACAAGCCGCGTCCCGATGGCGATAACGCGAGCTCGGCGATCAAGCAGATCGCCTCCGGCCGCTTCGGCGTGACGGCCGAATATCTCAACAACTGCCGAGAAATCGAGATCAAGATCGCGCAAGGCGCCAAGCCCGGCGAGGGCGGCCAGCTTCCGGGCATCAAGGTCTCCGAGCTGATCGCGCGGCTGCGGCATTCGACGCCCGGCGTCACGCTGATCTCGCCGCCGCCGCACCACGACATCTATTCCATCGAGGATCTGGCGCAGCTTATCTACGACTTGAAGCAGATCAATCCGGACGCTTCGGTCTGCGTCAAGCTGGTGGCCCAGAACGGCGTCGGTACCGTGGCCGCCGGCGTCGCCAAGGCCAAGGCCGACGTAATCCTGATCTCGGGCCACAATGGCGGCACCGGCGCCTCGCCGCAGTCGAGCATCAAATATGCCGGCATCCCCTGGGAGATGGGGCTCGCCGAAACGCATCAGGTTTTGACGCTGAACGGGCTGCGCCACCGGGTCAAGCTGCGCACCGATGGCGGGCTCAAGACCGGCCGCGACGTCGTCATCGCCGCCATATTGGGCGCCGAGGAATTCGGCATCGGCACCGCCTCGCTCGTCGCCATGGGCTGCATCTTGGTGCGCCAGTGCCATTCCAATACCTGCCCGGTCGGCGTCTGCACCCAGCAGGACAGTCTGCGCGACAAGTTCACCGGCACGCCGGAGAAGGTCATCAACCTCTTCTCCTTCATCGCCGAGGAGGTGCGCGAGATCCTGGCTTCGCTGGGGGCGCACTCGCTCACCGAGATTATCGGCCGCACCGATTTGTTGACCCAGGTCAGCCGCGGCAGCGAGCATCTCGACGATCTCGACCTCAACCCGATCCTGGCCAAGGGCGATGCCGGCGATCTGCCGCAATACTGCACGCTGGAAGGCCGCAACGAGGTGCCCGAGACGCTCGACGCGCGTCTTGTCGAGGATACCAAGATGACCGGCGTGCGCACGGGCGAGCGCATGCAGCTCGCCTACAATATCCGCAACACCCAGCGCGCCATCGGCACCAGGCTGTCGTCGATGATCACGCGGAAATACGGCATGACCGGCTTGAAGGCCGGCCACATCACCGTGCGCCTGCGCGGCTCGGCCGGACAGTCGCTGGGCGCCTTCGCGGTCCAGGGCCTGAAGCTCGAGGTCTTCGGCGACGCCAACGACTATGTCGGCAAGGGGCTCTCCGGCGGCATGATCGTGATCCGTCCGCCGGCATCGTCGGCGCTGGTGACGCAGGACAATGTGATCATCGGCAACACGGTGCTTTACGGCGCCACCGCCGGCAAGCTCTTCGCCGCCGGCCAGGCCGGCGAGCGTTTTGCGGTGCGTAACTCCGGCGCCGAAGCGGTCGTGGAAGGCTGCGGGGCCAATGGCTGCGAGTACATGACCGGCGGCACCGTCGTCATTCTCGGGCCGGTCGGCGACAACTTCGCCGCCGGCATGACGGGCGGCATGGCCTTTGTCTATGACGAGGGGGGCGGACTTGGCACCTTCATCAACGACGACTCGGTGATCTGGCAGCGCATCGCCACCCAGCACTGGGAAGGCGTGGCCCGCAGTCTCGTCGAACAGCACCACCGCGCCACCCAGTCGCGCTACGCCGAGCGCATCCTGCGCGACTGGGACCTGGAGATGCCGAAGTTCTGGCAGATCGTGCCGAAAGAAATCGTGTCGCTGCTCCAGAACCCCGTCCGGCCCGACGACATCGCCGAGAAGCGGGCCTGAACGGCGAGAGGGACCTCCTTCCATCCTTCGAGGCTCCGCCTTCGGCGTCGCACCTCAGGATGAGCATCTCGCCTTGTTCTGCCAACCACAGATGCTCATCCTGAGGTGCGCGCGTTAGCGCGCCTCGAAGGATGGATGCCGGCCCCCGGTACCGCTCAAGATTTCTCTGCTGCCCGAACAAATATTCACGATTTGTACTTGACTTTCGTCCGTCCTCATGATGGGATTATTCCCATATATCTGACATGGCGATCCCTTCACGAAAGGCTGACCGATGCCCCAATTCGGCTCCACCGGTGCGGCTGGCGGCGCGCCCAGCGGCAAGCTCAACGAGGACGAGCGCGACCGGGTGGCCCAGCGCCTCGACCGGCTGACCAGCGACCCCATCCGCACCGAGTTCGGCGACCCCGATCTCTTCGCCTTCGCCGACCGCCAGCGCGACCGGCTGACCGATGACGCCGGCGTTCCGGTGCGCAAGCGCTTCGAGGCCTTCCAGCCGACAGTGAGGCGCAGCGATACGCTGCTCGAAAGCCCGGTCGGCGGCGATGAGCCCAACCATCCACGGGCCGTCTTCAACACCAAGAAGCTGCTCAACGCCGCCGGCTTCCACGGCTTCAGGCCGGGTATCGAGCAGATGGGGGAGGCAAGCCCGCGCTTCCTCGCTGATCTCGAGCGCTTCCAGGCCAGCCATGATCTCAAGATCGACGGCACGGTCCATCCGGGCGGGCCGACGCTCCACATGCTGACGAAAAGCGCCTTTGGGCCGGAAGAGGGCCCGCCCTCCTTCGCCGAAGCCGAGCTGTTCGAGCACCGCTTCGGCCGCGACCCCAACGTAACGCTCTCGGGCGAGCCGATCTTCGGAGGGGCTGGTGACGCCGAGGCCTTGGGCGAAGCGGTCAGGACGCCCACAGGCGTAGACTCGCTAGTTCCGGTCGAGTTTCCTTTGGAGCCCGGATCGAGACTTCCGGTTGAAAAGGAACGTCCGGTCGCCAAGGGACGTGCTCGGCTACCCGTCGGAACCCGGCAACCTACCAATCCCGTCGCCGCGTTTTCGCCCGACGCCTCGAAAAGCGCCGCTGAACGAGGAGAACTGTCGCCAGACGAGCTGCGCTACGTGACAAACGCATTGCAGCGCGGCTCACCATATCAGCGCCCAGGCAGTCGCCTATTTGCGGCGCATCGCCCTTTCGAATCCTGCCACGCAGAAAAAGCTCCGCGAACAGATACCGGATCTTGCCAGCGCCGCGGAGTCGATTTGGGTACGAATAGAGCATTATAAGTTCCGTCGGGAAGAAGCCGCTCGCCTCGGGCTCCACAACGTCATCCACGCGGTCAGCCAACTCGACAATTACCGCAATCTGACGATATCCCAGAAGCGGGATCTGCGAATTTTCATAGAAAACCTGAACAAGAAACACCCGAGCGACATTGTTGCCGGGCGGCTCGATTCGCTGCGTCGGCGATTGGCAAGAGACAAGGAAGCCAAGCCCCCGATCACGGATGATGATCTGGTCAAGGTTGTCATAAAAGGCATTCCAATAGTGCCGACTGTGCCGCCAGCAACCGCTCTCATTACCGTCATGCGTGAGCTGGCGGAAAGAAGCAACAATGCCGAATTTCGTCGACGCTTCGACAATCCGGTGACGCGACGTTCAATCACAAGAGCCTATTCGCGCTGGAATGAGATACAGAAGAACTTCAGACGGCCGAGGTGAGAAAACGCATCGCTTTGATTGCAACGCCAGTGGCGTCGCTATGGGCCTCGCTCACCTGCACGCTTGTAACGCCTTCGCCACGCGTGACTCATCTGCATGGCTTTAGCGACCTGGGCTTCGCTGAGCTTGCGGCGCTCGCGTTCCGGGTCTTCGACAAAGACTTTCTTCGCATGGCGAGAGGCATCGCTGCGATGGGCGGCAAGATAGAGCCACATAAATGCCAGCACCGGATCCTTTGAAAACCCGGCTTGGCCGAGCCGCTGGTAGGTGTAGAGGCTGTAAAGGGCCCAACCGTTGCCAAGCCGGGCCGACTGGCGAAGCAGGGACACAGTTTTTCTCAGATCTTTAGGAACGCCCTCTCCTTTCGCGTGCAGGCTTGCCAGATGCAACATGCCGTTGGCGTTTCCCTGGGACGCTGCACGCCGGAACCAATCGGCCGCTATCTTCGCTATCTTTAGGTCCTGCTCTCTAACGGCCTGCTTGTACACAACGAGCCCCATGGCCCGGTAAGCGCGCCCGAGGCCGGCGCGACCTTTGGGGTGGCCGTTCCGCAAGGCCGCCTTAAACTGTGCGATGGCCCTTTCGACATCGGCGCGCGAGCCACGTTCCAGATAGCGCAGCCCCAACCGATATTGGCCGGACGCATCATTGGCGCGCGCCTGCTGCTTGTAGATCTCGAACGCGATGGCCCGATAGGCGTGGTACCCGCCAACCCAAAGACCGAACAGCAGAGCCAATACCAGGAGCGATCGGCCCGCCAGTTTCTTGATCGCCATAAGCCCCATATGGTGATGCCAGACGGGCATTGCCAAGGTGTCACTACTACTTTAGCGCGAAGTAGTTTCCGATTATCAAATGCTATCTGAGGCGTCGGTACCGGGCAGAGCCCGACGATCCCCCGCAATCGCCCGACCCCCTGCCGATTGGGTTCGAGCCGCTGGGCGGCGGCGACCGGCCGGTCGCGGATGACGGTCTGCCGCAGCTCGCCGGCGCGACGACAGCGGCGATCATCAACAAGCAACTCCGAGAGGTGCGGGACGCGCCAACCCTCACCCAGCTCGCGGCCTTCGATATCCGGCTGCACAACATCAATCCGCTCAGCCCGCTTCGTCCGAGCGCCGGCAAGACCCACGAGGCCGATGCGATCATCAAGGATGTCAACAAGCGCGGCGTCGCCCATCTGACCCACGAGCAGAAGATCCTGGCGCTCAAGCGGATTTGGGCAAACGCGGCGCGCGGCACCGCTGAAGAGGCGGCGAGGGACAAGTTATTGTTGGCGCTGCCGCCGAGCCAGGCGTTCCTCGCCGACCGGGACAGACGCGCCCGCGCCTTCGCCAAGACTCTGTGGAGCGATACCGAAGTGAAGGCGGCGATCAGCAAATGGTCCCGGCTTTCGGATGCCGATCGGCTGAAAGCGCTTCAGACGGCCATAAACCTTCACGCGAAGGCCTACGGTCTGCCGGGCTACAAAATTAGCAATGCCGAGCTCCCCGGCGACACGCTGGGCGCATTCGACCAAAACACTCAGAATCTGAGAATTGACTTGGCGAAATTGCGGCGGCGCGGCCCGGGATGGAAAAGCTCCTTTGCGACAACCCTCCATGAGGCGTCTCACCGGAACGCCTATGCCTTGGCCCGGAAATTCGTTCGAGATCAAATTGACAAATCAGACCCACGTTATCGAAGAGCCCAGATCTACGCCTTGCAAGCCATTCTTTACGTCAGAGCCAAGAGTGGCACAGACCGATCCTTCAAAATCTACAAGCGGCAACCTTCGGAGGTTGACGCAAATGCATTTGCAGATGTCGTGATTGCTTCACGGGGCGCAACAGCTCCACCAACGCCATTGCATAGACGATAGTTCGGACATGCTATGTGGTTGAAATGCTTCTGAAAAATGACCGGAGAGGGGCAATAGCTGACCGGTCGTCCGTGATTGCACCGCGTTGACCTGTTAATCGCTAGTTCCAAGACTCACCGTCTCTTGTCCAAACATACCGGTTGAGTCTTTGCTCATCGGGCGTCCGGCCAGCGGTCCCCTGCCCAAGCAGCCCCTCTGCTTCCGATTTGATGGACGACCGAGGGATACCCCTGGAGACGAAAAACTTCTTAACCGTGGCGGCCCGGCGCTCCGACAGCAATTTGGCGGTCTTCTCGTCTGGCGTTTCGTGGGAATCGGCGCCCGCGGAAAGTATCGTGCCAAATTTGTTCCGCTTCAGACAGTTCGCCTGTTTGCGCAGGGTTTTCCTTGCGATCGGCGTCAGCTCGCTCGAACCGGGTGCAAAATAGACCAAGTCGAATCTCCCACCTTTGTCGCAGAAGAAAGCGCAATGCGCAGGTGGATAACCGCCCTTGCGCTCCCAACAGCAAGTGCATTGGATGGGTTTGGCTTCACCCGCGCCGGCTTCCGCCGCAGCGGCCGTCGTGTGTCCGGCCCCGGTTCCAAGCCCCGCCAGTGCCATCACCAACAACAGTCGATACAACTTGAAACCGTGCGCAAGCATGCTTGCCCCATCATCTGTGTTCGCTCTGCGCAGGTTAGTTGCCCCTATTTCCATGAACTACCGTGGAATATCGTGACAACCCGGTTAAACTTCCGATCTTCCGGCGTCCGACCTTCAGTCGCCGGGCTAAACCGCCCTTGTGCCCGCGTTTGGATCGCCGATGGCGGGATGCCCCTGGAGACGAAAAAATTCTTAACCGAAGCTGCGCGGCGCGCCGACAGCAAATCGGCACGCCTGTCGTCCGGCGTTTCGTGCGGATCTGCCGATGCAAATAGTGTCGCGCTGAATTTGTTACGCTTCAAACAGATCGCCTGTTTGCGCAGGATTTCCATGGTTGCTGGCGTCAGCCTGCTCGAACGAGGCTCGAAAAAGACCCGGTCGAATCTTCCTCCTTTGTCGCAGAAATAGGCGCAATGCACGGGCGGATACCCACCCTTGCGGTTCCAACAACAGGCGCACTGGATGGGCTCGGCCTTGCCCGCACCGGCTTCCGCCACGACGTCGGTCGTGTGCCCGGCCCCGGTAGAAAGCACCGCCAACGCCATCACCGCTAGCAGTCGATGCAACTTAAAACCGTGCGCCTTCATACTTGCCTCGAGAGACAGGTTTCACCATCCAACATCGGGTATCCATCGCAACACCCGATTGTGGCGAGGCTGTGATCTTTCGGCGAGTGTGGGCAAGTCATACACGTCATAATCGCATGCGATCTGCAGCGTCGCTGCCGGGCTGAGCCGAAATCGCAGGGTCCGCGCCACCGACCCGGCAACATGGTTAACATGCTGAAAACCATAATAAAAATCCCGCTTTGCGTGCTCCAAGCCAACCATTCGGAAACCATTCGCGCTTATCCTTGGGGCCATGTCCGGCGCGTTGCACCAACTCAAGCTCGACTATTTCGCGGCAGAGGATCGCCTCGTGCTGCGCATCAGCACGCATGACAAGACCGAAGTGCGGCTGTGGCTGACCCGGCGCTTCACCAAGGCCCTGTGGCAGGGCCTCATCAAGGTCGTCGAGGCCAACCCTTCGGCGCTGCACGCAACCGACCCCCAGTCGCGCGAAAGCGTGATCGCCTTCCAGCACGAGCAGGCGGTCGACGAGGAGCAGTTCGGCCACACCTTCGAGGAAACCGCGACCGTGTTCCCGCTCGGCGAAACGCCTTCGCTCATTGTCGGTCTGACAATCGGCAGCCCCGAGCCCGGCGACCCGCCCCGCCTTGTCTTCGAGACGGCGGAAAAGCGCTTGATCTCGCTGGGCCTCGACGAGCAGATCCTGCATTCGCTGATGCATCTGCTGGCGCTGGCGATGAAGCAGACCGATTGGGATATCATCCTCGACTTCACGGTCACCGCCGCCAGCGAAGCCATGCCCGAGCGCCGGGCCCAGCTTCACTAGGCTCGACTGCTCTCAGGCTCAAAGGCCCCCTCACCTTACCCCTCTCCCGCGAGGGGAGAGGGAACTGGAGCGCGCCCTTGAATTGCCCTCGCCCCTCGGGGGAGAGGGAGGGGCCCGCCGCGCGTCAGTGCGGTGGGAGGGTAAGGGGTCTGAAACACCAAAGGTGTTTCAGATATATGCGCTCTCGGCGTCGCATGAGCTCACTCACCCGCCACAACTCCCTCGCGCCGGGGATCGGCGCCGCCCAGCAGCGTGCCGTCGGGCAGGATTTGGATGCCGTGCAGCCCGGAATTCATGTCGCCCAGCCGCACGCGGTTGCCAAGGCGGCGGAGCGCGCCGGCCATCCGCGCCGCGCGCGTGCGGCGCTCGAGCTCAATGCCGTTGTTGCGCGACAGCGCGTGGCCCATCGCGATCGCGCTCTGTACGTCCATCCGCCAATCGAGCACCGCGACGATGCGCTGGGCCACATAGCCGATGATCCGGCTGCCCCCCGGCGAGCCGATCACCAGCACCAGCCGCCCGTCGGCGCCGAACACCATGGTCGGCGCCATCGAACTGCGTGGCCGTTTGCCGCCTTCGATCCGGTTCGCCAGCTTGCGGCCGCCGCGCGTACCGTGGAAGGAAAAGTCAGTAAGCTGATTGTTGAGCAGGAAGCCGCGCACCATGCGCCGCGAGCCGAAGGCATGCTCGATCGAGCTGGTCATCGCGGCCGCATTTCCGGCGGCATCGACGATGGAAAGATGGCTGGTCGCGGGCAGCTCGGGGCTCACCCCGTCGCCGAAACTTCCCGCGCGGACGCCCGGCGGCGTTCCGGGCTTGGCGCGGCCCTTGACGGCGAGCCCGGTAATCCCGGCGCTGCGCTGCGCGATATAGCCGCGGTCGAGCAGGCCGGCCACCGGCACGGCCGCAAAATCGGGATCGGCCAAATAGCGGTTGCGATCGGCGAAGGCGAGCGCGCCTGCCTGGCCGAGGAGGTGCCAGGCGCGCGGGCTCCACGGGCCCGGTCCGCGCAAATCGAAGCGCTCGACGAGGCCCAGCATCTGGACCACCGTGGTGCCACCCGACGATGGCGGGCCCATGCCGCAGACCTTGTAGCCGCGATAGAGCCCGCAAACCGGTGCGCGGGCCCGCGCCCGGTAGCCGCTGAGATCGGCAAGCGTCATGGCACCGGGCGGCCCCGCCCCGGTCCTGGTCGCGGCCACGATGTCGCGGGCGATGGCGCCTTCGTAGAAGGCGGCCGCGCCGCCGCGGGCGATCTGCCGCAACGTGCGTGCAAAGGCGCAATTGGCGATGGTCCGGCCGGGCAGCTTCGGCCGCCCGTCGAGCGCGAAGTAGAGCTCGCGCGCCTCGTCGTCGCGCGCCAGCATCGAGTAATACGTCAGCAATATGTGAAGCCGCCGCGATACCGGGAAGCCGCGCTCGGCCAACTTGATCGCCGGCTGGAAGAGCCGCGCCCAGGGCAGCTTGCCGTGCCGCTTATGCGCCATCTCCGCCATGCGCACCAGCCCCGGTACGCCGACCGACGCGCCCGAGCCGACGGCGCGCATGAAGCCGTGCCGCGAGTCCGCGAGTTTGTAAAAGACGCGTGGATTGATGGCTTTCGGCGCGGTCTCGCGGCCGTCATAGCTGGTGAGCCTGCGCCGGGCCGCGTTCCAGTGCAGCAGAAAGGCCCCGCCGCCGATGCCAGACGATTGCGGCTCGACGAGGTTGAGCACCATCTGCGCCGCGATTGCGGCATCGACGGCGCTGCCGCCGGCGCGCAGGATCCCGGCGGCGGCGCGCACGGCGTGCGGGTTGGCCGCTGCCACCATGAAACGCTTGGCGCGCACCGGTGCGCGCGCGTCCCGCCCGGTCGCGGGCTCGGGATCGATGCGGCCCTGTGCGTGCGCTGCGGCCGCGCCGGCGAGCAGTGCGCCGGCGATCAGAATTGCATAGATGCGTCTAGCCATCGGCCAGCGCGCGCTCGACCAGGGCCTTGGCGCGGCCCGGAATCTCGATGGTCAGCGCCTCCGCGTGGCCGGCATCCGACATCTTCGCCCAGGTCTTGGCGACGATCGAGACGACTTTGTCGTCATCGTGCTGGCCGGAAAAGGCGGCGAAATAGCTCTCCAGAAAGACCAGGCAGGCGACATCCTCCAGCGTCTGCACCTCCGGGTCGCGCTTGATGCCGCGCTTGCGGATCAGGGTTGCGACGCGCGTCACCGCATCGCTGTCATAGCCCGCCGCCTCCATGATGGCGCCGGCCCGCTCGGCATGGAACTTGGCCAGATCGCTGCGCCAGCGCAGATAGCCCTCGCGGTCCATCGGGTAGCTCTTGCGCGGCATGGTCCAGCGCTCGATGTGCTGGGCGCGCACGGCGATGCGCAGCACGTCCGATGCGTCCGGCGCGATGCGCTCCAGCCAGCGCGTCATGCGCTCGGAATAGATGAGCGCCGCCGGCCGGCTCTTGCCGTCGACGGTCTCTTCGTTCGGGTCGGCCGCGTTCGCCGCGTCGATCCCGCGCAAGGCCGCCTCGAGCCGCCCATCAGCCGCGCCCATACGTGCTCTCCCTCGTTCGCATCAAACTAGGGCGTGTGGACGGTAGGGGACAAGGCGTCAGCTAGTCTCGGCCGCGCGAAAGCCAGCCGCAAAGAAGCGTCGCCAGGATGGCGCCGGCGATCTGGGCGGCGATAAAGGCGGGGGCGTCGACGGGGCGGATGCCGGAGAAGGTGTCGGTCAGCGTCCGGCCGATCGTCACCGCGGGATTGGCGAAGGAGGTCGAGGCGGTGAACCAGTAGCCGGCGGTGATGTAGAGCCCCACTGCATAGGCGACCGCCTCTGCGCGTGCGCGCAACACCAGGAGGATCGTCGCCACCAGCCCGAAACACGCCACGACCTCGGCCAGCCACTGCCCGCCGCCGGTGCGTATTTTGCTCGAGGTTTGCAGCATGGCGGTGTCGAACATGAGGTGGGCGAAGAAGACGCCCAGGACGGCCGCGGCGACCTGCACCGCGATATAGGCCGCCGCATGGACCGGCGTAATCTGCCGGCGCAGCAGGAAGGCGAGCGTCACCGCGGGGTTGAAATGGGCGCCCGAGATCGGCCCGAACATCAGGATCAGCACCACCAGCCCGGCGCCGGTCGCGACCGTGTTCCCGAGCAGTGCGATGGCGTCATTGCCGCCCGCCAAACGCTCGCCCATGATCCCGGAGCCGACCACGATGGCCAGCAACAGCGCCGTGCCGACGGCTTCGGCGGCGAGGCGGCGGCTCAACGCGGCGGCGGACTGCGCCTCGGCCCTGGCTGTATCCCCGGCGCTGCTGCTCTGCCTCACCGGTTCCTCGTTCACGCGTTCTCTTTCAATCTGGGCGCTCGCGCCGACAGGCGATGCCGTCCTTGGCCTAGGCCGCCTTGTAGGGCAGTCCGGTCATCGCCACCCAGCCGGGCAGGTCCTGGACGCGGTTGATCCAGGCGATCACGTTGTCGCGGCCGTCGAGCCGCACCTCGCCCTCGGGCGCCAGCGCGATATAGGGATAGCAGGCGATATCGGCGATCGTCGGCCGCCCGAAGGCGAGCCAATCCCGATCCGCCAGACAGGCATCGAGGATCTTGAGCGAGCGCCCGCCGCGCCGCTGGGCGGTATCGATGTCAATCGACGCATCGCCGGACAGCTTGGCAAAGCGCGCGACGGTGACGCCGTTATTGATCTCGTTGGCGGCAAAGCTGAGCCAGGCGACGATCTCCGCCATGCCCGCCGGATCGCGCGGCAGCCAGCTCTCGTCACCGTATTTCATCGCGAGGTAGACCAGGATCGCTCCCGAATCGCGCATCGTCACGTCGCCGTCGGTCAGCACCGGCACCTGGCCAAGCGGGTTCATCGCCAAGAATTCGGGTGTCCTGTGCTCGCCCTTCTGCAGGCTCACATCGACCCGCTCGTAGTTGAGGCTGAGCATCGACAGCAGCATCCGGCACTTGTGCGCATTCGCCGACAGTTCGGTATCGTAGAGCTTGATCATTTTCCGGTCCCCCCGATGGATCGCGTGCGTTATCGGTCGCCTACGGAGACCACGACCGCCATCGCCGTGTCGCCCGCCGCGCAACCGGTAAAGAGCCCGTTGCCGCCGCCGCGCAGCTTCAGCTCCTCGATCAGCTCGATGACGAGGCGCAGCCCGGTCGGCCCCTGCGGATGGCCGAAGATCAGCGAACAGCCGTAGTTGTTCATATCCTCCAGCGGAAAGCCGGTCTCGTGCGCGAACACCAGATCGTTGACCGCGAAAGGATTGTGGGTCTTGACCGCATCGATGTCGCCGATCGCCAGTCCCGCCGCCTCCAGCGCGCGTTTGGCGGCCGGCACGGGCGCGGCCGGCATATGCGCTTTCTCGACGCGCGCGAGACCGAAGCCGAGGATCTTGATGCGCACGTTTTTGTCGCGCGACAGCTCTTTTGCCTTGTCCGCCGACGTCACGATCATCGCCGTATTGCCGTCGGCCGGATGGGTCTGGCCGCCGAAGGTGACGGTGCCGTCCTCGATAACGGGCCTGAGCTTGGCGAGGCCGTCCTTGGTCGAGGCCGTCACGCCCTCGTCGCCCTCCATCGTGTGCGCGGTCTTGCGATAGCGCTTGTCGGGCACCTCGAAGGGCAGGCGCATATAGGTCTTCTGGAAGGCGTGGTCGTCCTTGACCGCGTCCTGGTACTGCTCCCAGCGCCGCAGCACGACGTCGTGCTGGGCCTCGGTGGTGAACTGGTACTTGCGGGCGACATTCTCCGCCGTTTGGGTCATCGAGGTGCCGCCGTAGGGATCCTTGGCCATGTTGTCGAGCGTCCAGTTCTCGTGGGCACCCGTGCCGCCGAGGCTTTGGGGTTCGGGGTAGAAGATCTGTGGGCCGTTCGACGTCTTGTCGGTGGTCATCACCAGCGCCGTCTCGGCCATGCCCGCATCGACCTCTTGCGTCGCCGCCTGCAGGCAGCGCGCGGAGGTGGCGCAGGCCTGGGCGATGGTCGGCCCGCCGACATGGTCGGCGCCCATCATTCCGGTCAGCCAGGGCAGGCCGTAGAACACGCTCTGCTGGGGGACGGTCGTGCCGAGCACGCCGTAATCGAGCGCCTCCATCGGGATGTCGCGCGCGGCCATCTCGTCCTTGGCGACATGGGCGGCAAGCTCCACCGAGTTCAGATGCGACAGGCTGCCCTGCCAGCGCGCGAAGGGTGTGCTCCAATAGGCGCCGTAGGGGATTTCCGCCTGGTGGGTCATGGATCGGACCTTTCGATTCTGAATGTGTCGTGACCTGGGATGCTGGCCGCGACTCTAACGGTCCCGCGCCCTCGCGCGCAAGGCGCGGCGCTGGCGACAGGGGCCCGATGCGCGCCGCGCATGGCGCTGCCAAGCCAGCGGCGATTGCACTACACTCCGCCGCTTGGCGGGGAAATTCGCGGTGCAGGGGGAAAGTTATGGGCCGGCTGGACGGCAAACACGCGGTCATCACGGGCGGGACCACTGGCATAGGGCTCGCAACGGCGAAGCTCTTCCAGGCCGAGGGCGCGCGGGTCGCCATCGTTGGGCGCAACCCGGAAAACCTGAAGAACGCGGCCGAGACCCTGGGTCCCGACTGCCTGCCGATCCAGGGCGACATGTCGAAGCTCGCCGAGATCGAGGCGATGGCGAGCACTGTCGCCGAGGCCTTCCCGCGCGTCGACATCGTCTTCGCCAATGCCGGCATCACCGCGTTCGCCGCCATCGAGGAGGCCGACGAGGCGCTCTACGACCAGGTCATGGACCTCAACGTCAAGGGCGTCTACTTCACCGTCAAGCACCTGCTGGGCCAGATGGGCGAGGGCGGCGCCATCATCCTCACCACCTCGGTGCGCGGCCGCACCGGCTCGGCCAAGTCGAGCATCTACGGCGCCTCGAAGGCCGCCGTCGCCGGGCTCGCGCGGATGCTGGGGGTGGAGCTCGCGCCCCGCGGCATCCGGGTCAACGCGCTGTGTCCCGGGGCGGTTGTGACCCCGATCTACGGGCGCCTCGGCTGGTCGGACGAGCGTATCGCGGCGATCCGCGAGCGCATCAGCGGGCAGGTGCCGATGGGCCGCGTCGGCGGCGCGGACGAGATCGCCCGCGTTGCGCTCTTCCTGGCGAGCGAGGACTCAAGCTACATGCTGGGCGAGGAAGTGGTGGTCGACGGCGGCTATGTGGTGGCGTAGATCGCCCGGATTTGAACCGTATAAGTTCCCCCTCGCCCGCAAGGGGGGAGGGAATTCTCCGCGCGCCGCCGCCTACTTCTTAACCCCCAGCGTCATGCCGTCGGCAACGGGCAGCATCGCCAAGGTCACGCGGTCGTCGCCCTTGATCTTCTCGTTGAAGGCCCGCGCGCCGTGGGTGTTGCCGATCAGCTCCTCGAAATGCTCTTCGGTGCGGCCGCGGTCGCGCCAGAACTGGACCAGGCGCTCATCGGTGAAGTCCGATGTCACGGTGCCCTGGAACAGCGTGTTGTCGGCGATCATCAGCCCGCCCGGGCGCAGCAGTTCAAGGCCGCGGTCCCAGTATTCCCCATAACTCAGTTTGTCGGCGTCGATGAAACAGAGATCGTAGCTGCCGGTCTCGCCGCTGGCGATCAGGCGGTCGAGGGTTTCGGTGGCGGGTCCCAGCAGCAGCCTGATTTTCTCCGCAACGCCGGCCTTGGTCCAGAACTCGCGCGCGATCGCCGTATACTCGTCGCTAATGTCGCAGGTCGTGATATGGCCGTCGGGCGGCATGGCGCTTGCCATCGCGAGCGCGCTGTAGCCGGTGAAGGTACCGACCTCGAGCACTCGTTTGGCCTGGCTGATCATGATCAGTATTTCCAGGAACTGGCCCTGCATCGATGTGATCTGCATGCGGAACCAGGGCGTTGCCTTTTCCGTCGCCGCACGCAGTTCGGCCAGCACCGGCCGTTCGCGGTTCGAGACCGCGTCGACATAGTCGTACAGCGCCTCATTCATCATGATTTGGTAAGTCGACATCGCCGTCCTCTTATGTTGTTCAGTCGGCACCAGCCCACTCCCCCTCCCGGCCACCCATGAGAGTACGATCCCGTGGGTGGCCGGGAGGGGGAGTGGGCTGGTGCGGGCGCCAGCCACAAAGTAGGGCCGGTGCGGGCCCCAGCCAATAAAGGCATCAGCCAAAAGCCTTCAGGCAGTTCCCGTTGCCCGGCGGTGATACCACAACGGCAGCACGATCGCTGCAAGTGCCAACACCGAACAGGCGAGCATCGTGCCCAGCATCGGGTAGGGCGTGCCGTTCTGGATCGTGCCGACGGCCTGGGCGACGCCGGCGCCGATGAACATCTGGACGAAGCCGGCCAGCCCCGAGGCGGCGCCGGCTGCCTTGGGGTTGACGCTGATCGCCCCGGCCTGGGCGTTGGGCATCGAGATCCCTGCCGCGTAGGAGGCAAACATCGCCGGGCCGAACAGGGCGAGCGGATGCCAGACCCCGCTGGCCATGATCGCAAAGCCGATGGCGACCGTTATGAGCGAGCCCATGCCGCCCAGCACGATCATACGGTCGATGCCGACCTGCGCCGATATCCGTCCCGCCGTCAGCCCGCCCAACATGAAACCGGCGGAGACCATGAAGAAATAGAGCCCGTATTCGGTCGCGGGCCGCTTCATCACATCGACCATGATGTAAGGCGCGCCGGACATGAAGGCGAAGAAAACCCCGAGCACGAAGGAGGCGTGGAGCACGTAGCCACAGAAGATCGGTTGCGCGAGGAGGTGTCCGAAGCCGCCGAAAAAGCTCTTCAGCCCCTCGATGGGCTCGCGCTCGGTGTGGGTCTCGGGCAATCGCGCCAGCACCAGGGCGGTAACCCCAAGTCCGACGCAGCCGGCGAAGACGAAGCTCGCGCGCCAGCTCGCCCAGTCGGTCAGCACGCCGCCGATGGTCGGCGACAGCATCGGCGCGATCACCATTGCCGTCGTCAGATAAGCGATCACCGAGGCCGAGCGATCGCGGTCATAAAGATCGCGCACGATGGCGCGCGCCAGCACCATGCCCGAGGCGCCGCCGGCGCCCTGCAGCATGCGTCCCACGATCAGGGTCCAGATATCGGGCGCCGCGGCGCAGAGCGCGCTGCCGGCCAGAAAGAAAAACAGGCCGATGATGACGATCGGGCGGCGGCCATAGCGGTCCGACAGCGGCCCGTATATCAGCGTAGCCAGCGCGATCGCCAGCATCGAGACGCTCAGCGTCAGCTGCGCCGTGGCGGCGGAGACGCCGTAGCTTGTACGGATCGCGGGCAGTGCCGGCAGGAATATCTGCATCGACATGGGCCCGAGCGCAGTCAGCGCGACCAGGACAAACAGCAGGAATTTGCTCGCGGTCACCGCCATTGGGCGCCCTGACTACAGGCCCACGACCCGCCGCGCAAGGCGGCGGGTCCGGACGATCACGGATAACGGCCGCTCCTGATCGCGCGCATAATCGCCGACGCATATATTTCACTATTTTGCGGCGAGCAACCACGATGCAAGTGATAGATTGTGTCGAAGAAGCAATGGGAAGGGAAATAGTGCTTATCGGACGACGATAGGACATCGATTCTGTTTTTCTTTGCCCACCGGCGAATAATCTTCTCCCACCGTTCGATTTGCAGCCTTGCGTTTTTCGACGGCATTGGCATTACCGGAAATGTCACGGCAAATCGAACGCCCTTTCTTTTGCCGATCCGAATTGCGCGCTCGAGACGTGCGAAGCCTGTGCCTGTTGCCGATTCGGGGGGTTCTGTCGGGCTGGCTGCGTAATTTCTGGGCGTGGCCTTTGATGGCGTGTTGATGAGGATGTCGCCGCTGGGATTGAGTTCCGCTACCGCGCTGAATACTCCGCCTCCGATGGTGGCCTGCTGAATTTTCAGAATTATCGCGTAACCCAACCACCGTTGCGGACAGGTGCGAATCGCGAGGATCCAGTCATCGAGCCTTTTCAATCGCGTCCGCGCTTGCGCAATTTGGTAACAAGCCTCAGTTTCCGAGGGTGTGGGCCCCGTATAGAGACTGTATTCCATCGGTAGAATAATAATATCGCCGGAACGCGCGCGCTTCACGACTTCTTCAACCATGTACAATGCCAAGCCCCAATGGACTGCCGCGTTGGTTACCGGACGACCGATTCGCTGCTGAATTGACATCGAATCGATGCTGTACAGTGCGTTTGAACCGCTCACGAATATGACGTGAGGTTGACGCTGGGCCTGTTCCAGCCGAGCCAGCTTGAATGCCACCATTGAGCGCTTGTAGGTCATCATTGCAGTGCTATCCACTAGCCCAACAACCGCCCCAACAAAGATGACCAACGTGCCAAAGGTGCTCCCGACGAATAGTGAGAGCCATTTGATATGAACGTTCATCTGAATGTTCCGAACCGGCGTCAAAATACGAAATAAATAAACCGCCCCGACCCATCCTGCATCAGAATGACGGCTACGGCGAATAACACGCCAAGGATGAATGCCTGGGCGAAAGGACGGCGGCGCCACAAGGCGAATTGGCGAGTTGTTGGCGCTAACAAGACAGCCGTCATCGCAGCAAAAACTAGCGTCAAGTTCAGCAGATTAAACGCGGCCAACGGCCGAATCTCGGTTTCGACGCCCAGAAATCTGGCCAGTCCGCTGAGGCTAGGCGGTAGCACCACACCTTCCGTCCCAGCCATCATCAGCCAGATATGCGCAGTGTCGCCGATGTTGTTGGCGCGAAATGCGACCCACGCCAGCGTCACGAACAAGAATGTCACAAACCAACCTGCGAGCGGCGGCAGGGTCACTCCGAACTTTTTCCATAGGGAAAGAAAGGCCAGGAATATCCCGTGTAACCCGCCCCATAATACGAATGTCCAGTTCGCGCCGTGCCAAAGGCCACCCAACAGCATCACGATAAAGAGGTTAAGGACGCGCCGCCAAGGTCCATGACGATTTCCACCCAGGGGAATATAGAGATAATCCCGCAAGAAGCGTGAAAGGGTCATGTGCCAGCGGCGCCAGAACTCAGAGATGTTCGTCGCGCGGTAAGGGCGATCGAAATTTTCCGGCAATCTGAGACCGAGAATTAGGCCGCAGCCGATCGCAATGTCCGTATAGGCTGAAAAATCGAAATAGATCTGCAGCCCGAATGCAAGCGTGCCGATCCATGCGTCGAGAAAGGTCAGTTGTGCGACGTTTGTGTAGGCAGAATCCGCCACCGCACCAAGAGAATCGGCGAGCACAACCTTTTTGAATAGTCCAATCACCAGCCAGGCGCCGCCGAGACGCAGACGCCCAAGCGAAGCTTTGAATGGACGAGCCGACTGGAGGCGTCTCGACACTTGGCCGAAGCGTACGATCGGTCCCGCCACCAGCTGCGGAAAGAAAGTGACATAGGCAGCGTAGGTAATAAGGGTCGGGTAGGATTGGATCCGGCCAGCGAACCGATCAACCTGAAAACTGATTTGCTGAAACGTGTAGAAGGAAATCGCCAGCGGCAGTGCAATATTTAAGGTGTCATATCCAGCTTGTGCGATAAAAAAGTCGAAGTATTTAAAAGTAAACAGAATCGCTAGATTGAATGCGATTGCAATCACCAGCGCCTTTTTTCGCTGGCAGACCAAAATCCCCAGGCCATAGTTGAATTGGATTGAAATCAGCAGCAGAAAATAGAAATTTACGCTGTGAAATAGATAGAAGGCCGATGATATTCCAAAGACGAGTAGGCAGAGAAATTCCCGATTAAGCCGGCTCGCCAACAACCAGACCAGGGCTATTGTGGCGGGCAGAAACAGAAACAAGAACCCGTTGCTGGCAAAGTTCATCTATTCTCGGCACTTGTGGCCCGTAGATAGGGTATTCGGCTGGAAACGGTATCACTTGAAATATTTGGAAATACGGTGCCGACCATATTTTGGCAGATCGCAAACCTGTGAGCGACTAACGAAAAGATCAACCATCTCGGCGCTATCATCTAATTTCGATTATCTCTGGAGATCGGTAGGGATCATGCTCTGCCTCGACACCCGGCGAGCAATTGCCGGTGCGGCAGCAGCGACCTTGCCCGGCGCGGCGCCGACAATCGACAAAGCTTGGCGAACCCGTTTGCAGATTGTTAATCAATGTTAAGCGCTTGGTAACGGAGCGAAGCGATACTGGTCGGTCATCGTGCAGGTTTCCACTGCTGCGTTCACGATCGGCGCGGCGGGCGGCTTAGGATGTGGCATGGATACGGCCTACTTATTCTGGTTCAAACGGATTTCCATTGCACTGGCCTTTACCTGGCTTGCCGGTGCCGGCTGGCTGCAATTCTCCGAGGCGATCGGCGACTATGGCCTTAAATCGACGACCTACCAGCGCGGCTCATCCGAATGCGAGGGCACATACGCGAGCCGCTACGATTGCAAATCCTCGATCCTGATTGCCGGCGAGAACCAGGCTTTCTTTTCCTGGCTATTCAAGTTCATGATCGTTTTTCTGCCGCCGATCGGGCTTGGCTACTTGTACGGTGCCGTGCGGCGTCGGCACGAGGCCGAAATCGCCCAGGCCGCGCGCCGGCGAGCGCTTAAGCGCCGCAACGCGGAAACGGCGTAGTGTCCTGCCCCGGAAATTCGTCCCACCAAATTCCGGGATAAGCAGGCCACTAATACCAAGTCTCAGTGATATTGATCCATTTGATGGCGGCGGATTGGCCCTCAGGTTAGGCACGCGGCGCGGCGCGATGCAGCGCATCGGGCAAGCCGCGTAACGCGGCCGGAGGGCAAATCGGCCCCACCGAAGGCCGCCATCTTTTGTCCGCCGGCGTCGTTGCGCGCGGCTTGTGGTGCGCCGCACCACGGCGCAACCCGCGCCCAACCGGCGGACAAAATCTTGGCGGTCAAATGGCTCAATATCACTGAGACTTGGTATAAATATTTGAGGCTAGTGTGATTCAGCCCCCGAACTTCGTCACATCAATGCGGCGAACTCGGAACCATCGCACCAACTCCCTTCTGCTTTCCTATTTCGGATCGGCGTCGAGCCTGACCGCGATCCCTTCCAGTTCTTTCTTCGGCGCGGGATAGCGGTCCAGCACCAGCGGGTCGTGACCGGGGATGACGTTCGCGCGCTCGTCGGCAAGATCGTAGCAGCGCGCGTAGCCGAGGATCATGTCGCCGAGGTTGTAGACGATGGGGAAGGGCGCGGTCGCCTCCATGTTCTCATAGAAATGGCTGGCATCGGAGGCGAGCACCAGCCAGCCGCGCCGCGTGCGCACCCGCACGACCTGAAGTCCCATCGTGTGGCCGCCGACGAAGTGCAGCGTGATACCGGGTGCCAGCTGAACATCGCCGTCATGGAAACGCACCCGACCGTCGAACACCCGATCGATCATGCCCGAGATGTGGCGGGGCTCGAAGGAATGGTTCATCGTCGCCGTGCACATGTGAACGCCGGTCGCGAACTGCATCTCGCGCTCCTGCAGATGGAAGCGCGCCGCCGGAAAGCGTTCATAGCCGCCGATATGGTCGTAGTGGAGGTGCGTGACGATCACGTCCTCGGTCTTGGCGGCATCGATCCCGATCATGGCGAGGCCGTCGGCGGGATCGCGCAGCAGGGTGCGCCCGCGCTTGTCGGCATCGGCTTTCACGAAGCCGGTATCGACCACGAAGTGCCGGTCCTTGCCGACGATCGCCCAGACGTAATAGTCGATCGGCATCGGCGCATCATTGTGCGGGTCGATATACATGAGGTTGGTCGAGCGCGTGCGCTCGGGCATCGTCGCGTATTTGACCGCGTAGACCTCGTAGCTCGCTCCGTCGTCGCTCATGGCGGGCTCTCCCCCTGATTGTCGTTTCCGGCGCAGGCGCCGTTGCCCCGGTGACACGAGAATGCACAAGCACCGAAGGCCGCCTGCGGGGCATATGCTTGTATACTCGCGCGGATGGCAGGCGGACGGAAGGCGGACGGTGCGGCGCCGACCGGAAAACGGGTACCGATCGGCGCGATTCCGGTTACCGTGCGGCTGCGCGACAGGGACAAGAAGGGGCACACACGTCATGGCAGCCGCGCAACCGACCCTGGGCTTCATTGGCCTCGGCACGATGGGCGAGCCGATGTGCCGCAACCTGGCAACGAAGAGCGCGGCGAAGGTGATCGCCTTCGATGTCCGCGCCGAGCCGGTGGCCCGTCTCCGCAGCGAGGGCATCGACGCCGCCGAAAGCATCGCCGAGGTGGCCGGTGAAGCCGACATCGTATTTCTTTCGCTGCCCGGCGGCCACGAGCTGGCCGAGGTCGTCGCCGGCGAGGACGGCCTGATGGCGCACGGCCGCGAGGGGATGATCGTGGTCGATCACACCACCGCGCCCGTGGCGCTGGCCCGCGAGCTCAACGCCGGGCTGGCCGAAAGGTCGATCGACTTCCTCGATGCGCCCGTAGCGCGCACGCGCCGTGCCGCCATCGACGGGACGCTCGCCGTCATGGTCGGCGGCGATGAAGACGCCTTCAGGCGCGTCGAGACTTATCTCGGGCACATGGGGGCGAGCGTCACCTATTGCGGGGCCAGCGGTAATGGCCAGACCACCAAGCTTCTGAACAACATGGTGCTGATCCAGACTGTGGCCGCACTCGCCGATGCGTTGGCGATCGGCCGCCGCGCCGGGCTTGACGGCGAGCTTTTGTTCAAGGTGATGTCGGACGGCTCGGCGGACAGTTTTGCGCTGCGCAATCACGGCATGCTGTCGATGGTGAAGGGCGAGTTCCCGGAGGACATGTTCTCCACGCACTATGCGCTGAAGGATCTCACCTACGCGCTGGAGCTGGCCCGCGAGTTCAGGGTCGAGGCGAACCTCGCCAAGCAGACCGAGCGTCTGCTGCGCCGGACCATCGATGAGGGGTTGGGCGACGCCTACTTCCCCGCCCTCTACGAGATCATCGAGGACCGGGGCGGCGTGGGCTGACGCAGCGGGTCGGCAGCGCGCTTGCACGGCCCTCATGCTTCGACAAGCTCAGCATGAGGATCGGGTTTCTTGCTTCGACGAGAACCCCCGCACTGCAACAAGAACCCCGTCCTCCAACAAGACCCCAGCCCTCCAACAAGACCCTAGCCGTCCAACAAGATCCTCACCCTGAGCCTGTCGAAGGGTGAGCCCGTCGAAACCTGCGCGGGCCCGGGAACCAACCCCCCGGCGCTGATTACGCGCGGGTCTCCTATTCGCGGGTTTCTGGCGGCCGCTCGAATTCCTTGTCGAGGTGGCCGCGGCCCTCCTGGTCGCCGCGCTCGAAGAGCCACGAATAGCCGCCCTTGGGATTGGTCAGGATCTCCCAGGCATTGTCGTCGCCGTCCCAGAAGTAAAAGCTGTAGGTGCCGTGCTGGGTCTGCGGCCGGGTGATCTTGTTCAGTCCGTATATGTCGGCGTGCTCGACGACCTTGGCGTGGGCCGTGTCGACATCCGCCTCGGTCAGCACGTCGATGCCGTTGTGGTTGAGGAAGGTCATCGGGCCCTTCTTGTCGCTCTTCACCACCGCGATGGTGTTTGGCCCGCCCAGCCGGATCAGCAGCGAGATTTCGCTGGTGCGCACGACTTCGAGGCCGAGAAATTCGGTATAGAACGCGCGGCTGCGTTCCAGGTCGCGCGATTCGAGTGTGCCGTGGGAGAGAAAATTGAGATCGAGGATCGGCGCGGCGGCCTTTTCAACCGCCGGAATTGCCTGTGCCTCGGTTTGGGTCTCAGCTTGGGCCATGGCATTCACTCCCGTTCAAATTTTCCGTCTTCTAAACCACCGGCGTCTCCAGCACGCCGCAACCGCCGATCTCGATCCTGATCTTGTCGCCGGATTTGAGAAACGTCCCCCTGGGGAAGCCGACGCCGGCGGGCGTTCCGGTCATGATCACATCGCCCGGTTGCAATGTCACCCGCGACGACAGATAGACCAGGATCTCGACGAAATCATGGATCAGCTGACCGGTGTTTGAATCCTGTTTCAGCTCGTCGTTCACCCACAGCTTGATCGACATCGCGGTCGGATCGGCGATGGCTTGCCTGGGCGTGATCCACGGCCCCATCGGGTTCGACCCGTCGAAGCATTTCTGGCCGAGAAAATCGTAGATGAAGGGCGAGCCCTCGCGTTTCAGATAGTCGCGCGCCGAGAGGTCGTTGACGATCATGTAGCCGGCCACGCAGTCGAGGGCGTTGGCGGGGTCAAGGTCCTTGCCAGCGCGCCCGATCACCAGCCCGACCTCGGCCTCCCAGTCGACCTTGCTGGAGAAGGCGGGCAGGTGCACCGTCTCGCCCGGCCCCGCGATGCTGCTCCGCGCCGATTGCAGGCTGAGCCAGGGGTCGGTCAGCTTTTCAACAGGCGGCGCAACGCCGGTCATCTCCAGCATCGCCGCGGCCATCTCGTGCATGTGGTCCCAGTAATTGGCGCCCGCGAAGTAGAGCGTCGAGGGATAGAGGAGCGGTGCCAGCAGCTTGACCTCGCCGAGCGGCCTGCCCCCGGCAGGAGGGTTGTCGGCGGCCCGCTCCAGGCGCGGCCGCGCCTCCTCCCAATGCTGCAGGATGTCGATGACGCTGCCGGCCGGCCAGCCGACACCGTCAAGCAGCGACGCTGCGTCGTGCACCGTCTCGCCGATCAGCACGCCCGCCGCCGGCGCACTGCCCGCCTCGTAGCTCAGCACCCGATAGTCACCCAAAGCACGACCCCCGACATTTGGCTGCGCGGGCTTGGTGCCCCGCATTGAGGGCGCCAGAGTAACGCTGCGAGGCCAATCGCGGCAATCGCCACGGCCGGGGGCGATGCCGGCGCCCGGCGACCCTTCGGCTTGACCTGCCTCAATGTGGAGACGGGGGGATCGTGCTCAAGTTATAATCGAGCGTATATCGGTGTTCTCGCCTTCTCACACCCTGGAGACGTCATGAGCATACGCGCATCTCTTGGTTTGTCGGCTGTCCTTGCCGTCTGCGCAGCGGTGCTTGCCGGTGGCCTTCAGGCCGCCGCGCCGCAGCGACCCGGGGCATCGCCAGGCGATGCCCAGCGCGGCTTCCAGTTGGCGCTCAAGGTCTGCGAGGAATGCCACGTCGTGGCCGACGGCCGCAGCCGACGCAGCCCGCCGGCGGCGGGCGCGCCGTCCTTCTTCGATCTCGCCAAGCAGCAGCGGGTGACGCCGTTTTACCTGCGTGCCTTCTTCCGCACGCCGCACCGGAACATGCCCGACCTTATCCTGCCGCGCGGCGAGCGCGACGACGTCATCGCCTACATCCTGTCGCTGCGCCCGGAAAAGTAGCATCAGGGAACGCGGCCAGCTCGGCCCGGCAGGAAATCTCGTGTTAAGCGGCGTTCGAGCTGGGCACAGGCGTAGGGACTTCGCCAGCGACAATGCGTTCGGCCGGGAAGGTGAGCCGCACGCGCGTGCCTCGCCCGACCTTGCTTTCCACCGAAAAGCTGCCGCCATGGAGTTCGATCAAGCTCCGGGTCAGCGGCAGGCCGATACCGATCCCCTCATAGCGCCGGTTGAGGTCGTCCTCGACCTGCCCGAACACTTCCATTGCGCGCTCAAGCTTGTCGGGCGCGATGCCGATGCCGGTATCCTTGATCCAGATGCTCAGCGCCCCGTCATCGACAGCGCCCGCGGTCAGCCAGACTTCGCCGCCCTTGTTGGTATATTTAAGGGCATTCGAGAGCAGATTGCTCAGAATTCGGCGAACCAGCCGGGGGTCGGCCGAAAGCGACGGCAAGCCGGGATCGACGATCACGTAGAGCTCGATGCCTTTTTTCGCGCATTCGGACTCGAATGCGCTTTGCATCTCGGCGATCAACGCCGCCAGATCGAAGACGCTTTCTTCCAGCTCAACCGTGCCCTGCGCGGCGTTGGTCAGTTCGAGCACATCCTCCACGATCGTCAGGAGGCGCTTGCCGCTGCCATGAATGTCGGTGACCGCCTGACGCACGCGCCCGTCCGCCATGGGTCCGTAAATTCCGCTCTGCATCGCTTCGGTGTAGCCGATAATCGCGTTGAGCGGGGTGCGCAGCTCATGGCTGGCGATGGCCAGGAAGCGTGACTTGGCCTCGCTCGCGGCGTTGGCTTCCACGGCGAGGTCGGCGTTACGCGCCAGCTCGGCCGTAAATACCTGCTTCGTGAGGTAGTTGCGCCGCGCGAAGAACTCGCGGCCATATCCCGAAAAGACGCCCACCAGCGCATGTGCGAAAACCGCGCAGATGGCCGGAACGTAGGGAATCGGGACCAGACCGGGTTCGATCGAGATCGCCGTCACGGTGGCGCTCACCGCGAGTACCGAGAAGACAAGGGAGCGATTGAACAGGACACGGTTGTAGTGCTGTCCAAACGCAGAGATCGTGGCCATCTCGAACAGGTAGATGAGGTGGTGATCTTTATGCGTGACGACGAACAGGAACAACGCTGTCCCGAAGGACAGAAACATGCCTATGAAATACAAGGGATCGAGAATGCGCTCGAACCGCGATTGAAAATATACTGGGATCTGCGTCAGAAGTAGGAGTGGGATCGTGATCTCGTAGCGGATCCAAAGGAAGTCGTGGCAATACTCGGGCAGGAACACCAACAGCAACAGCGTGAAAACTGCATAAAACCCGAGCCCGATGGTGACCCAGATTTTGTTTGTGAGCGTGGTCAACTTTGTCCAGCTCATCTGAAACTGGCGCTCGAACTTGGGATCGTTGAACGCGAGCGTCCAGCGGCTGACTTCCATCCCGCTCAGCGTGGGCGTGTCGTCCACCGTTCCCCCCGGTCAATCTCGTTGCGTGGCTTACTTCTGGCGATCACCAATTCGAACAGGGAATTACTAAATTTTTTTGAATTAGCAGGGCAATTCCGCACCCGATATGAGAATTTGCGGCGTCTTCGCATATACCGGTATGCAATTGGCTGCGGCGCCGGGTCGAGGCTGGCGCGCAGCGATGTCAACACGGCATCCCGTCGCTGCGATCTGAGACGATCTTGATCTAGGCCGCGTCTGGCTGGGCGAAATCGCTCGGACTGGCCGCCGCGACCACTCGCTCGGGCGGGAAGGTGAGCCGCACATTGGTGCCCCGGCCGATGACGCTGTCCACCGCGATGCTGCCGCCGTGGAGCTCGATCAGGGTCTTGGTCAGCGGCAACCCGACGCCGATCCCCTCATAGCGCCGGTTGAGGTCGTCCTCGACCTGTCCGAACATCTCCATCGCCCGCTCGAGTTTCTCCGGCGCGATGCCGATGCCGGAATCCTTGATGTCGATGGTTATTGGGCCGCTTTCTGCGGCGCCGGCGATCAACCAGATCTCGCCGCCTTCGTTGGTGTATTTGACGGCGTTGGAGAGCAGATTGCTCAACATCCGGCGAACCAGCCGGCGGTCGGCCAAAAGCTGCGGCAGGTCGGGATTGTCCACCACATGAAGCTTGATGCCCTTTTTCGCGCATTCGCCTTCGATCGAATGCACCGCTTCGCTGATCAGCACTGCGGGATCGAAGGCACTCTCCTCCAGCGCCACCGTGCCCAATGTGGCGTTCGATAGTTCGAGCACGTCGTCAACGACCCCCAGCAAATGTTGTCCGCTGCCGTGAACGTCGACGATCGCGTCACGCATCTTGGCGTTCTCCACTGGCCCGAGGATGCCGGCCTGGATCGCCTCGGTGTATCCGATGATCGCGTTGAGTGGCGTACGCAGCTCGTGACCGACGATGGCCAGGAAGCGCGATTTGGCCTCGCTCTCGGCGTTGGCCTGCTCGGCGAGCTCGGCGCTGCGCGCGACCTCGGCCTTGAGGACATTCATCGAGAGGTAGTCGCGGCGCACGAACAGCTCTCGCCCATAGCCCGAGAAAATGCCGACAACCGCATGGGCGAAAATCGCGAAGATGACCGGGACGAAGGGAATGCCAACCAGACCGGTATCCATCACAATTATGGTCAAGGTGGTACCGCCGGCGATCAGTGAGAAGATGATGGAGTTTCTGAACAGGACCCGGCTGTACTGCTGGCAGAATACGTAGATCGCCGCCATCTCGAACAGGTAAACCAGATTGTGATCCCGGTGCGTGAAGACGAAGAGAAAGAGCGCCGTGCCGAAAACCAGGAACGAGCCCACGAAGTAACTCGGGGTCAGTGCGCGAGGAAGCCGCGTGCGGAAGAACACCGGGATCTGCGCCAGTGCAACGAGAGGAAGCATGATCTCGTAGCGGATCCAGAGAAATTCCTGAGAATTTTCCGGCAGGAAGATCACCAGAAGCAGCGTGAAGATCGCCAGGAAGCCGAGCCCGCCGATAACCCATGACCTGTCCACGCGCGCGGTCACCTTGAGCCAGCTGTCCTGAAACTGGCGCTCGAAGGCGCGATCGCTGAACGCGAGCATCCAACGGTTGACCCTGATGTCGCGAAGGTCGGGGCTGTCCGCCACCACTCTCCCCCCGGGAGTTAAGAACTGGCGCATCGTTGCGGTGATGTCCCTGCTTATTCGATCAGGGAATCGCTAAATATCTTTGAATTTCCGCCCAATCGGCGCCGGATTGTGGCGATTGGTGGGTATTTGCATACGATGTGATGTATGGCCGCTTTGCCCTACGGATACCCGGTCTTCCGGTGACCCTGCTTCCGGTCTTGCCGGCCCCAGCCTAAGATAGCGCCCATGGATTTCGAGCTGAGCGAACAGCAGGGCGCCTTCCGGGACGCCGTCACCGGATTCGCCGCGCGTCATCTGGCCGAGGGCGCGCTCGCCCGCGCCCGCGCGCCTGGCTACCCGTGGGATGTGGCCAAGCTGATGGCAGGCCAGGGGCTTCTCGGCATCACGGTCCCGGAGGGCGATGGCGGCCAGGGCGGCACGCTGATGGATGCGGTGCTGGCGATCGAGGCGGTGGCGTCGGTCTGTCCGCGCCGCGCCGACGTGGTGCAGGCGGGCAATTTCGCCGCCATCCGCACCTTCGCCGAATATGCCAGCGACGAGCAGAAGGCGCGTTATCTGCCCGGTCTGCTCGCCGGAACCGCGCTGATCGCCGTCGCCATGTCCGAGCCCGAAGCCGGCTCGGCGGCGACCGAGCTGCGCACCGCCGCGCGCCCCGACGGCGACGGCTACCGCGTCAGCGGCGCCAAGGTTTTCACCACGCATGGATCCGATGCCACGCTTTTTCTGGTTTATGTCCGCTTCGGGCCGGGCGTCGGCGGTATCGGCTCGGTGCTCGTCGAACGCGGCGCGCACGGCTTCAGCCTGGGCGAGCCGGTGCCGTACATGTCGGGCGAGGTTTGGCGTCAGCTCTACTTCGAGGATGTGTACGTCGGGCCCGAGAACGTCCTTCTCGGCCTCGGCGGCTTCAAGAAGCAGATCAGCGCCTTCAATGTCGAGCGTATCGGCAATGCCGCCCGCGCGCTCGCGGTGGGCCGCCTTGCCTTCGATATCGCCCGCGACCACGCGCTCGATCGCAAGCAGTTCGGCAAGCCGCTCGCCGAGTTCCAGGGCCTGCAGTGGAAGTTCGCCGACATGGCGCTCAAGCTCGAAGCCGCCCAGTTCCTGCTCTACCGCGCCGCGGTCAATGCCGACAAGGGCCTGCCCTCGGGCCAGGAAACCGCGCTCGCCAAGGTCGCTTGCAACGAGGCCGGCTTCTTCGCCGCCAACGAGGCGATGCAGGTGATGGGCGGCACCGGCTACAGCGAGGCGACGCTGGTCGACTACTGCATGCGCCGCACCCGCGGCTGGATGATCGCCGGCGGTCCGGTCGAGATCCTGAAGACGCGCATTGCCGAGGGCGTCTTCGACCGCCGCTTTCCCCAGCGCGACCGCCGCCCCGACACGAAATGACGCAACCGGATGACTGAGCGGAATGACCGGGCCGCCGAATAGCGCGAACGCCGGCCCCAGCCTCGCCGAGGCGCTCTTCGCGCCGCGCGGCGTGGCGCTGATCGGCGCCTCGGATGACGAGACCAAGCCGGGCGCGCGGCCGCTGCGCTTCCTCGTCAAGCATGGTTTCAAGGGCGCGATCTATCCGGTCAACCCGAACCGCTCCAGCATCGGCGGCCTCACGGCATTCCCCGATCTCGCATCGGTCCCCGGCCCGGTCGACCTCGCATTCGTGCTGGTCGCCGCCGCCGGCGTGGAGGATGCGATCGCCGCGTGCGGGCAAAAGAGCGTGCCGGTCGCCGCCGTGCTCGCCGACGGCTATGCAGAATCCGGCGAGGCAGCGCGTCAGGCGCATCTGGTGAATAGCGCCCGCACCGCCGGCGTGCGCCTGCTTGGCCCCAACAGCATCGGCCTCGTGGTCCCCGGCACGGGGCTTGCCCTCAGCGCCAATGCCGCGGTCGACGCCGAGCGGCTCATCCCCGGCCGCACCGCGCTCATAACGCAGAGCGGCAGCCTCCTGGGCACGTTGCTGTCGCGCGTGCAGGCGCGTGGGCTCGGCTTCTCCAAGATCGTCGCGGTCGGCAACGAGGCCGATCTCTCGGTCGGCGAGATCGGCGATATGCTGGCCGGCGACCGCGACACGGATGTGATCCTGCTCTTCCTCGAAGCGATCCGTCACGGGCCCGCGCTCGCGCGCTTCGCGGTTGCGGCGCATGCCGCCGGCAAGCCCATCATCGCTTATCTGTTGGGCCGCTCCGATCCCGGCCGCGCCGCCGCGCTCAGCCACACCGGCGCCATCGCCGGTTCCGACAAATCGGCGGATGCCTTCTTCGGCGCCCACGGCATCCTTCGCGTCGATCATCTGGAAGCGCTTTTCGAGGCGGCACCGCTTGTCGCCGGCCGCGCGCCGGGCGTTTCCCCGGCTGGGGGTGCCGTGGCCGTGGTCAGCACCACCGGCGGCGGCGGGGCGATGGTGGCCGACCGGCTGGGCTTGGCGGGCGTGCCCGTCGAGGGCCTCAGCGCGCCGACGACCGCGCATCTGCGCAAGGCCGGCGTGCCGGTGAAGGCGGGCCGCATCATCGACGTGACCCTTGCCGGCACAAGGCCACAGATCATGCGCGCGGCCCTCGATGCCGCGCTGGCGGAGACGCATGTCGGGCTTGTCCTGGCGGTCATCGGCTCTTCGGCGCAGTTTCATCCCGAGCTCGCCGCCGAGGCGGTCGCCGGTTACGCGGGCTCGGGCAAGCCCGTCGCGGCCTTTGTCGTTCCGCATGCGCCCGAGACCATCGCCCGGCTGGCCGGGGCCGGCATCGCCGTTTTCGCCACCCCCGAGGCCTGCGCCGACGCGGTCGCCGCCTTGGGCGCCTGGACGCCGCCGCGTGTGCCCCCGGAGCTGGGCGCCCCGCCCGAGGCAGCGGCGATGCTCAAGCGCGCACCCGAGGGCGACACCCTCGACACAATGTCCGGGCTCGAGCTCTTCGCGGCGCTCGGCATCGAGACGGCCCCGTCGGTGGTCGTGCGGTCAGATGAAACCGCGCCGGCACTGACATTCGATTTTCCTGTGGCGGCGAAAGCGCTGGGCCTCGCCCATAAGACCGAGGCGGGTGGGGTGGTCCTCGATATTGCCGACGAAGCGGCGCTCGCCGCGGCGTTGGAGACGCTCGCCGTCAAAGCCGTCGCCGACGATGCCACGCGCCACGAAGGCACCTCGCCTGGCGCCGTCCTGATCCAGCCGATGGTCGCGGGTCTGGGCGAGGTCCTGCTCGGCTTCCGCCGCGAGCCCGGCGTCGGCCCGGTCGTGGTGCTGGGCGCGGGCGGGGTGCTGGCCGAGCTCTACGAAGACGTTGCCGTCCGCCTCGCCCCGGTCGATGAGCGCGAGGCGCGTGCCATGATCGCCGAAGTGCGCGGCCTGGCCCCCTTGCGCGGATACCGCAACCTGCCCAGGGGTGATCTGGGCGCGCTCGCCGGTGCTGTCGCCCGCTTCTCCCAACTCGCCGCGTTGCCCGTCGCCGAGGCCGAGATCAATCCGTTGATCGTCGGCGAGATCGGCGCCGTCGCGGTCGATGCGCTGGTGCGGCTCGAGATGCCGTCGGGCTGAGCGGCGATCATCCCTGCCATTACGTCATTCCCGCGCAAGCGGGAATCCAGGGATCATGGGGCGATGATGTTTCCGGCATCGCTGGATCCCCGCTCCCGAGCCCGTCGAAGGGCGCGGGGATGACGAGATGGTCAAGTTGACCTGTCCTACCCGCGCTGGCCCCGCCGTGTCGGTTCGGCTAAAATCCAGGCAAGACTGCTGGTGCCATGGAGCGCAGGACCCATGATCGATCCCAAGATCCTCCCCGACGTCGAAACCCTCGCCGCGCGCATCCCCGATGGCGCCAAGCTCGCCATCTTCAAGGATAACGGCGTCGCCATGGAGGCGACGCGGGCGCTCATCCGGCGCGGCGCGCGCAACCTCCATATCGTCACCGTGCCGACATCGGCGTTCCAGGCCGAGCTTCTGATCGCCGCCGGCTGCGTTGCCACCATCGAGACCTCGGGCGTTACCATGTGGGAGCTGGGCCAGGCGCCGGCCTTCGTGCGCGCGGTGCGGACCGGCGCGTTGCGCATCCTCGATTCGACCTGCCCCGCGATCTACTCCCAGATCCAGGCGGGCGAGAAGGGCATCCCCTTCATCCCGATCCGCGGGCTCATCGGCTCCGACCTGCTGGCAGTGCGCGACGACTACAAGGTGATCGACAATCCCTTCGGCGCGAACGGCGAGGCCGATCCGATCGTGGCGCTGCCGGCGATCCGACCCGACGTGGCGCTCTTCCATGCGCCCAAGGCCGACCGGGCCGGCAACGTGTTCATCGGCCGCCAGTCCGAGCTCAAGACCATCGCGCATGCCGCGCATGCCAGCTACGTCACGGTCGAGGCGATCGTCGAAGGCAGCCTGATGGAGGATGAGACAACCGGCGGCGCCACCATCCCGGCCATGTACATCACCGGCGTCGCGCACGCGCCCAAGGGCGCCTGGCCGCTGCCGATGCCCGGCTACTATCCGGGCGACACGGACACCCTCGCACAATACTGCCAGGCCGCGCGCAGCGAGGAGGGGCTGGCCGCCTGGCTTGCGAGCGAAGGCCTCGCGCCCCGCGCGGCTGCAGAATGAGCGCGCCCAGCGCCGCCGCGGAATGAGCGAGTACCGCACCGAGGAGCTGCTGATCGAGGTGATCGCGCGCCTGCTCGACGGCGTGGATAACATTGCCGTCGGCGTGCTCTCGCCGATCCCCGGCAGCGCTGCCATCCTCGCCCAGTCGCGTGGCGGTGGCCCCGATGCGGTCAGGGTTTCGGTGATCGGCGCCAAGCTTCCGGGCTACCGCACCGATGGCGGGATCGATCTGTTCGATCAGGCCGCGCAAGGCCGGCTCGGCGCCTTCTTTCTCTCCGGCGGCCAGATCGACGGCGCCGGCAACATCAACTTGCTCGGCGTCGGCTACTATCCGGGCAGCGAGGCGCGCTGGTCGGGCTCGTTCGGCTCGGCCTTTCTGTACTCGCTGGTCCCGCGGGTGATCCTCTTCCGCGAGGAGCACACGCGGCGCACGCTGGTCGAGAAGGTCGACTTCATCAGCGCCGCCGGCAGCAACGCGCCCAATGTGTACCGACCCGGCGGACCGCACGCGTTGGTGACCAATCGCTGCCTGTTCATGTTCGACAAGGCGCGCGGCCGCTTTCGGCTTGCGAGCGTGCATCCCGGCGAGAGCGTTGAGAGCGTGCGCGAGAATACCGGCTTCGACTTCGACTGCCCGGCCGAGGTGCCCGAGACGCCGCCACCGGATGCGGCGACGCTCAGCATGATTCGGCGGGACATCGCGCCAATGATCGCCGACCCCTACCCGAAATTCGCCGCCGAGGTGCTCGGCTATGCGGCGCCGGGCCACGCGGCGGAGTAGGCGCGGTGATGCTGGGATATTTTGGCGGCCGCATCCTTCGACAGGCTCAGGATGAGGGCGATTGCGCTATTTCAAATGCCCAAACCCAGACCCCCGCCCTTCGACAAGCTCGGGACGAGGCCTTGGGGGTTCGATATGGGGCCTTGTCTGGGATACCCGGAAGGAGGCCATCATGCTGAGCCTGTCGAAGCACGAGGGCTGGCCCACAGCAACCGTCATCGCCCGATGATCGAGCGCCTGGCCGATCTGGTGAACGATGACGCTTGGCTGGTGAAACGCGGGCGTCTCCTGAACGTGACCTTCGCAATCGGTGTCGACGACGACGACTATCTGATCCGGATCATCGACGGCCGCATCGCGGAGATCGAAAAAGGCCCCCACGTCATGCGCTCGTGGACCTTCGCGATCCGCGCCGCGTCGCAAACCTGGGAGACCTTCTGGCAACCGGTGCCGCCGCCCGGCTACCACGACGTCTTCGCGCTGCTGCGCAAGCGTCTCATCGCTTTCGAGGGCGATCTGCAGCCGATGATGGCGCATCTCCTCTATATCAAGCTGTTGCTCGCCAAACCGCGCGAGCTCGCCGCCTGATGACCGCGACACTGGAACCCGTTACCGGCCGGTACCTGCATCTCGCGCTCGAGGGCCGGCCGCACCGGCTTTACTTCGAGGAGGCGGGCCACGGCATTCCGCTGGTGTGCCTCCACACCGCCGGCGCCGACGGCCGCCAGTTCCGCGCGCTCCTCAACGATCCCGAGATCACCGCCGACTACCGCGTCATCGCCTTCGACATGCCGTGGCATGGCAAATCCTCGCCGCCGGAAGGCTGGCAGCGCGAGGACTACCAGCTCACTACCGAGCGCTATACCGGGATGATCCTCGCGCTTTGCGAGGCGCTGGAGCTGGAGCGGCCGGTGGCGATGGGCTGCTCGATCGGCGGGCGCATCGTGCTCAATCTGGCATGGCAGCATCCCGAACGCTTCCGCGCGCTGATCGGCCTGCAGTCGGCTGCCTATGTCGAGCGCTACTACGATGCCGGCTGGCTCAACCATCCCAACGTGCATGGCGGCGAGGCCTGCGGCGCGCTTGCTTACGGGCTGGTCTCGCCCTTGAGCCCCGAAGCGCACAAATGGGAGACGGTCTGGCACTACATGCAGGGCGGCCCCGGTATCTTCCAGGGCGATCTCTTCTTCTATCAGATCGAGGGCGACGTCCGGGACAAGATCAAGGACATCGACACCTCCAAATGCCCGCTCTACATGCTGACTGGCGAGTACGATTATTCCGCTTCGCCCGCCGACAGCGAGGCGGCGGCGGCGCTCATCCCCGGCGCCAAGCTCACCATCATGAAGGGCCTCGGCCACTTCCCGATGAGCGAGAACCCCGAGGGATTCCGCGAATACCTGCTGCCGGTGTTGAAGGAGATCAGGGGCGGCGGTTAGGCCGCCGCGCGCCATCCTTCGAGGCTCGCTAGCGCTCGCACCTCAGGATGAGCGTCAGTGTTTGATCCCACATACCGATGCTCATCGTGAGGTGCGCCGCCGCGTAAGCGGCGAAGCCTCGAAGGATGGCCACCCGCACCGTCGGCTGCCATGCCCCCGCTACTCCTGTCGGCCCAATGACCGCCGCCGCGCTCGCCGGCGCGCCCGCGCCGCGGTGATCTCCGCCTCGGTGACAAGGCCGTCGCCATCGGTATCCATACGGGCGAACCAGCCGCGCAGCGCCAAGGCGTGCTCCTCTGGAGTGATGTAGCCGTCGCGGTTGCGGTCGATGCGCGGGAACAGGCGGGCCCGCCGGCGTCCGCGCCGGCCGTCGGCGCCACCCGGCGCAGCGCGCACGAATTCGTCATAGCTCACCCTGCCGTCGCGGTTGCGGTCGATGGCGTGCATCCGGGTCGCCCGCGCCGCGCTCAATTCGGCGAAGCTGACGGCGCCGTCGGCGTTGCGGTCGAAGCGCCTGAAGCCCTGTGACGGTGCGCCGCCGCGCCGCTCACCGCCCCAGCCGTCGCGCTTTGCGCCTTCCCGGCCTCCGGCGCGCGCGCGTGGACCAGGATGGGGACCGGTGCCGCGCCAGGCCTGCCAGCGCGCCCGCGCCGCGCGCAGCTCGGCCAGGGAAAGGCGGCCGTCGGCGTCGGTGTCGCGCCGCGCGAACCAGCGTTTCAGGCTGGCCTCGCGTTCCATAACATCGATAAAGCCGTCACCGTTCATGTCGATGCGTTTGAAGATGCGGGCCCGGCGTGTGTGATGGAGCGGCGAGACCCGGTCGTTGCGGCCGCGCGGCGGCGCCGACAGGAACTCGGCGCGGCTGATGCGGCCGTCGCGGTTGGCGTCGACCGCCGCGACCCAGCGATCGCGCGCCACGCGCATCTCATCGAAGCTCACCACGCCGTTGCCGTCGAGGTCGAGACGGTCGAAAAAGCGCTGACCGCCGTCGCCGGCGGCCGCCGCATTGGCAGTGCTGGCCCCGCCGGCCAGAATGGGCCAGCCGGCCAGCCAAAGACTTACGCCCAGTAAGGCGGCGTATGCGCGCGCCATGCCAGATCCCTTCCGCTGTGCTCGTCATCCCGTGACGCGGGCTTGGCCCGCTTCACATCCCGCGCTTATCGTCCCCCACGCTGACTGAAATATACGGGCAGACCCCTAACGCCATCCCCCATTTCGGCTTTGACTTTGCCCATTTCGGCTTTGACATTGTATGTGCGGCGCCCATCTAATGGGACCAATGCGCCCGTAGCTCAGCTGGATAGAGCGTCGCCCTCCGGAGGCGAAGGTCGGGGGTTCGAATCCCTCCGGGCGCGCCAATTATTTCAATATGTTAGCGGATTATCGCTAAGGCATATTTCTTTGTAGTAAGCACATAGTAACCGCGCGAGGAGCATCTCGCGCCCATTTCTTGTGTCTGCGAAGAGCGAGAAATGGGGCCGCGACAACTTGCTCCCAGCGCTCGTACACAGATTTTGTCGATACCCGCTTACGGACCGCCGAGAACGGTGGAGAGAAGACGATCCGGGAAACCCGCCGTCCAACCAACGCCGCGCTGGTCGCCATGGCCAACAAGACCGCCCGTGTCGTCTGGGCCATGCTCACGCGCAACGAGGCTTTCCAGCCCGGCCGGCGGGCAGCCGCCTAAACCACCTCCTGGCGGTGAAAGAATTGCGAAGGTGATGATGACGTGATGGCGAAACAGGGTGACCGGGACTGGCCAAACCCGAGGCTTTGTCCGAGCCTAGGGCTCGATAGTCTGCCTGGGCGTCGGTCCACGGATTCCATCAGGGCCCGCGGTCGAATTGAGCCGCACACAGAGGCCGGATAGATGACAGCAAACCCCAACCTCGCCGCACATCAGAAATCCCTTGGCAAGCAGGGGTGTTCTGAGATGACCCCGCCTGGGGGTTCGCATTAGCCTGACACCACCCTTGGTTGGATTTGCGTATGTCAGGGTCCTGATGACTCTCGAATCGCTTTGGCGATCAGGTCTCGGGTGCTTTGGGGTTGGTTTTCTATGGCGTGCCCAACCATGCGCAGCGTCCGCCGCAACCCGTAGAGCTGGTCCACCAGATCCAAGATCACGGGCAGGGCGTCGTCATTCACATTCATTTCGTGTTTTAGCTGACAGACGAAACGCAGACGCGCAACATCGATCTCATCGTAAACCGGCCCCTCGTCGGCAATCCGAGGCTCAATCCAGCCCTCTTGCACCCAGACCCGGAGGTGTTTGACCGTTAGTTCTTCGATCAGCGCGACAACCTGTTTTTCCGACAGACTCATGATGCACTCTTGATGTTTGTGCGCGGGTCATAGGCGTGGCTTTCGCGCCACGTTTGGATAAATGCTTGAAGTTCTGGATCGATCTCGCTTGGCATGGCGATCGTCAGCTTGACCAGTTGATCGCCGGCAGGGCGCCCCACGGGCTTGACGCCCTTGCCCTTGAGACGCATTACGCGACCGCTGTTCGCGCCCGCTGGGATGGTCAGATTGACCCGGCCGGACACCGTTGGCACCTCCACTTTCCCGCCCAAGACGGCTTCGTCCAATGTGATCGGAAGATCGATGACGATATTGTCGCCTTCGCGCCGGAACAGGTGGTGCGGCTTTACCGCAATCTCGATCAGCGCGTCGCCGGCAGGGCCGTCGCCATGTCCGGGCCGGCCCTTGCCCTTGAGCCGCAGAACGCTGTCGGCCCGGGTCCCTGCCGGAATCGTGAGATCAATTGACTTGGCGTCGGGCATGGTGATCCGACGCTTTGCGCCGTTCACCGCCTCGAGGAAGTCCACTTCCATGCGATAGTGGACATTGGGGCCTCTGGTCCGCATGTTCGCACGAGGCCCGCGGCCCTGCCCGAATAGGTCGACGAAAATATCCGAGACATCTTCGAAGTCCTGGAACCCGGCGGTCGAGTGATACCGCCCCGTATCCCCGGCATCGGCGTACTCACGGTAGAACTTGTGCTGATGCTTCTCGGCGCCGGAAGCGTCGATTTCACCACGATCGAAACGCTCGCGCTGTTCGGGGTCTTTCAGGAGTTGATAGGCTCCTGAAACCTTTTTGAACCGCTCCTCGGCTTCAGGGTTTCCCGGGTTGAGATCCGGATGCAGCTTTTTGGCGAGCTTTCGGTAGGTCTTGCTGATCTCGCTCTGCGAGGCGTCTCTTGGGACGCCGAGAATTTCATAAGGATCATCAGTCACGAATTCACTCCACTGCTGTTGCGTCCCTTATTGGACACGCCCGCCTGACCTTCATATCGTGATGGTCAACGCCCACACAGGGATTGTCAGACTAACGCCAATCAGGTTGCAATTGCGTTCTTGGCGTGACTGTAAACCGTCCAGAAAACCTGCAATTTTCCACAACCTTTCGGCGATCGAAAAATAGCTAGATTTTTAATCTGACAGTGCCGGAGGACGTGTTGAGCGAGCACCTGCGCGACTGGTTCACGGTCCATTTCCGCACCCACGACTCGCGGCTGCACAAGATGGTAAACGCCTGAGGGGTACTGACCTTGCGTCGGCGGCTCACACACTAGTGACTTGTGCCTTCCGAGCGCGTGATCTTGTTGTGGACGTTGTACTTACCCGAGGGCTTGCGCAGGGGGATGCGCGTGACCTCTTCTAGCGTCCGCGCGTCATAGACCACGATCGCCCCATCCATGTGCCAGACGCTGACCAGCGCATAGCGGCCGTCGCGCGTAAATTCGACATGGGCGGCGGTCTTGCCCGGCGCGGGGCGCAGGTCCTTGACGATCTCAAGCGTCGCCTTGTCGATCACATGCACCACATCGCGGTGCGGGCCGAAGAAGACATCGACGAAGGCATAGCGCGACTTCTCGTGGCTGCGCATGAAAAAGCCGGGGCCGCGCGTCTTGATGCGCTTGATCGTCTGCCAGCTCTCCATGTCGATGACGCTGACCGTGCCGGTGCGCAGATGCGGGGTCGCCATCACCCGGCGGCCTTGCCATTTCCAGGTGATGCCCGAGCCCAGATGCGGCAGCCCGTCGAGCTCCAGATCGGCGATCTTGCGGCGGACGTTCAAGTTGTAGACCGCACCGCCCGCCTTGCCGCCGCGTGCCGCGCCGATAACTTGGCTGTAGTCGGGGCTGAAGAAGAAATCGTCGAAGTAGCTCTCCAGCTTGATCCGGCGGCGTGCGAAGGGCTGCTTTTCCGCCACGATGCCCTCGACATGGCCCTTGCGATAGGAATGTACGAGGCCCTCATAGACCGGCTTTGCCTTGGGGTCGTAGGACATCTCCCAGAGTTCTTTGACGTCCTTGAGGGCGACGATGAAGCTCTTGCGGGGGGCAGCGTCGTAGACCGCGCTCACGCGCGAACTCACCCCCTTGCGGCCGGCGACCTTGACGACACGGAACGGCGCGAGGTCGCGGCCATGCAGGATAACGAGCGTGTGCGGCAGGTAGTTTCCGACCATCACCCATTTTCCGTCGGAGGAGACCGCGATGTTGCGGGTGTTGATGCCGGCGCGGATCTCGGCGACGGTCTTCAGGTTCCAAAGGTCGAACTTGGTCACCCAGCCGTCGCGCGAGCCGAAGTATACGAAACGTCCCTTGGGGGAAAATTTTGGCCCGCCATGCAGCGCGAAGCGCGAGCGGAAACGATGGATCGGCGTGAAGCGGTCGCCGTCGAGGATGGTGACGTGATGATCGCCCGATTCGACCACGACGAAAAGATTGAGCGGATCGGCCTTGAAGACCGGCTTGGCCGGCAGCGCCAGCGCTTTGGAGTTGACGACGTGGCTCGCCTTGATCTCTTTCAGCGTCCAGCGCGGCGCCACCTCGGGCTTGGTGTAGATGAATTTCACAATGGCGGCGATTTCGGCTTTGGCGATCACCTTGCCGAAAGCCGGCATTTGGCTTGCCGGACGGCCGCGGGCAATCATGCCGACCGCGTGCTTCCGGCGCAGGCGGCGCAGGTTCTCCGGCAGCAGCGCCGGACCCCGGCCACCCAGCCGGTCGGAGCCGTGGCAAATGGCGCAGTGCATGTAATAGAGCGCGCGGGCCTTATCTTGCGAAACAGGGTCTTGGGAGACGGGCTCGGCCGCCCCTGCGCTGCCAGCGAGGCCCGTCAGCACGGCGAGGGCGAGGCCTGCCGCGCGAGGCGAACACCATAATCGGGAGCGGCCCCCGTCCTTCGACAAGCTCAGGATGAGGGCCTTGTGCGGTTGCCCCAACAGCTTCAGTTTCGCCCAAATACCAAGAGCCTCACCCTGAGCCTGTCGAAGGGCGAGGCCGGTCGCGCGGTGCCACAGCCTCCGCTCAGACGGCGCGCGCATGATCGTCCCTGCGGCTATAGGGCCGGACGGCGCGGCGCTGATCGACCGTCGCAACACCGATCTCAGCGTCGCTCAAATAACAACCTGGATCCTCGTCCCAGGCGTTGCCGGCGAGTTGCAGGGCGCGGATCCGCGTATTGCCGCCGCAGATATCAAAATGCGCGCAGGCACCACAGCGGCCCTTGATTGCGCGCGGCCGCGCCTTCAGGCCCTTCATGATCGGGTCGCTCACGTCCGGCCAGATCTCGGAGAACGGCCGCTCGCGGATATTGCCGAGCCGGTAATGCCACCAGAAGGTGTCCGGATGGACGTCGCCGACATTGTCGATATTGGCAACGTTGACGCCCGAGGAATTACCGCCCCACTGAACCAGCTTGGCGCGCAGATGGTCGGCCGCTTCCGGGAACCGTTCGGCCGCCCAGTGCAGCAGATAGACGCCGTCGGCGTCGTTGTTGCCAGTCACGAACTCTTTGCCGGTTTCGTTGCGGGCGTGCTCGAAGGCGGTATCGAAAAGCAGATCCATCGCCGCACGCGTGGTTCGGAAATGCGCATCGCCGGCCCGGTTCTTGTTGCCGCGCCCGGCATAGTTGAGGTGCGAGAGATAGAACTTGTCGATCGCCTCGCGCTCCATCAGCGCCAAGAGCCCCGGCAGATCGCCCTGGTTGTCCCGGGTCAGGGTGAAGCGGATGCCGACCTTGATGCCATGCGCGTGGCAAAGCCGGATGCCGTTCATCGAGGCGGCGAAAGCGCCCTCCTTGCGGCGAAAGGCATCGTGGGTGGCGCCGATGCCGTCGAGGCTGATGCCGACATAGTCGTAGCCGACATCGGCGATTGCAGCGATGTTGGTCTCGTCGATCAGCGTGCCGTTCGAGGACAGGCCGACATAAAACCCCTTCGCCTTGGCGCGGCGCGAGACATCGAAGATATCCGGGCGCAGCAATGGCTCGCCGCCGGACAGGATGAGCACCGGCACCCCGAAGGCACGCAGATCGTCCATCACCTCGTAGACCTCGGCGGTGGAGAGCTCGTCTGGAAAATCGACGTCGGCGGAGATCGAATAGCAGTGCTTGCAGGTCAGATTGCAGCGCCGGATCAGGTTCCAGATCACGACGGGACCGTTCGGCTTGCGCGGCTTGCCGAGCGGCGTCGGTGCGATGATCTCGTTCATGTACTGGCTGATGCGGAACATATGCGTGCGCTCCCCTCTCAGGAGTTGAGCCTGAGGCCGGTCTTTTTGAGGATGCGCGTGCTGTAGAGCACGTCGTGGCCGCGATCGGCCGAGCCCAGAAGCTCGGCGATGCGGGCGACCTTGCGCTCGACCTCTTCGCTGCAACGGCCGTGGACCATGGCGAACAGGTTGTAGGGCCACAGCGGCAGGTGGCGCGGCCGGCGATAGCAGTGAGAGACGAAATCGAGCGCGCCAACCTCGCGCCCCAACTCGTGCGCGCGCTCGTCGGGCACGTCCCAGACCGACATGCCGTTCGCCTCGAAGCCGAGCGCGTAATGATTGGGCACCACGCCGATGCGCCGGATGACGCCGCGCTCCAGCATCGCGCACATCCGCGCCATGAGGTCTTCGGGGTCAAGACCGAGGTCAGCCGCGAGCGTGTGATACGGCCTGGCTACCAAGGGCAGGCCGCCTTGCGTGGCCTCAATGATGCGGCGGTCGACTGCGTCGACGGGTTTATCAAATCTTTTGGGCAGTGCCGTCATAGCGTGAAATGAAGCCCGATATAGAACTCCTCCTCCTTGGGCATGTCGTAGACGATGAGCCCGGTCTTCGCCTCGATCGCCTCGATCACCGCGCGGGCGCGGGCGGGATCGTCGGTCGCGATCACGAACCACATGTTGAAGGCGTGCTCGCGCGCATAGTTGTGCGCGACCTCGTGGAAGGCGTTGACGATATCGGCGACCTCGTCGTAGCGCTCCACCGGCACGGCGAGCGCCGCCAATGTGAGGGCGCCGCCCATGGCCTCGGCATTGTAAAGCGGCCCGAACCGGGTCAGCGTGCCGGCTTCCAGCATGCCCTCGATGCGCTCGATCAGTTCGTCCTCCTCGATGCCGACCCGCGTGGCTGCCTCGGCGAAGGGCCACTCGGAAATCGGAAAGCCGCCCTGGAAGGCATTGATGATGTGGCGGTTGACGGCGTCCATCAGGCAACGCCCCCGGGCCGGCAATAGCGCGCCCCGCGCTGCTTGAAGCGGCGGCGGCTGAACAGGATCTCGCGCCGAACGGTTTCGAGCCCGAGGTCGTCGGCGAGATCATCCGTAAGCGCCCGCGCCTCGGCGTGGTCCTTGGCGTGGATCATGCAGAACAGATTATAGGGCCAGTCCGGCAGCCGACGTGGCCGCCGATAGCAGAGCGTCACGAAAGGGAAGGTCGCCATCAAGCGGCCGACTTCCGCGACCTCGGCGTTGGGCACGTTCCAGACGACCATGGCGTTGGCCCGGTAGCCGAGCTCGTGATGGCGCACGACCAGCCCGAAGCGCTTGATCACGCCGCGCCGGGCAAGCGTGCCGATCGCCTCGATGACCGTGGCTTCGGGCAAACCAACCTGCTCGGCCAATGCCCGGTACGGCCGCGCCGTCAGCGGCAGGCCATCCTCGATCAGCCCGAGGACCGTCCGCTCGCGCTCGCTCAATCGCTCCATCTGACCTTGAACCCCAGATCGATGTGGTAAGCCTCTTCCAAAGGCAAATCCAAGACCTCCAGCCCGGTTGCCGCATTGATTTCGCGCAATGCCGTTTCAACCGCTGCCGGGTTCGGGGCAGTGACCACGAACCAGAGATTGAAGGCGTGCTCGCGTTCGTAGTTATGGTTGACCGCCTGGTGGCGGCTGACCAGACCGGCGACGGCCTCAAGACGATCGGGGGGCACCGTCATTGCCGCCAGCGTGCTGGCGCCGACCCGGTTGGGCGGAATGACCGCGCCGATGCGGCCCAGCGCGCCGCGCGCCTTGAGACGCTTGACTGCCGCAATCACGTCCGCTTCGCTGACACCAAGACGCTCGCCGATCACGGCGAAGGGGCGTGGATCGAGCGGAAAGCCGTGCTGATAGAGATCGACGATCCGACGCTCCAGCGCGTCGGCCGCCGCCTCCGGCAAGCTCGCGATCGTTTGGGTGGGCTGACCCTCGGGCACGGCCGCTGTCCTCAGAGCCCGGTCTTGTGGGCGCGCGCGGAGAGGAAGATGCCGCTTGGCTTCTCCGCCCGGATCGTCGTCAACCGCTCGAAGGTTCGGGTGTCATAGACATCGACGCGGTCGGCGTCGCGCACCGAGACCCAGACCTGCTCGCCGCGCGGCGTGAACTCCATGTGCAGGATCGCCTTGCCGGGCTTGAAGACCTTGACAATCTTCATGGTGGCAACGTCGATCACCTGCAGCGTGTCGTTGCGCGGATGTGCGAAGTTGACCCAGATTTGCCGCCCGTCGGGCCGCGCCACGGCGAAGATCGGCTGGCCATGAACCTTGATGTGGCCAACCTGTTTCCAGCTGCGCGCGTCGACCACAAGCACTTCGTGTCGGCCGATCGCGGGCAGGAAGAGCTTGCCGTCGGCGGCCGCCCAGCCTTCCAGATGCGGCATCTTGTAGACCGGCAGCTTCTTCTCGCCGCGGCCATAGCCGGCGAGGATGCGTGCCACGCCCTTCTCCGGATACCACAAATCGAGCTTGGCCAGCCCGTCCTCGCCGAACAGCCCGGCGACGTAGGCGCGGCCGTCCGGCGTGATCAGCCCGTCATACGGCAGCGTGCCGATATCGCGGAAGCGGGTGATCTTGGGCTGGGTGCGGCCGGCGAAGTCGGCGATCCAGATCTCGCCGGCATCATAGAGGCTGAAGACGAAACGCTGGCCGGGCGCATCGACGAGGCCAACGACCTTGGAGGGCTTGCCATCGCTGTCTCGCGCCGGAATATCGGCGACCAGCGCCAGCGTCTCGGCATCGAAGACCCGCACGCCGCCGGGCTTGTAGTTGGAGACGGCGACGAGCCTGCCGTCCTGCGAGATCGCGCCGCCGATGGAGTTGCCCGCCTGCATCACCCGCTTGACGATGCGCCCGGCCACCAGGTCGACCTTGGTGAGCCCGCCGTCGCGCCCGAAGATGTAGGCATAGCGCTGGTCGCGCGAGAACACGGCCGAAGCGTGCGAGAGATCGCCAAAGCCGCCCAAGCGCTTCAGCACGGTGCGGCGTGTGGTCTCGATGATCAGGATGCGGCCCTTGGTGCGCTCCACGATCAGGCCCAGATCGCCGGTGCCGCGCACAGCGCGCCATTCCGTGCCGGCGGCGCCGGTCGTAGCAGCAAACATCCCAACGAGAAACGCAAAGCCCAGGCGCCACGCAAAAGGCCGGGTCGGTCTAGCGCTCATTTTTCAGTCCCATTTTCATCCGCCGGACAAGCCAGAACGCCTCGTCGCGGCTCACCTCGAAACTCCATGGCGGCATCGGCCGGCCGGGCATGCCATGGAGGATCACATGGACGAGCGTGTCGTCGTCCTTGCCCTTGAGCGCGGCGGGCAGAAGCGAGGGGCCCAGACCGCCCTTCAATGTGTAGCCGTGGCACGAGCCGCAATCCTGCCGCAACCGATAGATCAGTTCCGCCTGGCGGGATTCAGACGGCCCGCCGGCATGGGCAACCGGTGCCGCGAGCGCGATCATCGCGGCAAGCGCCAGCGGTGCGCGCTCACGCGCCGGCATCACGGCGCTGCCCGGCATCTTCGCATTCCTCGTCGCTGGCCTCCTCGCTGGCACAGACCAGCGCGTCGGCCAGGTCGACGACGCGGCCGATCACGGTGATCATCGGCGCGTCGAGCCGGGCCCTGGCGATGCGCAAGCCGATATCGGCAAGCGTGCCGACGCAGATCCGCTGGCGCTCGGTCGTGCCATTGGAGATCGCGGCGACCGGTGTTACGGCCGGCAACCCTGCCGCGACCAGCTCGTCCACGATCCGGTCGATATTGGCGAGCCCCATATAGACGACCAACGTGGTGTCCGGGTCGGCGAGGCCCGACCAGTCATATTCAAGATCCCGGCCGCCGCGGCAGTGGCCGGCGACGAAACGCACCCCGCTGGCAATGCCGCGATGGGTAAGGGGGATGCCGAGCGCCGCGGCGCAGCCCGAAGCGGCAGTCACGCCCGGCACCACCTCGCACGCAACGCCGCGGGCGGCGAGCACCTCGGCTTCCTCCCTGCCGCGACCAAAAATGTAGGGATCACCGCCTTTGAGGCGCACCACGACCCGGCCGGGCCGCGCTAGGCGGACCAGAAGCTCGTTGATCTCATCCTGCGCCAGATGGTGCGCGCCGCTGGCTTTGCCGGCGAAGATCTTGGCGGTGCCGTGCGGCACCAGCGCCAGCACACCCGGCGATATCAGGCGGTCGTAGACCACGACGTCGGCGGCCTGCAAAAGCTTGACCGCCCGCATGGTCAGCAAATCGGGATCGCCCGGGCCGGCGCCGACCAGATGGACGATCGCAGCCTTGGAGCTAGTTCGCGGGGATCGGGTTCGCGAGGTCACCAACGCCTGTCTCCCATTTTCGTCCCAAGGTTCGTTGGAGCGTTCGGTGGATCGGCGAAACCGGCCAACGAAGGCGGGTCACTTCCGAGAGAGAGTAGGGCCGGGCGGCATGCGCCGCCCGGCCCCGGTTCGCACTAATAGACGTCTTTGCGCGTGTTGAAGACGTTGAACTTGCCGGTCGGCGTGACCAAGCGCTTGTCCTTGATCACCTTCACCAGCTTCAGCGTCTTGTCGTCGACGACAACGATCGCCGATTGCTGCTTCTTGGAGTTCCAGACCGAGAACCAGATCTCGGTCCCCTGCTTGTTGAACTCGCCTTGGACGACCCGCTTGACGCCCTCGGAGATACCCGACCATTCGCCAATCGGCAGAATCTTCGGCTCTTTCTTCAAGTTGCGGATGTCGAACACCGCGATCGAGGATGCGATCGCCGCTTCCGGGTTGAGCGGGGTATCGACATAAAGCCAGTGGGATTTCGGGTGGGTTTTGATGAACAACGCCCCGCCACCCTGGCCTTCGAGCTTCTGCACCACCTTCCAGGCGTATTTCTTATGCTTGACCGGATCGGTGCCGATCAGCGCGATCGTCTCGTCACCCAGATGGCTGGTTGCCCAGACCGGACCGAATTGCGGGTGGATGAAGTTGGCGCCGCGACCTGGATGCGGTGTGGGACCGGTCTTGATCAGCTTGACCAGCTTACGCGTCTTGGTGTCGATCACGGCGATCGTGTCACGCGCATTCGCCGCGATCAGGAAATACCGACCCGTGCGGTCGAAGCCGCCATCGTGCAGGAACCGCTCGGCTGAAATCGTCGTCACCTGGAGGTTCTTCAGATCGGAATAGTTGACCAGCAGGATCTTGCCGGTCTCCTTCACGGCGACGACGAATTCGGGGTGGAAGTGCGAGGCCACGATCGCGGCCACCCGGGGTTCGGGATGGAACTCCTGGGTGTCGACGGTCATGCCCCGGGTCGAGACGACCTTGAGGGGCTCCAGCGTGGCGCCGTCCATGATGACATACTGGGGCGGCCAGTAGGCGCCGCCGATCGCGTATTTGTCTTCCCAGCCCTTCATCTTGGAGGTCTCGACCGAGCGCGCCTCGGCGCCGATCTTGAGCACGGCTACCGTTTGCGGCGTCTTCATCCAAAGATCGATCAGATTGATCTTGGCGTCGCGTCCGATGGTGAAGAGATAGCGTCCGGATGCCGACATCCGTGAGATATGCACGGCGTAGCCGGTGGTGATCACCATGACGATTTTTTTGGACTTGCCCTCGATCAGAGCGATTTGTCCGGTGTCGCGGAGCGTGACCGAGAACAGATTATCAAGGTCGAGCCGGTTCATCTGCCTGGTCGGCCGCTTGGCGACCGGGACGATGACCTTCCAGGTCTTCTTAATGTCCGCCAGGCCGAATTCGGGCGGCTGCGGCGGTTCATGCATCAGATACTTGGCAATCAGTTCGATATCGGACTTGGTCATATCCCCCGACGTGCCCCAGTTGGGCATGCCCGCCGGTGAGCCGTAGGTGATGAACTGCTTGAGGTAATCCAGGCCGAGCTCGCGCGTCGTCTTGGGCGTCAATGCCTTGCCGGTCGCGCCCTTGCGCAGCACGCCATGGCAGCCGGCACAGCGCTCGAAATAGATGCGGCTGGCACGCGTGAACTCGGTATTCGACAGCTTGGGCAAACCAGGCTGGACCCCAGGGCGCTCCATCTTTTCCCCGGGCATGACATCCATGCGCGGCTTGTACTGCTCGCTAGGCTTGGTCTTGTGGCCCTCGAGTGATTTTTTCGACGGCTTCGTCTCGGCGAACGCCGAGGGACCTGCCGCTGACAGCGCAACCGCGGCGGCCAAGCAAGTCACAAAGGTGGCAACACCTGTCCTCATCTTCCCTTCCCCCTTGAACGGGATTTCAATGGGTGAAGGCTTACCAGACCGAGGCGAACCCGCCTTGACCCACATCAAGCAGCGCTCTTTTTTGGCCTTGCCGGGCGCATTTTGACCCTTGTCAATTGCGGCCACGGACCAATCGCCTACGCTGCCCTTCTCGGGTCGCTCGAAGCCCCTCCAGGACACGAGGAGAGGTTGCGTGGGTTTGATCGCTCGCCTGCTGCTGGTTGCCGCGCTTTTCGCCGCGAATGCCGTGCGCGCCGAGGAAACGATGTCGCAGTTTGCAGCGGCGCGGCTCGTGGTCCTGTTCCCGGGTGCCGGCAAACTCGGGCCCGCGACCGGGCAGCCACCGGCGGCCCCGGTCTATCGCGCGGGGACCCTCGCGGGCTATATCTTTTCCACCCACGCCGTCTCCGGCTCCACGGGGTATTCCGGCAAGCCGATCGACATTGTCGTCGGTCTCGATCTTGGCGGCCGGATCACTGGCGCGGTCCTGCGCACGCACCAGGAGCCGATCCTGGTGATCGGCGTGCTGGAGCGCGATCTTCTTGCCTTCGTCGAACGCTTTCGCAATCACGACATCCGCGATGCGGTGAGGGTCGGCGGCCGCACCCGCAAAGGCCAAAAGGGGATCGACGCGATCAGCGGCGCCACTGTCAGCAGCGCCGTCATTTCCGATACCATCCTGCGCTCCGCGCGCAAGGTGGCGCGATCGCGGGGTGTCCTCAAGACCGGCGGCGGCGGTCTACGCCTCGATATCGACCGGTTCGAGGCGCTCGACTGGCCGGCGCTCCTGGAGCGCCGGCTTGTCGCCCGGCTTGTGCTCGACAATCGGCAGGTCGACCGGGCGCTTGAAAATGATCGCGGCGTGCCCGCGTCGGGGCGCGATCCGAACGCGCGTTTCATCACGCTCTATGCGGGCCTGGCGACGCCCGCGCTGGTCGGGCGAAACCTGCTGGGCCAGCGCCTCTACAATCAGCTGATGGCACCGCGGCGTCTCGGCGCCCAAATCGTTTTCATCGCCGCCAGCGGGCTCTACTCCTTCAAGGGAACCGCCTGGCGCCGGCGCGGTCGCTTCGAGCGCGTGCGCATCGTGCAGGACGGGCGCGCGATCGCGCTCACAAGAGCGCAGCATCATCTTATCGAAAAGCTCGCCGCGGCGAAGGCGCCCGAACTGCGCGAGATGGCTTATTTCGTGCTGCCGCCCGAGGCCCGGCTCGATCCGGCAAAGCCCTGGCAGATCGAACTCACGGTGCGCCGCGCGGCTGGCGCTGGCGGCACTGCGGTCGCGCGCTTCACACTCGATTACAGCGTGCCGAAGACACTGATCTCAGGGACCGCCGCGCCGCCAGCCGGTGTGCGCGACGACGTCCTGTGGCAACAAATCTGGCGCGACCGCACTGTCTCGATCGCCATCTTGCTGGCGGCGCTGGCGGTGCTCACCGGCATCCTGTTTTTCCACGAGCCGATCGTGCGGCGGCCCCGTCTCTTCCAGGCAACGCGTATCGGCTTTCTTCTGTTCACGCTGATCTGGCTCGGCTGGTGGGCGGGCGCGCAGCTCTCGGTCATCAACGTGCTCACCTTCACGCAATCGCTGCTCACCGGCTTCAAATGGGAGCTTTTCCTGCTCGAGCCGCTGATCTTCATCTTGTGGGGCTACGTCGCCGCGGCGATGCTGTTCTGGGGACGCGGGGTGTTTTGCGGCTGGCTGTGCCCGTTTGGGGCGCTTCAGGAGCTGACCAACCGTGCCGCCCGGATGCTCAAGGTGCCGCAGCTGGAGATCCCCTGGGGTCTCCACGAGCGGCTGTGGCCGATCAAGTACATCGTCTTCATGGGGCTGTTCGCGCTTTCGCTCGGCTCGATGGCGCAGGCCATCGCCGTCGCCGAGATCGAGCCGTTCAAGACTGCGATCGTGCTGCATTTCTGGCGCGCCTGGCCATACGTGCTCTTTGCCGCGCTGCTGATCGCCGCCGGGCTGTTCATAGAGCGCTTCTTCTGCCGCTATCTCTGTCCGCTGGGCGGGGCGCTCGCCATGCCGGCCCGGGCGCGCATGTTCGAATGGCTGGTGCGGCGCCCCGAATGCGGCCGGCCCTGTCAGACCTGCGCGGTCAGCTGCACCGTGCAGGCGATCCATCCCGAGGGGCGGATCAATCCCAACGAGTGCATTCACTGTCTGCACTGCCAGGTGATCTACAATGACGACCATCTGTGCCCACCGCTGATCGAGCGCCGCAAGCGGCTGGAACGTCGTATGAGTGTGTCTGGGTTGGGCGCGTCGAAATAACCAACAGCCAGCTGCCGCGCGGGCGGCGTTGTCATCTATGGACGCCCCCTGCTTGCCAAGGGATTTCTGATTTGCGGCGAGATTGGGGTTTGCAGGGGCTTGTCAAATTAGCTCACTGATGATCGCGTGTTCGCCTGATACGATCAGCGGATGCAGGAAATCTCGTACCGGCGCCACCGCGGCATTGACACGTTAAGTGTCTGGCCAGGTCAGGCAGGTATCGCTACCGTCGCCGAATGAGCCCCATATCGTTCAAGCGGCATCGCTTTCCACCGATCATCATTCAGCACGCGGTCTGGCTTTATGCCCGGTTCACTCTGTCGATCCACGCCGCCGTCCAGAACGCCTTCTACGTCCAACGCCATCTTGTTCCACGCCGCGTCTTTAAGGAGTTTCGAGCTGAGACGTTTGCCGTGTGGCGGCAGAGTTGCCTCGCGGCCTGACCCAGGTCACGGAGAATTTCGGTCGACCGCGGCAGTTAACGTGATGGTATGGACGCCCCCTGTCGCGGCGTTGGATGCGCCAGAATGGAGAAGTTGCTCACTCACTCCAGACAGAAGGGGACGTCCATGACAGAGATTATGACGATCGGTTTGG
>DATKZM010000034.1:0-85660 GCA_035527975.1 Alphaproteobacteria bacterium | reverse complement strand
GCCGACGCCTCGCAAAGGACTTCGAAAAATATCCCTCAACCGAACAGGCATGGATCTACATCGCCGCCGTCCAGCTCCTCATACGACAACTGGCAAGAGCCTGATAACATGCAATTAGTTTCGGGCCAGACTCTGAGGTGCCCGCGATAGCGGGCCTCGAAGGACGCAAACCGGCGCCGCCCTCGTCCACTAAAACCTCAATATTTCCACTCTACTCGGCCGCTTCGCTTTTGCCTTCCAGGCCGATCAGCATCGCCTCGTTGGCGCCGGGGATGACCATCTCGAAGACGCTCTCGATCGAGGTGTAGTCGTAGTAGCCGAGCCGCGCGATGGGGCGGGCCTTCAGCACGTCGATGCGGCCGTCGGGCGTGATGAAATCATCGGCGATATGGATGCCGATGACGCGGCCGATCACGATATCGGCCGTGCCCATGGCGCCGTTGCCGGGCAGGCGCACCGTCTGGTGGTACTTGCATTCGAAATGAACCGGGGCGCCCTTGATGCGCCAGGGCTTGACCAGCTTCGCCGCCAGCTTCTCCAGCTTGGCAAGGTCGAACTCGTCGACGCCCGGCTCGACCTCCATGGCGGAAATATTGACCGCCTCGCGCTGGGCGTAGGTTGCCATGTTCCAGACGAATTCGCCCGTCGCCTCGGCGTTGACCACCGAATCCTTGCGTGCGCCGGTGGTGCGCTGGTTGGCGGCGAACATGACGTAGGGCGGATCGAAGGAGAGGTTCTGGAACTGGCTGAACGGCGCCAGGTTGGGCGCGCCGTCCGCCGACAACGTCGAGATCCAGCCAATCGGGCGGGGAATACAGCACGACTTGAAGGGGTTGTGCGGCAGGCCGTGGTCGTTCTTGTCAGGTTCGTAGAACATTGGCGGCTGTCCGGTGCTGGGAACGTTCTCGCAAGCCTAGTCGGCGGAAACGCCGCGGTCCAGGGCGCTCGGCAAAGGCGTGTCTCGCGGCGGTACGGGCGGGATTTCAACCCGCCCGGCAGGCGTCGCCGCTTCGCGCCGTGCCATTTCGCGGCTAGGACGCCTTCGGCGTAAGCCCGCTTCGCGGCTAAAACGCCTCCGGCGTTTTAGTCCTCGAACGGATCGCGCACCAGGATCGTGTCGTCGCGTTGGGGGCTGGTCGACAGCATGGCGACGGGCGCTTCGATCAGCTCTTCGATATGGCGGATGTATTTGATCGCATTGGCCGGCAGATCGACCCAGGAGCGGGCGCCGGCGGTGCTCTCCTGCCAGCCTTCGAGGGTCTCGTAGACCGGCTCGACATTGTCCATCGACCAGGCCGAAGGCGGGAAATAATCGAGCGATTTGCTGCCCTGCTTATAGCCGACACAGACCTTGAGCTCGTCCATGCCGTCGAGCACGTCGAGCTTGGTGAGCGCGATGCCGTCGATGCCGGCGACCGTGACCGCCTGGCGCACCATCGCCGCGTCGAACCAGCCGCAGCGGCGTTTGCGGCCGGTGACGGTGCCGAACTCGCGGCCGCGCTCGCCCAGATGGTTGCCGATATCGTTGTCCTGTTCGGTCGGGAAGGGGCCGGCGCCGACCCGCGTCGTGTAGGCCTTGGTGATGCCGAGCACGTAGTCGACCGCGCCGGGGCCGAGCCCCGAGCCGACGGCCGCCGCCCCGGCGACGGTGTTGGAAGAGGTAACGTAAGGGTAGGTGCCGTGGTCGATGTCGAGCATTGCGCCTTGCGCGCCCTCGAAGAGGATGCGCTTGCCCTGGCGGCGCAAGGCCGACAGCCGGCGCCAGACATTGCCCGAAAAACGCGTGATTTCAGGGCCGATCTGAAGAAGCTGCTCGAGCAGCACCGCGCCGTCGATCTCCTCGGCGCCGAGCCCGCGGCGCAGCGCGTTGTGGTGGAACAGCAGCTGGCCGATCTTGTCTTCCAGCACGCTCTTGTCGGTGAGATCGCAAACCCGGATCGCGCGCCGCGCCACCTTGTCCTCATAGGCCGGGCCGATGCCGCGGCCGGTTGTGCCGATCTTGGCGTCGCCGCGCGCCTCCTCGCGGATGCGGTCGAGCTCGCCGTGGAGCGGCAGGATGAGGCAGGCATTGGCGGCGATGTTGAGGCGCTCGGGCGTGACGTCGATGCCCTGTTCCTTGAGGCCCGCCATCTCCTTCACCAGCGCCCAGGGATCGATGACGACACCGTTGCCGATCATCGAGAGCTTGCCCTCGCGCACGATGCCCGATGGCAGCAGGCTCAGCTTGTAGACCGCATCGCCGATCACCAGGGTGTGCCCGGCATTGTGGCCACCCTGGAAGCGCACCACGACATCGGCGCGTTCCGACAGCCAGTCGACGATCTTGCCCTTGCCTTCGTCGCCCCATTGGGAGCCGACGACCGCGACATTCGCCATCTTTCAAGCGCCTTTCTTGGCCGGTTTGCGGCGTTTCGTGCCGAGGGCGACAGGCTTGCCGCCGGAGAGAATGTGCGTGCAGCCGAGGCGTTCGGCCTCTGCGCGCGGGGCCGCCCCGGGGTCGAGGCAGGCGAGCGTCGTCCAGCCATTGTCGCGCAGGGTGCGTGCCTGGCCGAGCGTGGTGCCGGCGGGCAGGAAGAGCCGCTTGCCGGGTTCGGGGTCGGGCAGGGCGCGGATAATGGTTTCCAGATAGAGCGTGGCGCCGGTGGCGGGCTCGCCCGCGCCGTCGTCATCTGCGTGGTAGCGCCCGCCGCTGCCGAGCTCGCCGCGCACTCTTGGCGCGAAGAGGGTAAACCCAACGCCGGTGTGATACTCAAATCCCCGGTGCTCGGTCGGATCGGCGGTGATCCTGAGCGCCGGGTCGGCCTCGGCCACCCGGGTTGCAACCTCCGCCAGCCGCTCGGCATCCGCCGCCGCCTCGCCATCGAGATCGAGCGCCATAATGGCCTTGATCGCCTTGGCCGCGGGGCCGGCGGCGGCCAGGAGCTTGCCAAAGAGGCTGCCATGGGCGCCAGCAGCCTTCGCAACAGCGGCCGCGTCCTTGCGGTCGAGCGCGTCGCGCAGCGCCCCGCCATCGTCGATACCGAGGGTTCGGCACAGCGCCGGCACCAGGGTGGGGACGTTGAGGTCAACCGAGATGGTCGCGATACCGGTCGCGCGCAAAGCCTCGGTGGCGAGCAGGATCGCCTCGACATCGGCCGCCGCGGTCGGCGCGCCGATGAGCTCGAAGCCGATCTGCATGAACTGGCGCTCGGGCCGGAGCTGAGCGCCGCGCACCCGGAAAACGTCGCCCGCATAGGCAAGGCGCAGCGGCCGCGGCGCCTTGGCCAGACGCGTGGTGGCGATGCGCGCGACCTGCATGGTGATGTCGGCGCGCAGGCCCATCATGCGCTGGGAAATCGGGTCCATGAGGCGGAAGGTCTGCTCGGCCAGCGGGGCGGCGGGGCCGGTGAGCAATGTGTCCTCGAATTCGATCATCGGCGGCTTGACCCGCTCATAGCCGTGGCCGGTGAAGCAGGCGAGCAGACGCTCGACGATCTCCGCGGCGTGGGCGGCGTCGGGCGGCAAATGGTCGATCAGTCCCGCCGGCAGCAGGGCGCGGGTGGTTGCGCGGCTCATATCGTCGCTTTAGGGCTCGCTCGGCGTTGGCGATGGGGGCGGCGCATGGGGTTTAGCCGCTCGGAGCCGGTTGGGCAAATGGAAACCGGCCAAATTTATGGGCGATTTTCCGGGGCAGGCGTGACGGCCGTCACTTCCAGGCGAAGCCATTTTGCGATAGCGTCTGCCATATCGCGTGGGGATGGGCCCGACGCGAGCGACCTATTCACGCGAAGGACTTAGGCTATCATGGCGGAAGAGCGCCATCAAAACGCGTTGCCAAACGGCTATCAGTTCGAGGGCTACCGGGTCGAGGGTGTCCTCGGAGCGGGCTCGTTCGGGGTGACCTATAAGGCGCGCGAGCTGGCCATCGACCGGCTTGTCGCGATCAAGGAATACATGCCTGCGGGCATTGCCCACCGCAACCCCGATGACAGCTCGGTGCGGCCGATCAGCTCGGCCGATGCGGAGGAGTTCGAGTGGGGCCTCGACCGGTTTCAGAAGGAAGCCTCAACCCTGGTCAGCTTCCACCACCCCAACATCGTGCCGGTTTATCGCTTCTTCGCCGTCAACGGCACCGCCTACATGGTGATGGAGTACCAGCAGGGCGAAAGCCTGGCCGAATTCCTGATCGCCGGCGGTAAGCTCGACGAGCGACAGATTTACGACATCATCGACCCGCTGCTGGAGGGCCTGGAGCGCGTGCACGCGACCGGCTTCCTGCATCGCGACATAAAGCCCGGCAACATCTATATCCGCGACGACGGCTCGCCCGTGCTGATCGATTTCGGCGCGGCCCGCCAGGCGCTGGGCGGGCGCAGCCAGAACCTGACCCGCATTTTCACCCCCGGCTATGCGCCGCACGAACAGTACGAGACCAGCGGCCATCAGGGGCCGTGGACCGATATCTATGCGCTGGGCGCGGTGATGTACCTGTTGGTCACCGACGCGCCGCCGATCGACGCGCCGACGCGCCTTTCCTCGCAAGCGCGCGGCAACCCCGATCCGCTGAAGCCGGCGGCCGAGGCCGCACGCAGCGGCTTCTCAAGCCAGCTTTTGGACGCCATCGACCGCTCGCTCTCGGTCATGGAGACCGACCGGCCGCAGACCATCGCCGAGTTACGCGGCGACATGCTCGGGCGCCCGGGCGAGGAAGTGCCGAGCGCCCGCATCCAGCGGACGGTGACGCCGGTCGCCCAGCAGCCGGGCTCGCGCCCGACGCAGGGCGGAACGATCGGGCCGCGCTACACGCCCCCTCCATCGGCGCATTCGGTGGGATCGGCGCGACCGTCCAGTGCTTTGGGCCGGCCGCAGTCGGTGGAAGACCGCTCGGGCGGACGCCGGCCTGCGCGGACGCTCATCTATGCCGCGCTCGGCGTGGTCATGCTGGGCGGTGTCGGCGTGGCAAGCTATGTCGCGACCGACGGCTTCGGCACCGGCGAGACGACCCGCCAGGAGGAAATCGCCAAGCGCAAGGCCGCCGAAGCGCGCCGCCACGTGGAAATCGCCCGCCAGGCAGAGGAGCAGCGCAAGGCCGAAGAAGCGCGCAAGGCCGAAGAGGCGCGCCGTCAGGGCGAGCAAGGCCGCACAGCTGAAGAAGCCCGCAAGGCCGAAGAAGCCCGCAAGGCTGCCGAGGCCAAGCGTCAGCAGGCCGCCGAGGCCAAACGCCGAGGCGCCGAAGAGGCCAAGCGCCGGGCGGAGGAGGCCAAGCGCCGCCGTGCCGAAGAGGCCAAGCGCCGCCAGGTCGAGGAGGCCAAGCGCCGTCAGGGCGAGGCTGGCCGTCGGGCCGAAGAGGCGCGAAAGGCCGAGGAAGCACGCCGCCAGGCCGAGGCGGCCCGCCGGGCCGTAGAGGCGCGGAAGGCTGAGGAAGCGCGAAAGGCCCAAGAAGCCCGCCGGCGCGGCGAGGGCGTGAGCGGTGAGGAAGCCCGCCGCCGTGCTGCCGAGGAGGCCCGCCGCCGGGCCGAGGAAACTCGTCGCCGCCAGGCCGAGGAAGCGCGCCGTCGTCAGACTGAAGAAGCCCGTCGCCGGGCGGAAGAAACGCGTCGCCGCACCGCCGAGGAAACCCGCCGGCGCCAGATCGAGGCTGCGCGCGGTCGCCGCGCCGCCGAGGTGGCCCGTCGCCGCCAGGCCGAGGAAGCGCGCCGTCAGGCCGAGGAGGCCCGCCGCAAACAAAATCAAATCGCCGGCTTGTCGAGCGAGCGAATTCGGGCCGCAATTGGCCGCAAGACGCTCGATTTCACCCGCCCCTATGGCCCAGCCGATCGGCTGTTCCGCCTCCGCTTCATGCCGGGCGGCCGGCTTGGCGGTGCCTATACCGAGGAGCGGACGAGCGTTGCGTCTTCGACCGAATCGGGCAATGACACAGGAAGCTGGACACTCAATGGCAACCGTTTATGCCTGCGCTGGCGGACCTGGTCGCACCTGAACGGGTGCTACACGCTCAGCGAACGCAATGGCGGCGTCTTGGCCAGCGGTGGCGGCGGTCTGCTGCCCCGGAGTTTCCGCCTGCGATAGGTTCCGCGAATTGGCGGGACCGGGCGGGTTGAAATCCCGCCCCTACAAATATGCATGCCAGGTTGAAAACCCGTCCCTGGAGATAATCATCGCGGGATTGTCGCCCGCCCCCACGCGCTGAAATGACGGTCCACGCCTTTGGGCGCTAAAACTTCAGCGCCTTGGCCTGGGTGATGTGGGGCAGGGCGGCGACCTTCGTCAGGACGTTTTCGCCGACCGCATCATCCACGGCAATAAGCGCGATGGCGTTGCCGCCCGGCTTGTCGCGGCCGAGGTTGAAGGTGGCGATATTCAGCCCCGCCTCGCCGATCGCCGAGCCCAGCGCGCCGATCAGACCGGGCAAGTCGTCGTTGCGCGTGAACAGCATGTGGGGGCTGAGCTCGGCTTCAAGCTCGATGCCCTCGATGTCGATGATGCGCGGCTTGTCGCCGCCGAAGAGCGTCCCGCAGACTGAGCGCACGCGCTTTTCGGTGGTCACGGTGAGCTTGATCCGGGTCTGGTAGTCGACCGCCTTGGCGTGCTTGATCTCGGTGACCTCGATGTCGCGTTCGCGGGCGATGACCGGCGCGTTGACCATATTCACGGTCTCCAGCACCGGCGAGAGCAGGCCCTCCAGCAAGGTGGCGGTCAGCGGCGTGTGGTTGAGGTCGGCGGCTTCGCCCTGATACTCGATCGCGACTTTCAAAAGACCCGATTCGGTGAGCTGGCCGGCAAAGCTGCCGAGTAGATGCGCAAGGCGCATATAAGGCGCCAGCTTCGTCGCCTCGTCGGCCGACATGGAGGGCATATTAATGGCATTGACGACGGCGCCTTCGAGCAGGAAATCGGAGATCTGCTCGGCCACCTGAACAGCGACGTTCTCCTGCGCCTCTTCGGTCGATGCGCCCAGATGCGGTGTGGCGACGAAATTCTCCGAGCCGAAGAGTGCGTTTTCCGTGGCGGGTTCGCTCTCGAAAACATCAAGCGCCGCGCCGGCGACATGGCCCGACTTGATCGCCGCCTGCAAATCCGCCTCGACGACGAGGCCGCCGCGGGCGCAGTTGATGATGCGCACGCCCGGTTTCATCTTGGCGATCGCCGCGGCGTCGATCATGTGGCGGGTGGCGTCGGTGAGCGGCGTATGAAGCGTGAGGAAATCGGCGCGGCGCAGGAGCTCATCGAGCTCGACCTTTTCCACGCCGAGCTCGCGCGCGCGGTCGGGCGCCAGGAACGGGTCGAACGCGATGACCTTCATCTTGAGGCCGATACCGCGCTCGGCCACGATCGCGCCGATATTGCCGCAGCCGATGATGCCGAGCGTCTTGCCGGTCAGCTCCACTCCCATGAAGCGCGACTTCTCCCACTTGCCGGCCTGGGTCGAGCGGTCGGCCTCGGGGAGTTGCCGCGCGAGCGCGAACATGAGCGCCACGGCGTGCTCGGCGGTGGTGATCGAATTGCCGAAGGGCGTGTTCATGACGACGATGCCCTTGGCCGTGGCCGTCGGCAGGTCGATATTGTCGACGCCGATCCCGGCGCGGCCGATCACCTTGAGCTTGCCCGCGGCCTCGATGATCTCGGGCGTCACCTTGGTCGCCGAGCGGATGGCGAGGCCGTCATAGTCGCCGATCGCGGCCTTGAGCTCGTCCGGGCTCATGCCGGTCTTCACATCGACATCGATGCCGCGCGCCTTGAAGATTTCGGTCGCGCGCTCGCTCATCTTGTCGGAAATCAAAACTTTCGGCATTGGCTTGCTCGGAGCTCTTTCAGGGCTGGCAAAAGGCGCGGATCGGTCAGGTCAGGCGGCGTTGGCCTGGGAGCCCTTTACGCGGGCATAGGCCCAATCGAGCCAGGGCATCAGCGCCTCGATGTCGGCGGTCTCGACCGTCGCGCCGCCCCAGATGCGCAAGCCCGGCGGGGCGTCGCGGTATCCGCCAATGTCATAGGCCACGCCCTCGAGATCGAGATGGGTGGCGATCGCCTTGGCGGCATCTGCTTGCCGGTTGGCGTTGAGGCCGCGGAACCAGGGGTCGGTAATGGCAAGGCAGATCGAGGTGCAAGAGCGGGTGGCCGGATCGGTGGCAAGGAAACCGGCCCAGGGGCTCGCCTCGGCCCACGCCGCAACGGCAGCGAGATTGGCCTGCGAACGGGCGATAAGACCGTCCAGCCCGCCAACCGTCTCGGCCCATTTGAGCGCGTCGAGCGCGTCTTCGACCGCGAGCATCGAGGGGGTGTTGATGGTCTCGCCCTTGAAGATGCCTTCATTGAGCTTGCCCGATTTGGTCATGCGGAAGAGCTTGGGCATCGGCCAGGTTGGCGTATGGCTTTCGAGGCGCTCCACCGCGCGCGGGGACAGCGCCAGCATGCCGTGCTGGGCCTCGCCGCCCAGCACCTTCTGCCAGGACCAGGTGACGACGTCGAGTTTGGCCCAGTCGAGTTGCATGGCGAAGACCGCCGAGGTTGCATCGCAAATGGTGAGGCCGGCGCGGTCGGCCGCGATCCAGTCGGCGCCGGGTACGCGGACGCCGGACGTCGTGCCGTTCCAGGTAAAGACGACATCGCGCGTGAAATCGACCTGGGCGAGATCGGGCAGGCGGCCGTACTCGGCCTCGATGACGCGGGTGTCTTCCAGCTTCAACTGCCTGGTGATGTCGCTGACCCAGCCCTTGCCGAAACTTTCCCAGGCCAGCACGTCGATGCCGCGAGGACCCAGGAGTGACCACAAGGCCATCTCAACGGCGCCGGTGTCGGAGGCGGGCATGATGGCGAGGCGGTAATCCTCCGGCATGCCGAGGACGGCGCGGCTGCGGTCGATGACCTCGGCGAGCTTGGCCCGGCCGGGCTTGGCGCGGTGCGAGCGGCCGATCAGTGCATCCTCGAGTGCGGCGACGCTCCAGCCCGGGCGCTTGGCGCAGGGCCCGGAGGAGAAGTTGGGATTGCGCGGCCGTGTGGTCGGCTTCATGGCGCCTTGTTCCTGGGAATCGGGCTCGGGATGGCGGGCTGGCGCAACCGAATTTGTCAGCCTGGACAGGTCAGTGGAGCCCGGACTTTATGCGTCATGTTGCACTGCGTCAATTGCGACGGGGTGAGGTGGGCGGCCGTGGGTTCGGGCCGGCTCAGTTGAACCCGTAATACCACGGCGCGAAGAGCGAGAAGACGATCCAGAGGACGAAGATGAGCGGCAGGCCGGCGCGGGCGAAGTCGAGGAAGCGATAATGCCCCGGCGCCATCACCAGCAGATTTGTCTGGTAGCCGATCGGCGAGGCAAACGAGCAGTTGGCGGCGAACACGACGGCGACGGCGAAGGGCAGGGGGTCGACGCCGAGCCCCTTGGCGATGCCGACGGCGATCGGCGTGAAAAGCACCGCCGCGGCTTTGGTCGAGATCAGGTTTGAGAGCAGCGCCACCATCAGGAAAAAGGCCGATAAGACATAGGCCGGCGAGGCCTCGCCCATCAGGCCGGTCAGCGCATCGGCCAGGAAGGTGGCGCCGCCGGTGGCCTGCATCGCCGCTCCCAGCGCCAGCGCCATGGCGATCGTGAGCATGATCGAGCGGTCGAGCGCGGCGGCGGCCTGGCGGATGTTGAGGCAGCCCACCGCGATCATCGCGGCAACCCCGGCCACCGTGGCGACGACGATGGGGGCGAGGCCGCTGGCCGCCGCGCCGACCGTCAGGGCAAAGATGAGAATGGCGCGGCGGCTGTGATGGAAGCGCGGCAGGTCCGATGCCGACCATTCCATCAGCAAGGCGTGGGGATTGCGCCGCAGCGCGCGCACATCGGCGCGGCGGCCCTGGATCAGCAGTACATCGCCGGCCTCCAGGCGGATTTCGTTGACCTGGGCGCGGATCATTCGCGAGCGGCGCTGGATGCCAAGCACGACGCAGCCGAAGCGTTTGCGGAAGCCGGCCTGCTCCACGCTCTGGCCGATGAGCCGCGACGACGGCGTCACCATCACCTCGCCCAGCATCTGAACCGATGTCTTGCGGGGGGCGTCGTCGGTCTCGTCCTCCTCCAACCCCTCCAATCCCGTAAGGCCGGGATCGCGATGCAGCGCCGTGGTCAGCGCCTTGCGGGTGGCGGCGACCAGGAGCACGTCGCCGGGCGCAATCGCAAAGTCCTCATCGAAGGGCGGCAGCTCGCTTTGCTCGCCGCGCAGGATCATCCGCACGGTGACGTCGGGCAGCTCTGAGAAAAAGCCGCCGATGGCGCTGGCGCCGACGAGCTTGGCATCGGGCTGTACGGTGAGCTGGGCGATGAACTGCTTGCCCGCGCCGTCGATCATCTCCCCGGCCATCGAGCCGCGGTCGGGAAGCAGCCGCGGCGCGACGAGTTGGGCGTAGAAAAAGCCCACACTTGCCAGCACGACGCCGGGCACGGTGAAATCGAAGAAGCCGAAGGGCTTGAGGCCAAGTTCGCCGAGCTCGCCCGAGACAAGCAAATTTGTCGACGAGCCGATCAGCGTGCCCATGCCGCCGAGCACGGCGACGAACGAAAGCGGGATCATCACCGAGCTGGGCGAGCGGCCGACGCGGGCGGCCAGCGCCTGCATGATCGGGATGAACATCACCACCACGGGGATGTTGTTGAGAAAGGCGCTGATCACCATGACCAGGACGAGCACGATCGCGATCGAGCGGGCCGCATTGCCGCCGATGGCGAAGACAACTTGCGCTGCTTGATCGAGCACGCCGGTTTGCTTCAAGCCCTCGCCAATGACCAGGAGGGCGAGGACCGTGATCAAAGCGGGGCTCGCGAAACCCGCCAGCAGACGTGTGGACGCGAGCAGGTTGCGGCCGTCCACGCCGGGGACCGGGAAGACATAGAAGAACACAAGCAGGGCTGCGATCACGGAAAGCGCGGTGAGCTCCAATGGCCAGCGCTCGCGCGCGAAGGCCACAAGGGCCGCCAGGATGAGCGCGAAGATCGCCCACATCTGGATTTCGGCATCGATCACGAACATGGTTTGGCAGACCCGATCCGCGCGGGGCACGACATTTGCGGCCTGGGCGGCTGGCCGGCCGTCGCGCGGGCGTCACGGTCGCTCCCTGATTGCCTCTGCCCGAGCGCCAGACCCTAGCACAGGGTGAAAGCCCCGCGAAGCGGCGGTGCTCGCCGCTGGCGAGGACCGAGCGGTGGCGCTAGGATCGTCGCCGGTATCATCTGACGAAAGGGGCGACACCCAAATGGCGCGGAAACTCTATGATCTGTTGGGCGTCGACGACCGCCGGTTCAGCCCGTTTTGCTGGCGAGCCCGCATGGCGCTGGCCCATAAAGGCCTCGAGGCCGAAGACGTGCCCTGCGGTTACAACGAGATGGAGAACGTCGCCTTCGCGGATAGCAAGACCGTGCCGGTGCTGGTGGATGGTGACAACACCGTTGCCGATTCCTGGTCCATCGCGATGTATCTGGAGGAGGCTTATCCTGATGGCCCCAGCCTGTTCGGCGGAGAGCAAGGCGAGGCGTTGGCGCGCTTTGCCGCGCATTGGTGCGACACTGCATTGCACCCTGCGGTTTTCCGCCTCGTCATCGCCGACCTCTTCAACGTGGTGCGGCCAGAGGATCAGGCCTATTTCCGCGCGTCGCGCGAAAAGCGCCTCGGCATGACGATCGAAGAAGCCGCGGCCAAGCGCGACGATTGGGCGCCCCGGCTCACCGCCGCCCTTGCGCCGTTGCGCGCGCAGCTTGGCGAGCGCGATTTCGTCAGCGGCGGGGCACCGGCGTACGCCGATTATGTCGTCTTCGGTGCCTTTCAGTGGGGGCGCGTCGCCAGCGCCTTTCCGCTTCTGGCCGGCGAACCCGCGATAGCTGCCTGGCGCGAACGCATGCTCGATCTTTTCGGCAAACTGGCCCGCGCCGCTCCCGCGATCGACGAAGCCGCGTAATGGCCATCTCCGATCCAGCAGCTCAACCGGCCATCGCTTCGGGGCCCTTGGCGACCATCAAGAAGAAATCGAGGCCCATCACCGGCTCGTCGCGCTGATTGAAGGAGCGGTATTTCCAGCCCACCACGCCGCGATCCGGCTTTGATCCGCTAAGGCGCTTTTCGATGACCTCTCCGTGCACCTGCAGCCGGTCGCCGGGTTCGACCGGGACCATAAAGCGTAGCTTGTCGAAACCGAGCCCGGCGGTGATCGCGATCCCGGGTTCGGCGGCCAGCCGCAGCTTGTTGAACACCGAAAACGTGTGCAGGCCCGACGCCACCAGGCGGCCGAAGGCAGACGCCGCGCCGCCCTCATCGGTCAGGTGAAAGGGTTGCGGGTCGAAGTCTTGCGCGAACGCAATGATCGCCGCGCGCGTCATCTCGTGCCAGTCGGTTTCGACACGGCGGCCGATCTGCAGATCGCCGAAATAGATGGGGGCTGCTGACATGGGTGGCACAGTATCCGTGTTGTTACGCTCAGCCGCCGGTCTTCGGCCTTTTGGTGATGCTGCCGCCGGTCTTCGGCCTTTTGGTGATGATGCCACCGGCCTCCGGCCTTTTGGTGATGATGCCACCGGCCTTCGGCCTTTTGGTGATGATATGAGTGCACTCGCAGTCGACCACGACCTCGTCCTTCTGATTGTAGGCGGTGTGCGACATCTTGAGCGCGCCAAGGCCCGGACGCGATTTGAAGGCGCGCAGCTCGATCACTTCGAATTCGCAGCGGATCGTGTCGCCGGCAAAAACGGGTTTCAGCCATTTCACCTGCAAATCGCCACCGGCGAAGGTGCACTTGGCGATGATGCCTTCCTGGGCGAACAGGCGGAACATGATCGAGACGGTGTGAAAGCCGCTGGCGAATATCTGGCCCATGGGATGGGCCGCGGCCGCCTCGCGCGAGACATGATAGGTCTGCGGGTCCCATTGCAGCGCGAAGTCGATGATCGCCGATTCCGTAACCGTGACGCCGCCCGTCGCAAAGCGGTCGCCTAGGCTGAAATCGTCGAAATAGAGATCGTGCTTCATGGTTCCCACACAGCAGCCATGGCGGCTAAAGATCCGAAGCCGGATGCTCTAGCGCATATCCAGGCGTTTCGCGAGGGGCAGGCTGTCGCGGCGGGCTCAGGGTGGGCTCAAGGCGAGCTCGCAATAGCGCGCGCCGGGGATCGGGTTTGCGTAATAGGGCGGGATATCGCGGAAGCCGAGTGTCTGGTAGAGCGCCTGGGCTGGGCCCATGTCGGGCAGCGTGTCGAGGCGCATGGCGCGGTAGCCGATGGCGCGGGCCTCGTCGATGAGGGCCACGGCGAGCGCGCGGCCGGCCTTGAGGGCGCGGTGGCCGGGGCGGACATAGAGACGCTTCATCTCGCAAATGTCGGCTTCGAGAGGGCGCAGGCCGACGCCGCCGATCACGGCGCCTTCCGCACGGGCAAGCAGGAGCCGTCCGCCCGGCGGGGCATAGGCGCCGGGCAGGCCGGCCAGCTCCTCGTCGAAGCCCTGGAAGCAGAGATTGAAGTCGAGCGACCGGCCGTACTCGAGAAAAAGCGCGCGGATTTCCTCGATCTCGGCAGTCGTTGTCGCCGGAGCGATGGCGACGCTTGCCTGCCGGGCCGTGCTCACAGGTTGATGGCTCCGGTCATGTAGGTGACGGCGCCGCCGCCGATGCGCACGCGCGCGCCGTCATGGCCGCAATGGATCGTGCCGCCGCGCGCCGATATCTGGCGGGCCAGCATCTCGGTCTTGCCCAGACGCCCGCCCCAATAAGGGATCAGCGTACAATGCGCCGAGCCGGTCACCGGGTCCTCGGGCACGCCCATCTTGGGTGCGAAGAAGCGTGAGACGAAGTCGCATTGCTCGCCCGGCGCGGTGGCGATCAGCCCCATGCAGTCGAGCGCGGCGACGGCGGCCATGTCGGGCGCAAGCGCCGCCACCTCGGCCTCGCTTGCAAAGACGGCAAGGCCGTCGCGGGCGGCGAGGACTTCGGCCGGCTCTGCGCCGAGCGCGGCGGCGACATCGCCGAGCGCATCATTGGGTTCCGGCGGGCGTGCGGGGAAATCCATCGTCAGCCGGTCGCCATTACGGGTCACCAAAAGCGTGTCACCGAGACGGGTGGAGAAGGTGACGGCGTCGCGCGCGGGCTCAAGCACGCTGAAAATGACATGCACGGTCGCCAACGTTGGGTGGCCCGCAAGGTCGATCTCGTCGACCGGAGTGAACCAGCGGATCGCGAAGTCCGCGCTTCCTTGGCCATCGGGCACGAAGAAAGCGGTTTCCGACAGATTGTTCTCGGTCGCGATCGCCTGCATGACGCCCGCGTCGATCCAGGCGTCCAGCGGGCAGACGGCGGCGGGGTTGCCGGCGAAGACGCGGTCGGTGAAGGCGTCGACCTGGTAGATCGGGATCGCCCCAGTTTCCATAGCTCAGACCTCGATCGTGCCCTGGGCGTAGAGCACGGCGTTCCCGCCGATGGTGACGCGCGCACCGTGGTCCTCGCAGATGAGCGTGCCGCCGCGCGCCGAAAGCTGGCGGGCCTCAAGGCGCGGCTTGCCGAGGCGCCGGGCCCAGTAAGGCGTCATCATGCAATGCGCCGAGCCAGTCACCTGGTCCTCGGGCAGCCCGGCGCCGGGGGCGAAAAAGCGCGAGACGAAATCGCAGTCCCCGCCGGGCGCCGTCGCCATCAGGCCGCGGCAGTCGAGAGCCGCGATGGCGGCCATGTCGGGGGCAAGCGCCCGGATGTCGTCCTCGTGTGCGAAAACCGCCATCCAGTCGAGGCCGGTAAAAAGTGATTGCGGAGGATTTCCGAGCGCCGCGGCGACGCTTTCCAACGGGCCATCGGCTTCGGCGGGCAGCGCGGGAAAATCGAGCACCAGGAGATCGCTTTGGCGGCTGACCCGAAGATGCCCGCTCTGGCCGTCGAAGGTGACCGTATCGCCGGCAAAGCCAAGCGCGGTGAAGAGGACGAAGGCAGCCGACAGGGTGGTGTGGCCGGAGATGCTGACTTCCTGCGTCGGGGTGAAGACGCGCAGGTCGAAATCGGCTTCGCCGGTCGCCGGCGCAAAGAAAGCGTTGCCCGGCTTGGCGTTCTCGCTTGCGATGGCGAGCAGCGTTTGGTCCGGCGGCCAGGTTTCCAACGGGCAGACGCCGGCTGGGTTGCCGCCAAAGAGCCGGTCGGTGAACGCGTCGACTTGGTAGTAGGGAATTTTCATGGTCTAGCCCTACCGCGTTATGCAACAGGTCAAACGGCATGTCTCTGATTTTATTGCACTCTTACAATAGGTTAAGGCAACGAGTTAGGAGCGCCAACCCGCAGGCAAGACAGCGGTAATCCGCGCTCGTCACCCCCGCGCAGGCGGGGGTCCAGAAGTGGCTTGGCCTCACCTCGTCAGACGATCCATGGATTCCCGCTTTCGCGGGAATGACCGGCAATGTTGCGCTGATGAAGCGGCTACTAAGACGTGGTCATTTCACGATGCAGGCAGCTCGACCTTGTAGATCATGCAGGTCGACTGGCCGCGGGCATAGATCTTGCCGTTGGCCTCGCCCTTGACCTCGGCGGCGGAGATGGCGATGCGGCTGCCGCGATGAACCACCGTGCTCTCCACGCGAAGCAGGCCAGTCGTGTCGGTGACCGGACGCAGCATGTCGACCGACAGGTTGACCGTCGCGTAGAGCTCGCCCTTGGCTAATGTCGTGTGGACCGCTGTTCCAGTGGCGCTGTCGATCAAGGTCGAGACGAGGCCGCCATGGACGATGCCGATGGGGTTGTAGTGATGCTCGCCCGGCAAGCAGGTGAAGACCGTGCGGCCCTCATCAGCCTCGACGAGGTCAAAGCCGAGCGTGACGGCGATCGGCGGCGCGGGAATGGTGCCGTCGCGATAGCCGCGCAGGAACTCAAGCCCCGTCATCCCCGCGGCGGCCTTGGCGGACGGCCGGGGATCCTCCCAGGCGGTCTCGCGCCTGCGCGTGGTCGGTTTCTCGTTGGGCATTGATGTTCTCCGGTGATGGCTCGAGGGCGCGGCCGCGACGTCGTAGCGCTCAAGGATAGTAGCCGAGCAGGCGGCCCCAGAAGTACTGGATCGGCAAGAGGACCAGCACCGTGACCAGGAGGTAGGGAAAAAGGAACCGCAGCGCCTGCGATACGCTGACCCCGCCAAGCGCCGTTGCGGCGACAAGCGGCGGGGCCAGATGCGGGAAGGGGATCGCCATCCAGGCCGGAACCTGCGCCAACAATACGCTCTTCAGCGGCCAGCCGCTGGCGCTGGCGATGCCCTCGGCGAGCGGCGACATAACCGCAGGCGCGGCCGGCAGCGTCGTCACCGTGCCGACCCCCATGCCCAGGCCGACGATCGCGGCGTAATTGACGAAGCCACGCCCCGGTTCGAGCGCGAGCAGGCCCAACAGGTGCTCGGCGATCAGCTTGCCGAGCCCCGCCTCGGTTGCCACCGCGCCCATGCTGATGATGCCGGCGACCATGAACCAGGGCCCCAGATTGAGCTTTTCGACGATCACGCTCGGCGGCAGGATACCGATGCGCGGCAAGAGGAGGAAAACCGCGGCACCGAGGGCGACCCAGGCGGGCGAGGTCCCGTGCAGGAAATCGGTTGCCCAGAGCGCGATCGCCGCGAGGACCACCAACAGCAGCACGCGCTCGGCCCGTGTCCAGGCGGCTGCAGCCTCGCTGTCTGTGGCAGGTTGCGGCTGGTCGGCGAAGCGCAGGGTGATAATCGCCGGGATCAGCGCCAGGCCGAGCAATCCCATCACCGGGAAGTTGAGCGCCAGATATTCACCATAGGCGAAGCTGACGCCGTAGATGCTCTCGGCCGCGCCGATCAGGCCCATATTGGGCACGTTGGCGGGCAGGATGCCGAAGGCGGGAATGGTGGTGCCGGCAGCGGCGGCAAGCACCAGGCCGTTGCGCCCGCGCGATCGCGGCGCAAAGCCGATCTGTTCGGCCAGCGCCAGGACGATCGGCACCAAAAGCGTGACCCGCCCGACCGCCGAGGGAATGACGAAGCTCATCACCGCGCCGACATAAGTGACCGCCGCGACGGTGCCAAAATACGAGCGCGGGAAATAGGCCAGCATGGCCCGCACGGCGCGCGCGCCCAGGCCCGACTGGCGCACCCCCAGCCCGATCACCAGGCCGCCGAAGACGAGCCACACGGCGCTCGAATGAAAGCCGGAAAAGACTACGCTCGGCGGCGCCACGGCAGCCAGGATGGCCAGGAACATGAAGACGATCGAGGTGAAGAATTCCGGGATCGCGCCCGTCGCATAAAGGCCGAGGGCGAAGACCGTGACGGCCGCCGCGCGCATTGTGGTCTCGCTTATCCCCGTGGGGGCGGGCAGCACGAAGATCACGATCGCCGCCAGCGCGGTGAGGCCGGCGATCAGATGTCGTGGGCCGAGCGGTGTTCGGCCGGTGGCGGCATCCGCCATGGGAACAGCGTCCTGTCGCGGTTGGTAAAGTGCGTCCTAGCCGATGGGCGGGCGGGGTGGAAGCGCCGGGGCTGGCGGGACCGCCATGCCGACGACGCATGGCGCAGCGATCGCGGCCATTCGGCGGCGCTATCGCTCGAGCGCGATGCCGAAGGCGTTCTTGAACCGGCGCAGGCCGATCTTGGGATAATAGTCCATCGCGGCGGGAGCGGAGATCAGCAGCAGCATAACCTCCTCGCCGCCGGCGGCTTCCTGGGTCTGGCGGACAAGTTCGCGGCCGATGCCGGTGCGCTGCAGGCTCTCATCGACGGCGAGGTCGGAAAGATAGCAGCAGAGCGCAAAGTCGGTGAGCGAGCGCGAAAGCCCCATCAGCTTGCCGGTCTCGTCGCGCGCGGTGACGATGAGATTGGCGTGGCGGCACATCCGCACCACGCGCTTGCGGTCGTCGAGCGGCCGGCGCTCGGCCAGGGTCGAACGCTCCAGAATGTCCACGAACTCGTCCGGATCGAGGACCTTCTCGACCGCGTATTTTATTTTCATGTTGGATTGGCTCCGTTTTCGGAAGTCGCTGCCGCGCCTTCCTAGCGTTCCCTCAAGCGCCAGGCGCTCGCGTCCGCTCGCTTGGCACTATTTGCCCTCACGCGCCGGCGCGGGCGTCCGCCCGCTTGGCTGGCGCCGCATAAGGCGGCAGCCCGCGGTCGCGGGCATCGAAAGAAAAAACCCGTTGTCATTTTGTCTTTCGTCTCAGTCAGCGAAAACCAAATTAACGCGGCGGTTCTGGCGGCCCTTGTTCTCTATCTTGCCGACGCGGATGGCGCCGATCTCGCCGGTGCGCGCGACGTGGGTGCCGCCGCAGGGCTGCAAGTCGACGCCGGCGATCTCCATCAGCCGCACAGTGCCCGCGCCGGTCGGCGGCTTGACCGACATGGTGCGGATGAGTTCGGGCTGGGCGGCCAGCTCTGCGTCGGTGATCCAGCGCGCCTCGGTCGGATGATCCGCTTCGATCAAACGGTTGAGCGCGGCGTCGATCGCCTCCTTGTCGAGCTTGGTATCAGGCAGGTTGAAATCGACCCGGCCCTTGCCGTCGCCGATCTGGCCGCCGGTCACATCGCCGTCGATTACCGACAGCAGCAGATGCATGCAGGTGTGCATGCGCATGAAGCGGTACCGGCGCTCCCAGTCGATCGCCGCGGTCACCGTGTCGCCGACGGTCAGGCCATGGCCGTCATCCTCGGCGAGGTGGAGCTGGGCGCCGCTCGCCTTGTCCTTGCGTGTATCGACGATGGGAATGGTGCCGCCATCGCCTGTCGTCAGCGTGCCGGTGTCGGCGGGCTGGCCGCCGCCGACCGGGTAGAAGACCGTGCGGTCGAGCGCGATGCCGGCGCCGTCGATCGCCGTCACTGTGGCCTCGCAGGATTTGAGATAGGCGTCTTGACGGAAGAGTTCCTCGGTCATCGTGTCGTCTCGCTGGGTGTCGTCTCGCTGGGATCGCTGATCAGGGGTCGGCAAAGTTAGCCGATGCGCGCCCGAAGTGCGACAGGGTCGGCAGCGAAAAGGTTGCCATCCTTCGAAGCTCGCTCGCGCTCGCACCTCAGGATGAGCATAGAGCGCTGGTAAAAATACAGATACTCATCCTGAGGTGCCCGCGAAGCGGGCCTCGAAGGATGGCTGTTGGGCTCAGTCGGCGTCGTTGGCGAGCACGCGGCGGTAGACCGCCGCGTCGACATTGCCGCCGGTGAGGACGACGCCGACACGCTTGCCGAGCATGCGGCCGCGCTCCTTGAGCAGTGCCGCAAGACCCGCCGCGCCCGCGCCCTCGGCCACGTTATGCGTATCGGTGTAGTAGTGCCGCATCGCGGCCTCGAATTCAGCTTCCTCGAGCTCGACGATGCGTTCCACGCCTTTGTTGATCAGTTCGACCGCCTGCGCCACCGGAACCCGGCAGGCGACGCCGTCGGCCATGGTATCGGCCGAGTTGGTGGAGACCGGCTTGCCGGCGCGGAAGGACAGCGCGTAAGTCGGCGCGTTTGCGGCGACCACGCCGACGATCTTTGTCTTCAGATTGAGCGCGTCGCGGGCGGCGATCACGGCGCAGATGCCTGAGCCCAGGCCGATCGGCACATAAACCGTGTCGAGCTCCGGTGCGCCTTGGAAAAACTCCAACCCGTATGACGCAACGCCGCGCACGAGGACGTCATGGAAGGAGGGGAACATGTGGAGCTTTTGTTCGGCGGCCAACGCCTGGGCATGTTCGAGCGCGGCCTGGAAGTCGCTGCCATGCTCGATCAGCTCGCCGCCCTGGGCGGTCATGGCGGCGTTCTTTTCCACGCTGTTGCCCTCGGGCACGACGATCACGGCGCGCAGGCCGAACCGGCCCGCGGCGGTGGCGCCGCTTTGCCCATGATTGCCGCGAGTGGCGCAGATCACGCCAGTCACCGACGGGTCGTCGCGCTTGAGCGCGCCGGTATAGACCAGCCCGCCGCGGATCTTGAAGGCGCCGGTCGGCGTGTGGTTCTCGTGCTTGACCCAGACCTCGGCGCCGCAACGCTCGGACAGCAGCGGCCAGCAATATTGCGGCGTCGGCGGCATGACCTCGTGAACGAGGCTGGCGGCCTCTTGCAATGCGGTTAGGTCGGTCATAGTCCATTCCCTTCGGGTCGAGCGCATTGAAGCGAGGCCGCGCTTTGCGGTCAATCGCAAGCGGTCAAATGCGGGTTGTCAAATCCGCGCTGGGCGTTTGGGGATCTGCGCCAGCGCGGTGCCGGCGAGGATGGCCAGGCCGGACACGATGATCGGCCAGGTGATCGCCTCGCCGAGTACGACCCCGGCAGCGGCCAGGGTCGTCACCGGCATGGCGAGTTGCCACGAGCCGATGCGGGCAATCCCGCCATGGCCCAGGGCCCAGAACCAGGCGGCGTAACCCGCCAGCGAAGACAGGAAGGTCATATAGGCGATGGCCAGCCAGCCGGTGCTGTCGACAGCCGCCCAATCGGTCCGGTGAGCGAGGACGGCGAGCGTCGGTATCGTCACGACCGTGGCGGCGGCGAGACCCCAGAAGGTCGTCGCCCAGGTGCCGATTACCGGCGAGAGCTTGCCGCCGCAGACATATCCAAGCGCGCATACCACGACGCCCGCCAGGATAATGAGATCGCCGGTAATGCTCGCCTGCTCGCCGGCAAGCGCGCCGCCGTCGCGATAGAAAATCAGCGCGAAGGTCCCGATGGCGGCCAGCGCCACGCCGCCCCACCAGCTCGCGCGCGGCCAGGCACGGTCGGCGGCGGCAGCGATCAGCCCGGTGAATGCCGGCAGCATCGCCATGATGAGCGCGGCATGGCCGGCGGTCGTGGTGCCAAGCCCAAGGCTCATCAGCATTGGCCATACCGCAAAGCTCGAAATGCCCGAGACCAATAGCAAACCGCGCTGGCCGGCCTTCCGCGGGAACGGAAGCCGGAAGGCTAGAGCAAGGCCTCCCGCGATGAGGCCGGCCAGCATCGAACGCAATATCCCCGCGCTCGAAGGGTCGATCTGGGCAACCGCGATCTTGTTGGCGATCGCGGTACCGCTCCAGAAGAGAAGCGCCGCCGCCGCGGCCGCGTAAACGGCTAGGGCCGCGGGCGCCTGAGCCGTAGAGGCGGTGGCGGCGGGGCTGCCGCCGGGGCTGTTCACTTGCGCCAGAAGGGCTTGGACGCCTCATGCAGCGCATCGACCCGGCTGAGCCCAATATCGCGCAACATGCGCCGGTCAAGTTGGGCGAGCTGATAGCGGCCGCGTGATCGTTCCTGCCAAGCGAAAAGGATGTTGATCGCCCGATTGACCGCCCAAACGACCTTACCCAGGACAGTTGCCGGCACAGGGCTGGCCGCACCGCTGGCGCGCGCGTGCATCCTGCGGGCGGATTTCTAGGTCATGAATGTATCGGTCCAATGGGTCATATTCTCACCTATTGATCGGGGTGATTCGTCGATTGAGTTGATCAAATATGAATACAGTTGACATATTGAACCAGTCAATCTAAACATTGATACCATGACAATTTGGATGCCCGACCTCTCGAGCCATGCCGGTCCGCGTTACCAGGCGATTGCCGCGGCGATCGCCGACGCGGTCGATCAGGGCGAGCTGGCGCCGGGCGACAAGCTGCCGCCGCAGCGCGATTTGGCTTACCGCTTGGGCGTCACGGTCGGCACGGTGAGCCGCGGCTACATGCTCGCCGAACAGCAAGGCCTGGTGGGCGGCGAGGTTGGGCGCGGCACCTTTGTCCGCACGGCCGCGCGCGGTGGCACGGAGCCGATCCTGCAGCCGGCCGAAACCGGCGTGATCGACCTCGGCATCAACATGGCGACCTGGCGGGTGCACGGCGATGCGCTTGCCGAGGCGCTGCAGGAGATCGCTCAGGCCCAGGGTCTGGAGGACTTGTTGCGTTACGTGCCGGCGGCCGGTCATGCCAAGCATCGGGCGGTCGGCGCGCGCTTCATGGCGCGGATTGGGCTGGAGGTGGATCCTGCCTGCATTGTGCTCACGCACGGCGCACAGCAGGCCCTGACGGCGGTGTTCGGGGCGCTGTGCAGCGCGGGCGATACGGTTCTGGCGGAAAGCTATTCCTATTCGGGCGTGATCGAGAATGCGCGGATTGCCGGCGTGCATCTGGAAGGGGTCGCGCTAGACGAGGAGGGCTTGGTCCCCGAGGCCCTCGACGAGGCCGCGGGACGGACCGGCGCGCGGGTGGTTATCGTGGTGCCGACGATCCAAAATCCGACCGCGGCGATGATGGGCGCAGAGCGGCGCGCGGCGATCGCGCGGGTCGCCGAAGCGCGCGATCTCATCATTGTCGAGGACGATGTCTACGGCTATCTGCTGCCCGATCGCCCGCCGCCCATCGCGTCATTGGCGCCGGAGCGTACGGTCTATTTCACCAGCGCCTCGAAATGCCTGGCGCCGGGGCTGCGCGTTGGCTGGATGGCGCTGCCGCCGCGGTTCGTGGAGCGCTTTATCGACGTGGTCTATGCGCAGACGGTCGCGCAGCCTGCGTTGTGTCATGAGATCATCGGACTTTGGCTTGAGAACGGGACGGCGGACCGGCTGACCGAGGCGCTGCGCCGGGAGATCGCCGCCCGGCAATCGATCGCGATGGAGGTATTCGATGGTTTGGCCGTTCGCGGCCATCCGGCGAGTTTCCATCTGATGCTGGACTTGCCGGCGCCGTGGCGGCGCGACGAGTATGTCGCGGCGGCGCTGGCGCAGGGGATCCGGATCGTCTCGATCGCTTCTTTTGCGGTCGACCCGGCGAAGGCGTCTGAAGCGGTACGCATTTCCCTGGCTGCTGCGGCGGACCGCGAGGCACTCACCGCCGCGCTTAATACGCTGCGCGATATGGCATTGACCGGCCCACGCGCCAGCCGTGCCGTCGTTTGAGCGCGTGTGAGTGAGAAACCGCTCCGCCTCAGGTGGGCGGGGCCTCGATGATCACGCGATTTCCGTCGGGATCGCTCAGCATACCGGGCTGAAGCGCATTCGTTTCGATGACCACGCCGTCGAAGCCCTCGGCAGCGCTATCCGACGGCGCCCACGGCCCTGATGCGCCTTCGGCCTCCCAGCGGTGCTGCAACTCCAGCGTCGTATAGGGACGTTGCCAAAGCCATTCGCGGTTGGCGACGGCCTCAAGGTCGGGATCGGGCAGGGGATCCGCCACGGCCGACAAGAAATAGAGCGTGAAGCGATGGCGCCGGACCGGCTGGCGCGACAGCAAGACAAGGCCGAGGCGATCGCGGTAGAAGCGCAGTGCCGTCTCGGCATTTTTCACCCGCAGGCTGATCTGGCCGAAGGTTGCCTCGCAGCCCAGCGGCAGCTCGTCCCTTGGCGCGACCGGCACATGGTTGGCGGCAAAGCGGTGTTGCAGAAGCTCGATGACATGGCCGTCGGGATCGGCGAGGTGGCAGAGATAGCCGATGTCCTCGAATTGCACGGGCTCGCTGACCGCCACGCCGCTCGCTTGGAGCCGCGTCCGGGCCAGATCGACATCGGCCAGGGTGATGCCGATTTTCCAGTAGCTGCGCTCCCTTTGAGGAGCGTCTTCGCGGCCAACGTCGCGGGCCGGCGCCGGACAGTGACGGAGTTCGAGCTCAGTCGGCAACGAGGCGCGCCGGCCGGGATAGGCGAGGCGGAGGGCTGTCTCGCCGCCGACTTGGCCGCGATGCGTGAGCGTCATGCCGAGCGCGCTTGTGTAGAAGGCAAGGCTGCGCTCCGGGTCACCGATGCGCAGGATGCTGCGCGCCATCCGCAAGGCTATCCGCGCATATCTGAGAGTGTGTGGCCGTGGTTGAGCGGCCCGTGGCCGCCGCCATAGCCGGGTGCGGTGCGGATCGCCTCCTGCACATATTCGCGGGCGCGGATGACCGCGATGCGCAGGTCGAGCTTCTGCGCAAGGCCGGTGGCGATGGCCGAGGCGAGCGTGCAGCCGGTGCCGTGCGTGTTCTGGCTGTCGATGCGCGGGCTGGTAAAGACTTCGACACCGTCGGCGCTGGCGAGCACGTCGTGGATCTCCGGGCCCTCGCGGTGACCGCCCTTGAGCAGCACGGCCTCAGGCCCGAGGGTGAGCATGGCCAGCGCCGCTGCCTTCTGCTCTTCCAGATCGCCGATCGTAAGACCGGCCAGCGCTTCGGCCTCCGGCAGATTTGGCGTCAACAGGCTGACATATGGAAACAGGCTGCGCTTGATGGCGGCGACCGCATCGCCTTCCAGTAACGACTCGCCGCCTTTGGCGACCATCACCGGATCGGCAATCAGCGGGATGCCGCGCCCATGCGCGACGATCGCGTCCGCCACCGCCTCGATCACCGGGACCGAGTGCAGCATGCCGGTCTTCAGAGCGTCAGCACCGATATCGTTCAGACAAAGCTCGATCTGCTGGGCGACGAAACTCGGCTCGATATTGGCAATCCCGAACACGCCTTTGGTGTTCTGGGCGGTGAGCGCGGTGACGGCGGTCATCGCATAGCCGCCGAGTGCGGTGACCGTTTTGATATCAGCCTGGATGCCGGCGCCGCCGCCGGAATCCGAGCCTGCAATGACAAGAACGCGTCCGTTCATGGAGTCTCCTGATTCGTAAAGCGGCGCCGCACGGCACTGGTCATGTTGTCAATTCATCATGTTCCGCGAGGGCTGAAAAAACACCGCGCCGTGGTGGGGTCGATAGATGGATGAGGTTGGCGGTTGGGCCGACGAGCGAGCCCGGGCTCAGCCTGCGGTTCCTTCGATGGCTTTGACAATCGTTTCGACGACCTCGCCGATCAGCTTCGCATCGTCGCCTTCGGCCATGACACGGATCAGCGGTTCGGTGCCCGAGGGCCGGATCAGGAGACGCCCGCCCTTGCCGAGACGCGTCTCGCCTTCGGCGATCGCGGTCTTGACCGGCTCCGCCTCCAGCGGCGCCGAACCATTGATCGCAGCGTTCCTTAGGATTTGGGGAACGGGCTCGAAGATGCGCGTCGATACGCTGGCCGGCTTGCGGCGCGTCTCGGTTAGCACGGCGAGCACCTGCAGGGCCGCGATCAGTCCGTCGCCGGTGGTCGCGTAGTCGGAGAGCACGATGTGACCCGATTGCTCACCGCCGACATTGAAGCCGTGATCGCGCATATGTTCGACGACATAGCGGTCGCCGACCTTGGTGCGCGCGAGCGCGATGCCGAGACCATCGAGATAACGCTCAAGACCGAGATTGGACATCACCGTGGCGACAAGCCCGTCTCCGGCGAGACGGCCGCGGCGTTTCCAATCGGCGGCGATCAGCGCCATCAGCTGGTCGCCGTCGACGACATCGGCCTTTTCGTCGACCAGCACGACACGGTCGGCATCGCCGTCAAGCGCGATGCCGAGATCGGCGTGCTCGGCGATGACCCGCTCGCGCAGGCGCTGCGGCTTGGTGGCGCCGCATTCCTCATTGATGTTGAAGCCATTGGGCTCGACCGCCATGGGTATGACCTCGGCGCCGAGCTCCCACAGCACCGTGGGCGCGACCCGGTAGGCCGCGCCATTGGCGCAGTCGACCACGATCTTCAGGCCTTCGAGCGTGCGGTCCTTGGGGAAGGTCGCCTTGACGAACTCGATGTAACGGCCGGCCGCGTCGTCGAGGCGCTTGACCCGGCCGAGCTTGGCCGATGGCACCAGATCGTCCGACACACCCTCGGCGACATGGCGTTCGATGTCGCCCTCGATCTCGTCGGAGAGCTTGTAGCCGTCGGGGCCGAAGAGCTTGATGCCGTTGTCCTGATAGAGATTGTGCGAGGCCGAGATCATGACGCCCAGATCGGCGCGCATGGAGCGGGTCAGCATGGCGACCGCCGGCGTGGGGATCGGCCCGAAGGTGAAGACGTCCATGCCCATCGAGGCAAAACCCGCGACCAGGGCCGGCTCCATCGTGTAGCCGGAGAGACGCGTGTCCTTGCCGATGACCACGCGGTGGCGGTGCTCGCCGCGGCGGAAATGCCGGCCGGCGGCGATCGCGACCTTGAGCGCGATCTCGGCGGTCATCGGCTCGCTGTTGGCCGTGCCGCGAATACCGTCGGTTCCGAAAAGTTTCCGTGCCATCAGATTGCTTGGGTTCTTGTTCAACTGGGTGCTCGATTGGGCCGGTTTAGCACATTGAAGATCAACAAGGTAAAGATGGGATTAGCCGACCGCGGCGCGTGACAACCCTGCTATGCGGATACGTCATTGGTCAGCTCGCTTCGCCCGCCATTGATGGTCTGCCACGTGGCGATAGCCTGCGCGGTCTCTGCGACGTCATGGACGCGGACGATCCGGGCGCCGCGGGCCAATGCGGCCAGCGCTGCCGCCAGGGATGCGCCGAGCCTGGCCTTGGGATCGCTTTCGCGGGTGATCGCGGCAAGGAAACTTTTCCGCGAAACGCCCACCGTGAGCGCGCAACCGAGCCCGTGAAAGGCGGTCAGATCCTGCAGCACGGCGACATTGTGGCGCGAGGCCTTGGCAAAGCCGAAACCGGGATCGACGGCGATGCGCCCGCGCGTGATGCCCGCGGCGACCGCGGCGTCGACGCGGATCGACAGCTCGTCGAAGACCTCACGGACGACGTCGTCGTAGCGCGCGTCCTCGCGCATGGTGGCGGGCTCGCCACGCATATGCATGAGGATGATCGGCACGCCAAGCACCGCAGCGGTTTTCAGGCTTTCCGGGTCGTGGGTGAGGGCGGAGACGTCGTTGATGATGGCGGCGCCGGCCGCAATGGCCGCACGCATGGTGGCGGCGTTGCGTGTGTCGATCGACAGCGGCACGCCCACAGTGGAGAGGCCCGCGATCACTGGAAGCACGCGGTCGATTTCCTCGGCTGGCATGACGGGCGCCGCGCCGGGCCGGGTCGACTCGCCGCCAATATCGAGGATATCGGCGCCGGCTTTGATCAGTGCTTTACCGTGATCGATGGCGGCCCCGGGCGCAGCAAAGTCGCCGCCATCGGAGAAGCTGTCGGGGGTGACGTTGACGATCCCCATGATGCGCGGGGTGGCAAGATCGAGCCCGGCGAAAGGCGCGCGCGGGGCGGTGAGGCGGTCGAGCGTGTCGCGCAGATCGGCACGGCTGCTGAGCTCGTCGACGTTGAGCATCGCGATGGCGCCATCGCGCGTGCGCAGCTCAGCAGAGGTGAAGGCGTAGGGACCGCCGGCGAGCCAGAGCGCATGGCCGGCCTCGACCATGCGGGCGGCCCGTGGGCCATGGGTCAAAGCGGCGGGGATGAGGAGGGGCGCAGAGAGCTCAGAAATCGCGACATGCTCCGCAAAGCATCGGGCCGCCAGATTAGTTGGCGGCCCGGTTGTTGCGTTTTGCGCGGCGTCAGGTGCCTTGCGGCTCGGGCTCCATGCCGCCGTCGGAGCGCGGCTTCTTGGATGTCGTCGGCACCGAGGCGCGGGGCTTGTCGCCGGTTTTGGCGGTCGGCTCGGCATCATCGCCACGATCGATCTTCTTGCCCTTGCGGATCAACGCAATATCGTCGGCGCTCAATGTCTCGTATTCGAGCAGCGCCTTGGCGACCTTGTGCAGATCCTTGAGATGCTCGGTCAGGATCTCGCGCGCCTTGGCCTCGCCCGCATTGATGATGCGGCGCACTTCCTGGTCGATCGTCTCGGCGGTTTTCTCCGAGATGTGCTGAGTGCGTGCGACCGAATGGCCGAGGAAAACCTCGTCCTGGTTTTCCTGGTACTGCAGCGGCCCGAGCTCCTCGCTCATGCCCCATTCGGTGACCATCGAGCGCGCCAAACTGGTCGCCATATTGATATCCTGCGCCGCGCCGGTGTTGAGGTGCTCCTCGCCGTAGATGAGCTGTTCGGCGACACGGCCGCCAAATGCCTTGGCGATATTGGCTTCGCACCATTTCTTGGAATAGCTGAGGCGGTCGCGTTCGGGTAGGGACATGGTGACGCCAAGCGCACGGCCGCGCGGAATGATCGTGACTTTATGCAGCGGGTCGCCCTCGGTCATATGAATGTTCACCAGCGCGTGGCCGGCTTCGTGATAGGCGGTCGCTTCCTTTTCGTCCTCGGTCATCACCATCGAACGGCGCTCGGCGCCCATCAACACCTTGTCCTTGGCGCTCTCGAACTCGGCCATGGTGACCACGCGCTTGTTCATGCGCGCCGCCAGCAGGGCCGCTTCGTTGACCAGATTGGCGAGATCAGCGCCGGAGAAGCCGGGGGTGCCGCGTGCGATCACGCGGGCATCGACGCCGGGCGCCAGCGGCACCTTGCGCATATGGACCTTGAGGATCTTCTCGCGGCCGATCACGTCGGGATTGGGGACGACGACCTGACGGTCGAAACGGCCCGGGCGAAGCAGCGCCGGGTCGAGCACGTCGGGACGGTTGGTCGCGGCGATCAGGATGACCCCTTCGTTGGTCTCAAAGCCGTCCATCTCGACGAGAAGCTGGTTCAGCGTCTGCTCGCGCTCGTCATTGCCGCCGCCAAGGCCGGCGCCGCGGTGACGGCCGACGGCGTCGATTTCGTCGATGAAGATGATGCAAGGGGCGTTCTTCTTGCCTTGCTCGAACATGTCGCGGACGCGGCTGGCGCCGACACCGACGAACATCTCAACGAAGTCCGAGCCGGAGATCGTGAAGAAGGGCACATTGGCCTCGCCGGCGATGGCGCGGGCGAGCAGTGTTTTGCCGGTGCCCGGAGGCCCGACGAGTAGCACGCCCTTCGGGATCTTGCCGCCGAGGCGCTGGAATTTTTGCGGGTCGCGCAGGAACTCGATGATCTCCTCGACTTCCTGCTTGGCTTCGTCGATGCCGGCGACATCCTCGAAGGTGACGCGGCCGACCTTCTCGGTCAGCAGCCGCGCGCGCGACTTGCCAAAGCCCATGGCGCGTCCGGATCCCGACTGCATTTGGCGCATGAAGAAGATCCAGAGGCCGATGATGAGCAGCAGTGGGAACCAGGAAATCAGCACCGAAAGCAGCGGATGCATGCCCTCGTCCTTCGGCGCGGCCTCGACCTGGACGTTTTTCGCCAACAGGCGCTTGATGAGGTCGGGGTCCTCGGTGGGCTTGGTCGTGGCGAAAGTCGAGCCATCTGCCAGCCGGCCGCTGATTTTCTCGCCCTTGATGGTGACCGAGCGGACGGTCCCGGCCTGCACGCGTTGGACGAAATCGGAATAGGCAAGTTTGTTTGGATCGCGGCTGCTCGAGGAGCCCTGGAACAGGTTGAAGAGGGCGATCAGCAGGAGGCCGATTATCACCCAAAGCGCGAGATTCTTGCCAAAATTATTCACTGGATCACCGTTTCCTTCGCGGCCCCGGCCGTCCGGCCGGATATCGGCCAGATCGCTAGTTTGCCACGCCTGTCTTGCAGAACCCTTTACGCACGGCGGGGAATGACCGGTTTTGCCGTTTGCCTTGCCAGCCCTTCAATTGCCGAATTGGACCTCGTCGTGCTGCGGGACGCTGCGGACGCCTTGCTAGTATGTAGGCGATCTGCGTCATTTCGCAACGCCGAAACGTGCTCCGACGAGCGGCAGCGATGGGCTAAATGTGGCGGAACCGAGCCTGAGCCCGGTCTCCGCGCGGCCTGAACGCCAATAACCCAGATTTGGAACCGCTATCAGAGCCTCGCCATCCCAGAGCGCGGGCAAAGAGGGGCGGACCGGGGCCGGGACCGCGGTCTTTCGAAGCTCGGGCCGGTCGGCGGCGAGGGCGGCCCAGCCGGCGCGTCCGAGGCGAGCAACGCGCAGATGGTCCCCGGCCAATTCAGGCGTTCCCGACAGCGTGAGCGTGAAGCGGTTGTCCCAACGGACCAGGCCGCGGCCGGCGGCCGATAACCGTTGCCGCGCGGCGGCGGGCTCGCGGCAAACAAGAAGGCTGCCCCTTGTGGGCACGATGCGGCAGCCGCCGATGGTGCGCGCCGCTCCCAGATCGCCGCGGCGCAAGTCCTCGCACACCCGTTCGAGCCGGGCGCCGCGCGGGGGGTAAGCGCGGCCGGCGACGGTGACAATGACGCGGGTCAGCGCCCGGCGCATGTGCTCGGGCTTGGCCTCGGCAAGACGTATCGGATCGAGCGCGCACCAGCCTTCGGGGTGGAGCGTCGCGGCAGCGGCGAGCAATGCCGCGACCGCATCGTCGGATTGTGCGCGGGCTTGGCCGTGGCTGGCTGCCATTGTCGCGAACCCGTCGGCGGGCACACCGGCCTGCTCGAGCCGGTGGGAGAATTGCCGTAGGCGCGTGCGCGTATGGGCAGGGTCGTGGTTGCTTGGGTCTTCCAGCCAATCCTGGCGCGCCGCTTGCAGCGTCGCGACGAGGGCGGATTTGGAAATATCAAGAAGCGGCCGCAGCAGGCGATAATGCGGCGCTTCGGCAATCGCCGGCATGGCGGCGAGCCCGTCGGGACCGCTGCCGCGGCCAAGGCGCAACAATACCGTCTCGGCCTGATCCTCAAGATGATGCGCGGTCAGGAGATGAAGCACGCCGTTCTGCCGGCACCAGTCGCCGAGCAGCGCATAGCGGGCGGCGCGGGCGGCGGACTGGATGCCGCTGCCCGGCTTGTGGCCGGTCCAGGTCAAGGTGACGTGGGCGGTTCCAAGATCGCCGCACCACGCGCCCACCTTGTGGGCTTCGGCCGCAGATTCGGGCCGCAGGCCGTGATCGATCGAAATCGCCGTGACCCCGCCATCCTGGCTTCGCGCCCAGTGGGCCGCCAGCAGCGTTAGCGCCATGCTGTCGGCGCCGCCGGAGACCGCGACCGCCAGATGCGGGGCGCGCTCGAACGGGCCGAGACGCGTCATGGCGTGTGCGAAGTCCTGCTCGCTCAGCGGGCGCGCGGCGGTATGCGTTTGGTTATTCCCAAGGCCGGACGCCTGCTTCTTAGCTGCAGCGCAGCCGACGCGATTCGCCGGTGGCACGGCGACGGATGTAAGTCGGTGCGCGGGGGTACCGCCGTTGCAACTCGTACAGGCTGGCGCAAGCCTCGCGGCGCTTGTTGAGCTTGCCGAAGGACATGCCGAGCTTCAGCAGGTTCGCCGAGGCCTTCGGGCTCTTGGGAAATTTCTTGAAGCCTTCGGCGAAATGGATCGCGGCTTCGCGATACTGGCCGCGCACATAGTAGGATTCGCCCAGCCAGTAGACCGCGTTGCCGGTGAGCGTGCCGTTGGGATAGCGCTGGATGAAAGCCTTGAGCGCGCCGGCGGCCTTGTCGTGATTGCCGCGCCGCAAGAGCGACATCGCGTACTGGTATTGCTCGGCGGGCTTGCCGTCGGGAAGTTTTGCGAGCTGGTCGCGGCCGCCGCCAGTGCCGCCTGCCGTGCCGCCAGTTGTACCGCCTGCGGCACCGCCCGACCTGCCGGCGCTTGAGCTGCCGCCGCCGCCTGCCGCGCGGCCTGTGCCGCTGGCCCCGCTACGCCGCGCCGTGCCGCGTTCACCGCCGGCGGTTCTTGCCCGTCCGCCGCCCGCGAGCGGCTTGCCTTTCTCCAACGCCGCCAGGCGAAGCTCGATGTCGGTGACGGCCCTGTCGAGCTTTTCGCCGATCTGCTTGATGCCGTGGTTGATCTCTTCGATCTTGCCGGTCATCTGGCTGACTTGGCCCTCAAGTTGGGAGAGACGAACCTCCATGCGGGCGGCCAAGGTAGGCGGCAACTCACCGCCGATCGACTTGGGGCCGCCGCGGCCGCCACTGCCATTGCTCCGCGCGCCGCCACGTGCGATCTGGCGGCGCAGCGCGGATACCTCGCGTTGCAGCCTGGCGATTTCGTTGCGCACCTCGTTAAGCTCTGCGCCTTGCGCAAAGGCGGGCAGGGTGGGCTGGATGAGCGCGACGGCCAAGGCCAGGGCGAAGCAGCCTCCGGCAATCGGGGTGACGCGGTGCAGATGTGTCATGTCAGCGTCCGGTTCAGTTGTTTGGTTGTCCGGCACGGGTAACCCTCCGTCACCGGATTTCAGTACATAGTATTGATTAGTTTGGCGAAACTGGGGCGGCGGTCCCGGCAGAAAACGCCGCTCCAATCACGCCGGCTCAGGTTCCGGGCGCCGACGGAAGCGCCTTGGAATTGCGGTTCTTTGCCCAAGCGTCTTCACTGCTGCCGGGCACCCAAGGCCGTTCCTTGCCGTAGCTGATTGTCCGCACCCGGCGCGAATTCACGCCAAGTGCCACCAGATAGTTCTTCACCGCATTCGCACGGCGATCACCGAGCGCGAGGTTGTATTCGCGCGTGCCGCGCTCGTCGGCATTGCCCTCGATCAGAAGGGTCACGGCCTGCTTGTTCTTCAGGAAATTGGCCCAACACTCAACCGTGCGGCGCGCCGCCGGCTGAAGGTCGTGCTGGTCGAGATCGAAGAACACGCGTTCTCCGCCGCATTGCTGGGCTGTCGCTACCCAGCCGCCATTGGCTCCCGCACCGGCGGAACCGCCGCCGGACACGTTCCCCTGACTCTTGGGGCCGGTTTCGCAGCCTCCCAGGAGCGCCGCGACCGCAGCAAGAACCATCGCTTTCTTCAGCACCATTTAACTACTCCTGTACCGCTTTCTTTGTGAACATAACGTTTGCCGATTGTCGGCAGGAAAGTCCGCGATTGCGGGTCCGCAATGGCCGGTCACGTGACCGTAACCTCGGCGGATCCTTGGCTCGCGGTCATTCGATGGTCTCCGGGCCATCGAATTCGAGGGGCGCGCATGCGCGAATGCATGGCGGCGCCTCAAGGCAGTGTCGGCGACCAGGCAGGGTCGGATGAGCCCAGCGGCGTGGCCACCGGTCGCTCATTCTTGCCGGTCAGGTCGATCGTGAAGAGTTGCGGGCTGCCGCCGCGCGCCTGGCGAAAGAACATCAGCACGCGGCCATTGGGCGCCCAGGTCGGGCCCTCGACGAGGAAGCCGTTTGCGAGCAGACGCTCGCCGGAACCGTCGGGGCGCATCACGCCGATGGCAAAACCGCCCTTGCCGATCTTGGTGAAGGCGATGAGATCGCCGCGCGGCGACCAGACCGGCGTGGCGTAGCGCCCCTTGCCGAAGCTGATGCGGGTGACGCCGCCGCCATTGGCGCTCATGACATAGATCTGTTGCGAGCCGCCGCGGTTGGAATTGAAGACGATCTTGGCGCCGTCGGGCGAGAAGGAGGGCGAGGTGTCGATGGCGCGGTGATTGGTCAGCCGCCGCACGACGCGGCTGCGCAGATCCATCGTGTAGATCTCCGAATTGCCGCTGCTGGCAAGGCTCATGATGATCTTGTTGCCATCGGGCGAGAAGCGCGGGGCGAAGGTCATGCCCGGGAACTCGCCGACTACTTCGCGCCGCCGCGTGTCGATGTTGTAGATGTAGACGCGCGGCCGGTTGCCGACATAGGAGAGATAGGTGATCTCCTGGGTCGAGGGCGAGAAGCGCGGGGTCAGCACAAGATTGGCGCCGTTAGTGAGGAAGCGATGGTTGGCGCCGTCCTGGTCCATGATGGCAAGGCGCTTGACGCGCGCCGTTACAGACCCGGTTTCAGAGATATAGACGATCCGAGTGTCGAAATAGCCATTCTCGCCGGTGACGCGCTTGTAGATCGCATCGGCAATGATATGCGCGACGCGGCGCCAATTGGCTGGCGGCGTCTCATAGGCCTTGCCGACCATCTGCGTCTGCGCCAGCACATCCCAAAGGCGGAACTCGGTGCGCAGCCGGCCATCGCTTTTCAGGGTTACCGAGCCGTGGACCAGACCTTCGGCGCCGATCTGCTTCCAATCGGAAAACTGCGGCTGCAGGTTCATCGTATCGGTCTTCTGGATGAAGGCTTTGCGGTCGATCGGCTTGAACAGCCCGGAGCGCTCAAGATCGGCCATTACCACGCGGGCGACGTCCGCCGCGACGCGCCGCGCGCGCGCATCGGGCCCATGGAAACTGGTGACCGCGACCGGCAGTGGGTTCGCATTGGGATCGCCCACCGTGACCCGCAATTCCGCCAGCGCCGGGCGTCCCCCGCCAAAGACAGCGAAGACAGCGAAGATGGCGATCGACAGCGCCGCCAGGATCGGCCTGCGGCTTGAGTAGTTCATGCGCGCGTAAGTCATCCTCCGAGCATCTCCCTGGGGTCGAATTCCAATGTCATGCTTCGCCACAATCTGTATTTGGAGGGCGGCAGCCGCAGCGGGCTGCAGCGCGGGTTCTGCACGGCCCGGAGCGCGCTTTCGGCGGCGGAGCGGTAGTAGGGATCGCTGCGCATCCGCGCGACGTCGACGATCCGCGCCTCGCGCACCGTACGGTCGCGGTTGACGATCACCTTGATCTCGACGATCAGTGTGCCGCTCTCCTTGGCGCCGGCCGGGAAATTCCAGCAGCTGCTTAACTGGCGGCGCAAGGCATCGAACTCGCTGCGCGAAAGGCTGAGTGTCGGGTCGTGGCGCGGTGAGCCGCGGCGCTCGTTGGGCGCGGCGCGCTCGCGGGGCGCAACTTTGGCGTCGCGCTTCAGCTTGTCGACCGAATTGAGGATGCCGGCGAGCGTCATGCGTTGGCGCGGCTTGGGTTTGGCGCGCGGCTTGGGTTTCGGCTTGGCTTTGACGCGGGGCTGGGGTTTGGGGGCATCAACCTTGCGTTTGGGTTCGGGCTTTGGTTTTGGTTTCGGTTCGGGCTTTGGCAACGAGGCGACCTTTGGCTCCGGCTTTGGCTTGGGTTTTTCAACGACCTTGGGCTTCGGCTTGGGCTTTTCCGCGACCTTGGGCTTGGGAACGGGCTTGGGTTTCGGCTTCTCCGCGACCTTGGGTACCGGTTTGGGCTTGGGCTTTTCGACTACGGGTTTGGGCACCGGCTTGGGTTTGACCTTCGGCGGGTCTTCGGCCTTCTTCTGGTTGGCCGAACGGCGTGTCTCGGCCTTCTCCGCCTTGGGCTTTTTCACCTTCTCGACGCGCTTGCGGCCCTTGCGCGGGTTCGAGTTCTCGGTGATCTGCAGGATCTCGACCACGATCGGCGGCGCCAGCGGGGGCACCGGTCTCTTCATGAATGGCAGGCCCACGACGATCAAGACCGCCAGGATCACATGCATGAACGCTGAAAATACGACGCCGTGGCGCATGGGGGCTATCGCCTTGGTTTCTTCGTCTTCCCGGCTTCCCCAGAACCTGGATTGGAGCGTTTCGACGGGGTCCCCCCGGATCCGTCACCTTCGGTCATTTCCGCGATCAACGCCACCTTGGTGAAGCCGGCGGCGCTGATCATTCCCATCACCCGCATCACGCGGCCATAATTTATGTTCCGGTCGCCGCGCACATAAATGCGCGTCTCCCGTTTGGTGGCCGTGATCGCCTGCAGTTTTGCCACAAGCTCGTCGAGCGGGATTTCCGTTTCCTGTATGTAGACCTTGCCTTCGGAATTGACGCTGATCACCAGCGGCTCGTCGGGCTTGCTGAGCGTCTGCGCACTGGTCTGCGGCAAATCGACCGGCACGCCCACCGTGAGCAGGGGCGCGGTGACCATGAAGATCACCAGCAGCACCAGCATGACATCGACCATCGGCGTCACGTTGATCTCGCTCATCGGGCGGTAGACCCGCCGCTTGGCGCCGGCTTGCGCGCGGCCGTGATGGAGCGAAACCGCCATTACCGGGTCTCCTCCTCGATCTGACGCGACATGATGGCGCCGAATTCGCCGGAAAAACCCTCAAGGCGAATGGCGTAGCGGCCGAGATCGTTGGAGAATTTGTTGAAGCCGACCACGGCGGGGATCGCCGCGACGAGGCCGAGCGCAGTTGCCAGCAACGCCTCGGCGATGCCGGGGGCGACGACCGCAAGGTTGGTGTTCTTCTGCACCGCGATCGCCGAAAAGGCGTTCATGATGCCCCAGACCGTGCCGAAGAGGCCGATGAAGGGTGCGGTGGCGCCCACCGAAGCAAGGAAGCCGAGCCAGCGCTCGAGGCGTTCCATCTCGCGGCTGAGCGTCACGTTCATGACCCGCTCGACGCGGTCCTGGAGCGACATGTTCTCCGCCGAGCTGCGTAGCTTCTTGCCGTTGCCCGTTGAGCGCTTCCACTCGCGCATGGCAGAGGTGAACATCGCCGACATCGGATCGGTCGGGCGCTGACCGACCCGCTCGTAAAGCTCGTCGACCGAGCCGCCGGACCAGAACGAATCCTCGAATTTGCTGGAGCGCCGATTGGCGGCGCGCACCTGGATCAGCTTCTCGAAGATGATAGCCCAACTCCAGAACGATGCGCCCAGCAAGACGATGATAACCGCCTTCACGATGATGTCGGCGTTGACGAACATGCCCCAGACGGAAAGGTCGATGGGTCCCTTCGAGGTGCCGATATTGACGCCCTCGATCGCCGTGGCGCCGCCGGTCGCGGTTCCCCCGGCGGTGCCGGCGCCCCCGGTCGTTGCCTGGGCAAGCAGCTCGACGCCGCTATTGGCGACCATGCTCCAGCTTTGGCCGGCCCAATCGATCAAGGAGAAAAACTGAAACTGTAAGTCCATCGTTACTCCGACCCATCCCTCCGGTTGTCACCGGTAGGTTCAAAAAGCGCCCTTATTTGGTCCGGTACCCGCAACGCCTTGCCGGCGGCATCAATGCAGGCGATCCGAAGTTTCAGTTGCGCGAGTAAGACCTCATCACGCATTAACGTTTGATTAAGATTCAGGCTCGCGCCACGCATTGCGACGAGGCTCGATTGAACCTGAAGAACATCGTCGAGCCGCGCCGGGGCGTGGTAGTCGACCTCGCAACGCCGCACGGTGAAGCCGACACCCTGTTCGGCCAGCAGATCGTACTGATCGTGACCGCGTAGGCGCAGCATCTCTGTACGGGCGCGCTCGGCAAACTTCAAGTAGTTGACGTAGTATACGATGCCCAGGGCGTCGGTATCCTCGTAGTAGACCCGGATCGGGAAGACATGGACGCCGTCGGTCTCATTCGTCCAGCCCGATCCCGGCCCCGATCCAGGCTTCGATCCTGGTGTGGCCTCAACGTTCATCGGCGGTCTCGATCTCGTCCTCGAGCAGGTTGTACTGCCTTTGTGAGTGCGGCGGCGGCGTGAGGCCAAGCGCCCGGTATCCCCCGTCGCCGACTATGCGTCCGCGCGGCGTGCGCTGGATCAGCGCCTGCTGGATCAAATAGGGCTCGATGACTTCCTCCAGCATGTCGCGGGCTTCGGAAAGCGCCGCCGCAAGCGTGTCGACGCCGACCGGCCCGCCGCCGTAATTCTCCGCAATGCAACTAAGATAGCGCCGGTCCATGGCGTCGAGCCCGGCGCGGTCGACTTCAAGCTGGGTGAGGGCGTGGTCGGCTTCATCGCGGCCGATTTCCAGCACCCCCGCGACCGCGGCGAAATCACGCACCCGGCGCAGCAGCCGCCCGGCGACGCGCGGCGTGCCGCGCGAGCGACGCGCAATCTCCGCGGCGCCTTCCTGGGTGAGCGCGGTATTGAGCACGCGGGCGCCGCGCAGCACGATCGCCTCAAGGTCCTTGGGCGCGTAATACTCAAGGCGCTGGGGGATGCCGAAACGCTCGCGCAAAGGGTTGGTGATGAGGCCCGAGCGCGTCGTCGCGCCGACCAGGGTGAAGGGCGGCAGATCGATGCGGATGGAACGCGCCGCCGGACCTTCGCCGATGACCAGATCGAGCTGGAAGTCTTCCATCGCGGGATAGAGGATCTCCTCCACCGCCGGATTGAGCCGGTGGATCTCGTCGATGAAGAGGACATCGCGCGCTTCGAGGTTGGTGAGGATCGCGGCGAGGTCGCCGGCGCGCGCGATCACCGGGCCGGAAGTGGCGCGGAAGCCGACGCCGAGCTCGCGGGCGACGATCTGGGCGAGCGTTGTTTTGCCCAATCCGGGTGGACCGAAAAATAGCGTATGATCAAGAGCTTCACCGCGGCTGCGTGCAGCTTGGATGAAGATACGCAGGTTGCGGCGCAAGGCATCCTGGCCGACGAACTCATCGAAGCTCTGGGGCCGGATCGTCGTGTCCAGCGTGTCTTCGGGCTCGGCCGCGGGATCGACCGTGCGCAGGTTCGGGGCGTCGCCGCTCACGCGCCCAGCTCCTTCAGACCCGCCTTGACCAGCGCTTCGACGCTGGCGCTCGCGCCGCCGGCGCGCGCGGCCTCGGCAATCGCGCCAAACGCTTCGGAGCGGCCGTAGCCGAGATTGACCAGCGCTGAGACGGCGTCGGCCGTCGGTCCGGTGCGGCCGGGCAGGGCGGCGGCCGGCCCGATCCTGGCGACCTGGCCCAAGGCGATCTCGCCGGCCTTGTCCTTGAGCTCGGTGACGATGCGAACGGCAAGCTTGGTCCCGACCCCGTCGGCGCGCGACACCGCGGCCTTGTCCTGGGCGGCGATGGCGCGGAGGATCTCGTCGGGCGCCAGCACCGACAGGATCGCGAGCGCCACCCGCGCGCCCACGCCCTGGACCGTCATCAGCGTGCGGAACCAGCGCCGCTCGCCCTCGTCGAGAAAGCCGTAGAGATGGATGTGGTCCTCGCGCACATGGGTCTCGACCAGCAGCCGCACCGCCTCACCGACCGATGGCAGGCCGTCAAGCGTGCGGCGCGAGGCGAAAACGAGATAGCCGACGCCGCCGACATCGACCACGGCCTGGTCTACGTCGGTGGCGGCGAGGGTGCCGGTGAGCGAGGCGATCATGGATGGCTACCTGCGCCAGACCCACCAGCGCCTGCCGCACTGGCGGCAAGCGCCTCGAGACGCGCGGCGGGCGTGTTGCGGTAATGGGCATGGCAGATGGCGACGGCGAGAGCATCGGCGGCGTCGGGCCCGGCGGGCCTGGCATCGGGCAACAGAACGTTGATCATGGCCGCGATCTGCTGTTTCTGCGCGTGTCCTGCGCCGACCAGCGCTTTCTTGACGCGGTTGGCGGCGTACTCGGCGACCGGAAGCCCGGCGCGCGCCGGCGCCAGCAGCACCACGCCCCGGGCCAGGCCAAGTTTGAGGGCGGAGGCCGGATTGCGGTTGACGAATGTCTCCTCGATCGCCGCCTCGTCCGGCCGGTGGCTTTCGATGGCCGCCACGACTCCCTCATGAAGGACCACCAGGCGCTGCGCGATGGGGGCTGCCGGGTCGCTGGCGACGGTACCGCTGGCGATATGACGCAGCCGGTTGCCGTCCACCGCAATGACGCCCCAGCCGGTGCGGCGCAGTCCGGGATCGAGGCCGAGCAGGATCATAGCCAGAACAAACTCTTTCGCATGCGGGCTCCCGTGCGCGGGGAAGGTGCACGATAAAACGCGCGAGCCCCAAAATCGTGAGGTTCGAGCATCAAGTCAATACCATATCTTGTGGGAGTAGTGGGGACATTTCCTAATAGCCTACGGCTCTGGCCCCACTCTAGCCGGCAATTTGTCGGTAATAGGGCAGTGGCGGTTCGGCACGGCCGCTTAACCGAATATTTGACACTAATGGGGCCATATAGGGCGGTTGTAGCCACGGCCGGAACTTCAATGTTCCGAGAAAGCGCTCGTCCATATGGCGGAAGCCGCAGACAGACTGGATGCCCGCGGCCGTCTTCGTGCGGTCTGGGAGCGCTTGCGCATCTGGGTGGCGGTGGTTAGCCCGAGCGTGGATATCCGCGACCGCCTGCAACTGCGCCAGGTGGCGTCGCTGATCCGCCAGACGAAGGTGATGGGGATAACCAACCTCATCAACGCAGCGCTGGTGGTGATCGTGCTCTGGGACGATGCGCCAAAGCTGTATTTGCTGGGATGGGCCGGGCTGATCTGGTTCATCTGGGCGGCGATATTTGTCCGCCGTTTCCGGTGCCGAAACGCGCCGATACCCAAGCAGGTGCGGCCCCGAACCATCAGCCGGGCGATCCTTCGCGCCACCTTTGTCGGCGGATTGTGGGGCGCGGCGGCCTTCCTGCCGCTCTCCGGCGGCGCGCCGCTCCACATGCTGATCGTCACCTTCGTGATCGGTGGGATGACGGCCGGCGCCGTCGCGGCGATGTCGAATTTTCCCACTGCGTGCTACGGCTTCATCGTTGCCAGCACCACGCCGCTTGCGGTGAGCTTTCTGGTTGCTGGTGATGCGACATCGCTAGTCATGGCTGCGATGGTGGCGGTTTATGCTGCCGGTCTGATCTTTGTATCAGGCAACGGCTATCGCAGTTTCCGCGACAGCGTTTGGACCGAATTGGAGAACGAAGAACTGCTGGAGCGCCTCTTCGCCACGCATGCCAGGTTGGTTGATGCGGTGGAAAGCGTGCCGGCGGGGCTTATCTTTTGCGACGCCGACGACCGGCTGGTCGTGTGCAACAGCCAATACCGGGAATGGATGTGTCCGGGCAGCGAGGATGAGATCAAGCCCGGTATGCACTACGAAGATGTGCTGCGGATAAGTGCCGACCTTGCGGCGGGTTCGTTGGAAAGTGCGGAACGCGAGACCTGGATCAATCATCAAATCAGGCAGCACCGACGACCTGGTGCCGCCAGCGAGGTCGCGCTGGCCGACGGCCGCGTGGTGCAATCGGTCGAACGGCGTACCAGCGACGGCGGCATGATCAGCGTTCTGGCCGATATCACCTATCTCAAGCATCACGAGGAGGAGCTGGGCGAACGCTCCGACATAGTGCAGGCGATCCTGGAAAACATGGCCCAGGGACTGGTCGCCTTTGACGGAAACCTCAATATAATCGTGGCGAACGAGCGGCTCGCCGGCTTGCTCGACACACCGTCGGACATGCTCGCGCCCGGGCGGAGCTATCGCCATGTCATTGAACGATCGGCGGCGCGCGGGGATTATGGGCCGGGCGATCCGGCAGAGATCGTCACCCGGATCGTCAAAATTGGTCAAGGTCGCGAATCGCACAGTTTCGAGCGAGTGATGCCGAACGAAACCGTGCTCGAGGCGAACGCCACGCCGATACGCGAGGGCGGCTTCGTCGTCACCTATTCCGATGTCACCGAGCGCAAGCGTTCCGAAGACGCCCTGAAGCGAAACCGGCGGGAGTTGAACAGCCGGGTCAAGGAACTGGAGCACATGCAGGCCCGCCTCGAGGCGCAAGGCGGGGAGCTGCGCCAACTGGCAGAGCATCTGGCCCAGGCGCGCGACGTCGCCAACGCGGCCAACAAGGCGAAGTCCGATTTTCTCGCCAATATGAGCCACGAGCTGCGCACGCCGCTCAATGCCATCATCGGCTTTTCCGAGATCATGAACGCCGAGCTGCTGGGCCCGCTCGGCACCCCGGCATACCGCCAATACGCCAGCGATATCCACGAAAGCGGCGCGCATCTTCTCAGCCTGATCAACGATATTCTCGATCTATCCAAGATCGAGGCCGGGCGCATGGATCTCGTCGAGGAGCGCATGGTGGTTGGCGAGGTGATCGAGGCCTCGATACGTATCATCCGCGAACGCGCCCAGGCGGCCCAGCTGGCGCTGGTGTGCGAGATACCCAAAGACATGCCGACATTGTTCGCCGACGAACGCGCGATCAAGCAGATCCTGCTCAATCTCCTCTCCAACGCCGTCAAGTTCACCGAGCCCGGTGGGCAGGTAACGATCGCAGCGCAGATGACCGCCGCCGGGGGGATCGCGCTCAGTGTCTCCGACACCGGCGTTGGCATGAGCGCCGCGGAGATAAAACAAGCGCTTTTCCCGTTTAGCCAAGTCGACAGCTCGCTCGCCCGCAAGCATGAGGGAACCGGCCTTGGCTTGCCGCTCGCCCGGTCGATGACCGAAGTGCATGGCGGAGACTTCACAATTCATAGCGAGCCCGAGCGGGGCACGACCGTCACGGTGACGATGCCGGCGGACCGCGTGCTGGCGCCAATCCACCAGCAAATCGCCGGCTGACTGCAGCTGCCGTTCAGTCGACGAAGCGGGCTTTCACCTCTTCGGGGACCGGGACGGCACGGATACCGACCGGCCTGTCCGGGTCGCGCTTGACCCAGACCCGCCGCTCAAAGCCTTCCAGCGCCGGCCGGCCATCGGCATGGGTCAGCTTGTGCTTGACCAGATATGTCTTGTCCGACCACTCATCGACCCAGCTTTCCAGTTCGAGCAGGTCGCCCAGGCGGCAGGCATTGGAATATTTGGCGCCGGTCTCCAGCAGCGGCATGCCGTTGGAATCGAAGTCGCGGTCGATCTCGGGATACGACAGGTTGTTGGCCGAGAAGAGGCGTTCGGTCGCCTGGTCGAACCAGGTGTAGAAGTGCGGGTAGAAGACGATACCGGCGGCATCGCAATGCGCCCACTCGACCTTGATGGTGGTCTTGTAGATGTTCAATTGCATCCCCCCGGGAAGGCGCCGGCCGCGCGCCCGTCGCGCGCGAACGGCGTGTAATTGGGCCAGCCTCAGGCGCTGAGCTTGCTCATGATTTCGTCCGATACGTCGAAATTGGCGGCGATGCGCTGCACGTCGTCGCTATCGTCGAGCGCCTCCAGGAGCTTGAACAATGCGCCGGCCGTGTCCTCGTCGAGCGCGGTGGTGGTGCTGGGCTTCCAGGTGAGATCGGCGCTATCGGGGGTGCCGAAACGCGCCTCGAGCGCCTCGCGCACGGCATGCAGATCGTCGGGCGAACACGTCACCTCATGTCCCGAAGCGCCCGATTCGACATCACTGGCGCCGGCCTCGAGCGCGGCCTCGAACATGGCATCGGATGAGGCGGCGCCTGCCGGATAGGCGATGGCGCCGACGTGCTCGAACATGAAGGCGACGCTGCCGGTCTCGCCGAGCGAGCCACCGAATTTGGAAAAAGCCGAGCGGACTTCCGAGGCGGTACGGTTCCTGTTGTCGGTCAGTGCCTCGATGATGACCGCCACGCCGCCCGGCCCATACCCCTCGTAGCGGACTTCCACATAGTTTTCCTCGTCGCCGCCGCCGATGGCTTTTTTGATGGCGCGCTCGATATTGTCCTTTGGCATATTGGCGGCGCGCGCCGAGGCGACCGCGCCGCGCAAACGCGAATTTGCGTCGGGGTCACCGCCGCCGTCCTTGGCGGCAACGATGATCTCGCGCGACAGGCGGGCGAATTGCTGGGCGCGCTTTTTGTCCTGCGCGCCCTTGCGGTACATGATGTTCTTGAATTGGGAATGGCCGGCCATCGTTTTCGTCGCTTAATGCAGGATTGTGGGGGATCGCCCGTGGCCGCGGTCTATAGCATCCTTCGCCGCCCATGGCACCGTCCGGCAGATCAGGACCGCGTGTTCTCTTCGATGCGGAACAGGGTGATGATCATCTCGCAGATGACGCGCACGAAGATCGGGCCGATCAGCACCAGGACCAATCCGTAAATGATCGCAAGCAATTGGCCGCGCGAGTTCACCATGGCGAGCAGCCCGAAGATGAGGCAGAACGCGATGCCGACCCAGAAGACGATCTGGATGATGAGCGGCGTCACCATGCGCCGGAAGGCCAGGAAACCTCCCATCGCGTTCTCCCAAACTGCGTGGCCGTGACGAGGCGCGACTATAGGGGATTGAAGGAAACCACGGCAATCGGCGGGAAGCGCGAAAGGCTATAGCTCCGGCATCGCCTCGGGCAGGCGGCCGCCGAGGCGCACCGGGGCGATCGAATTGGCAAGCCCCGTCCGGTCGTCGGTCTCAACCAGGACCGCGCACACCGTCGCCTCGCCGTCGGCGGGGGCCAGGCGCTCGCCCGGCATCTTGCGGGTGAAACGGGCAAGCGCGATTTCCTTTTTCATCCCGATCACCGAATCGTAATCGCCGCACATGCCGATATCCGATTGGTAGGCGGTGCCGCCGGGCATGATCATGGTGTCCGCCGTCGGCACATGAGTGTGGGTGCCCACCGCCATCGAGGCGCGGCCATCGGCGTGGTGGCCGAGCGCCATCTTCTCGCTGGTCGCCTCGCCGTGCAAGTCGACCACGATCGCGTCGACCGCATGGCCCAGGCGGTGCGTCTTCAGCACTTCGCTTAGGATCGGAAACGGATCGTCCAGCGGGTCCATGAAGAGCCGGGTCATCAACTGGATCACCAGGACCTTGCGGCCGCCCGGCGCATCGAATACGGCGACGCCGCGGCCGGGCGTGCCATTGGGGTAGTTCGCCGGGCGCAGCAGTTTGGGGTCGCCGTCGATATAGCCGATGATCTCGCGCTGGTCCCAGGCGTGATTACCCAGCGTGATGCAGTCGATGCCGGCGGCATAGAACGCCTCGCAGATCTTGCCTGTGATGCCGAAGCCGGAGGCGGCATTCTCGCCGCACGCCATCATGAAATCGATTTTCAGGCGCTCGCGAAGCTCAGGCGCGCGCGCGAGCACCGCCTCGCGCCCACTGCGACCGACGACATCGCCGAAATAAAGGATGCGCATCAGCCGGCCGCGCCGATGCGAATGGCCTCGCGCTCGGTGACGATCCAGTCGAGCGCTTCGTCGTGCGGCTCGATGGGCACGGCGTCGACCTCCTGGTCGCTGTAGGCAACGCCGACCGTGGTCAGCGCGCCGGCCGCGCGCAGATGGGCGATGGTGGCATCGAAATTCCCGCCGCCATAGCCGATCCGGTAGCCGCGCCGGTCGAAGGCCAGAAGCGGAACGAGGAGCAGCGTTGGCACAAGGTCGCCGGCACCATAATCGGCGTCGGGCGGCAGCGTGGGCTCGCCCAGACGGCCCTTGGCAAGACGCATGCCCGGTCGCCACGGCCGGAAGGTCATCGGCCGCGGCTTGCCGTCCTTTCCGGGGCCAGCGACGACCGGCAGGCCGACCGGGTGGCCGGCTTCATGCAGGGCGCGGAGCAGGGGCGCGCTATCGATCTCGTCGCGAAACGGCCAATAGCTGCCGATGACGGCGTCACGCTCAACGGTCAGCGCGGCGAGCGCGATGTCTCTGAGTTGCGTGCCGGCAGCCGTACCAAGCGCCGCATGCGCATCGGCACGGCGACCGCGCGCAAGGGCGCGCAGCTCCCGCTTGTCATGGCGTGGATCGGCGGGCGCGGTTGCGGTGCTCACAGGGGTTTCGATTTCGATTGGAGGCAGCGCCGATAAATCCGCGTGGCGGGCGAGGCGGGGAACTACGATTGCTCCAAGCTTGCGGCGATCGTTTCGATCCGCGCGGCCAGCGCCTCGAAACCGTTGGCAAGCTGCGCTTCGGCAAGCGGGGCGGTCCGGTCGGCCTCGGCGGCCGTAGCGCGCATCGCGTCGACTTCTTCCTTGGTTTCCGCGACCTCGTCGGCGAGCAGCAGGCTCGCCATCACAAGAAGCCGCATATCGCCGACCTGGCCGACGGCCGACACCAGCTCCTCGACCCGCGAGTCGACGATCTGGGCCAGCGAGCGCAGATGCTCCTCCTGCCCGTCATCGCAGGTGATCTGGTAGTTCTGGCCGTTGATGGAGATGGCAACCTGGCCCATGGACGTTCAGGCCTCCAGGACCGAGCGGATGTTGGTGATGGCGCCATCGAGGCGCGAGGAGACCTGATGTTTGGAGTTCGCGAGCGCCTCGTTTTGACGACGGAGGCTGGCTACTTCTTCCTGCAATGCCGCGGAATCGGCGCCGTCCGGGCGTCCATTGGCCTTGATCGCCGCATCTAAGCGGTCCACGGCCTCTTCCAGCCGTCTTTGCGCGGAGTCGAGCAACGACATCGGTTTTTCTGCTGTCAATGCGGCGAGTTGCTTGCCTTCCCTAACCCCAAGCATAGGGGCCGGAGCGCAGGCGCGTCAACCGAGTTGGGCCCTAACTTAGCGATTGATCGCCGAATCATAGAGATGGCAACGGCAGAGGCGGCCGTCGGCCTCGATCAGCGCCGGCGGGGTCTCCGCACAAGGCGCGAAAACCTCCGGGCAGCGCGTGTGAAAACGGCAGCCCGGGGGCGGGTTGGCGGGGTCGGGCGGGTCGCCCGGCGCGCTCGCGAGCGATCCGCGTTGGTCGAGGTCAAGGCGCGGCACCGAGCCCAGCAGCGCCTTCGTATAGGGATGCTTCGGCGTCTCGAAGATCTCGCTCACGTCGCCGGTTTCGACGATCTGGCCGAGATACATCACCGCGACCCGGTCGGCGATATGGCCGACCACACCCAGATCGTGGGTGATGAAGAGATAGGTAAGCCCGAGTTTTTTCTGCAGCTCGCCGAGCAGGTTGAGGATCTGGGCCTGGATCGAGACATCGAGGGCGGAGACCGACTCGTCGCAGATCAAGAGCTTTGGTTCGACCGCAAGCGCCCGCGCGATGCAGATGCGCTGCTTCTGGCCGCCGGAAAACTCGTGCGGATAGCGCCACATATGGTCGGGATCGAGGCGCACCATGGTCATCAGCTCAGCGACGCGCTCGGTGCGTTCGGCGGTGCTGGCGCAGATATTGAACGACCGCAGCCCCTCGGCGATCGCATCGCGGACGGTCATGCGTGGATCGAGCGACGAGGTCGGGTCCTGAAAGACGATCTGTATCGCCTGGCGGTAGGGGCGCATGGCCGCCCGGGAGAGCGCCAGGAGATCGGTGTCCTTGTAGAGCACTCGGCCGGCGCGGGCGTGTTCCAAGCGCAGGATCGAACGGCCGACCGTGGTCTTGCCGCAGCCCGATTCGCCGACCAGCGCCAGCGTCTGGCCTTGCGGGATATCAAGGTCGACGCCGTCGACCGCGCGGATCCAGCGATCGACCCTTTGCAGCACGCCCGAGCGCACCGGGAACCAGGTCTTCAGACCCTCGACCTTGAGGAGCGGTTTCGAGGCGGCGCTCGGGGAGGCCGCGTTCGGGGCGGTGGTATTCATTCCGGCTGGTCCCGCGCGACGTCGTGGCAGGCGGCATGGTGGGTTTCGGACAAGCTCACCGTCTGCGGCACCTGCCCATCGCAGGGCTCGAACACCTTGGGACAGCGCGTGGCGAAACGGCAGCCGGCGGGCCAGCTGCCGAGCGAGGGCACGGTGCCCTTGATCTCCTCGAGGTCGCCGCCGCGATGCGCGAGCGATGGGATCGAGCGCAGCAGGCCTTGCGTGTAGGGGTGGCGCGGCGCGCCCAGTACCTCCGCGCGCGTGCCTTGCTCGGCGATGCGGCCGCCATACATCACCGCCACCCGGTCGGCGAGTTCGTTGACCACGCCGAAATCATGGGTGATCAGCAGAACCGCCATATCGAGCTCGTTCTGCAGCTCGCGCAACAGCGCCAGGATCTGCGCCTGCACGGTAACGTCGAGCGCGGTGGTCGGCTCGTCGGCGATGAGCAGGCGCGGGCGCATGACCAGCATCATCGCGATCATGACGCGCTGCTTGAGCCCGCCGGAAAGCTGGTGGGGATAGGCGTCGAGGCGGCCGCGCGGATCGGGTATGCCGACGCGCTCGAAGATCGCAGCAGCACGGTCGCGCGCGGCGGCCCGGCCCACGCGCTCATGGAGGCGGAGCGCCTCGATCACCTGATTGCCGACGGTCTGCACCGGGTTCAGGCTTGCCATCGGCTCCTGGAAGATCATGGCGATGCCGGCGCCGCGCAGCGCGCGCATCTGGGTGACTTTGAGTCCGAGAACCTCGCGACCCTCGAAGACGATGCGGCTCCCGGGCTCGATGCGGCCCGGCTTGGCGATGAGGCGCAGGATGGCGAGCGCCGTCATCGACTTGCCGCAGCCCGACTCGCCGACCAGCGCCAGCACCTCGCCCGGCGCCACCGTGAGCGAGATGCCGTCGACCACCGGCGTGCGCCCGCCGCGGGCCGGGAAGGTGACCGTCAGGTCTTCGACGCCGAGGAGCTGCCCGTTCATGCGCGCCCGCTCATGCCCGCTCGCGCAGTGTGCGGGGATCGAGGATGTCGCGCAGCGCATCGGCGATCAGGTTGACGCAGAGCACGAGGATGAAGAGCGCGGCCGATGCCGCGGCGATGGTCCACCAGATGACGGGGTCGCGCGACAGCTCGTTGCGGGCCTGGTCGATCATGCGGCCCCAACTGCCGTCGAGGCCGATGCCGAGATAGGCCAGGATGGTTTCCGACAGCACCAGGCCGGTGAACAGCAGCGCGAAGGTGATGATCACCAGATGCGACAGGTTCGGCAGGATATGGCGAAGCACGATGGTGGGGTGCGAAACACCGAGCGCGCGCGCGGCCTGGACGTATTCAAGCTCGCGCAGCTTCAGCGTCTCCGCGCGAGTGAGGCGGGACAGACCCACCCAGCCGGTGATACCCAGCGCAAAGCAGACCTGCAGCGTGCCCTTACCCAGCGCCATGATAAGCGCGATCAGCAGCAGCAGATTGGGGATCGAGGCCAGCGTCGACATGACGAAGAAGACAACGTCGTCGATGCGCCCGCCGAAATAGCCGGCCGAGACACCGAAAAGCAGCGCCAGCGGGATCAGCACCAGGCAGGTGAGCCCGCCGATCAGCAGCGCCACCTTGATGCCCTTCAGGGTCTTGTAGAGCACGTCGTCACCCAGAATGTCGGTTCCGAGCACATGGCGTCCGGGGAAGGTCAGGGCCGCGCCGCCAACGAACTCGGCGCTGGCGAAGGGGGCGGAGTAGCTTTTCTCGCGGAAGACCGACGGCTTGAAGATGCGGTCGATCACCGAGCGCGCCTCGGAGGCGGCCACGCCCTGTACCCCGCCACCGCCGACCCAGGAAACCGCATCGAGCATGCCCACCGCAACGTAGAGACCAAGGATGATGAGCGCAAAGCGGCGGCGCCGGGCCAGCGCGGCCATGGCCTCGCGCCACAGCCGATTGCGCCGTGCGCGCATCCAAATGAAGACGCCGGCAACAAGCAGCACCGCGACGATCGCGTTGCCGACCCAGCTCATCCGCTCGCCTCCGCGCCGAGGCGAACCCGCGGATCGGCCAGCGAGTAGCAGATGTCGGTCAGGATCTGGCCGACTATGTAAAGCAGCGCGCCGATATAGACGATGGTGCGGAGCGTGGAGAAGTCGTTGCCGTTGATCGCCTCGACGGTCAGCGCGCCAAGGCCCGGTATGCCGAAGAAGGATTCGAACAGGATCGAGCCGATGAACAGAAACGGGATCGCCAGCACGACATTGGTGATGATCGGCAGCAGCGCGTTGCGCAGCACGTGATGGATCATCACCCGGATCTCGCCGCAGCCCTTGGCCCGGGCGGTCCTTACATAGTCGCGGTTGACCTCTTCCAGGAAGACCGTCCGGTAAAGCCGCACCGTGCCGCCGAATTCGGCCAGCACGCCGATCAGGATCGGGATGGCAAGGAAGCGGCCGATCATCGACGGATCGGTGTCGAAGCCGGAGATCGGGAACCAGCGCAGCAGCTTGCCGATGACGTATTGGCCGGCGATGATGTAGATCAGGCTGGCGACACTCATCCCCAGCATGCAGAGGACCAGCACCGAGCGATCGATATACGTATCCCGGAAGAAGGCGACCGCAAGCGAGAGCGCCGCACCGACAAGCAGGCCGAGCACGAACAGCGGCAAGGTCAGGCTGAGGCTCGGCCCGGCGCCTTCGCGAATGCGCGTCCAGATCGGCGTGTCGTCGGAATCGGACCGGCCAAAGCGGAAACTCAGCATGCGCTCGTAGTGTTCGACCAGCAGCGTATCGGTGTAGCGCCCGATCGAAGCCCAACTGTGCTGGGGGTTCAGTAGCAGCGGCTTGTCGTAGCCGTGATTGTGCTTCCAGGCGGTGTAGGTTTCGGGCGAGGCACGCTCGCCGATGGCGCGGATCGCCATTTCGTCCGGATCGGCGACGGCGAAGAACAGCACGAACAGCACGCCCAGCACACCCAGCACGGTGGCGAAGCCGTAGGCGAGGCGTCGGACGATATAGGCGAGCACTACTGGCGCTCGCGAAAGAAAGTGACGATGCCGGGCACGATGAACGCGGCCAGCAATGCCAGCGCGATCCAGAGCGGCCAGCGGATCGGCTGGTTCCAGGACGCGCGCAGGCGCGCGCGCTGCTGAGGCGCTAGATCGAGGTACTTGAGCGTCGGGTAGCTGAGGCCGAAGGTCTTGACGTTCTTCACCCAGGGATGGCTGAGGACATAAGACTCGTCGTGGAAGAGCTCGATCCACGGCCGCTCGCGCTCGACGATGGCAAGCATTTCGCGGATCGTCTCGAGGCGCCTGGGTCCGTTCTCCATCGCCCGCATGGCGTGATAGAGCGTGTCGTAGCGGGGGTTGGAGAAGTTCGAGTAGTTCGAGCCGCCGCTCGCCTTGCGGCCGCTGGAGCTTTCCAGCAGGAAGAGAAAGTTTTCCGGATCGGGGAAGTCGGCGATCCAGCCGGTGAAGTAGATCTGGTAGGCGCCGAGTTTCAGCTTCTCGAGAAACTGGTTGTAGGTGGTGGCGTTGACCTCGACGTCGACGCCGATACGGCGCCAGGAATTGACGAAATACTGGTAGCGCAGTGTCGCCTGGGCCGAGGTCGAGCCTGTGTCGAAGGTGATCTTGAGCGGCTCGCCGGTCCGCTGGTCGATGCCTTTGGGATAGCCGGCCTCGGCCAGCAATTTGCGGGCGCGCGCCAGATCGAAACGTGAGTAGGGATTGCGGTAGGTGCGGTCGTAGCCGTAGAGGCCCGGCGGGATCGGCGAATGCGCCACCACGCCCCGCCCATTCTGGAACAGCCGCAGATATTCGCGCACGTCGATGGCGAGGCTCATCGCCTGGCGCAGCTTGCGCCCGCGATCGCCCGCCTTGGCGCCGACGGTCGGATCGAGCATGTTGAAGCCGACATAGAAGATGCTCGCCTGGACGCTTTTTTCCAGCCGAATGCCGCGCGCGACCATCTCGGGCGACAAGGCATCGTTGAGGACGATCTTATCGAAGCTCTCCGAGATGATGCCCGAGCGGTCGAAATAGCCTTGCAGGAACTTGTTGAAGGCCGGGATGCTTTCCTTTTCCAGGCGGAGCTCAATGCGTTCGATGAACGGCAGCGGCCGGCCGGCATAGGCGGCATCGAGGCGGCCGCGCTTACGGTCGGTGGCGCTTCCTTCGGTGGGGTAGGTCGCGCCCGGCGCTTTCCACTCCGGATGGCGAACCCCGTACCAGTTCTTGTTGCGCACCAGCACCATGCGCAGCCGCTTCTGGTAGATCGCCAGGCGGAACGGCCCGGTTCCGACGGGGTGATCGCGGAAATGCGGGCGCCCCTCGTCGCCGTCATAGTATTGAACCGCCTCCCAAGGCACCGGCGTGGTGAACGGCATCGCGAACCAGTATTTGAGCTGGGGGTCGGGGCGCGAGAGGCTCAGCCGCAGCATATACTTGCCGTCGACCTTGATGCCGGCGATGCCGCCGGCGCGGCGGTATTGGACATGTGCCGGCTGGCCGGCGAAGTTCGGCGAGGCGCGGCGCAAGGCGCGCAGGCGTTTGGAAAACTCAAGGAAGCCCTTGATGGCGGCGAACTTGCGCAAGACCGGGCTTGCCACCTTCGGGTCGGCGACGCGCATCAGCTCGAAGGCGATGTCGCCCGCCACCACCTCGCGGGTGCGCAGGGGCTTGCCATCGGCGCTCTTGCCGTTGAGCGCGAAGCAGGCATCGTCGTGATAGAGCAGCCCCGGCCGCAGCTCGAAAGTGTAGGTAATGCCGCCATCGGCGGCCTTCTCCCGCTTGGGCAGGTCTTTTGCCAGACCGGGGATCAGCGTGTACGGGCGTTTGAGGTAGTGATATTCCAGCAGCGTGCCGTAGACATTGCCGGTTATCTCATGCGCGGCGGTATCATAGGCAACGGCGGGATCGAGCGACTTCGGCGCCTCGTTGAACGATGTGTAGTAGACTTTGCGCCGCTGATCGGCACCCGGATAGGGATCGTTGGTGCAGGCGACGACCGACAGCGCGAATGCCAGGGCGCCGATCAAGAAACGGGACGTGGTCCGCAACATTCGCAATCCAGGTGGGTCATTCGTCAAACGGCTGCGTGGCGATTGTGCTTAGAATGAATGCGGTTGGGTAGGGAAAATAAAATCGGCAAGACCAAGGCGCGCGCGTCGACGCCGCGACTGCCCGTAGGGCCGATTGGAAAAAGCGCACGGAGTGCGCGAGGACTTCTTGTAATGCGCACGCAGTGCGCCTAATTTGGCGCCAACGCACAAGATCCACGGCGCTAATATTGGGCGCGTCCGTTCAGGCGTCTGCGTCCCGGCGGCAAATCCAGGAATAGGGAAACAACCGATGGCCAAGAACAAGAAGGCGAAGAAGAAATCCGGCGCGGGCAAGGCGGCGATTGCCGGCAAGAAGACAGTGAAGAAACTGGCAAAGAAGATCGACGCAATGGACGAGGATATCGGCGCGGCGCGGCAGTCGGGCCTCTCGCTGGTTGAGCGCATCGATCAGGGCCTGGAGACGCTGGCCTCCGATCTGCGCAAGACGTCGACCGGGCTGGAAGCCCATGTGAGCGCCGTGAAGTCCGAGGCGGGCAAGCAGATCGAGGCCGTCAGGAGCGAGGCCGCGCGCGAACTCACGGCGTTGAAGGCCGATATGGCCAAGCAGGTCGAAGCGGCGAAGGCCGAAGCGGTGCGCCTGGTAGAGGCGGTAAAGTCCGAGGCGGCGGCGTTGCTGGCCGATGCCAGCCAGGCAAGCGATCAGGCGGTCGCAAGGCTGAAAGCGGAGCTTGCCGCCGCGCGTACCGAGATCGCCAACGCTGTGAAGCCGAGCGCCCGGACCAAGCCCGCCGGGCCGCAGCGGCCGGCGCCGGCCACCCGCGCCAAGGCCACCGCATCGAAACCGACCGGGGCATCGGCAAAGACACCGCTTAAGGGCCGGCCGGCGGCCAATGGCGGCGCCTCGAAGGACGACGCGAACGCGTGAGCCATGAATACTGGGCCATAAATACTGGGCCTGGTCGAGAACGACGGGCCAGGACGGCCCGGCCGGGCGGCGGATTTACCCGGTACCGGTCCGCCGTTAGCGCGTCCGCTTCCTTTCGGTCCGCCAGTTTCAGGCGACGCCGTCAGGCAGGATCTCGGCCTCATTCTGAACATGCAAGCGGTAGAGATCGGTGATCGAGGCCCAGCGCATGCGCACCGCAACCTCGCATATCTCCCGCGCGCGATCGCGCAGCGCCGGTGTGTCCAAGTATTTGGCGGCCAAATCGAGCTGCCGGGTGCTGTGCTCCAGATCGGCCTCGGCATGCTCGACGAAGAAGCCGATCTCCGGCGAGGTGCGGGTGAATCCGTAATGCTTCTCGAAGGAGGGGATCGTCACCTCATTGTTGAGCGCGACCTGCTGGCCTTCCTGGGTCGATTGCATCGCCAGCGCCACACCGACCGGCTCTTCGCGCAGGACGTGGAGATAATAGAGCGCGCGGGCCCACCAGGCGGCTGTCATCTCGGTCGTCCGCACCTCCTGCTCGCTCAAACCAGCCGCCCGGCAGAAGTCGACGATCATGTCGAAATGGTCGTGGGGCACGTGGCCTTCCTTGGGGATCGCCATCAGCCCATGTTCCTCGGCCATGTTCTCGACCAGCGCCAGGCGCACGTCGTTGGGTGCGCGAAAATAAAGCAGCCCCATGCCGGGCACGGCGTATTCCACGAAGCGGAAATGGTTGGCCATGTAAATGCCGAGCGCCCGCAGCGGAAGCGAGCCGTCAGTCATGGCGAGGAAGAAGGGGTGCTTCTTGGTGTGCCACAGCTCGCGGATGGCGACGATCTGCTCGGCGACCGGATTGCCGGCCGGCTTCGATCCTTCAGGTGCCATGACGTCCTCCCCGATTTGGTTCTTTCCCGATATTAGGGGCCGGGCGGGCCGTCGCCAAGAAGGGAATGCACGCCCCGCACGGCCGCGGCGTTCCCGCGCCGTGGATGGACATGCTAGGCTATGCACCAATCGTGCACGCAAAGCGGCGGGAGGAAACGATGGAAAAATCAGATACCAAGACTAAGTCGGCGGCCGAGGCCGAGGCAGGCGCCGGGTCCGAGGGCCGCAACGAGCCGGGCTTCGACAATGCCCGCGTGGTGACCGCAGACGAGTATTTTCAGCGTGTGCGCCATACCCATGTGCGGCCGGCCAAGTGGTCGGGCGAGGACATGATGGAAACGCTGGAGGCGCTCGGCAAGGATCCGCTGCGCCACGCCGAGCGGCGCTTCGTTTCGCTGGTCAACGAGGATCACGGCGAGCTGGCCGGCGCCTCGCCGGGCATCTTCATCGGCATTCAGCTTATCCATCCGGGCGAGGTGGTGCCCAATCATCGGCATAACTCGGTGGCCATATATCACTATCTGCAGGGCACCGGCTTCACCACGGTCGAAGGCACGCGGTTCGCCTTCAAGAAGGGCGATACGATCGTCTGCCCAGCCTGGTCCTATCACGAGCACGAGGCGACGGGCGACGAAGACACCATCATGTACGTGACCCAGGACATGACCGAGATGGCGGCCAAGCGCACGCTCTTCTTCGAGGAACCCGAAGGCCTGGAGAACGTACGCCACATGGTGCAGGGCACCTCCAAGTCGTGGAGCGCGACGCGGGATCCGGACAAGGAGTAGAGGAGCGGCTTCTACTTCCTTTCCGCTTTCGGCCGTGCGGTCTTAAGCGGCTTCAAGGTCACCGTCTCGCGTTTGCCACCGAAGCGTGGGCGCATGTCCAGCAGGTTCACATCGAGGAACGCGCGGGTGCGTGCCAGCACTTCGCGCAAGCGGATGCGTAGACCCGAGCGGCCGCGCACCCCGCGGGCGAGATAGGCGACCGCGTCGATGCCGTGCGCGTCGGCGATGTAGATCGCGCGGCCGCTGTGAAAGTGCTGCGAGACGATTACCACGGCCGGTTGGCCGAAGATCGCCTTGGCGCGCACTACCGAATCGAGAGTTCGGCGGCCGGCGAAATCGAGGGTGATGTATTTCGCCGGCACGCCGGCCGCAACCAGATCGCCCTTCATCGCCTCCGGCTCATTGTAGCTGCGCCGCGAATTGTCGCCGCTCACCAGGATGGCGCGGACCTTGCCGGCGTGGAAGAGGCGTGCGGCGGCCCGGATCCGAAACGTGTAGAAGAGGTTCGGTCTCCCGCGGGCGACATATTTCGAGGTGCCGAGCAGCAGTGCGACAGGGCGCGGCGGGACCTTGCGAACGTCAAGATGCATACGGCCCGCGGCGCGGTTGCCGACATGGCGGTCGATGATTGCGAGCGCGCCGGCGCTGACGATGCAGGCCATGGCGGTCAGAAAGAGCGCCTTCCAGCCGAAGAGCACCCGAATTCGCAAATGACCGCCTCCGCATATCTTGAACGGGCCGAAACTGACTGTATCGCCAAAGCAGCCAGCCGGACAATCCGCCGGCGCCGGCCGAGCTCCCTGGCCGGCTAAATTGCGCCCCGAATCCCGTTGACCCCCTTTACCGTTGACCCTGGGGGCCGGCCCCGGCATCTTCGGCGCCATCAAATCGGAGGGTCGCTGCGATCATCACGGGTGATGTCGCGACAAAGGCCGCGACATCGCTTGTGCCGCGAGAATATCAAGCGCGCCGGCTCCGCCCCGCCTGAACGAGACGCCCCAAGCGAGACCTAATGGAAGCCGCAAATCCCGTCAGTAAGCCGCATGCGCCCGCCGGCGATGCCGCAGCTGTTCCGCATGCCCAATTGGCGAACGCGATCCGTGCGCTCGCCATGGACGCCGTGGAGGCCGCCAAATCCGGCCATCCGGGTATGCCGATGGGCATGGCCGATGTCGCCACGGTGCTGTTCACGCGCCATCTGAATTTCGACCCATCCCATCCCGACTGGCCTGATCGCGACCGCTTCGTGCTGTCGGCCGGGCATGGCTCGATGTTGCTCTATGCGCTTTTGTATCTGACCGGCTACGAGGATATGACGCTGGAGCAGTTACGTGATTTCCGCCAACTTGGCGCACGCACCGCGGGCCATCCCGAATACGGCCATGCGTCCGGCATCGAGACCACGACCGGGCCCCTGGGCCAGGGGCTTGCCAACGCCGTCGGCATGGCGCTGGCTGAGCGGCTGCTCGCCGAGCGTTTCGGGGCCGCGGCGGTCGACCACCATACTTACGTCATTGCCGGCGACGGCTGCCTGATGGAAGGCATCAGCCACGAGGCGATTTCGCTGGCCGGTCATTTGAAGCTCGATCGTCTGGTCGTGCTATTCGACGACAATTCGATCTCGATCGATGGGCCGACCGATCTTTCCGTCACCGACGACCAATTGGCGCGCTTTGCCGCCTGCGGCTGGGCGGTGCGCGCAGTCGACGGGCACGATCCGGAGGCCGTCGACCAGGCGATCGCGGCGGCGAAGACGGAAGACGCTCCCTCGTTGATCGCCTGCCGGACGACGATCGCTTACGGCGCGCCAACAAAAGCGGGGACATCGGGCGCCCATGGCAGCCCGCTGGGCGCCGACGAGATTGCCGGAACACGCTCAGCCCTCGGCTGGCCTCATGCGCCATTCGAGGTGCCTGGCGATATCCTCGCCGCCTGGCGTGCGGCGGGCGGGCGCGGCGCCCGGGCGCGGGCAAATTGGCAGTCGCGCATAGCCGCGTTGGACGACGAGACGCGCGGCGAATTCGAGCGACTGCTGTCCGGCCGGCTGCCGGAGGAATTCGGCGAGGCCATCGCGGCGGTGAAGCGTGCGGCCGCTGGCGACAAGCCAAAGCAGGCAACGCGGATATCCTCGGGTAAGACCCTCGATGCGCTTGCGGCGGTGATGCCGGAGCTTGTCGGCGGCTCGGCTGACCTCACCGGGTCCAACAACACCAAGGCGAGTTCCGAGGCCGTGGTGACGCCAGGCTCGTTTCCGCTGCCGGCCTACGTTTATTACGGCGTGCGCGAACACGCGATGGCCGCGGTGATGAACGGGCTGGCGCTGCACAAAGGCGTGGTGCCGTATGGCGGGACGTTTCTTGTCTTCACCGACTATGCGCGCCCATCGATACGGCTTTCCGCGCTCATGGGGCTGCGTGTCGTCTACGTGATGACGCATGATTCGATTGGGCTTGGCGAGGACGGACCGACGCATCAGCCGGTGGAGCATCTGGCGGCCTTGCGCGCGATCCCCAATCTCAACGTCTTCCGCCCGGCCGATGCCAGCGAGACGGCAGAGTGCTGGGCATTGGCGCTGGAGAATACCGGCACCCCCTCGGTGCTGGCGTTGACGCGCCAGGGCCTGCCCGAGCAGCGCGACGCCTACACCGAGGAAAACCGCTGCGCCCGCGGGGCATATGTGCTGGCCGAGGCCGAGGGTGCGCGCGCGGTGACCTTGATAGCCACCGGCTCGGAGGTCGAAATCGCCATGCAGGCGCGCCAGGCGCTGCAGGCCGAAGGCGTGGCGACGGCGGTAATTTCGATGCCGTGCTGGGACCTGTTCGAGGCGCAGGATGAGGCTTACCAGGCCGCGGTTCTGGGCGCGGCGGGCGGCGTGCGGGTCGCGGTCGAGGCAGCGATCGGGTTCGGCTGGGAGCGCTGGATCGGCGCAAACGGCGCCTTCGTCGGCATGAAGTCTTTTGGCGCCTCGGCGCCGGCGGACGAACTCTATGAGCATTTTGGGATTACGGCGGAGGCGGTTGTCGCGGCGGCGAAGGAGCGGCTCGGCTGACACACGCCGCAACGGTGTTAAGAACGGAGGTTCGACAAGATGGCAGTACGGGTTGCAATCAACGGGTTTGGGCGGATCGGCCGGCTTATCCTGCGGGCGGCGCTGGAGGCCAAGCGCGACGACATCGAGTTCGTTGCGATCAATGATCTCGGCTCCGTGGAAACGAACGCGCATCTGCTGAAATACGACAGCGTCCACGGCACATTGCCGGGCGAGGTGAAGACCGGCGATGACTGGCTCGATGCCGGCAAAGGCAAGATCCGCGTGTCGGCGGAGCGCGACCCTTCGAAGCTCGACTGGTCGGGTGTCGACGTGGTGCTGGAATGCACCGGCATTTTCGCTTCCAAGGAAAAGGCGGGCGTCCATCTGGGGCAGGGCGCCAAGCGCGTGCTGGTCTCCGCGCCGGCGAGCGGCGCCGACATCACGGTCGTCTACGGCGTCAACGACGACAAGCTCGAAGCCGGCCACACGGTGGTCTCAAACGCGTCCTGCACGACGAACTGTTTGGCCCCGGTGGCGCATGTGCTTAACCAGGCGATCGGTATCGAGCGCGGCTTCATGACCACGATCCACGCCTATACGGGCGACCAGCCCGTGTTGGATACGCTGCACGGCGATCTGCGGCGGGCGCGGGCGGCGGCGATGTCGATGATCCCGACCTCGACCGGCGCGGCGCGCGCCGTCGGCCTGGTGCTACCCGAGCTCAACGGCAAGCTCGACGGCACCTCGATCCGGGTGCCGACGCCCAATGTCTCGGTGATCGACTTTAAGTTCAACACGCCTCGCGACACCTCGGTCGAGGAGATCAACGGCGCCATCAATCAGGCGACCGGCGGCCGGCTCAAAGGCATTCTGGAGGTCAATAACGCGCCGTTGGTTTCCACCGACTTCAACCACAACCCGGCCAGCTCGACCTTCGATGCGACCCAGACCCAGGTGGTCGACGGCAGCTTCTGCCGCGTGCTCTCCTGGTACGATAACGAGTGGGGCTTTTCCAACCGGATGTCGGATACCGCCGTGGCGATGGGCAAGCTGGGCTGAGCGAAACCGACCTGCCTCGCACCGTGCGGGCCGGTTCCGGATTGGCGTTCAATTTTTTCTGATTAGGGCTCCAGGTCCGCCCATAGGCCGGCCGGATGTCCGTGCATGAACCCGCTTTGAGAAGTGGGTATTATTCCCCGGGCGAGCGCTCCGTCTCCGACGCATCGGCATTTTCGACTGCCTCCGCGCCCTCTGCGCCCTCCGCGCCCTCTGCGCCCTCCGGACCTCCCTTGCGGGCATCGGCCTTTTCCGCCTTGGCGGCGGCGCGCGCAGCCTTCTTGGCGGCCTTTGCGCGCTCGCGTTCGCGTTTCTCGAAACTATAGTTGGGCTTGCGTGCCATCTATGCGCCTGCTCCTTCGGTTTGGAATTTGGATTCCCGCGGCCGCGCTTGGCGCGATCATCGCTAGAAAACGACAAAGAACGCGGCGCCCGCGAGCGCCGCGGCTCTGAAACAGAAATGCCGCGCGAGGCCGCGGCGTGTAGCCGGTGCGCCCGGCCCCGCGTTCCCGCGGGGCCGGGCGGGTCAACTAGTCCTGGGCGACCAGGTTGTCCGCCGACGTCTTGCCGTCCCGGCCCGGGACGATCTCGAACTGGATCTTCTGGCCTTCGCGCAAGGTCTCCATGCCAGCGCGCTGAACGGCGGAGATGTGCACGAACACATCCTTGCCGCCATCCTCCGGCTCGATGAACCCATAGCCCTTGACGGGATTGAACCACTTCACGGTGCCAGCAGACATGGCAACTCCTTTCACACAATCACTATGCGGGAACCGTCCTGGGACGGTCACCGCAACGCACTTAAACAGGCCACAACTACTGGTATCGTCTCGGCTAGGCTAAAGGCCGCTTGCGAGGGCATGCCAGGGTCACTTGTAACCCGCGCGACACAATTGGTCGTTTTCGCAAAATTGGCAAGTGGAATTCGCAAGCTATTTTTAGATTTCAAGCTCCGGCCGGGGCGGTTCACCGGGGCGCGCCGGCCCGGAGTTAACTTTGTGATCGGCGTCGATTACGCCGTCGACGATGGTGATACGGCGTTGTGTCAAGGCGGATAAATGCTCGTCATGTGTGACTGCGATGACGGTGGTTCCCATCGTGTCCACGAGGCCTTCGAAGATGTCGAAGACATTGCGGCCGCTCTTCTGATCGAGATTGCCGGTCGGCTCGTCGGCCAGGATGACCAGCGGGTCGTTGGCGAGCGCGCGCGCGACGGCGACGCGCTGGCGCATGCCGCCGGAAAGCTGGCCCGGCCGCTTGTCGGCCGCGTCCTCAAGGCCGAAATCGGCGAGAAGGCCGCGGGCGCGCTCGCGCATGGCCCGATGGTTCATCTTCCCGAGCCGGCGCATCGGCACCATGATGTTCGTCAGCGCGTCGAACTCGGGCAACAGGAAGTGGAACTGGAAAACGAAGCCCAGCTTTTCCAGGCGCAGATGGGCAAGCTCATGCTCGTCGAGCGTGCTGGTATCCCGGCCTTGAAGGTAGAGCTCGCCCTCGCTCGGCACGTCGAGCAGGCCGAGCAGATAGAGCAGCGATGACTTGCCCGACCCGGACGGGCCTACGATCGAGACGAACTCGCCCTGCCCGATCGCGAGATTGACGTCGCGCACCAGCGTTACCGGGATGACGCCCGGCAACACGCGGGTGACCCCGCGCGTCTCGAGGACGGGCGTGGTCATGGCTGTGGCTCCGACGCTCATGCCGCGCTCACGCTGCACCGCGGATGATATCGACCGGACGCAGTCGTGCTGCCTTGCGGGCCGGCAGGTAGGCCGCGAAGGCCGCCGATGCCATCGCCGCGACGGTGCCGATGGCATAATGAACCCAAGTGGAATGCAGGACGAAACCTTCCAGTTTCACAAAGCTTTCGACATTGAACTTCACGCTCCCCAGCAACTGCAGTAGGCCGTAGCCGAGCGCCCAGCCGAGCAAGCTGCCGAGAATACCGACAGCCAGGCCTTCGATCAGGAAGATCGAGCGGATGTCGCTTTCCTCAAAGCCCATGGATTTGAGGATGGCGATATCGCGGGTCTTCTCGAAGATGATGGTGGAGATGACGTTGAAGATGCCGAAACAGGCGACCACGAGAATGGCGCCGGTGGTGGCGTACATGATGGCGTGCTGGATCACGAAGACACCGAGCACGCCCTCATTTGCCTCCTGCCAAGATTCGGTGCGGTAGCGGAAACGCCGCTCTATCGCGGCGGCGACTTTACCCGCGGCGTCGGGATCCTTCAGGCGCATGGTGATCTGGTTCACGACGTTGATGCGTTTCTGCAGTACCTGGACTTTCTTCAGCAAGGCGTAAGCAACGCCGCCGTCGAGGTTGATGAGGCCGGTGCGGAAGATACCGACAATCTTCATCTTCAGGATGACGCCGGCGGGCGAGACCGCGGTGACCGTGTCGCGCATCTTGACGCCGAGTTTGCGCGCAAGGTCGTAGCCGATGATGAGGCCGTTCGCCGAGGTTTTCAGCGCGTCGAGCGAGCCGACGGTCAGGTCATTCTCGAGATTGCTCACCAGCCGCTGGCGGTCGGGCTCGATGCCGATCAAGCTGGCGCCGACATCCTTGGAGCCGTAGCGAAGGAAGACCTGGCCTTCGAGCGATGGCGCGATTGCCAGCCCGTCGCGCCGGGCGAGCGAGCTTACGATGCTCTGGGCGCGCCTGATGCCGCGCAGCTCGTCGCGCGGACGCAGACCGTGCAGTGCCAAGGCGCCGTGGCCGAAACGCATGGCCGCAGGTTGGGCCGGCGGATTGCGGAATTCATCCTTCATGGTGATGTGCGGGGTCACGTCGATGACCTTGGAAACGAAGTAGTTTTGGAAGCCTTCCATCATTCCGGCCATGGCGATGGCGAAGCCAACCCCCATGGCAACGCCGAGCATCGAAACCGCCGTCTGACGCTTGCGGGTGAGAAGGTGTGTGAGCGCGATGTCGAGGGCCAGCGGCATCGCGGCTCAGCCCTCGGTCTGGGTGCGTTTTGCGCGAACCCGCTCGCCGTCCTGCAGTCCTTCGGGCGGGTCGACAATGACAATCTGGCCTTCCATCAGGCCGCCCAGGATCTCCACCCGCTTGTCGCCAATGATACCGGCATTGACCGTCTTGCGGCGGGCGCGGCCGCCCTCGACCGTGAAGACCGCGCCGTTGCGTAGGGCCGAGAAGGGGACGAGAAGCGCGCGTTTGTGTTGGCGCACGACGATATTGACCTCGGTGGTCATGCCGATGCGCAACGGGGTGGTATCGGGAATGGCGATGCGCACCCGGTAGTTCTTGTTGATGGGATCGCCCTTGGGTGTGATCTCGGCGATCTTGCCGGCGAAGACGCGCTTGCCGAAGGCGTCGGCGGTGAGCAGCGCCTGCTGGCCGAGGCGAACCAGGGGGATATCCTCTTCGTCGACCTCGGCGACGACGCGCAGCGGATATTCACGGCCAACCCAATAGAGCACCTGGCTGGCGGACACGGTTTCGCCGACCTCGCCGTCATGGCGCAAAACGATGCCATCGAGCGGCGCGGTGAGAGTGTAGTCTGCGAGGCGCTGGCGTGCGCCGGCGACAGCGGCGAGCGCCTGGATGTGGTCTGAGCGCGCGCGTTCATACGCTTGCTGGCTGGCAATGCGGCGTTTGACCAGGGCCTGATAGCGCTCAAGTTCCTCGCGCGAAAATTTAAGACGCGCCTCGAGCTGGGCCAGATTGGCGCGTGCCTCACGGTCGTCGAGGCGCATCAGCACGTCGCCCTTTTTGACCGCCGCACCGTCGCGCCGGGCGACCGCGGCGATGCGCCCGACGATGGTGGGCGCGACCTTGGCCCAGTGAACCGGCTCGATCACACCCGTCGCATAAACTGCTTCGACCGCTGGTCCGCGGCTCACGGCGACCACGGTCACCACCGTTCGCCCGGTGGCGGCGGTGATGCCCCACGCGGCGCCGGCGATCAGGATAAATACGCCCAGCGTCAGCAGCCGCCGGCGGCGCGAAAAGAGTGATTTGATCCAGCCGCCAAGGCCCATCTTGCCTTGGTCCTGGGGGGTGCTCTCCTCGCCAGCTTCGTCCCGGGGGCTCAACGCATTGGCTCTGTTTGGCGCGTTTGGGCGTTGCACGGGCCGGCGCGCGGCGCTTCGCGGCCGGCCCGTCTTGACCTATTCACAAGGCGCGCTTGGCGCAAGAAAGGATTTAGACTGTGAGACGACATGTCACGAGCGTCATACGAGTTTGAAGGTCCCGTCATCGCCGTGCATACGCAAGCGCAGGCGGAGGCGGCATTGGCGGCGGCGGCGCGGGCCGGCCGGCCGCTGGTGCTGACCAGCCCCCCCGATGCGGCGGCTTATATTGGCGCCGGCATGTTCCGGGCGATGGTCGCGGCGGCCCGGCGAAGCCATCCGCAAGCGCGCTCGCTCGCCGTGCTCGATTGCGGCGCGCGGGCGGGCGATGCGATGGGCGCATTGCGCGAGGGCATCGAGGTCGTCTGTTTCCGAGGCGATCCCGAGGTGGCGGCGAGACTGGCCGACATGGCCGAGCAGGTCGGAGCGCGCGTTGTCACGGAGCTGATCGTGACGCTCGATCTGGCCGGGCTGGCCGAACCGGAGCACGCGGTATTCGCGTGCCTCTCGGGCTGAGTTTGGCGCGGGTTTGCATTCGCTTGACTTGTGGGATAATCACGGGAGCCGGAGCTGGCGGCGCCGCGCTTTCCGCACAGGCTCGCCTGTTTGCGCAATCGAGCGCTTGTCCCGGCACCGGCATCAACCCGAGAGTAGCGAGTTTTCCCGATGAAGATCACCCAACGCGTCCGGCGTATCTTGGCGAACTACGAGAGCGATTGCCCCGGTACCAAGGCGAACCTGGCGCGCATCCTGATGCATGGCAAGCTCGCCGGCACCGGCAAGCTGGTGATCCTGCCGGTCGACCAGGGCTTCGAGCACGGGCCGGCGCGCAGCTTCGCGCCCAACCCGCCGGGTTACGACCCGCATTACCATTACCAGCTCGCGGTCGATGCGGGGCTCTCGGCCTTCGCCGCTCCGTTGGGGCTTCTGGAGGCCGGCGCGGACAGTTTCGCGGGCGCTGTGCCGACGATCCTCAAGCTAAATTCCTCCAACAGCCATGCGATCGCCAGGGACCAGGCGGTCACGGGCTCGGTGAGCGACGCGCTGCGGCTCGGCTGCTCGGCGATCGGCTTTACGATGTATCCGGGGTCGGAAGACCAGTTCGAGATGATCGAGGAAATCCGCGAGCTGGCCGAGGAAGCCAAAGCGGTGGGTCTCGCCGTTGTCATCTGGTCCTATCCGCGCGGCGGCAATCTGTCCAAGGAGGGCGAGACGGCGATCGACGTCACCGCCTATGCCGCGCATATGGCAGCGCTTCTGGGCGCGCATATCATCAAGGTGAAGCCGCCCACTGACCATATCGAGCAGCCCGAGGCCATGAAGGTCTATGAGAGCGCCGGCATCGATGTTTCCACGCTGTCCAAGAGGATCGCGCATGTGGTGCAGTCGGCCTTCGACGGCCGGCGGCTGGTCGTCTTCTCCGGCGGCGGCGCCAAGGGCTCCGATGCGCTGCTCGACGAGATCCGCCAGATCCGTGACGGCGGAGGTAGCGGCTCGATCATCGGCCGCAACTCCTTCCAGCGCCCGAAGGAAGACGCGCTCACGCTGCTCGGCCAGATCGTCGATATCTACAAAGGCCGGTGAGCGGCGTTTCCTGATGGCTGACGATGACCAGGCGCGCTGCCGGCTCTATCTGATCACGCCGCCGGTGTTCGATCCCGCGACTTTCAATGACACGCTGGCCGCCGCGCTCGATGCGGGTGATGTGGCGAGCGTGCAGCTTCGCCTGAAGGATGCGACTGACGATGCGATCCTGCGCGCCGGCGAGGTGCTGATGCCGGTGGCCCACGACCGCAACGTTGCCTTCATTGTCAATGACCGGGCCGATCTGGCGCGCGATCTCGGTGCCGACGGGGTGCATATCGGCCAGGACGACCTGCCGTACGAGGCGGCGCGGCTGGCGGTGGGCGACGACGCCATCGTTGGCGTGACCTGCCATAGCTCGCGCCATCTGGCCATGGATGCGGCGGAGAAGGGGGCCGACTACGTGGCGTTCGGCGCCTTCTTCCCGACGGAAACCAAAGATCCCAAGACGACGGCCGATCAGGAATTGCTGCGCTGGTGGCAGGATTTCATGACGGTGCCCTGCGTCGCGATCGGCGGCATCACCTCGCAGAATGCGAAAGCGTTGGTGGAGGTCGGAGCCGACTTCCTGGCCGTCGTCGCGGGCGTTTGGGATCACCCGCAAGGCCCGGCGGCGGCAGTGAAGGCCTTCAATGCGATCTTCAATGAGGTGCACGACAGCGCTGGCGGCTGAAAGCGGCGGACGGCAAGCGTCGGCGCATTTCAAATGCGCGCGATTCCCGGTTGAAGGCAGGCCGCGGGACTGGTCAAATCGAGCCAGGCAATGCCGCGCATTACCGAGCGAAACGGGGGAGTAAAATCATGGAAGTCCGGGCCGCAGTCGCCACCGCAGCAGGCGCGCCGCTCAGCATCGAGACGGTCAATCTCGAGGGGCCGAGGGCCGGTGAGGTGCTGGTCGAGGTCAAGGCGACGGGGATCTGCCACACCGATGCCTTCACCTTGTCGGGCGACGATCCGGAGGGGCTATTCCCCGCGATCCTCGGCCATGAGGGAGCAGGCGTCGTCGTCGATGTCGGCAAGGACGTGGCCAGCCTGAAGAAGGGCGATCATGTGATCCCGCTCTATATCCCCGAATGCCGGCAGTGCAAATCGTGCATCTCGGGCAAGACCAATCTCTGTACTTCAATTCGTGATACTCAGGGAAAGGGAGTGATGCCCGACGGCTCCAGCCGTTTCTCGCTCGGCAAGGATAAGCTCTTCCATTACATGGGAACCTCGACCTTCGCCAACTTCACGGTGGTTCCGGAGATCGCGCTCGCCAAGGTCCGCGAGGACGCGCCCTTCGAGAAGATCTGCTACATCGGCTGCGGCGTGACGACGGGGATCGGCGCGGTCATCAACACCGCCAAGGTCGAGGCCGGCGCAAACGTGGTGGTCTTCGGGCTCGGCGGCATCGGCCTCAACGTGATCCAGGGCGCGCGCATGGTCGGCGCCAACAAGATCGTCGGCGTCGATATCAATTCAACAAAGGTAAAGCTCGCCGAAGCGTTCGGGATGACGCATTTCGTCAATCCCAAGGAAGTCGGCGGCGATCTGGTTGCGCATTTGGTCGAGTTAACCGGCGGCGGCGCGGATTATTCCTTCGAATGTATCGGCAACACCACGACCATGCGCCAGGCGCTGGAATGCTGCCATCGCGGCTGGGGCGTCTCGGTGATCATCGGCGTTGCCGGCGCGGGCCAGGAGATCGCCACAAGGCCGTTCCAGCTCGTCACCGGGCGGACCTGGAAAGGCACGGCCTTTGGCGGCGCCAAGTCGCGCACCCAGGTGCCGACGATCGTCGACTGGTACATGGATGGCAAGATCAACATCGACGATCTGATCACGCATACGATGCCGCTCGATGAGATCAACGAGGCCTTCTACCTGATGCACGAGGGCAAGAGCATCCGCAGCGTGGTCACGTTCTGAGCGGCCAGGCCGGTAGCAGCACGGCGGCGCAGACATCCAAGGGCGCCGGTGGGCACGTAAGGTTGCTGCCTTATGCCGCGCTCACTTTGACGATGCTGATATGGAGCGGCAACTGGGTTGCCGGACGCTGGCTGCAGGGCGCGATCGCGCCGGTCACGCTTACGTTCTGGCGGTTGGTGGTTGCGGCGGTTGTCCTTTTACCGTTCACCATCTTACCCCTGTGGCGCGAGCGCGCGGCGCTCCGGCGCGAGTGGCTTCGGCTGCTCGTCTTCGCCGTGATCGGCCTGGTGGCCTTCAATACGCTGGTCTATTTCGGCCTCAGGACAACCACGGCGATCAACGGTGCGCTGGTCAACTCCGCCTCGCCGATCTTCGTCATCGTGATTTCGTGGTTCGGGCTCGGCGATCGTTCGACCTGGCGCCAGGGTGTCGGCGTTGCGATTTCGTTGCTGGGCGTGGCCGCAATCCTGTCGCGCGGCGACCCCGAGGCGCTGCTCGCGCTGCGGTTTGGTCTTGGCGACCTCGTCATCCTCGGGGCGGTTTTCCTGTGGGCGCTTTACTCCACGCTGCTGCGGCATTGGCCGAGCGCGCTCAAACCGGTCACCTTCGTTGCGGCGACGATCGGGCTCAGCGTCGTCGTCCTGACCCCGGCCTATTTCATCGAGCGCGCCTTCGTGGGCGACTTTGAGCTGAGCTGGAATGTGGCGCTCGGCATTGCCTACATGGCGGTCCTCGCCTCGATCATGGGGTATGCTTGCTGGAACTTCGGTGCGCGCGCGGTCGGTGCCGGCAGGGCGAGCCTTTTCCTGCACCTGATCCCGGCCTTCGCCGCGGTCCAAGCGATGCTTCTACTGGGGGAGCGGCTGCGGCTGTTTCATCTGACGGGGATCGCCCTCATCCTGTCCGGCATCTACATCGCCAGCGCAGCGCGGCCCTTCTGGCGGCGCGAACGGACCGGCTGATCGGCGCGTTTGCGTCCGCGCATTGTCAGGACCGTGCCGGGGTGATAGCTTCCGCGCCGAACGCCGATACCCCAATTCTCAGAAACGGTTACGGGCGATGAAAATCGACGGCAACGCCATCCGTCCGGGCAACGTCATCGAGCATCAAAACCGTCTCTGGCGGGCGGTCAAGATCCAGCATACCCAGCCCGGAAAGGGCGGGGCCTATCTGCAGGTCGAGCTCAAGAACATCCGCGACGGCACCAAACTGAACGAGCGCTTCCGCTCGTCGGAATCGGTCGAGCGCGTGCGCCTCGACGAGAAGGAGTACCAATTCCTTTTCAGCGATGGCGACGAGCACACCTTCATGGACCAGGAAACCTACGAGCAGCTCACGTTCAACACCGAGATGATCGGCGATCCGGCCGTCTTCCTGCAGGACGGCATGGTGGTGACGGTGCAGAGCTATGAGGGCGATCCGATCAGCGTCAGCCTGCCCGATAGTGTGATAATGGAGGTCGTCGAGGCCGATGCCGTGGTGAAGGGTCAAACCGCGTCTTCCTCCTACAAGCCGGCCGTGCTGGAAAACGGCGAGCGCATTCTGGTGCCGCCGCATATCGGGACTGGCACACGCATCGTTGTCAGCACTGCCGATGGCTCCTACGTGGAGCGGGCGAAAGACTGAGGTACGACCCTCCCCCTTGAGGGGGGAGGGTGGACGCGTCTATGCGCGACCGGGTGGGGGTGACCCGCCGCCAGAGGCGGCGGGTAGTTTTTTTGGGAGCCACCCCCCTCCCTCACCCTCGCCCTTAAGGGGGGAGGGGAAAGTTGATTTGAAAACAGGCTCCCGCATCATGGCCTCGAGCAAGAAGACCGCGATCATTAACGTGATGGAAGCAGCCGCCCGCAAGGCGGCGCGCGGCCTGGTGCGCGATTTCGGCGAGGTCGAGCAGCTGCAGGTCTCAAAGAAGGGCCCTGCCGATTTTGTTACGGCGGCCGATATCAAGGCTGAAGAGGTGCTGCGCCGCGAGCTCGGCCGGGCGCGGCCGCGCTATGGCTTCCTGCTGGAGGAAGCCGGTGCGGTGACCGGCGACGACGAGCACAACCGCTGGATCGTCGATCCGCTCGACGGCACCTCCAATTTCCTCCACGGCTTGCCGCATTTCGCGATCTCGATTGCCCATGAGCGCGACGGCGAGCTCCTGGCGGGCGTTGTTTACGAACCCGTGCATGACGAGCTGTTCTGGGCCGAGAAGGGTATCGGCGCCTATGTCAACGACCGCCGCCTGCGCGTCTCCGGGCGCAGCGCGCTCGACCAATGCCTGATCGCAACCGGGCTTCCATATAAAGGCCATGATCCTGAGCCCAAATACTTCGCAACTCTGGAGGCGGTGCTGGCCGAAACGGCGGGCGTTCGCCGCTTTGGTTCGGCCGCGCTTGACCTCGCTTATGTCGCGGCCGGGCGTTATGACGGATTTTGGGAGTTTGGGCTCAGCACATGGGACATCGCTGCCGGCATCCTTTTGGTGCGCGAGGCCGGGGGCATGATCTCGGGCATCCGCGCCAAGGTCGACCCGCTGACCAGCGGCGATATCCTGGCGGCGAACGGCGATGTGCATGTGCCGCTTGAACGATTGCTGCGCGCGGCCTTGCGGGGCTGACCGCGACGCATGGGTTTGCGCGGCAGATGCGGTTCGCGCGGCAGATACGGTTTGCGCGGCAAATGCTTGCGTCGCCGCAGTATGGCGCAGGCGGCAAACGAGTTGGCGCGGGCGCGGCCCCTAAGCTAATGTGCGCCCGGGGGAGGGGCGGCGGACTTTTTCAAGGTCGCGCCGCTTGACCATCGATGGCCAGGATGAATGAAGATGGCACAGTTTTTCGATGCGCGTGACCCCGGCCCCCGGATCGCCGGAATTCGGCTCACTGCCGCAATGATCGGGTTTAGCGCCGTGTTGGTATCTGCCGGTGCGTGGCCGGTTGCGGCGGCCGATGTTGAAATCAATCTCGACGTGATCAAGAGCGTGCCCGCGAACAAGTCGGGCAGGACAAGAGAGGCCTTCGAGCTCACGCCGCCGACGAGCAAGAGAGCGAATATCGGCCGCCGCGAGGATGCGCTGCGGCGCGCCCGAACAATGCGCCAGCTGGAACAGGCGCGCCGCAAGGTGGCGGCGAAGAAAAAGGCAGAAGCCGCGCGTAAAGTCGAAGCGGCCCGTAAAGCTGAGGCCGCGCGCAAGGCAGAAGCCGCGCGCAAAGCCGAAGCCGCGCACAAAGCCGAAGCGGCGCGCAAACCCGAAGCCGCGCGCAAACCCGAAGAGGCCAAGCGCTCCGAGGAAGCCAAGCAGGCGGCGGAAACGGAGCGCCGGCAGGCCGAGGCAGCCAGAAAAGCAGCGGCCGCGTCTGCCAACAAAGCCGCGGCTAAGGTGGCCAAATCAAAGGCTGCCAAGGCTGTGAAGACAGCCACTGCCGCCTCCAAGACGACGGCCGATACGACGCCCAAGACGACGGCCAAGGTGGCGCCAAAGCCGAATGGATTGGCGGCGATCGACAAAAAGCGGCCGCTCACCCAGAGCGCGCGGCTGCCGCTGGGCAAGGCCCGCCTGCTTTTCGGCAAGGAATCGGCGAAGCTCAGCACGTCGGAGATGGGCAAGCTGGCGCCGATCGCAAATCGGATGATCAACCAAAGCAAGGCGACGCTGGTTATTTATGCCTATGCGGCGGGCGACGATTCGAGCACCAGCGAAGCCAGGCGCCTCTCGTTGACCCGGGCACTCGCGGTGCGCCGATTGCTCACCGGGCGCGGCATACCGGCGACCCGTACCGAGATCAGAGCGCTCGGCGCCCGGGCGGGCGGGGGACCTGCCGACCGCGTCGATCTGGTCCTGGTGCAGCGATGACCGCCAGCGGGCCAGGTTTGCGACGACCGGAGACCACAGCATGAGCCAGCCCAAAAGCTATCTGTTCCGCATGGGATTGTTCGTGTTCGCGGTCGCGATCACATTGGGCGTACTCTACGTGGCGCTGAAGAACGCCTTCATGGCGAATCCGGTGCTCAACGGCGTGATCATCGGTATCCTGCTGATCGGTATTCTCTACAGTTTTCGCCAGGTCATCACGCTGGGCCCGGCGGCGCGCTGGATAGAAAGCTTTCAGCGCAATCAGGCCGCCACCGCCGCTGAGGACCCGCCGCGGATCCTCGCCTCGATGGCGACGCTGCTGCGCGACCGCGACGCCGGCCCGCTGCGCCTGACATCTGCTGCCATGCGCTCGCTGCTCGACGGCATCGGCTCGCGGCTCGATGAGACCCGCGAGATCTCGCGTTACATGATCGGGCTTTTGATTTTCCTGGGCCTGCTCGGCACCTTCTGGGGCCTGCTCGAGACCGTAAGCGCGGTGGCCGGCGTGGTCGGATCGCTTTCGATCGGGACCGGCGATATCACCTCGATCTTCGGCGAGCTGAAACGTGGCCTGCAAGCGCCGCTGACCGGGATGGGCACGGCCTTTTCGTCCTCGCTCTTTGGGCTCGGCGGCTCGCTGATCCTAGGCTTCCTCGACCTTCAGGCAGGGCAGTCGCAGAACCGCTTCTACAACGAACTCGAAGAATGGCTGAGCGGCCAGACCCGGCTCGCCACCACCAGCGGAATGGCGGGGATGGGCGAGGGAGAGGCCTCGGTGCCGGCCTATATCCAGGCGCTCCTGGAGCAGACGGCGGAGAACATCGACAAACTGCAACACTCGGTGTCGCGCGAGGACGACCGGCAGGCCACCACCAACGCCCACATGACCGGGCTGGCCGAGAAGGTCGGCGCGATGAGCGAGCAGATGAGCTCCGATATCCGCCTGCTCGCCAAGACCATCGCCGCCATGGCCGACAGGAACAGGCGCAACTAGGTCATGCCCATATCGGCACGCAGCGCCCGCCGCCCGCCGCTCGATATCTGGCCGGGCTTTGTTGACGCGCTGGCCTCGCTGCTGATCCTGGTCATCTTCGTTTTGATGATCTTCATGGTCGCGCAGTTCTATCTGAGCGATGCGCTGAGCGGCCGCGACAAGGCGCTGCTGCAGCTCAACCGCCGCATTCAGGAACTCACCGAGATGCTGTCGCTGGAACGCGGCAAAAGCACCGGGCTCGACCGCACGCTGAAAGAGATCGCGGCCGAGCTGCGCGCCACGCTCGCCGCGCGTGACCGGGCGCTGGCGCGCGCGCGCCGGCTTGCCGGCGCCGTGGGCGCCGACAAACGCGCGCTGGCGGCGGAAAAGCGCATTTCGGCGAGCGCCCGCGCGCAGCTTGAAATCCTGAATTCACAGCTGGCCGCGCTGCGAAACCAGCTTGCGGCGATCGAGGCGGCACTCAAGGTTTCCGAGGCAAAGGCGGTGAACCAGGAATTAAAAATTGCCGATCTTGGCAAGCGGCTCAACGTGGCGCTGGCGCTCAAAGTGCGCGAGCTTAGCCGCTACCGCTCGGAGTTCTTTGGCCGGCTGCGCGAAGTGTTGGGGACCCGCGACGATATCCGCATCGTTGGCGACCGCTTCGTCTTTCAATCCGAAGTGCTGTTCCCGAGCGGCGAGGCGGAGCTGCAGGAAGGCGGCAAGGTGGAGCTCGCCAAGCTCGCGGCGACGCTGAAGGAGATATCGGAGAAGGTTCCCAAGCAGATCGACTGGGTCCTGCGCATCGACGGGCATACCGACAAGCGGAAGATCAGGGCCGGAGCCAAATACGCGTCGAACTGGGAACTCAGCCAGGCGCGGGCGCTGGCGGTGGTGAAACAACTGATCGAGCAGGGTATCCCGCCCCAGCGCCTGGCGCCTACGGGGTTCGGGGAGTTTCACCCGCTCGACCCCGGCACGAGCGATGCCGCCTACCGCAAGAACCGGCGGATCGAGCTCAAATTCACCCAGCGCTGAGCGCATCAACGCGCTATTTTGGGAGGCGATCCGATGTTCAAGCCCTTACCGATCTTGACGGCAGCGATGGGCGTGCTGGCGATGGCCGGCCCGGCCGCCGCCGATGCCATCGACGGCAACTGGTGCGCGGCCGACGGCCGGTCGATGTCGATCAGCGGCCCGCAGATCGTCACCCCCGGCGGTACGCGGATGAAAGGCGAATACGACCGCCACGGCTTCCGCTACGTGGTGCCGGTTGCCGAGAAGCCCGCGGGCGCTCAGGTCGACATGTCGCTCGTCGATGACGATACCATGCAGGTCAAGGTGGGTACGGGGCCGACCAAAATCTGGCGGCGCTGCAAGCCAACGAGCTGACGCTCCGCTTCTAAATGCTCCAATAAAAACCCTCCCCCTGGCGGTGAGGGTTTCAACGGGTCCTATCGGCGTTCGACGCAGGCTATTTGATCCACTCGCTCTTCTTGCATTTGCGCCATTGGCTGTCGACATGGTTGGCCGTGACGAGGCCGACCGTGCGGATCATCGGCTTGCCATTGGACCCGAGCACGACTTCGCGCTTGTAGAAGTTCTGGATCGGAATGCCATTGACGTTGTAGCGGTACTTGCCGCGGACCGAGGCGTAGTCGGCTTTGCGCATCGCCTTCATCAGCGCCAGCGTGTCGTTCACCTTGCCGCCTGTCCCGCGGATGCCCGAGGCGATCAGCAAGGCGGCGTCATAGGCCTGGGCGCCGAAGTGGTTCGGGTGGATCTTGTGCTTGGCGATGTAGGCCTTGACGAACTTCACGTTGGCCGGCCGTGTCGAGTCGCTGTCCCACTGGTTGGTGTGGAAGGTGCCGACGGCGGCCTTGCCGATCGGCAGCAGCGTGATGTGGTCGACGACGAAGATCTGATAGAGTTTCGTCGACTTGCCGAGCCCCGAGGCCGCCCATTGCTTCATGAAGGCGATGCCCATCGGGCCCGGTGAGAAGGTCACAACGGCTTCGGGCTGCGCCGCGCGGACGCGGGTGAGCTCGGACTGGAAGTCGCGGGCGCCCAGCTTGTACATGATGGTGCCAATGACGCGGCCCTTATAGGCGCTCTTGAAGCCGCTCAAATTGTCCTTGCCGGCCTGGTAGTTGGGGCCGAGGAAGAAGACGCGCTTGATGCCTTCATCGGTGACAAGGCGGCCCATGGCCTGGGCGTTCTGCTGGTTCTCCCAGGAGGTCGAGATGTAGTAGCGGCTGCAGTTGCGGCCCGCGAGCAGCGAGGAGCCGGCATTGGTGCTGAGGAGGATCGTCCTGTTGCGCACGACCGTGGTACGCAGCGCGTTCATCACGTTCGACCAGATGATGCCGGCGACGATCTGCACTTTGTTTTGCTCGATGAACTTCTTGGCGCAGGACAGGCCGACATCGGGCTTCACCTGGTCGTCGCAATAGTCGACCGAAACCGGCACGCCTTCGATCTTGTCACCGTTCTTCTTCCAGCCCAGATGCTCCAGGCCAAGCCTGAAGCCGTCGACCTGCCACTTGCCGATCGGGTGATTGAGCGAGTTGATGAAGCCGATCCGCAGCTCCTCCGCCGAGGCCCCGCCGCCGGCGATCATGGTTGCCAGCCCCGCCGCGCAAAGCAGTTTCTTCATATTGAGCCTCCCATGTGCTGCGCCGTGCTGGTGATCGGCCGACGCTTAGATTTCATATCAAATGCTACCGTATGCGGCGCGGCGAGACAAACTGCCCCAGACAAATTGCCGTATGTGCCGATCATGCTGGCTCAGAGCGGGTCGGTGCCGCTCACCCGGTAGATCTTGACGTCGCGCCGCAGCACGCCGACCTCTCCCAGCGTGGCGCGGAAGGCGGCCATATGCGGTGTCTCGAAATGCGCCTTGAGGGCCGCGTCGTCATCCCATTCCTCGAAAACGCGGAAGACGCCCGGGCTCTCGATGTCCTGGTAGAAGGCATAGAAGCGGCAGCCAGGCTCCTTGCGGGTTTCGGCCGCGAGGGCGGTGGCGGCCTCGATCGCCGGGCGCTTGTCCTTTTCGGCAACCGCTATGACGCCGGAAACGACGATCATGTTGTTTCTTCCTTTTGCTCGGGCGAGGCGGGTATCGCCGACGTGGCGGCCGGGTCGAGATCGAACTGCAGGGCGGCCAAGCGGGCATAGAGCCCGTCCATCTTCAGGAGCTCGTCATGGGTGCCGGCGGCGACGATCTTGCCGTGATCCATGACGACGATGCGGTCGGCCTTGAGCACGGTGGCCAGACGGTGTGCGATGACGATCGTCGTGCGCTCCGCCATCAGCCGGTCGAGCGCGGTCTGGACCATGCGCTCGCTCTCGGCATCGAGGGCGCTGGTCGCCTCGTCGAGCAGGAGGAGGGCGGGGTCGCGCAGCACGGCGCGAGCGATGGCGATGCGTTGGCGCTGGCCGCCGGAAAGGCGCACGCCGCGCTCGCCCAGATGGGTCTGGAAGCCTTGCGGCAGCGCTTCGATGAAGTCGAGGGCGGCGGCGACTTCGGCGGCGGCGCGAACCTCGTCGTCGCTCGCGTCCTCGCGGCCATAGCGTATGTTCTCGGCGACGTCGGCGGCGAAGATCACCGGCTCCTGCGCGACCAGCCCGATGCGCGCGCGCACGGCGGCCGGATCGGCCTTGGCGAGGCTGACACCGTCGAGCCGAACCGTCCCTTGCTGGGGGTCGTGAAAGCGCAACAGAAGCTGGAAGACGGTGGTCTTGCCGGCGCCCGAGGGGCCGACGAGGGCCAGGCGCTCGCCCGGCGCCACAGTGAGATTGAAATCGCTCAGGGCCGGCTGTTCTGGGCGGCTTGGATAGGTGAAGGTGACGCCCTCAATGGCGACGCCGCCCAGGGCCGGTTCGGGCAGCGCCAGCGGCTCGGTGGGCGCGTCGACATCGGGCTGGGTCGTCAACAGCTCGACCAGCCGCTCGCTGGCGCCGGCAGCGCGTTGCAGGTCGCTCACAAATTCGCTGAGGGCGCCGACCGAGCCGGCGACGATGACGGCGTAAAACACGAAGGCCGAAAGCTCGCCCGCGGTGATCCGCCCGGCCAGCATGTCGTGGCCGCCGATCCAGAGAATGACGCCGACGGCGCCGAAGACGAGCATGATGACGAGAGCGGCCAGCATCGAGCGGGCCTGCACGCGGCGTGCGGCGACCGCGAACGCCTCTTCGACCCGCCCTGCGAACCGGCGGCGGTCGTGCGGCTCGTGGACGAAGGCCTGGACGGTCTCGATTGCGTTCAGGGTTTCATCCAAGTGCGCGCCGACATCGCCGATCCGGTCCTGGCTTGCCCGCGAAAGGCGGCGTACGCGCCGCCCGAAGACGATCACCGGCACCATCACCAGCGGCACGACGAGCGCCACAAGCCCGGTGAGCTTGGGGCTGGTCACCGCCATCATGATGGTGCCGCCCAAGAGCATCAGAAGATTGCGCAGCGCCATCGAGGCCGAGGAGCCGACGATGGTCTGCAGCAGCGTGGTATCGGTGGTGAGCCGCGAGATCACCTCACCCGTCGGCGTGATCTCATAAAATGACGGGGTGAGGCGCAGGACGTTGTCGAAGACGGCGGCGCGGATATCGGCGGCGACGCGCTCGCCCAGCCAGGAGACCAGATAAGCGCGCGCGAAGGTCGCCAGCGCCATCACCGCAATGACGCCGAACATGCCCGTCAACGCCTGGTCGAGAAGCGATCCGTCGCCGCCGGCAAAGCCCTTGTCGACCAGCCAGCGGAGGCCAACGCCGAAGACCAACACCGTACCCGCCGCCAGGATGAGCGCGAGGAGCGCCAGGACGACCCGCAGGCGATACGGCTTCAAGAACCCCGCCAGTATGCGCAGCTGGCGCATGTCGCGCGAGCGCGGCCGCTCGCCGCTTGGGCGGGCCAGCGGGGCGGCGGTGGATTGCGTGCGGGCCTGGTCCAAAGGATCTCCAGGAAAAGGCGTCCGGACACCCGCGTTTGGGGCGGTGGCGGAGCCGCAGGATGGCAGGCTGATATAGCAAGCTGCGGGGATGCTTGCCAGTGGCCGCCCCCTCACCTATATATCCGCGGCGGGCTCATCAGGGGCCTAGAAGAACGAAAGCACGGCTGGCGATGAAGAAAGACACCCACCCGGAGTACCACGAGATCAACGTGGTGATGACGGACGGCACCGAGTTCACGACCCGCTCGACCTGGGGCAAGGCCGGCGACACGATGCGCCTCGATATCGACCCCAAGTCGCACCCGGCCTGGACCGGCGTGCACCGGCTGATCGACTCCGGCGGCCAGCTCGCCAAGTTCAACAAGCGCTTTAGCGCAATCGGTCTAAAGAACTGATTTTTGTGAAGTTTTCGAGTGAGCCAGCGCCCGCCATCGAGCGGGCGCTTTTGATTCCGGCGGCGCACGACGGACGCCCATGCCGCATGGCGTGCGGCAGATATGCGGGGTGGCCGGCCGGACGGGCGTTGATCAATCCAATGCCGCGACGGCCGCGCAGAAGCGTTCCACCTCATCCTCGGTGTTGTAGTAGTGGACCGAGGCGCGGGCCAGCGCGTCGAGGTCGCGGGCGTCCATATCGAGGCGGGTGAAGTTGCGCGGGCTGACCGCGATATTGATCTTTTGCGCGGCCAACGCGCGCTGGATGTCCGCCGGGGCCGTGCCGTCTACGGTGAACGTCACGATGCCGCATTGCTCGGCGCCGAGGTCGCGGACGATCACGCCGGGAATGGCGGCGAGGCCCGCGCGCAGCGTTTCGGCAAGGCTGGTGATACGGGCATAAATTGCGTCGAGCCCCCAGCCGAGCGCGTAGTCGAGGGCCACACCGAGGCCGATCTTGCCGGCGACATTGCCTTCCCAAGTCTCAAAACGGCGGGCATCGTTCCGGATGGCATAGGTATCGGCCGAAGTCCAGTCGGCCGCGTGCAGATCGAGGAAGGGCGGCTCGAGCGTTTCAATGAGCGCGCGGCGCACATAGAGCAGTCCGGTGCCGCGCGGCGCGCGCAGGTATTTGCGGCCGGTGGCCGACAGGATGTCGCAGCCGATTGCTTCGACATCGACCGGCATCTGGCCGACCGACTGGCAGGCATCGAGAAGAAACGGAATGCCGGCGTCCCGCGCGATGCGGCCAATCGCGGCGGCCGGGTTGACCAAGCCGCCATTGGTCGGCACATGGGTGATCGCGATCAGCCTGACCCTGTCGTCGAGCATCTCGCCAAGCGCGGCTGCGGAAACCTGGCCGTGCTCGTCGCTGGGGATTGCCTCGACCGTGGCGCCGGTGGCGCGGGCGGTCTGCAGGTAGGCGATGTAGTTGCTGGCGTATTCGGCTTCGGCCGTCAGGATGCGGTCGCCCTCGGCGAAGCGGAAGGAATAAAACGCCATGTCCCAGGCGCGGGTGGCATTCTCGACCACCGCGATCTCATCCGGCGCGCAATTGAGGAGCTTGGCCGCCGCCAGGTAAGTGCGCTCAACCCGCTCGTGGGCCGCGGCCGCGGCCTCATAGCCGCCGGCCAGCGCCTCGGCGTCGAGGTGATCCTTGACCGCGTTCAAAACCGGCGCGGGCGCCAGGCCGGCCCCAGCATTATTGAAATGGAGAACGTGATCGCAGCCAGGCGTTTCCGCCCGGGCGCGTGAAATATCGAAGGCCATTGAATTCAGGTGCCGCAAATTTCAGGCGATTTCAGGCGGTCTGGCGCGCACCGTCAGCGCGGGGCCGCGTCGGCGCGTTGCCGCCGCCGCCACCCACGTTGGCCCTGCACGAGGGTCCATTGCACGATGCGCTTGAGGGCCTTTCCCAGCGCATCATCGAATGCGGCGACGATCTCTTCCATGCTGTTCGACTCGGCAATGACGAGATGCTGGAATGTGCGGCTGGCGATGATCGTGCGTTCGGGCATTTTGACCAATTTGGCGTTGAGGCTGACGCGCACGACCGGACCTGCAGCGTTCTTGTTCGCGGCCGCCTCTCTGGCCTTTTTGACCAGGCCGCGGTTGCTGTACTCGGCCTGGAACTCGCGCAGGCTGGTCTGCAGCACGAAGTCGGACCGAAGGCCTGAAGACGTGCGGCCGACGGATACGATCTTCTTTGAATTCTCGAAAGACTCGATGATCAAGGTCTGGATCATCGTCGGCGTGGTGTCGGTCCAGGCCGCCTGTGCGTAATACTCGATGCGCAGGTGATGGCGCTTGAGCGCGATGCGCGCCGAAGACAGGCCTGCGGCAGCGATCGGTGGCTCGACCACGAGCTGCCAGCGGGACCTCGGCAGGTTCTTGGCAAAGGTGCTCTTCGGCGAAAGATCGTAAAGCCGTGGCGGGTCGCGGTCCGCGCCCGGGATGATCGAGGAGCACGCCCCAAGTCCGATCAGCGCGGCGGCGAAGACGGCCCCCAGGCCGAATTGAGCGCCGATTTTAGCGCCGATGTGGGCGCAGGCGGCGGCGACCTGTTGCGCGATCATCGGGCTTTGTATCCCTTTTGGGTATTGCCGAACAAGAATCGCGACGGGTCTCCCTCGAAGCGCTTGGAGACGCGGTTGAGGTTTTTCACCAGCTCGCGCGCCTCGGTGATAAAGAGCGAGAATTCGTAGAGCCCGGTCGCCGTGAAGTCGCGGAAGGGGCGCCGGTTTTCTGTGACCAGCGCTTTGATCTCGCTACTCATCGACCCGAAATTCTTGAAGCCGGCGCGCAGCTCATTGACCGCGGGCGGCAGGTCACCCGCCGCCTTTTCGATGTTGACCACCGCCCGATTGACGTTCTTCAGGAGCGTGTCGATCCCCGCGCTGCTTTCCGACAGGCGCTTTGACATGGTGGCGATATTGGCGAGGGAATTCTTGATCGCCAGGCGGTTTTCCTCGTCGAGCAGCATGCTGGCGCGGTTCGCCAGCTCGGTGATCTGGTTGAGCGCTTTTGGCAGGCTCGTCAGGATCTTCTCAAAGCCGGACCCTTCGGCATCCAGCGTCGGGTAGCGTGCGCCGAGCTCCTTCTTGATCGGAGGGTCGTCAGGTATGCCATTTTCGTCGCCCGTTCTTTCACGCCATGCCTGAAGCGCCTGCTCGTTGTGCTTGATCTGTATGAAGGCGACGCCGGTGATGCCTTGGGTTTCCAGAACGGCCGTGGAGAACTGGTGGATCACCAGGTTCTTTCTCTTCTTGTCGATCTCAAAGGTGACCTCAACGAGGTTGGGATCATTCACCGAGACCTTGATTTCGGTGACTTCGCCGGCGGGAATACCGCGATAGCGCACCGGGCTGCCGACCTGCAAACCAGTGACCGTGGTCGAGAAATAGGCCTGATACTTGACCGTGTCCTTGACGATTTGCCCCTTGGCGATCCAGACAACGAAGCCGAACGCGGCCACGACGACCAGGAGCACGAAGCTGCCGACTAGAAGGTAGCTAGCGCGGGTTTCCATTTTCGCCTCTCATCGCTTGAGCGCCGCGCGCGCGCGCGGCCCATGGAAATATTCCTGAATCCAGGGATGGTTGAGCTGCATCAGATTTTCCATGGTGTCGACCACGATCTTTTTGTCGATCAGCACGGCAATGCGATCACAGATCGCCGCGAGCGAGTCGAGGTCGTGGGTTACCATGAAAACGGTCAGGTTCAAACTCTGCTGGAGATCGCGGATCAAGTTGTCGAACGCCGCGGCGCCGATCGGATCGAGACCTGCGGTCGGCTCATCCAGAAACACGAGCTCTGGATCAAGCGCCAGCGAGCGTGCAAGGCCGGCGCGTTTGCGCATGCCTCCGGAGAGCTCCGATGGGTATTTGTTGGCCGCATCGGGTGGCAGGCCGACGATATCAACTTTCACGCACGCCAGTTCGTTGATGACTTCTTTCCTCAGCTGCGTGTGTTCTTTCAGCGGCACTTCGATGTTCTGCGCCACGGTCAGCGAGCTGAAAAGCGCGCCGTCCTGAAACAGCACACCCCAGCGCTGTTGCATCGCGCGCTGTTCCCTGTCGGACATCTCGGTGACGTTGTCGCCGAACACCTGGATCGATCCCGCGCTCGCCTTGTTGAGGCCGATGATCGTGCGCAGCAGCACGGACTTTCCTGTGCCCGAGCCGCCGACCACGCCCAGAACCTCGCCCCGACGGACATCAAGATCGAGGTCGTCGTGGATGACGTTGACGCCGAACTGGGTCCGGAGCCCGCGCACGCTGATGATCGTGTCGTTCTCCATAATCCCTAAATGCCCAGTATTGAGAACAAGATAGAAAACGCCGCGTCGAATACAATTACCAGAAAGATGCCTTCCACGACCGACGCCGTTGTTTTCTGGCCGACGCTTTCGGCACTTCCCGAAACATTGAAGCCTTCGAAACATCCGACCAGCGCGATCAGGAAGGCAAAGACCGGCGCCTTGACCATGCCGACCGCAAATGTGGTGAGGTTGACGCCGCTCTGGAGCTGCTTGAGGAAGGTGTTGAGCGAGATGTCGAGCACCGTCGTCGCCATCACCATGCCGCCCAGAAGGCCCATGAGGTCGGCGTAGAAGACCAAGACCGGCAGCATGATCATCAGCGCAATGATGCGCGGGATCACCAACACCTCTATAGGATCGAGGCCGATGGTCTCCAGCGCGTCGATCTCCTGGTTCACCTTCATGGTGCCGATCTGCGCCGTGAAGGCGCTGCCCGAACGGCCGGCGATCAGGATCGCGGTCAGCAGCACGCCGAGCTCGCGCAGGATCGAGACGCCGAGCAGATTGACGGTGAAGATCTCGGCGCCGAACTGGGCCAACTGGTCGGCGCCCTGGAAAGCCACCACCACGCCGATCAGGAACGACAGCAACCCCACGATCGGCAGCGCGTTCAGGCCGACCGACTGCATCCGGTAAACCGTCGCGGTCAGGCGCAGCTGCCCGGGCCGCAGCATCACGCGGCCGAAGACAATCAGCACGAGCCCAAAGAACGAGAGAAGACTGCGCGCTAGGACAAAGACGTCGAATTGCGCCTTGCCGACGGCGGAGACGAAGCGCAGAAAAATATGGTCGACTTGCGGCGGGAGTTCCTCGTGGGCGAGCGCTTTCTCCACGCGCTCCAGCAATGCCCCATGGGACGGTTTGGCGCCTTCGACCGCGGCGTCCATACCAACGGCCGCCAGCCCAAGGCGGGTGCGCGTGATCAGCCAGGCGCCGGCTGCATCGAGCGCATCGAGCCCGGCCACATCGATCAGGGCCGGTCCGCTGGCCGCCGATGCCCGTGCCTCGGCGCCGATGCCGCGAAGCTTGCCTTCGATCGCCTCGACGGTCTGGACGTTCCAGCGTCCGCCAGCCTCGATGATGAAGCGGTCCCCAAACGTTCGCGTCTTGAACCAGCCGGCGGCAGCCGCCATGCAGTGCTTCCCCCTCGTGCATACCGCACTAGAGCACGCGGGGTAACACAGAATGGTTAATGGGAAAAGCTAGCGCAGCGTCTGCTGCGCGCAGGATGTGCCAACTAGCCCGGATTCCCTGTGCCGGATTTCCGCTCGCTCTGGCGCTTGGCGAGCCAGTCGGCGAAGCGTTTGCGCCGCGTCACCACCTCGGCCCAGCGGCGTCGCATCGGAGCCGAGCTGAGCGCGCTGGCCCGGCGCACCAGGCTTGGGTTGTTGGCGGGTTTGGGCGCCGACACCCCGGCGCCCGGCTTCGGCGGCCGACGTTGAGCGATGGCGCCAGGTCGTGTGGCAGTCCTGGCCGTCAATTCGGTGGGGAGCGGCCGTGCCCGCCGATCGACCCAGATCCGCAGCACGCGCAGCATGTAGGGATTGCCCTGATGGGCCAGGCGGGAATGGTAAGCTGCGACAGCATCGATCCAGGACCCGGTCTTGGCATGCAGATCCTTGAGGAACTTGGCGGCATAGCTGACGTTCCGCGCCGGGTCGAACGCGGCCTTGAGCGTGCCGAACGCCTTGGGGTGGTGCATCAGATTGACCTGCATGCAGCCCACGTCGATATTGCGCGCGCCTGTGGCCCGCAACCGGCGCACGGCGGCAATGGCTTTGGCCTTGGTCGGGAAAAAATAGCCTTTGCCGCCGGCATTGACTGCCCAGGGCCAGGCAATCATTGCCTTGGTGCGCGGATCCAGCCGGCCTGTCTCGGCGAGCGAGATTGCGCGCAAGAGCCGCGCCGGAATGCCGTGGCGGCGTTCGGCGCGGGCGATTATCTCCGCGCATAAGTCTTTTGAAAACAATTGGTTATGGCTAGTTGTTCCCGCCAAGGCCAGCTGCGGCGCGGTGATGGCCAGCATCAGCGACAGGATGTGGGCGGCAACCAAGCGTCCTGGTAATTCCGGCATCGGCGGTCCTTCGCGCATGCAGCGGCGCCTTTGGGGCCGGTGCGATCGAAACGCTGCAATCGACATGCCAGCCGCACTTGTGGTGTCGCCGCCGTTGGCACCAGCGGCCATGGCACCAGCTATGCGCGTACGGGTATTAGCATATGCAAAATAGTATTAGCTATTGCAATAATTCACTGAATTCCTAAGAAATCTAGGGATTTTTCGTCTTGTCAATTCTCGAGTATTTCATGGGAATTCGGCCTTTGTGGTTGAATTCTCGGGCTGCGAAATAATATTGTGCAGTGCGGTATGAGGGTGGCCTTCGGCGACCCGGCAACCGTAAACGCACTTCTTGGGCGTTTCCTCCCTAAACTTGGGCCGCGCGGAATCGCGCGGCCCTTTTTTCTTTTGTCTGCGGTTCTAGAGCGTTTTCCACTTACGTGGAATCGGCTCCAGCCCGCTCCCCCGCCCGGCCACCCCGAAGATACTGCCGTTGGGTGGCCGGGCGGGGGAGCGGGCTGGTGATGCCAACTGAACGGAAAATACTCTAGCTGACCTAACCGGCCGGCGGCGCGCGATCTTACGCCCCAGTATTTCCAGCGGGGTCGGGCGGCGGCGTCAATCCTCCACCGGACCATCGCCGGCGCCGAGCGGGCGCTGCATGAGGACAGTATCGACCCAGCGGTCGTGCTTGCGCCCGACGTCTTCCAGGGTGCCGACCAGGCGAAAGCCGAGCCGCTCATGGAGCGCCACCGAGGCGTGGTTGCCGGAATCGCCGATGACCGCCACCATCTGGCGATAGCCCGCCCTGGTGCAGCGCTCGATGAGCGCTTCCAGCAACGCCGCGGCGATGCCTTTGCCGTGCCAATCGAGCGCCACATAGATCGAATTCTCAACCGTGTGTCGATAGGCTGACCGCGGCCGGTACGTCGCCACATAGGCGAAACCCCGCACACCGCCGTCGATCTCGGCCACCATGTAGGGCATACCCAGTTGCCGGATCGCGTGGTAGCGCCGGGTCATCTCGCTCAATCCGGGGGCGGTCTCCTCGAACGAGCCAAGGCCGGTTTCGACATGATGCGCGTAGATGGCCTGGACCGCGGGGAGATCGTGCTCTTCGGCGTCCCGCAGTGTCAGCCCCGGCTGCCTAGGCTCCGGTCCCATCGGCTTTGAGCGCGCGCCAGTCGAAGCGGGTCAGGGTGCCTATCAGCGCGCCCATGTGTTCGGCCAGCGTGGCGAAGTAGGGTTTGCGCTCGTAAGTCGTCTCGTCCATGTAGAGCGCCCGGTTGATCTCGATCTGAAGCGCGTGCAGGCCGTCCCCTGGGCGGCCATAGTGCCGCGTGGTGAACCCGCCGGCATAGGGGGCGTTGCGGGTGACGACATACCCTTCGCTCTTCAGCATCGCCGCCACCGCGTCGGTGAGGTCCGGCGCACAGGACACGCCGTGGCAATCGCCCAGAACGAAGTCCACCCGCCGCAGGCCGGGGTCCTTGTCCATCGGACCGCCCACGGACGGCATGGAATGGCAGTCGATCAGCAGCGCCAGCCCGAAGCGGTCGGCGGTCGCATCGACAAGGGCACCGAGCGCGCCATGGTAGGGCCGGTAGAAACTGTCGATGCGGGACAAGGCCTCGGCAGCGGAAATCTTGTGGTCGTAGATCTCCGCGCCGTTGCACACCACCCGGGCAATCGTGCCGAGTCCGGCGGCGACCCGAGGCGAGTGCGTATTGGCGAAATCCGGCAGCCCGCCCTCGAACATCGCCGGATCGAGCTCGTAGGGCTCGCGGTTCGGGTCAACGAAGGCGCGCGGAAACAGAGCCCGCAAGAGCGGCGCTCCCAGCCCCGGAGCGGCCGCGAATAGCTCGTCGACATAGCTGTCTTCGGAGCGTCGCAGGGTCAGTGGATCGAGGCGCGAAGCGGCCACGAAATCGGGTGGATAGTTGCGCCCGCTATGCGGTGAGGCAAAGACCAGGGGGACGGATTGGGCCGCCGGTGCGAGGACCTCATAGGGCCTTGCCAAGGTGCCGGCAGTGTCTACGTGGGTATCCATGCTGGCAACCCTGATAGACCATCGGAGGTCCCCTGTCACCCGCTGGCGGGCATGCCGGCTTTGGCCAGGCGATTTTCCGCGATATCTTGCACCAATCCACGCTTCATTTACACTTTGGCAAGGCCCTCGCCGCTAGCATTGGGGCTACTCGCGGGGAAATCAGGGGACTACCGACTTGGCGAAAATCCTGCTGGCCGAAGATGACGAGTCGATGCGCACGTTCCTGGCGAATGCGCTGATCCGTGCCGGGCATCAGGTCGACGCGGTCGGCGATGGCTTGAGCGCGGAGGGCGCCGTGCGCCGCGAGGATTACGACGTGCTGGTGGCCGACATCGTCATGCCGGGAATTGACGGGATCGAGCTCGCGCGCCGCGCCAGCGCCGCCCAGCCTCAGATCAGGGTCATGTTCATTACCGGTTTCGCCGCGGTTGCCCTGAAGGCGCGCGAGGAGGCGCCGCGCGATGCGCGGGTGCTGTCCAAGCCTTTCCATCTGCGGGAGATCGTGGCCGAAATCGATCGGATGATGGCCGCGTAAGTATCTCTGGCGGGCTTTCTTTCGGCCATGCCGGCACAGTCTTGCAAATCCGCGTGGATTGACGGATAACCGCTTTCCCACCATATGCACCAGGCCTCGCGCGAGACCCTTACGGTCGCCGAGGTTGCCCCGTGGCAGGTGGTTAGGGCGCGTAGCTCAGCGGGAGAGCACTGTGTTGACATCGCAGGGGTCGCTGGTTCAATCCCAGCCGCGCCCACCATTTTTTCCTTTGTATTTGAACAGGTTAATTTGGAGAATTTTTGTTTGTGCCGAGCCAAATCCCGCCAGAGATGGGGACGAATCGTACCCAAAACCTGAAATTTGCTGGGCAATATGTGGGCAGTGGCACGCATGTTCCTTTTCCGTTCGATCTAGCCGAGCTTCCTGATCTGCTCACGCATGTGTTCGTTACTCACGGCGGCGTACCGCTCAACCATCCTAAGCGTCTTCCACCCGCCGAGTCGCTGGATCGTCGGCATGTCGATCCCTTTCATGACGCATCTCGACGCCCAGTGATGCCGCCAGTCGTGGGGGCGGAAATCAGGTCCGCCTATCGGGTTCACATTCGCACGCTTTAACGCCGTCGCGTGGGCCGAGCGCAACGGGTTGCCGCCAGGAAGCTTGTAATCGCGCGTGTCCGCGTAGGGCCTGCCGCGGCTGCTAAGAAAGACGTGACCGGCAATGGGCCGTCCGCGCCGTGTGTGGATCGCACGGATTTCCGCCTCGACTCGCTGAGCCATGGGCACTATACGCGGCTCGCCATTCTTCGTTCGATCGAAGACGAGGGTGCACCGTTCCAGATCGACATGTTGCCACCGCATCTGAAGCGCTTCTTGGGTTAGGCACCCTTGCAGCCTAAGCATCCATATGATCGGCTGCACGTGATCCGCGTAGCACGAGATCAGACGGTCAGCGTCGGGCTCGGTCAGGTAGCGGATTCGAATGTTGTTAAACTTGATCGGAGGAATGCGCGGCGCGTCGTAACCAAGTCCACCCGCGGCGTGGTTCAATGCGGCCTGCAACATCGCCCGGAAACGATCGACAGTTGCTGGTGTGTCAACGGCGGAGCAAAAAGGGACCGGCGTGGCGGCGTAAAAAAGGACCACCTTGTGGTTGGGGCTTGTCCCCGTAGTCCACGGGAGGGCCCCGCGCGCGCCGCGGCGTGCCCATCCATGAGGCTGACGTGGCGGCGC
>DATKZM010000033.1:0-4295 GCA_035527975.1 Alphaproteobacteria bacterium | reverse complement strand
AAAACCCCAAGCCAATAGCCAAACAACCAAAACCGCGCCGGCATCGCCCGGCCGCGAAGCCAAATGGTCCGCTTCTACAAAAAACGGACACCACAAAGCCGACCCAAATCAGCGTTCTTCAACAGCCTCAGCCATAAGCGGACTCAAAATGAACGTCCCTACACAGCGTGTGACCGTCGTCACTGACGGTGCGCAACCGCGTCGCTAATGTCGCGCTAGATCACGAGGCCGCACCAACCAAGGCCTCTCAACCTGCTTCTCGACCAAACGGCCCAGACAGGCCCCGGTTCCAGTCTCGTCTTTCGCAAGGGGGGAGTGAAACGTAACCAAGGAGAAAGACGATGCTTAAGAAATTGACGATAGTTCTAGGAATGGCAGTCGCGGTAGCCGGAACGACAACCGTATCCAGCTTCGTATTTGTTCCCGAGGCTCAGGCCCTTGGCATTGGAAGCATTAAGAAAGTCGGGAAAAAGGTTGGCCGTGCAGCCAAGAAAGGCGGCAAGTTTGTCGGCCGTAAAGCCAAGAAAGGCGGCAAGGCTATCGGGCGGAAGGCCAAGAAAGGCGGCAAGTTTGTCGGCCGTAAAACCTGGAAAGGCGGCAAGTTTGTCGGCCGTAAAGCCGAGAAAGGCGGCAAGGCAGTCGGTCGTGGCGCCAAGCGTGCCGGAAGGGCTATTAAGAGTTATGCCAAGTGCGTGAAACAAGGGGGTTGCGGCAGGATCGGCGATCTCCCCCCTGGCACGAAGGGCAACCCTCGGCCTGCGGTCCGGATCAATCGCAGTCGCGCGCCGGTCACGGCCCATCGGAGCTGACATCCGGGGAGGGGCCGTCGCAAGCCCCTCCCTTGGCTTCTATTTGGTCCGCTGCCGGTTATAAGATTGGAACCCCCATTTGAAGTCTTCCGATGGGGTTCGACGCAATAGGCACATTTCGGCAGGTCTGGACGATGGCCAAGCGCCTCGATAGCCAGATGCCGTTCCCATCCACGCCCTCCACAATGAGCCCTGCCAGACCACGGTGCGCGTTCGCGCCGTCGTCGATTACCGTATCCCCAACGTCCGGTTCGGGTCACAAGCGGAAGTAAGGAGGATCGGGTGCTGATGTCCGCTTTGCGCCCAAGTACGGGACATCCCGGCTCACCGGTATGCGGCCAGGTAAAGGGTGATTTTCGAACTCTTGCCTAGCTGCCGCCCCACAAGCGCTCGGAGGCGCGCGCGGCGCCTTCCGACAGCGCGCGGAGCTTCTCCCAGGCGATCGTGGGCCAGACGCGGGGCCGGCTGGCGAGGGTGGCAAAGCCGCAATCGGTGCCGGCCATCACCCGCTCGCGGCCGACAATATCGGCAAAGCGGCAGATCTGCTGGGCGATCAGCGTCGGGTGTTCCACGGTGCTGGACAGCGTGTCGATGACACCGGGGATGAGGATCTTGTCGTCGGGAATATCCAGCTCGGCCAGATCTTCCCATTCATGGGCGTGGCGCGGATTGGCCGCCTCGAACAGCACCGCCTGGGGCCGCGCGGCGAAGACGATGTCGGCGATCTCGCGAAACGGCACGTCGTGGGTGTGAGGGCCCGGATAGTTGCCCCAGCAGACATGCATGCGCATGGCCTCGGCGGGAATGTTCTGGGTTGCCGCGTTGAGCGCCTCGACGTAGAGCGAGGCCGCGCGCCGGAATTCCTCGATTGATTTGTCGGCGAACGGCATGTGGCGGGCCATGGCGAGGTCGGGACAGTCGATCTGGAGCACGAAACCCGCCGCATGGATCGCCTCGTACTCGTCGGCGAGCGCGGTGGCGAGCGCTTGGATGTAGGCGTCCTCACTCGGGTAGTGCTTGTTGGGCATGAACATCGCGATGACACCGGGCGAGGCCGCGTTCATGAAGGCGTCGGCCGGCTTGGCGGCCTCAACGGCGGCCCGGAAGACCTTGAGGTCGTGCTCGAGCGGCGCGCGGTCGCCGGGTCCGATCGGGCCGCGGCAGGCCGGCGGGTCCTCGCGCGGCGCGTCATCGGGCTCACGCAGGCTTTGGGCGTATTCGGGATGGGCATCCATATCCGCCGGCGACCAGTCGAGCGGCGCCGGCGCGCCGAAGCCGGTCAGCCGGTGCTTGATGTAGTTGACGTAGGAGATCTTGCCCATCTCGCCGTCGCTCGCCGTATCGATGCCGCAGGCGACCTGCTGGGCGACAACGTCGTTGACGGCGTCGGCGACGGCGCTGGCAAGTGCTGCAGCGTCATGGGGTTCGTCGCGGTCGCGAGCGATCAGCATGGGCACAAGCGCGGCGGGACGCGGCAGGCTGCCGACATGGGTGGTGAGGATGCGCTCGCTGCTGGTCTTCATGGCCCCCGTATAATGACGGGTTCGGGCGCCCAAGGGAATCGGGCTTCAAGGAATTCACGCTTCATGGGTTTGGGACATATTGGACGGCGGGGCGCATATGGCCATTTTTGCCCAGGCGCGAGCACGGTATACTCGCGGCGACCCTCATGGCGACCATCGTCAAGATCACCGAAAGCCGTCGCATGCGCCTGTCGCGAGCCTTTTCCAGTAGAACTGCCGCTGCGCTGATCGCGGTGTTTTGTTTGCCCGCGGTGGGGTTGGCCCAGCAGGACAGCGAAACGGCGATCATCGTCAAGAGCCCCTTGCCGGCCAGCGCCGTTGGCTATGTGGTCTTCGACCTGGCCGCCGGGCGCATCGTGGCCGCCAAGGATGCGAAGACGCTTTTCATCCCGGCCTCGGTCGCCAAAGTGCCGACCACGGTGGCAGCGCTGGAAATGCTGGGCCCCGACTACCGCTTTGAGACCAAGCTCTATGTGAAGGCAGAGCCGCGCGCGCGCAACGGCACCGTCGCTGATCTTTATCTAGTCGGCGGCGGCGATCCGGTGCTCGACGGCAACCACATGCTGGAGATGATCAAGGCGCTCGGGGCGAAAGGCGTGAGCCGGGTGGCGGGCCGCTTTATTTACGATGAAACCCTACTCCCCGTGACGACGCAAATCAGCGCCCTCAAGCCCGACCACGCGCCGCACAATACCGGCGTCGGTGCGCTGTCGGTCAACTTCAACCGCTTTCGGGTGAACTGGGTGCGCGCCGGCAAGCAGGCGGCTCTGCAAACCACGGCGGTGTCGCTGACGGCCCATCTGAAGGTCGCGATCGGCACCATCGGTTTTGCGCTCGGTCAGCGGGGCGCCCGTCCCGAAGGCCCATTCGTCTATGCCGAGCTGGGTGGCCGCGATCACTGGATCGTCTCGCCTTATCTCCGCCCAAAGGGCCATGCCTGGTTGCCGGTGCGCAAGGCGGGGCTGACCGCGGCGGCGGTGTTCCGGCGGCTTGGCCGAGATCATGGGATCGCCATGCCGCAGCCGCGCCCGGGCAGGGCGCCGGCCGATGCGCGCTTCGTGCACAGCTACAAAAGCCAGCCGCTCACCGGCATCGTCCGGCGGGTGCTTTATTTCTCGAACAATTTGGCGGCCGAGCTGACCGGCGCGGTGGCGACGCGCGCGGTTGGCGGCAAGCCGCTGACCTTGTCGCAGTCGGGCGGCGCCATGGCTGCCTGGCTGAAGGCGCGTATGCCCAAGGCCGATTGGACCGGCTTCGTCCTCGACAATCATTCCGGGCTCACGCTCAGAAGCCGGATGTCGCCGCACCAGGTTCTGGCCATGCTGCGCTATGCCCGCGAAAAGCGCTACGGCCCGTTCCGCTACGCCGATCTTCTGAAGCCCTACTATCTGCCACGCAAGATGATTGCGCAGCGCGGCTACCGGGTGCGCGCCAAGTCGGGGACGATGAACTACATCCGCGGCCGCGCGGGTTACATCGAGACGCTGGGCGGCCGCGCGCTTGCCTTCGTGCTGTTCATCGGCCAGCCCCATGCGCGGAAGGACTTCGCCGGCCCTCGCAACGACGCCGGGCAGGCCCGCGTGCGCTCGGGCCCGCGGCGTTGGCGGCACCAGGCCCGTCAACTTGAACAAGCGCTGATCGCGCGCTGGGTGAAGGTTTACTAAGTAGGCTCCACCATTGGCGTTTGATTTATCTCATATGTTTGGAGTGCGATTTACGCGTCACGCTAAATCACTCTGACACGATCGTGCTCCACCTAATAAGTTTGGCGCTCGATTCACGCGCCACGCTAAATCGTTCCCCGTGAACAACGCCCAACCGACTGATCTGTCATGGTTTTCCGGTGTGGTGAAGTAATCGAGATTGCAAGGTTTCGGGTTTCTGGCTTCGGAACCTTGCAATAGTTTGCAGCCTTGGGGATTCCCAGAATCGGCGTTTCGTGATTCATTCGTCGCATCGAGGA
>DATKZM010000032.1:0-6111 GCA_035527975.1 Alphaproteobacteria bacterium | reverse complement strand
TGGGCGAACCAGCCGACACGCTTGTTGGCGCCGGGGATCAGCCGCGCAGCGTCGGGCCCATGGCCAAACACCGGCGCGCGGACCGCGTGATGCACGGCAAATCCCCAGATCGCCTGGCGGTGAACCTGAAACGTGCGGCTGATCCGATAGTCCTGCAGCCCCGCGATCGGTGGCTTCGGCAGGTAAGTCGCGAAAACAATGGTGCCCGCCACGGCGGCGACCCCGAGCGCGGCCGCGGTCCAGCGCGCCGCATGCCGGCCCAGGCGGGTCAGCATGAAGGCTACCGCGAGTGCGAGGCCGATCGAGGCGGCGCCCAGGAGGCCCGCGCGGCTCGACACCGTCAACACAAGGACGGCCGCGAGCACTACGTAGACAAGCCCGGCAATCCGCCAGACACCACCGAGCCGCCAGGCGGCCCAGACCGCCAGCGGCGCGAGCACGGGCGCGATCGAGCCGTAACTCTTCAGCTTTTGCCGCGCATTGTGGAAGCCGTCTATGCCGCGAACGCCGAAGGGATCGACCGCGCCGGGCCAGAGATACATCGCCGCAAGCGCAAGCACGATGCAGACCAGGCTGGTGACCACCAACGACCACAGCGCCTCGTCGATGGCGCGCTGATCTTCGCGGAGCGCGCTGGCGAGAACCCAGCCGAGCCCGAGCAATCCCGCAGTCCAGCCCCAGGCGGCAAGCGAACGGGCGGGTGCCAGACCGACGAGCGCGCTCACCAGCCAGCAGCCAAGCATGACGAAGATCGCCAGCGCGAAGGGTTGCTTGAGATCCGCCCCCGCCGCGAGCCAGCCTTCCGCCCGAAACAGTCGCGGGATGATCCCAATCGCCGCGCATCCCGCCGCAAGCGCGAAGACGGCCGTCATCACGGCCTTGCTGGCAACGACGCTGGGCACGATGAGGCCCGCGAAGCCGCCGGCTGCGCGCAGGAAAAACCAACGGAAATCGTCGGAGAACCGAATGTCAGACCCCGGGTCGTGCACGCCTGATGCACTGTTTACGGTCGCGGAGATGGCCAGTTTCGCAAGGCTCGCCGAGCGCTATCACCCGCCTGGCCGCCCGCGCGCGGTTATAGCGCGCACCGCGCGGCAAGCGCAATTCGGCCGCCCTTCAAGGTCTAATGTCGGCGAGCCGATGCCGGGATGGGTCAGGTAAAGGCGCGCACCGCGCCGACCGGCAGCGGAATGCGAAGCTGGCGGCCGAGCAGGTCCAACAGAACTGTAATACGCTCGTCGTCGTTGACGCATTCGAAGAACCCGACCTGGTCACGGAACGGGCCTTCGCGCACCTCCACCGCCTCGCCGCGCGCGAAGGGCGGCGGCGTGGGCACCGGCACCACGCCGTCCTCGGACTCTCGCGCGCGGATGTCTTCCACCACTCCCGTGGGCACCGGCACAGGATCGTCGCCGCGACAGATCAGGTGGCGAATGCCGATCGTCGAACGGATGGCGCGCCAGCGCGTCGACGCCACGTCCATATCGATGAAGAGGTAGCCAGGAAAGAGCGGCGCCTGAACCATCTCGGTGCGGCGCGCATGGGTGCGGCGTTTCAGATAGCGCGGCAGATAGGCGCCAAAACCCTGGTTCTTCAGATGCCAAAGCGCCCGGGGTTCGGCCCGCGGATGGGTACTGGCGACGTACCATCTGCTTTCCGGGCGGCTTGGCTGGTGGCTTTTCGGGTCGCTGGTTGGGCCGTTCATCGGGCGGCTCATTGTCCAGCCTCCGTCGTGCCTTGCGGATCGTCCCGCCGGGAAAGCCGCAGCAGCGCCGGGGCCAGGATGCGTTCGGGCGCGATTTTGCCGTCAAGCGCGTCAACCGCGGCTTGGGGCGTCTGCATTTCGGTGACCAGCACGGCGTCGAACCGGCCAAGCGCATCCAGGCTCTTCGCTACCGGCAGCCCGGCGAAGCGACCGCCGGTACGCGCCGCGCTGACAACGCCAACCAGTTCGATCCCAAAGTCGCGCGCGCACAAGGTTGCGATCTCGGCAAGGTCGCCGTCGCCCAGCAGCGCAATGCGGCGCCAGTTGCGCTCGGCGCAGCTCTCGAAGATCGCCTCGCACTGGCCGCGCGCGCGCCGGAAGAAGGTGAAGGAGGATGAAAGATACTCGCCCGTGAGCCGCGTCTTCTCCGCGAAGCCCTTGGGTGTCACATAATAAGCGTAGCGGTTGGGCGGGATCTGCGTGACCTTGATGAGGCCTTTTTTCACGCAACGCTTCAGATAGGCGTTGGCGAGGCCGAGCGCGATGCCGAGCTCCTGGGCGACCGAGCGCTGGGTGACCGCGCTGTTTTCCTCCACAGCCGACAGCAGACCCAGAGTGATCTCGGTCTCGTCGCTGGAACTGGTCGAGGCGGCGCCGGTCTTGGCCACGGAATTTCTCGCCGAATTGCAGGCTTTGTTCAGGTTATGAACATCATAGCGTTCATGAACTGAACGTCAAGTTAATGGGCGCGATCTGCGAGCCTCGATTGACAGCGCATCGCGCGCTCTCTAGAGGGGGCGTACGCTGTCGGCGCCGTCAGTAACGCGCGGCCCCCGCCCCGGATCCAGGCCATGCCCGAGGACCAGACACCAAATCCCGCAATCCCGATCGCCCGCATCGCCGTGATCGGCCTGGGCTATGTCGGGCTGCCGCTGGCGGTCGCCTTCGCGCGGCATTTCACCGTCATTGGCTACGACACGAACGAAGCGCGCATTGCCGAGCTCCAGACCGGCGAGGACCGGACCGGCGAGGTGGCGCCCGAGCGGCTTGCCGAGGCCGCGATCGAATTCAGAAGCGGTCCGGACGGACTGCCTCAGGACACGGCGGAGCTTTACATCATCACCGTGCCGACCCCGGTCGATGCCAGCAACGAGCCCGACCTTTCGGTACTGGTCGCGGCGTGCCGCGACGTCGGCGGCGCCCTGGTCCCGGGCAACCTCGTCGTGGTGGAGAGCACGGTCTATCCGGGCGTGACCGAGGAGGTTTGCGCGCCGGCGCTGGAGGCCGCCTCGGGCCTTGTATGGGGCAAGGATTTCCATCTCGGCTACTCGCCCGAGCGCATCAATCCAGGCGACGGCGAGCACACGTTGGCGCGTATCATCAAGGTTGTCGCCGGCGATACCGCGGAAACCGCCGCAACGGTCGCCAAGGTCTACGCTACGATCTGCACGGCCGGCGTCCACCGCGCGCCCAACATCAAGACGGCCGAAGCCGCCAAGGCGATCGAGAACGCCCAGCGCGACATCAACATCGCCTTCGTCAACGAGGTCGCCATGATTACCGGCCGGCTGGGCTTGTCCGTCCATGACGTACTCGAGGCGGCGGGGACCAAATGGAACTTCCTGCCCTTCACGCCGGGGCTGGTCGGCGGGCACTGCATCGGGGTCGATCCCTACTATCTGGCGCATAAGGCGCGAGCGATGGGCCACGAGCCCGACGTCATCCTCGCCGGCCGGCGCATCAATGACGCGATGGGCGAGCATCTGGCCGCGCGCATCGACGCGGCGCTCGGCCGCACCGGGCGCATTTTGGTGCTGGGGCTCACCTTCAAGGAAAACGTGCCCGATCTTCGCAACAGCAAGGTCGCCGATCTGATCGGGGGGCTGGCGGCGCGCGGCCATGCGGTCACGGTCGCCGACCCACTGGCAGATATCACCGAAGCGCAGGCGCTTTACGGCGTCGCGCTCTTGCGCACGCTGGACGGCGCGGAGCACTTCGACGCCGTCGTCGGTGCGGTGCCGCACGATGCGTATGCGCAGATGAGCGCCGCCGATCTCGCCGGTTTGTTGGTTGCCGACGGGCTGGTCGCCGACATCAAGGGGATGTGGCGCCGGCTTACGCTGCCCGGCGACCTGCGCCGCTGGGCGCTCTAGAAATCAGGGACGCAGTCAGATCTCCGACAGCGACCATGAGACCGCGACCGGTGCGACGCCGCCGCAGGCGCCGCTGACGGTGATTTGCCGCGTCGCACGGGCGCTGCCGGGCCAGCCGAGATAGGCGCTCTCGTCGAGCGCCACGGCGCCGCTATTGGCCCGGAAACGCCAGATCTGGCCACCAGGCAGACGCAAGGCGACGGCGGGGTTGTCGAGCGAGCTTTCAGGCTCGACCGCCGCCACCACATCGGGATGGATGTGAAAGCGGATCACGAACTCGTAACTGCCGACCTTACGCTCCAGACGGTCCTCGCCGCGCAGCGTGCGCCCGTCGGCGGACAGCTCCAGACGGCGGCGGTGGACCATGCCATAGCGGGCGACATAGCCGTCATGGCTCGCCTCCATGCGCAGACCCCTCGCCACATCGTCGCGCTCGGCGGTGACCGTCTCGGGCCGCCGGCCGATGCCGCCCAGATCGTGAACCTCCGAGCTGTTGGTGTTGGCGACGATCAGCGTCGAATGCGCGGCGGTCGAGCGCATGGCCCGCGACCAGGCCTTGTCGTCGCCGTGATATGAGCCGCAATTGACGATGAGCCGCTGCGCGCCCACGCTCATCTCAAAGCTGAGGGTACTGGCATGGGCGCCGATATCGAGATTGCGCGGCGGCGGCGCGCCGGTATCGACGAGCACCACGACATGGCCGCGATCGAGGCGCTGATAGCCCGTATCGGGCAAGCTCGCCGGGGTCTTGTCCCCCGCCATGCAAGTCGCGAGCAGGCGTTCGACGGTAGCGGGATCCTCCTCGGCGCTGCCATTGAAGAGCGCGAGACTGCCGTCATTGTGCTGAAAAAACCGCAGCACCGGCGCCATCCGGTCGATCGCGCTCTGCAGCCACACCAGGGTCTGGTCCTGGCTCAGCTCCAGCGCGGCGGCGAGCTGAACGAGCTCGGACAGCACCGCGGCGTGGATCGACGGGTTGCGCTGGTGGTGCCCGCCATCGGGCAGGATCTGCGCCTCGATTTCCGATTGCAACGCGATCAGCGCTTTCGACAAGCTCTTTTCGTGGCCGGGCAGGCTGACCCCGGCATAGACCAGCGCCTTCAGAATGGCAAAACGCTCGGCGCCGTGCGGCAGTTGCTTCATGAGCTTGCGCAGGCGCTTCACATGCCGGCCGAGGCTTACATCGTACTGCTTGAGGAAAGCTGCGTCGGCGCCCGAAACCAGCAGCCGGTGGCAATAGATCCAGTTGACCAGACGCTCGGCGGCGATGACCGGCCACCACGGCCGGTCGCGCGACTTCTCGTAGCGGCCGATCCAATCGACGACCAGCCGGCGGGACGCATCCTGGGCTTCAATGGTGCGCGCGGAACGCAAGTCGCGCAGCCAGGCAAATGCGTGCGGGCCGGGATCGCCCGGCGCCGGCGGCTCGTCGAAGGCGATGCCCCTGGCCGCGATCTCCCGGCCACGCACCGCGTCCCCTTGCTGCGGGTCAGGCGGCAAGGTCGTCTCACGCGATGACGGCTCGTATGCTTGCATGGGGGTCAGCCGACGGCGCCTTTGAGCCGGCTAATGTTGTTCGCATAGGCCTCGGCGCCGCCTTCGAAAGTCGCGGTGCCGGCGACCAGAACATTGGCGCCGGCTTCGATCGCGGCGGGCGCGGTTTGCGCGTTGATGCCGCCATCGACCTCCAGGTCGATGTCACGGCCGGCCGCATCGAGACGGGCCCGGATCGCGCGGATCTTATCCAATGACCGGTCAATGAACGCCTGGCCGCCATAACCCGGATTGACGCTCATCACCAGCACCAGGTCGAGCATGCCGATCACATCATCGAGCGCCTCGACCGGGGTGCCCGGATTGATCGAGGCGCCCGCCTTCTTGCCGAGCGACTTGATCAGTTGGATCGAACGATGCAGATGCGGTCCGGCCTCGGGGTGCACCGTGATGATATCGGCGCCCGCCTCGGCGAACTGAGGGATATAGGGGTCGACCGGCGAGATCATCAGATGCACATCGAAGGGCAGTTCCGAATGGGGCCGCAGCGCCCTCACGACCGCCGGGCCGATGGTGATATTGGGCACGAAATGGCCGTCCATCACGTCGATATGGATATAGTCGGCGCCTGCTTTGGTGACCGCGCGCACCTCCTCGCCCAGCCGCGCAAAATCGGCCGACAGGATCGAAGGGGCTATGCGAACCTTTGAAGTCACCCAAGACTAGGTAACAGCATCGCAGGGTGCGGGCAACAAGGCT
>DATKZM010000031.1:0-24627 GCA_035527975.1 Alphaproteobacteria bacterium | reverse complement strand
CCATCATATCGTCGGAAATGATCTCCGCCGCAGCCTCGACCGGCGCGGCAGGCTCCATCATATCGTCGGGAATGATCTCAGCCGCAGCCTCGGCCGGCGCGGCAGGCTCCATCATATCGTCGGGAATGATCTCAGCCACCGCCTCGGCCGGCGCAGCAGGCTCCATCATATCGTCGGGAATGATCTCAGCCACCGCTTCGGCCGGCGCAGCAGGCTCCATCATATCGTCGGGAATGATCTCATCCACCGCCTCGGCCGGCGCGGCAGGCTCCATCATATCGTCGGGAATGATCTCAGCCGCAGCCTCGACCGGCGCTTCGCTTTCAGCCGCTGGTGGAGCCGGTTCCGATTCTTCGACACGAACCGTCAGCTCTAGAACATCGTCCTCTTCGGCCGCCGGTTCATCCGCAACCGGGGCCTCGGCGCTCTGTGGAGTGGCTTCGCCCTCTTCCCCATCTTCGGAAATAATCCGGCGGATAGATGCCAGAATCTCTTCCATCGATGGTTCTTGCTGAGGGCTTTGCTCGTTCATGCCCTAGGCCTTCCTGAAATGGCGGCAACCACTTCAGTAACGAAAAATAGTTTACTTAACATAAAGCAAAATAAATCCAGGCGGTGCGACTTACAAGCATTAAGCCAGGTTTTCGGTGATTTGAGCCTATTTAGTATAGTAGCTCCCTCCGGGCGCCGGGCCCCAGGGCAGGTATTTGACACGCCGATAGTAAGAAGTCGGGTCATATTTCCGCACCGGCAGCTTGAGATTGACCGCCGTGAGCCGACCCATCGCCTGGTAGACTTGGTAGCTGGCCACGAACTCATCGCGTTCGGCCCGGACGAGGTTGACGCGTGCGTCAAACAACTCCTGCTCGGCATCAAGCACGTCGAGCACTGTCCGCAGTCCCGCCGCTGCTTCCTGGCGGACGCCGTCGAGGGCGATCGCACTCGCGCGGGTCGCCGATTGGAAGGCGCGGATCTGGGCTTGGGCGGTTTTCAGCGTATGCCAGGCCTGGGTCGCAGCCTCAATCGCCGCACGCCGCGCTTCGATGATATCCTGATGACGCTGAAGGGCGATCTGCTTGGCTTGGCGAATTCGCGAAGAGGTCAGCCCCGCTTGATACAGCGGGATCACGAGCTGGCCGGTGATCGAGCCCGAGTTGACGCGGGCGCCGCTCGATGTGCCATACGCCCGCGAACCCGAAACGTTCAGATTGACCGAGGGCAGGAGCTCGCCGGTAATCAGCTTGATGTTGTGACGCGCCGCCAACTCCCCAAAGCGCGCTGCCACCACATTCGGTGCAACCGTCCCGGCGACCGATGTTACGCCCTGCAATGTGCCTGGCAGTCGAACGATGCGGCCGGGCTTCTTCAACAGGCCCGGCGCACGCCCAACGATGCGCCGGTAGTTGGCCCGGGATATCTGTAGGGTTCCTTCGGACTGGGTGCGGGTCGCCTGGGCCTGCGCCAGGCGCGCTAGTGCCTGGCTCACATCGGTTCGGGTAACCTCGCCGACTTGAAAACGATCGCGGGTCGCGCGGAGCTGGCGCCGCAGGACCTGCTCGTTTTTCACATTGAGGCGCAGCACCGCCTGGTCGCGCACGACATTCATGAACGCGGTCACAGTTTGAAACAAGATGTCCTGTTCGACGATGGTGAGGTTGGCGCGTCCCTCCAATATCGTGGCGCGGGCGCGGCGCGTGTCGTAGAGCGTGCGAAGGCCGCGAAAAATCGGCTGCTGATAGGTGATCGATCCCGAACGCGGCGAAGTATTCGCGCCGGTTCTGAGGCCCGCTCCCCGGGTCGCAGACGCCGACTTGCCGGCCTCGAGAACGATCGAGAGGTTCGGGCGATGCCCCGAAAGGGCCTGGGGGAACTGCTCGTCGATGGCCCGCTGTGCGGCACGCTGAGCCAACAAGCGCGGATTGTTGGAATAAGCCAACGACAGAGCCCCGGTCAGCGTCTCCGCGCCCGCCGGCACGGCGCCAACGCCCAATGCGAGCAACATCCCCGCTCCAAGCAGGCGCGGCTTCAGCGTGCCCTCCACGACCCCCCGGTTCACCGCCATAGCGTCCTTGCTCCCTCGCTCCGCCGCCCCGCCTGTAACGACAGGATCGACGGCATCCGTCGGTGCACCGCTAGAATACGAACTTCTCGGCACGCTCGAAACCCGGCAACAACGGCGTGTTGGCATCGAATATCGCACGGCCCGACAAAGTGCCGGTCGTTTTGCGATAGAGCGTTCCAGCGCCGATGCCGCGATCATTGACGACCACTGCGACAGCGCGGCCGCCACTTGCGATCTGTTTGGCGATCTCATCGGGGATCGCCGTAATGGCGCCATTGAACAGGATCAGATCATAAGGCCCCTGCCGCGGATAACCTTTCTCAAGCGGCCCTTCGACTACCGCGGCATTGTCGACATCGATCTCGGCCAATACATGGCTGGCCGCGGAGGCCAGATCGCCGTCGCTCTCCACTGCGACCACCGTCGCGCAAAGCCGCGCCAGTACGGCCGCCGAATATCCGGCGCCACATCCGATATCGAGCGCAAGGTCATTGGGCTGAACCTCGGCGATCTGAAGCAGGCGCGCCATGACCATCGGTTCCATCAGAAAGCGGCCCTGGCCGATTGGAATATCCTCGTCGAGATATGCCAGGCTCTGCACCGCCTTGGGCAGAAAACGCTCGCGCGGGATATCGAGCAGCGCCGCGATCAGCCGCCGGTCCGTGACCTTGTTGGTCCTGATCTGGCTCTCGACCATATTTCGGCGGGCCACGGCGGAAGCGACCATAGATCTCTCAATGTTCTCGGCAAATCCTTGGGACGGTGGTAGCGAGGCGACCGAATAACAGCTACGTTTGCGTTATATCTTCGGCCCGGCGTGAACACAACGCCGACCAGCGCACTAGCCGTGGTATCGGAGCAACACTCGCGGGCCTGCTTGACCGGCTTCATGCCGGCGCATATATGTCGGACCCCTGTTCGGGCATGTCGAAACCCGGTTCGGGCGGGGCCAACCTGACGGCCCGGTGGCAGAGTGGCTATGCAGCGGACTGCAAATCCGCGTACGTCGGTTCGATTCCGGCCCGGGCCTCCAGTAATTCTCTCAAATCCCCGTGTTCTGTCGCGGGCGAGACCGCGCCGGACACGGCTGCCGTCACGCTCAAGGTCTGTGCCTGACCGCGGCAAAGGTTTGACGCGGGGATGCGTGCCACAACGGCGGCGTAATACGGGTCGTCTGGAGATCATCCGCTTGAGGAGGAGAGACCTCATGCTACGAAAAATCACATTGGCGGCCGCGCTTGGACTTGCCGCGTTCGCATTGCCTGCAAGCGTTGCCCTGGCCGATAGCTCGGGCTATGGCGGCGGCTTCCGCAACGGCGGCGGCCACTTCCGAGGCGGCTTTCGCAACGGTGGCGGCCGCGCCTGGCGAGGCCGGGCCTCGCAAGGCCAAGGCTGGCGGCGCGGCGGCGCGCAGCGCCGCTGGCGCAATCCCGGTGGGAACGGTCGCTGGGCGCAAGCTCGCGGCCCGCAACGTTGGCGCGGCCGGGGCCCCCAACATCGTCGTTGGGCACATTCCGGAAGGCCACAACGCTGGCAAGGTCAGGGAAACGGCCATCGTCGTTGGGGTCAGCGCCGGGTCCATCAAACCTATGCGCCACAGGCGCGCTGGGGCCACGGCGGCTATAACGGTCGCGGGCGCCGATATGGCGGCCATCGCGGCGGGCAGCGGTTCGTCCGCAACAACTATCTCGGCGTACCCGCATTTGGCGCCGGGTATGCCGCCGGTTATGGCCGTCGCAATGGCGCAGCCCCGGTCTACAATCATTATTGCAATGGCGGCGGGCGGCTCGTGGGCAGCCTCGTCGGCGGCGCCACGGGCGGCTATATCGGCAGCCATATCGGCCAGGGTGGCGGCCGCATCGGCGCCATCGCGGCCGGCTCACTGATTGGCATCATTGCCGGCGGCGCAGTCGGCGCCCAGGCCGACTACAACAACTGCTACCGATAATAAATTACCGCTCTCTCCGAACCCTTCCCCTACGGGCCGGCTTTGCCGGCCCTTTTTTTGACCGTACGCGGTCATTCCTGTTGGCCTGGCCGGGCCGATTGCGCACACTGCGCGAGTACGCGACGGATTGGGGAGCGGGAAGCCAATGAAGTTCGGTCTGGGTCAGCCGGTTCTGCGGGAAGAAGACAAACGCCTGGTCGTCGGCGCCGGCCAGTATTCCGACGATCTCAACATGCCAAACCAGGCTTATGCTTTCGTGCTGCGCTCGCCCTTCGGGCACGCCACGATCAGCGCCCTCGACACCGGCGATGCGGCGAGCGCGCCCGGCGTGCTCGGGGTCTTCACCGGCAACGACCTGGAAGCCGACGGGATCGGCATGCTGCCGGCCATGATCGGCATGATGATGCCGCTGAAGCGTCCCGACGGCTCGGACATGTTCGTGCCCCCTCGCCTGCCACTTGCGCAAGGCACGGTGCGCACGATCGGCGATCCAGTGGCGTTCGTCGTCGCCGAAACGCTGACCCAGGCGCGCGACGCGGCGGAATTGATCACGGTCGAATATGACGAGCTGCCGGCCGTTACCTCACTTGCCGAGGCGGTCGCCAACGGCGCGCCCGCGGTCTGGCCGCAAGCCCCCGACAACATATGCTACGAGCATAAAAGCGGCGACGCGGCGGCCGTGGACGCGGCTTTCGAGACCGCTACGCACACCGTCCGCTACGAATACGATATCTCGCGCGTCTCGGCCAATCCGATGGAACCGCGCGCGGCCCTCGGCTCCTACGATCCGGCCGCCGACCGTTACACGCTGCAGTCCGGCGTGCAGAACCCGCACGACATTCGCAAGTTCATTGCCCAATCGGTGCTGAAGATCCCGGAGACCAAGCTGCGCGTGGTCGCCCGCGACATGGGCGGCGCCTTCGGGGTGCGGAGCAACGTGCATCCCGAACTGCCGCTGGTGCTCTGGGCCGCACGCAAGCTCGGCCGGCCGGTCAAATGGACCGGCGACCGCAGCGACGGGCTGCTGTCGGACGAGCATGCGCGGGACAACCGCTGGGTGGTGGAGCTGGCGCTCGACGAGGACGGCACGCTGCTGGCGCTGCGCGCGCTTACCTATGCCGGGATGGGCGCCTATCTCTCGCTCTTCGGCGGGCTGACGCCGATCCTCAACGCAGGCGGCATCGCGGGGGTCTACAAAACACCGGCGATCAGCATGCATGTCCTCGCCGTGTTCACCAATACGCCCTCGATCGCACCCTATCGCGGCGCCGGACGGCCAGAGGTCTCGTTTGCGATCGAATGCGCGCTCGACCGGGCGGCGCGGGAGCTCGGCTTCGACCGAATTGAGATCAGGCGCCGCAACATCATCCCGCCCGAGGCCATGCCGTTCCAGACGGGCCACGCATTCATTTACGATTCGGGCGAGTTCGAGCGCAACATGGACACGGCCCTGGCCCAGGCCGACGCCGCCGGCTTCGAGACGCGGCGCGCGGAGGCGGTCCAGCGCGGCAAGCTGCGCGGCTTCGGCATCGCCAACGCGATCGAGCAATCGGCAGGCGGCTTTGAGGAATACGGGCAGATCCGCTTCGATCCCAGCGGCGGCGCCACCGTGCTCGTCGGCACCCACAACCACGGGCAAGGCCACGAGACCGTGTTCCGCCAGTTGCTGGTCGAAATCTTCGGCATGGAGTTCGACCAGATCCGCGTCATTCAAGGCGACACCGACCAGGTCGCCTTCGGCCACGGCACATTCGGCTCGCGCTCTTCGGGCGTCGGTAGTGCCGCGATTGGTATCGCCGGCGAGAAGATCATCGAAAAATGCAAGGCCATCGCAGCACACCTCTTCGAGGCGGCGGTGGAGGATGTCGAGTTTGGCGATGGCGAGTTCCGCGTTGCCGGAACGGACAAGACGCGGACCTTCCAGGAGGTTGCCAAAACGGCTTTCATGCGCGCGCTGCTACCACCGGAGATCGAACCGGGGCTGATGGCGGACGGCGTCTTTGTGCCGCCTGCGCCGACTTTCCCCAATGGCTGCCACGCGGCCGAGGTCGAGATCGACCCGGAAACCGGAACCATCAAGATCGAGCGCTATGTCGTGGTCGACGATGTCGGCACGGTGATGAACCCGCCGCTTCTCAAGGGCCAGGTCCATGGCGGCGTCGTCCAGGGTATCGGCCAGATCCTGATGGAGGACGTGGTGTTCGAGCCCGGCACGGGCCAGCTTTTGTCCGGTTCGTTCATGGACTACGCGATGCCGCGCGCCGACGATCTGTCACCGATCGAAGTGGCGGAGAACCCGGTGCCCTCCAAGACCAACCCCTTCGGCATCAAGGGCGCGGGCGAAGGCGGCAGTGTCGGTGCGATGCCATGCATGATGAACGCGATCGTCGACGCACTAGCGCCCGTCGGCGTCACCTGGCTGGAGATGCCGACCACACCCGAGCGGGTCTGGCGGGCAATCCGCGACGCCAAGGGCAACGGCGCCGGCTAGATATTAGTTTCACTTCGTGAAAGCGGCACCGGCCCACTCCCCCACCCGGCCCACTCCCCCACCCGGCCGCCCAACGACAGTATCCTCATGGGCGGCCGGGTGGGGGAGTGGGCCGGTGCCGTAACCAGATATCAAAAAATTCCGCGGCGGATCAGGTTGAGCCCGATCAGGAACAGAGCGAACAACAGGACCTTCTGGAAGGTCGCCTGGGGAATGATGCGCCGGAGCGTGGCGCCCAGCTGCAGGCCGATGATGGCCATGACCGCCGCCGCGGCCGAGACGGCCAGCACGTCGAGGTCGAGGATGCGGTATATGGCCAAGCTGCCGAACAGGGGCGCCCCGCCGACAATGAAAAACAGCGACATGGAGAAAACGAACAAATCCTTCTCCACCCGCAGCGCCAACATATAGGCGACCAGCAAAGGCGCGAAGAAGTTGGTGATGCCGCCCCCGAGCCCGGCCAACGCGCCGATGACCGGGCCAAGCCAAACCTCGTGCCGCGCATTGACCTTGGCCTTGATCGGAAAGGCTTGCGCGATGCAGACCGACGCGATGCCGATGCCCACCACGATCGAGGCGATACGGGCGTCCATTTTCACGAAGAACTGCGCGCCCACAAAAGAGCAGACGGCGAGCGCCAGCAGCATGGTCCAGTACCGCGCCAGAAGCTCCGGTATGCGGCCGCTGGTGCCCACGATCCAGATATTCGAGGTGAGGACCGGCACGGCCGTCATCGCCACCGCCACCTTCGGATCCATCACCGAGGCAAGGACCGGAACCGCGACCATCGGCAGTCCCAGACCGATCACGCCCTTGACCAGGCCGCCCATCATGAAGGCGAGCGCGCCCAGCGCAAGAGCGAGCGCGCCAAACTGGGCGAAACCTAAGTCCATCGCGAGCCTGCTCCCTCTTGGTCTGTCCGCGCTTTGCGCGCTGCCGAGTGCAGGCCCGCCGAACCCGCGCAGGCTTAAGGCATCGTGGCGCAAATTGCCAATGCACGCACCGATCAGCCACCTTGCGCTGGATGCGGCGGTGTGGGCGAGAAAGCATGCGACAATCGGCGCAAGGAATTCCTGTCACCGCCCCGTAGAACTAATCTGCGCCATTGACTAGGTTTGCCCGGGCACCGGTTTGGCTGGGTGCCCGCGATTTGCCCGCGCCGTTTGCGCCGCCAATGACGACGAGCCCGCAGCGACTGCATGAAGGACACCACCGGCCGATGAGCCAAGCCAGCGACAGCGCCGCTCCGGCCAAGCGTCAATTCGAGGCGACGCCGCTGGCCTATCCCTCGACCGTCAACAAGCGCCGGTTCCTGTGGGACTACGCCGTCGGGATCGTCGGCATCCATGCGCTGGCATTGCTCGTGTTCCTGCCCTCGCTCTTCAGCTGGGCCGGGGTCGTCGTCATGGTCGTGGGGGTTTTCTTCTTCGGTCAGGGTGTCAACCTCGGCTACCACCGCTTGCTCACCCATCGCAGCTTCGCGGTGCCGCGCTGGTATGAGTACGGGCTCGTCGTGGTGGCGCTCTGCTGCCTCCAGGACACGCCGATCAAATGGGCGACGCACCACCGGGTGCATCACCGCTTCTCCGACCGCCAGGACGACCCGCACAGCCCCTTCGTCACTTTCTTCTGGGGGCATATGGGCTGGCTGTTCTTCGAGAACCGGGCAGTCAGGACGCCGGCCGCCTACAACACATACACAAAGGACCTGCTCGACGACCGGTTCTACCGGGCGCTCGAGCGCAAATGGTGGATCTGGAACGGCATCTACCTGGCGCATGCCGCGCTGTTCTATCTGGTGGGCTTCCTCATCGGCTGGGCCGGCTCGGGCGAGACCGCGGAGGGTGTGCGGCTGGGCTTGAGCCTGCTGGTCTGGGGCGTCTTCGCGCGCACGGTGCTGGTCTGGCACATCACCTGGTCGGTCAACTCGCTGGCGCATGTCTTCGGCTACCGCACCCACTACACCAAGGAAGGCAGCACCAATAACTGGCTGGTCGGTCTGGTGGCGGCCGGCGAGGGCTGGCACAACAACCATCACTGGGACGAGAAGAGCGCGCGCCACGGACATCGCTGGTGGGAGCTCGATCTCACCTGGATGCATGTCTGGCTGCTGGAGAAGCTGGGGCTCGCCCGCGACGTCAACCGGCCGCGCAAGCGCCCAGAAAAAGAAAAAAGCAAAGGCGCGCGCAAGGGCGAAAACAAAGACACAAGCGAAGACGGGCGCAAAGAGCAAGCGGCAACGAATTAGGGAATTGCTAACCCTACTGGTTGCACCTTGCCCGCCTCCATATTATCTAACCGCGGTTCGCCTGATCCGGCGTAGCTCAGTTGGTAGAGCAAGCGGCTGTTAACCGCTAGGTCGTAGGTTCGAGTCCTACCGCCGGAGCCAATACGAACAAAGGGGCCGATGGGAAAATCCGTCGGCCCCTTTTTCATTTCCGACATTTAGTGTCAGCGACGACGACTGCCCCTCAACACCGATGCCAGGGCGCGGCGACGCGGCGCCAGGGATAGCCGGGCTGCTTCTGGGCCAACTCGGTCATGCGCCGGGCGTCACCGGAAAAGCGCCCGAAGGCGCGCCGGTACATGCCGTCGGGCATCAGATACTGCACGACGATCGAGCGCGGGCCGACGTGATAGCCGGCAAGCTGGAAGCGGCCGACCTCGCCGTTGTCATAGCGCCGGGCAATCATGTGCGAGCGCGTGAAACGGATGGCGCCCCGGGGCCCACACCAACGGCCGAAGAGCCGCGCCGCGCCGACGCGGGCGACTTGCGGCCGGCCATCGTTGGTGCGCCAGGGATTGCCTGCCTCCGCATAGCGCCGGGGCTTGGACCGCGCTGAGGGTTCGCGCCCCTGTTTGCCGGTGCTGATCTCGGCGCGGCGTTGATTGCTGCCCGGCGGTGTTCGGCGCTCCACTGTTTGTCTGCGACGCTCCACGGTTTGCCCGCGACGCTCTACTGTTTGTCCGCGACGCTCCACGGTTTGACCGCGACGCTCCACTGTTTGTCTGCGACGCTCCACGGTTTGTCCGCGGCGCTCCACTGTTTGTTTGCGGCGCTGGGCGCGCTGGATGCGTTCGGCCAGTTCGCGCTTGCGCTGCTCGGCGCGATATTTGCGTAGCGCCGCCTCGGCGCGCTCGCGGGCTTGGCGTTCCTTCTTGAGCTCGCTTTCGAATTTGCGGCGCTCGGCCAGCTGCTTGCGGCGCAGCGCCTCGATGGCGAGGCGGCGGGCGGCCGTGATCTGCCGGCGCTGGCGGTCTTCCAGCTCGCGGGTGGCTTCGGTGGCCGCGCGCCGGCGCGCCTCGATGCCGGCGCGGCGGCGTTCCTTCTCGGCCTCGCGGCGGGCCAGTTCGGCGCGGCGGCGCTCGGCGGCGAATTGCTTTTTGGTTTCGACGGTTCGTTTTGCCTCCTGCTCGGCGCGGCGCGCCTCAGCCTCCAGGCGGCGCTTTTCAGCCTCGGCGCGTTGCCGGGCCTCGATCGCAGCCGCGCGTTTGCGCCCGGCTGTCTCAACCGCGCGTCGCTTCCCCAATGCTTCGGCCTCGCGGCGGGCCGCGCGGGCGGTGGCACGTTCCTGGGCGATGGTGCGCTCGTAAGTCGCATAGCTTTCGCGCAGCGAATCGTACGCGTAGTAGCCGCCGCTGGCGACACCGGAGGCCAACAGCACCGAAATCGCCGCCAAAGCTGCGATCCGGCGCGCGCCGCTTTTTCGCGGCGGCGCCGCCGAGCGGTAACTGTCGAGGGTGACAACCGTCTTGGACGGCTGCCCGATATTCGCCGGCACCGGAGTTCTGGCCGGCTCGCGCATCTGGGCGGGCGCTCCGTCGGCCAGCCATTGCTGCCATTCGTGAACCGTTTGCGGACGGTCATGCTCCATGATCTGGAGCGCGCCGTCGATCGCCTCCAGGAACGCGATCGAATACTGCCCCATGCCCAGCGTGGTGGCAGGGATCATCGGATCGCCGCGATCGCGCGCATAGGCCGACAGGCGCATGGTCGACTCCGGCGGCACGTCGCCGCCGATCCCGGCGTAGAGGACCGCGCCCATTGCATAGATGTCGGTCCACGGCCCCTGGTCGCCGTCGGACTCGTACTGCTCGTACGGGGCGTAGCCGGAAGTGACGATGGCGGTCAGGCTGTGGCTCCGGACACCCAGCGCCTGGCGGGCCGCACCAAAGTCGAGCAGCACCGGCCGGCCATCGTCGCGGAGATAGATGTTGTCGGGCTTGATGTCCCGGTGCAGGAAACCCAGCGCATGGACCTCGGCCAGCCCGTCGAGCAGCGGCATAAGAAAGCTGCGGATCCGCGCCTCGTCCAGCGCGCCCTCGCGATCAAGGACGCATTCCAGGCTTTCGCCTTCCTCGTAATCCATCACCATGTAAGCCGTGCCATTCGCCTCGAAGAAGCGCAGCACCTTGACGATGTTCGGGTGGCGGAAGGGAACCAGCGTCTGCGCTTCGGTGCGGAAGCGGTCGAGGCCCCATTCGAAGGTTGGCCGGTCGTCGGAGCTGATCGGCAGGACCGAGGCCGAGTCGCGGCCGCGCAGGGCTACGCCGGCGGGCAGGTACTCCTTGACCGCCACGGTCCGCCCGATGCTCGTCTCGCAAGCCCTATAGGTAATGCCAAAGCCGCCAGAGCCGAGGACGTCCTCGATCCGGTAGCCATGCGTCTCGTAGCCCCTGGGCAGGGCATTTAGCTGGTCGCCCGCCATGCGTCCCCTGGTCGCAGAAATCTGGTCCAACCCTGTCGCGCCTCGAGGCCAAGCTCGGCTCCTGCGGCATGAGTGGTACGGGACGGGCGCCGGATTTCATCCCCGGTCAACTGCCCTGGAGAACTGGTGATTTTCGATCATTTTTAAAATTAACGTTCTGTTATAGAAGATTGAAAAATCCTGAAATTTCTCGATCTCTCCGCAGATTGAATTGCGGCTGGGCGAACGGCGATTTCGCGTACCATCTTATGCAGGATTGCTTCGGCGAAGTGTTCCTTGCGGTCGGCGATGATGACGAAGGCGCCGCGCCCGCCGATCACGTCGCGTTTGTAATGCTCAGCCAGCGGCTCGCCGCCGCCACCACCGATCACCCCGCCCCGAAAGGCGACCACCAGGCCATTGATGGTGATGCCCTGGGCGATCGCCAGCGCGCGCGCCGGCGGCAGCGGCGGCAGGCCGATCTGGGGGCCGTCGCCGGAGATATCGACGACCTGGCGCTTGCCGACATATTTATTCGTCCGCATCATCGCTGCGGCATAAAGGATGGCGCCGCTGATCGAGTTGTAGCCGAGCGCCTGGCGCGGTGCGCGCACGAGGCGGCCGGCGAAGGATTTGGCCGACGCAGCATCATGGATGACCGCCCAGTCGACGATGGTGTGGATCGAGCCCTCCCCGCCCCACTCGACAAAGGCCATGGCGATCTTGCGCTGGGCGCCGGAGGTGATCGCCGCCAGGACCTGCTTGTCGGTGATCGCCGCGGCGTAGCCGGCACGCTGGTATTTGAACTCGTTCTCGTCGATCGAGCCCGAGCCGTCGACCGCGAGGACGAGCTCGAGATCAACCTTCTCGGCCCGGCCGGGTGTCGCCTGCAGGAGGCACAGCGCACCGAACGTAATGGCCAGCAGGCGTAGGGCGCGGTCACCGAAGCAGCGTTTGTCCATTCGTCCCTCATGGCGGCAGATCGCAACGCGCAGGCAAGCCTAGCGGCATCGCACGCGGCGGCCAATGCGACAACACTCACATGTGATCAAGCATCAGCGATTGCGGGTATCGCTTCGTCCAATGGGTTTCCGGACACGGCATTTCGGCGCCGTCGACGAAGATCGCATCGACATGCTCGTTGAAGAAGCAGAGATAATCCTTGATGCGCGGGCATTCGGCGATCGGATCGGGGTAGTACCAGACGATGTCCTCGAAGCGCTTGCCGCCAACACGGACCGAATGATAGGCGGCGATGCCTTTGTAAGGACATTGCGTTTCGGTATCCGACGGCTCCAGCAACTCGGCACGCACATCCGCGCGCGGTATGTAGTAGCGCGTCGGCAGGCCGGTCTCGAAGAGGAAGCGCGCCCGCGTCGTCTCGGCGACCGTCTCACCGCCAAGGACAACCCTCACCTGCCGTATGCTGTCGACGACATCGACGCGCTTGTAAGGATCGCGGGCGTGGACGAAGACCTCCTCATCCTCCTCGTACCAGTGGTCCATCTTCGACCAATAGAACGAGACATAGCCGGCTATCTCCGCGATCTGGGCGTACGGGTCCTCGTAGCTCCAGGCGGCATTCTCGACGGGGTGGTCACCAGATCCGACGCTCCAGTAGCGCGCCAGGCCTTTCCACGGACAATGGGTTTCGTGGTCGCTTTGCTGGAGCAAATCCATGCGCACATCGCCGCGCGGAAAATAATAGACCGGCAGATGGCCGGGCTCATGGAGCAACCGCATGGCGGCCGAGTCCGCGATCGTCTCGCCGCCGGCCATCACCCGGACGCGGCGTGGGCTCGGCTCGAAGACGATTTTGAAATCGGGATTGTCGTCATAGCCCGACTCGCGCGCGGCGGCATCAGCCATGTCGCTCTTCCTCCCTGCCCCGGGTGCGATCGATCAAAAGACAATAAGTCGGGCGATTGAAAACGGGTAGTGCCGGCCCGGCAGTCTGCTTAAGCCGCGTCTCCGGCACGCTCAGGATAGAGGGTCAACAGACCCTCGCGGCTGGCCGGGCAGACGCCGCGCTCCGTTATGAGGCCGGTGACAAGACGGGCCGGGGTCACGTCAAAGGCATAATTCGCCGCGGGGCTGTCCTCCGGCGTGACGCGGACCCTGGTGATGGCGCCATCTTGTGCGAGGCCGGTCAGCTCACTGACCTCGGAGGGATCACGCTCCTCGATCGGAATGTCGCGGACGCCGTCCTCGATGGTCCAGTCGATCGTGCTGTGCGGCAGGCCGACATAGAACGGCACGCCGTTGTCGTGGGCGGCGAGCGCTTTCAGATAGGTCCCGATCTTGTTGCAGACGTCACCGGTCGATGTGGTCCGGTCGGTGCCGGTGATGCAAAGATCGACCAGCCCATGTTGCATCAGATGGCCGCCGGCGTTGTCGACGATGACAGTGTGGTCGATGCCGTGCTTGCCGAGCTCCCATGCAGTGAGCGCCGCGCCCTGGTTGCGCGGCCGGGTCTCATCGACCCAGACATGGACCGGCACGCCGTCGTCATGGGCGCGGTAGATCGGCGCCAGCGCCGTGCCCCAATCGACCGTGGCAAGCCAGCCAGCATTGCAATGGGTGAGAATGTTTACCCGCCGCGCATTGTCCGCCGCCGCCCAAGCGTCACGGATCAATTGCGCGCCGTGCTCGCCGATCGCGCGGCAGGTCGCGACATCGTCGTCGCAAATGTTCGCCGCTCGCGCATAGGCGGCGGACACACGCTCCTCGCGCTTTCGATTGCGCAAGTGGTCGCGCATTGTGTCGATCGCCCACAGAAGATTGACCGCAGTTGGCCGGGTTTGCAGCAATCGAGCGCCCGCGGCGTCGAGCGCCTCATCCGAGGGGTCCTCTCGCATGGCCAGAGCCACGCCATACGCGGCCGTGGCGCCGATCAGGGGCGCGCCCCTCACCTGCATGGTCTCGATCGCGTAGGCGGCATCCTGGAGCGATCTCAGAGCCGCCGTAACAAATGCATGGGGCAATTTCGTCTGATCGATGATCTCGACCGACCAACCGTCATCGGCGACCCAGATTGTTCGGAATGGCGTGCCGTCGATTTTCATCGGGCGACAATAGCGAAGCTGCGATATCCGCTCAACGCGGCTGATTGATCGGCATTGTCCCGGCCGCTAACGTGATGGAATGGCAACTGCGGTACAAATTGATCGTTCCGAAATCGTCGGTCGGCACAATTGGATTGTGCCGATTGTGCATTTTGTCGCGAGAAATTCTCGTGAATTGCGGCTGCGATTGCCCTGGCGATCGCATGGTCAGGTTTATAATCGTATCGGGAATTGCTGAGCCATGCGCAGGATTACGCTGGGTAACGTTACGGTCGACCGGGTGGTCGAGGCGGAGGGCTTGGGCTTCCTTCCGGGGTTTCTGCTGCCGGATGCCACCGCTGATCTGATCGCGGCGGAAGACGATTGGCTGGAGCCGCATTTCTTCGATCCTGGCAGCGGCCGCTTCATTCAGAGCGTTCATACATTTCTCGTGCGCACCCCGCGGCACACGATCCTGATCGACACCTGCGTCGGCAATCACAAACAGCGCCCCTCGACCAAGGCCTGGCACATGCAGGACACGCCGTTCCTGGCCAGGCTGGCCGAGGCCGGCGTGCCGCCGGAGGCGGTTGACTATGTCATGTGCACGCATCTGCACGTCGACCATGTGGGCTGGAATACGCAGTTGCTGGATGGCCGCTGGGTGCCGACTTTCCCGAACGCCAAATACATCTTTCACAAACAGGAGTACGACCACTGGGTCGCGCATGGCGACTACGTAACCGAGGGCGCGGGATCGTCCGACGCTTTCTTCGAAGACAGTGTGCTGCCGGTGGTCGAGGCGGGACAGGCCCAGATCGTGGCCGGCGATTTCGGTCTCGATGACACGGTCTGGCTCGATCCGACGCCGGGGCATTCGCCGGGCCATGTCTGCGTGCGCGTGGCGTCGGGCGGGCGTGAGGCCGTCTTCTCCGGCGATCTGCTGCACCATCCCGTGCAGTGCGGGCGCCCGGACTGGAACAGCCGCTTCTGCTGGGACCTGGAGATGTCGGCAGCGACGCGGAAACGCTTCGTGGAGGCGCAGGCCGACAAGGACGTGCTGGTGCTGCCGGCCCATTTCGCAGCACCGACGGTGGGGCGGATCGTGGGCGCCGCCGATGGCTGCCGCTACGTGGTTTGATAGTGGGTCGGAAATGGTTTGAAATGGAAGATCCCTTGACAGAACGGCCCGCAAAATCTAGAACAAATCAAGAACAATATCGGGTAGACTCGGGTTTCCTATGTACCATCCAGGCCTCATACGCCAACGAGACAAGGCCAGTCCGGACAGGCTCGCGCGGCTGCGCGCCCGGATCGCGCACATCGAGCGCATCGGCGGCGTGCAGCAAGTCGTCTGCCCCCTCGGCGTGCCAGCGATCGACGAGGCCCTGCCCTGGGGCGGGCTGCCCCGGGGCGCACTCCACGAGATTGCCGGCGTCGCCGAGCGCGATCTGGCAGCGCAGAGCTTTGCCGCGGTCCTGCTCGGCGTGCTGGCCCAGACAGGCCGCGGAAGCCATGGGGGCCGGCCGGTACTCTGGATCGCATCCGATGAGGGACCTTACGCACCGGCGCTGCCGGGCTTCGGGCTCGATCCGGCCCAGGTAACCACGGTCCGCGTGCGGCGGCCGGCGGACGCGCTGTGGGCGCTGGAGGAAGCGGTGCGCTGTCCGTCACTGGCCGCCGTGCTCGCCGAGGGGGCCCGACCGGATTTCGCCCAAAGCCGACGCCTGCAGCTCGCCGCGAGCGAAAGCGGGGTCACCCCCATCCTCCTTCAACCTGCTCTCGATCCGCTGCCCTCAAGTGCCGCGGTCACGCGCTGGCAGGTCAAAGCGGCCAAGAGCACCCCGGAAAGCCGGGCGGAAGGAAGCGACGACAAAACAGTCGGGCCCGAGATGGTCGGATATGCACGCTGGCGGCTCGCCTTGCTGCGCTGCCGCGGCGGGCGCCCGCGAAACTGGCTGGTTGAGTGGAACCATGAAACGCCCTGTCTCGAAGCGCATCGTCTCGCTGTGGCTGCTGACACTCGCGACCGATCGGATCGCGCGCCAGTCGAACACAAAGCCGCCTGAAGCGAAGGGTGAAACACCCCTGGTCACCGCCGCGGGCGAGCGCGGGCGGCTCGTCGTGGCCGGCGTCAACCAGGCCGCACGCACGCTCGGCATAACCCCCATCATGGCGCTCGCCGATGCACGCGCGCTGGTGCCGGGGCTTGGCGTCGCGGAAGCCGATCCCATGGGCGATGCGAAGACGCTGGCCGGGCTGGCTGGCTGGTGCGGACGTTATACGCCCTGGGCCGCGGTCGAGGCCGGAACGCCGCCCGGCAGCGGCGGGCTCTGGCTCGACGTCACCGGCTGCGACCATCTCTTTGGCGGCGAGGCGGCGTTGCTCGACGACATGGTCCGGCGCCTGCAACGCCTCGGCTTCGCCGCCCGCGCGGCGCTGGCCGACACGCCCGGAGCGGCCTGGGCCTGGGCACGGTTCGGGGATCCGGGCGACCCGATCCTGCCGCCGGGCGGCGCCAAGGACGCGCTCGCCGATCTGCCGGTTGCCGCCTTGCGCCTGGCACCGGAGGACGTGGACACGCTCGGCCGGCTGGGCCTGCGGCGCATCGGCGCGCTTTACGACCTGCCGCGCGCGCCGCTGACCGCGCGTCTCGGGAGCGATGTCCGCCGGCGCCTCGAGCAGATGCTGGGCGCGCTGGCCGAGCCGATCTCGCCGCGACTGCCGGCGGCGCCCTTCACCGCCCGCCTCGCCTTCCCCGAACCGGTCGGCCTGCCAACGGACATCGAAGCCGCGCTCGAGCGCTTACTCGCCATGCTGTGCAGCCGTCTCGAGGCGGCACATCTGGGCGCGCGCCGGACCGTGTTCACCATCCACCGCGCCGATGGCAGCTTCGATACGGTCGGTGCCGGCGCCAGCCGGCCCAGCCGCGATCCCCGGCATCTGATGCGGCTGCTGGCCCCCAGCCTCGAGCGCCTCGACCCGGCGGGCCCCGACGGGCATAGCGGCGTAGAGGTTGCGGTCCTTGCTTTTCCAGTGGTGGCGGCTTTCGAAGCCGGGCAACGGGCGATGCCCCAAATCGGCGCGGGGAACGCGCATGAAGGCAACGGCACGCTTGTTCCGTCGTCGCGCCCGGCGCACACGGCCCGTACAGCGCAGCGCGATCCCGAGATCGCCGCCCTCGCCGACCGCCTCGCCGGCCGGCTGGGACCCGCAAACGTGCGTGCGCTGGGCCTGCGCGAAAGCCACTGGCCCGAGCGTGCCGCGCGCTCCCATGCGCTGCTCGACGGCCCACCGCCCATAAGCGCCAAACCACGGGACGGCCCGCCGCGCCCGCTCCGCCTGCTCGCCCGGCCCGAACCGGTCGAGGTAACGGGCGCGCCGGGGCGGCCTGCCGCCTTCCGCTGGCGCACATTCGCGCACAAGGTCACACGCATAGAAGGGCCCGAGCGGATCGCGCCGGAGTGGTGGCTGGCGCTTGGCGCGCCGCCGGGGGCCGCGCGCGACTACTACCGCATGGAGGATCGCGCGGGGCGGCGGTTTTGGCTGTACCGGGAGGTCGGGACGGAGAATGGGCAGCGAGCCGGGGATCGTGGGCGCTGGTTCCTGCACGGGCAGTTCGGGTGATGAAGCCAGTAAGCGTAAAAAATATTTGTAGGGGCGGGTTTCAAACCCGCCTCTACGAATAATTCGGGTCGTGAGATGGAGGGAATGCCTGTCACCATCTACGCGCAAGCAACCGCCTATGCCGAACTCGCGGTGGCGACCAATTTCAGCTTCCTGCGCGGGGCCTCGCATCCCGAGGAGCTGGTCGAGACGGCGGCGCGGCTGGGGCATCGTGCAATCGCGGTGGCCGACCGCAACACGCTGGCCGGGGTCGTACGCGCGCATATCGCGGCCAAACGCATTGGCATCCGGCTCGTCGTCGGCGCGCGGCTGGTGCTCGTGGACGGTTTCGAGACGCTGGCCTTTCCGACCAGCCGCGCCGCATACGGCCGGCTCTCGCGCCTGCTGACCCTCGGCAAGCGGCGCACCCAGAAGGGCGACTGCGCGATCGGTTTCGACGATCTGCTGGAGCATGGCGCGGGGCTGATCTTCGTGGCGTTGCCGCCATCCGAGCTAACCCAAGATTTCGCAGGCCGACTTGCCGCGCTGAAGGCGCTGGACGGATCGGATGCCTTCCTCGCCGCCGCGGCGCTCCTTCGCGGCGACGACACGCGGCGCCTTGCCATGCAGGCCAGGTACGCCGAGGCACATGACCTGGAGCTCGTCGCCACCAACGATGTGCATTACCACGTCCCGGAGCGGCGGGTACTGCAGGACGTGGTGAGCTGCATCCGCGAGCACTGCACGATCGGCGAGGCAGGCGCGCTGCTGGACGTCAATGCCGAGCGGCACCTGAAGACGCCGGCGGAGATGGCGGAGCTCTTCCGGCGCTACCCGGAGGCACTCGCGCGCACGGTCGAGATCGCCGAGCGCTGCAATTTCAGCCTCGACGAGCTGCGTTACGAATATCCGGTCGACCCTGTGCCCGGTAGCCGCAGCCCGCAGCAGGAGCTCGAGCGGCTCACCTGGATCGGGGCGCGGCGCTACTACCCCGGCGGCGTGCCCAACGATGTCCGCAAGGCGCTCGTACATGAGATCGAACTGATCGACCAGCTCGCCTACGCGCCCTACTTCCTCACCGTCCACGACATCGTCCGCTTCGCCCGCGAGCAAGATATCCTCTGCCAGGGCCGGGGCTCGGCGGCGAATTCGGCGGTCTGCTACGTACTCGGCATCACCGCGGTCGATCCGGGGCGGGTCGAGCTCCTGTTCGAGCGTTTTATCTCGGCCGAACGCAACGAGCCGCCCGATATCGACGTCGACTTCGAGCATGAGCGCCGCGAGGAGGTGATCCAGTACATCTACACAAAATACGGCCGCGAGCGCGCCGGCATCGCGGCGACCGTGATCACCTACCGCGCGCGCAGCGCCATCCGCGAGGTGGGCAAGGCGATGGGGCTCTCCGAGGACGCCGTCGGCGCGCTCGCGGGCACGGTCTGGGGCTGGTCGAGCGACGGCATCGAGGAGCGCGCGATCCGCGAGGCCGGGCTCGACCCGGCCGACCCGACACTGATGGCGGCGGCCGAACTGGCACGCGAGCTGATCGGCTTCCCCCGCCATCTCTCCCAACATGTCGGCGGCTTCGTCATCACCAAGGGCGCGCTCTGCGAGCTGGTGCCGATCGAGAACGGCGCCATGCCCGATCGCACCTTCATCGAATGGGACAAGGACGATCTCGACGCGCTGGGCATACTGAAGATCGACGTGCTCGGGCTCGGCATGCTGACCTGCATCCGCAAGGGCTTCGATCTCATCGAAACGCATTACGGAAGGCGCCTCAGCCTGGAGAGCGTGCCGGCCGAAGACCCGGCGGTCTATGACATGCTGTGCAAGGCGGACTCGATCGGCGTCTTCCAGGTCGAGAGCCGGGCCCAGATGTCGATGCTGCCGCGTCTGAAGCCCCGCAGCTTCTATGATCTCGTGATCGAGGTGGCGATCGTCCGGCCGGGGCCGATCCAGGGCGACATGGTGCATCCCTATCTGCGCCGGCGGAACGGCGAGGAGCGGGTCGAGTTCCCCTCCGAGGCGCTGCGCCAGGTACTCGGCAAGACCTTGGGCGTGCCGCTTTTCCAGGAACAGGCGATGCGCATCGCCATCGTCGCCGCGGGCTTCACGCCGAGCGAGGCCGACGGGCTGCGCCGCGCCATGGCGACCTTCCGCAAGACCGGTCAGATCCACGGCTTCCGCGACAAGATGATCGGCGGCATGATCGAACGCGGCTACGAGCCCGACTTCGCCGAACGCTGTTTCCGTCAGATCGAGGGCTTCGGCGATTACGGCTTTCCCGAAAGCCATTCGGCGAGCTTTTCGCTGCTGGTCTATGTCTCGGCCTGGCTCAAATGCCACTACCCGGCGGTGTTCGCAGCCGCCCTCCTCAACAGCCAGCCGATGGGCTTTTACGCCCCGGCCCAGATCGTACGCGACGCCCGTGAGCACAAGGTGACGGTACTGCCGGTCGATGTGAATGCGAGCGACTGGGATTGTACTCTTGAGCCCGTCCCTTATGACGAGCGCCCCCTCACCCCAGCCCTCTCCCGCGAGGGGAGAGGGAACCAGGGCACACCTGTCTTCTGCGCTCTCCCCTCGGAGGAGAGGGAGGGGCCTGCGGACAGCAGGCCGTGGGAGGGTGAAGGAGAGCGCGGCGACACGTCATTCGCGCTGCGGCTGGGCTTCCGCCAGATCAAGGGGATGCGCGAAGTCTATGCCGAGATGCTCGTCGCCGCGCGCGCCAATGGCTACCCCGACCCCTTGGCGCTGTGGCGGCGGTCGCGGCTGCCGCCGCCGGCGCTGGAGCGCCTGGCGCGCGCCGATGCCTTCACCTCGCAGGGGCTCGACCGGCGCGAGGCGCTGTGGGCGGTGAAGATCCTCGGGCCCGAGCCCCTGCCCCTCTTCGCCGCGGCGCAGGAGGATGAGCAGGCGAACGACCCGGCCGTGACGCTGCCCAAGATCGGGCTGGGCGAACAGGTGGTCGACGACTATGCGAGCCTACGGCTTTCCTTGAAGGCGCATCCGGTAAGCTTCCTGCGCGAACAGCTCGCCGGCCGGGGCGTCACGGCGAATGCGCGCCTACCCGAAATCAAACCCGGGCGGCGGATCACCGTGTGCGGCCTCGTGCTGGTGCGCCAGCGGCCGGGCAGCGCCAAGGGGGTGATCTTCGCCACGCTGGAGGACGAGACCGGGATCGCGAATGTGATCGTCTGGCCGCCGGTTTTCGAGCGCTCGCGCCGGATCGTGCTCGGGGCGCGGCTGATGAAGGTGACCGGGCGGCTCCAGCGCGAGGGCATCGTTATCCACATCGTCGCCGAAAAGCTGGAGGATATGACCCCCTCCCTGCTGACGCTGGCCACACATCCTCCTGGGGCCGACCACGCAATGGATGAAAGTGCCGAGGCGGCGATGGCGCGTGCCGACGAGGTCAAGCGGCCCGGTGTCGATCCGAGGGTACTGGAGCTGACGAAGATCCGCCATCGGCGGAATTATCCCTCGCGCGACTTCCACTAGTAGACTGGCTAGTAGACCACCGAAGTAGCAGCACTCACACGACCCGCGCTATCCAGTCCGATACCGCCTCGCGCTCTGCGGCGTCTAAATGCAACCCCATCTTAGTTCTCCGCCACAGCACATCGTCGGCTGCCCTCGCCCATTCCTTTTCGGCGAACCAGGCGAGCTCGCGCTCGTAGAGGCCAGCCCCGAAATGCAGCCCCATGTCCTTCGGCGAGCCGGCCCCTTCGAGCAGAGCCGGCGTCAGGCTGCCGTGGCGGCGCGCGAGGCCATGTAAGTGTTCCGCCGGCAGCCAGTCGAAAGACCGCGCCAAGCCCGCCAGATAGAGCGCGAAATCATGGTCGGGCATGTCTCCACCCGGCAGAACCGCAGTGTCGGTCCAGGGCCCGCCCTTGCGCGGAAACCAGGGAATAATGCGGTTCACGACCTTCTCGGCGAGCTTGCGGTGGGTGGTCAATTTGCCGCCGAAAACCGTGACCACCGGCGCGCGGGCGGGCAAATCCCCGTCGACAAAGAGCTTGTAGTCGCGCGAGACGGCCTTGGCCTGGGTACTGCCATCGTCGAACAGCGGGCGCACGCCCGCGAATGACCAGCGGACGTCGTCCGGCGCGATCGGCTTTGCCAGATATTCGCTTGCGGTGCGGCAGAGATAATCGATTTCACTCCCGCTCGCTGCCGGGGCGTGCCCCATGTCGTCCAGCGTTACCTCGGTGGTGCCGATCATCGAGAAATCGCGCTCGAACGGCAGGATGAAGATGACGCGCTCGTCGGGGTTCTGAAGGATCAACGCATGATCGCCATCATGCACGCGCGGCACCACGATGTGGCTTCCCTGAACCAGCCGGAGACCGCCGTCGAATTCGAGCTTGAAGACATCGCGCGCGACATCCTCGGCCCAGGGCCCGGCAACGTTGATGATGGCGCGGGCGGCGATCTGCTCCTTATGTTCGGTGTTTGTGCCTTGAAGCGAGACCCTCCAAAGCGGGCCTTCGCGGAGCGCGGCAACGATTGCGGTATGCGGTTGGACCGTCGCACCGTGGACGCCGGCCGCGCGCAGGGTGAGGATGACCAGACGCGCATCGTCAACCCAGCCATCGGAATAGACAAAGCCTTGCGTGAAACGTGGCGCCAGGCCCGCGCCCCATGGCCGTTCGCGCAGATCGACGCGGTGACTGTTCTTGAGTTCGGCCGCGCCGAGCACATCGTAGAGCATCAAGCCCAAGCGGATCATCCAGCGTGGGCGCAAGCCCGGCCGCCACGGCAGCACGAAATCAAGCGGCCAGGCGATGTGCGGCGCGGCGCGCAGAAGCCGCGCCCGCTCGGCCAGCGATTCGCGGACCAGGCCGAACTCGTAATAGCCAAGGTAGCGAAGCCCGCCATGGATCAGCTTGCTGGAGGCCGACGAGGTGGCGCCGCCCGGGTCGCCCTTGTCGATGACCAGAACCTTGAGCCCGCGTCCCGCCGCATCGCGTGCGATCCCGGCGCCGTTCACGCCGGCTCCGATCACCAGGAGGTCGTAGGCGTTCATGCAGAAGCGTTCATTTGGAAGCGTTCATGCGTGCGTTTCCGGAGACACGCTAGGCGCGGAGCTTGGTGACGATCCTGTTCTCGCTTTCGAGCGTGCGATGAACCGGGCACATATCGGCGATCTCGAGCAAACGCTGGCGCTGGTCCGCATCGAGGTTGCCGGTGATCTCAAGCTCGCGGTCGATGAGGTCGATCTTGCCCTCGGTGGTTTCGCATTCGGCGCAATCGCTGGCGTGGATCTTCTGATGGGTCAACCGGACGGCGACCTTGTCCAGCGGCAGCTTCTTGCGGTCGGCGTACATGCGCAGCGTCATAGAGGTGCAGCCGCCAAGCGCGGCCAGCAGGAGATCGTATGGGTTCATGCCGCGATCGAGCCCGCCAACGGATGTTGGTTCGTCCATGACGATGACGTGCGATCCGGCACTCACCTTGTTGGTGAATTTACCCTGGCCGGTTTCCTCGACCAGCACCTGCCCGTGCGCGCTCGCAGCGCTGGGCGAATTTGTGGTGGGCGAATTTGCGGCGGCATCAGCCTCGCCCAAATAGCGTGACGCCCAGGCGGCGAGAACCTCGGCGACATAAACGGCATCGGCGTGCCGGGTCAGCAGATGATCGCCGTCGTCCAGAGAAATGAAGCTTTTCGGGTGCCTGGCGGCGAGAAATATCTTCGAAGCGTTTTCGATCCCGACGATCTCGTCGCGCGGTCCGTGAAAGACCAGAAGCGCTTTGCCCATACTACCGATTGCCGATTCCAATTTGGAGGACGCGATATCCTCCAGAAATTGCTTCTTGATGCGGAATGTGCGGCCGGCCAGCGTGACCTCCGCCTCGCCTTCAGCTTCGATCTCCGCGCGTGCGGGCGCGAAGTTATGCGCGACATGCGCGGGATCAGCCGGCGCGCCGATCGTCGCAACAGCCTTGGCCTCGTCGATCTGGCCGGCCGCCGCGAGCACCGCAGCACCGCCCAGGCTGTGGCCGATCAAGAGCGCCGGCGCCTGCCGGTTCTGCCGCAACCAGTCGGCCGCGGCAATGAGATCACCGACATTGGAGCTGAAATTCGTGTTCGCAAAATCACCGCCGCTCGCGCCAAGTCCGGTGAAGTCGAAGCGCAGCACGGCGATGCCCCGTTCCGCCAGCGCGGAGGCAATCCGTGCCGCTGCAAAAATATCCTTGGAGCAGGTAAAGCAATGCGCAAAAAGCGCATATGCTTTTGTTTCAACCAATGATGATTTATCAAGTCTCGCTGCGAGAGGAAAACCTTGACTCCCGGAAAACTCTATTCTTTTACTTTCAATCATCACGTGTAGCCTCGGTGAGTGTCGCAGTTGTGTCGCGCGGTGATAAGGTCGGGTGATAGCCCCGTAAGGTAGGCTGACATAGGCAAACAGTGGGCAAACTCAGAGCCGAACAATGCCCGATTTAAAGCACGACTTACAGGTTCAGGGAGATGAGGCGACGATTTTAGAGTTTTACGACCTCTTAAGGTCTAAGGAGGGACTGAAGTTTTGGGCAAAAGGCAGTTGGGACCATCATTTCTACGGTCCGCTTGGGGCGATGTTTAGGTTCGCGACAGACGCGGACGCCAAATCAGCGGAGGCAGTAGCCCAACTGTATTTTGGTTTGAAAAAGCTTTGACTGGTCGCACTCAAAGCACTTTGACAAACTTGGCCCAGTCGTAATCCAGATTTCAGGTGCAAAAAGGCCCCCGAGTAATTGGGGGCCTTTTTCGTTTATGGCAGCAGAGCCAGGACTTGATAGAC
>DATKZM010000030.1:0-150669 GCA_035527975.1 Alphaproteobacteria bacterium | reverse complement strand
GCCTGTAACCGTTCAGCGCTCAATCCCGCGAAATTTGAGGGCGATGTGGCGGTTCTGCGCAACAATACTGAAAGGAGGATACAGCAAAAAACGAACGTTCGTTCTTGTTGCGAACAGCCATCCGACCCATGGATTTGTAGTCCGGTTGTCTGTTGCGTTGCTGTGACGAGGTCCTCCGCACCATCCGCCAGTGGTTCGCTCTTGAGCTTCCGGCTCCGGGCGTTCACCGTGTTGCAGACAGGCGGGGTCGCCATCCTGCCGATGGACGTCGGTTACTCCGCCATCGGCGGCTCAGCAGCTGCGCTCGAATGCATCATCGACGCGAAGGTGCGCGGCGTGATCGTCTATCCCTCGCAGATCGAGGATGCAATCGCGGCAACGCCGGGTACCGTGAAGGAAGCCTGGCAGATCTACGTGAACGCCGTCGACAAGACCCATGACACCATCACCGTCGCGGTCGGGGCCGAGCGCGGCTTCAACGGCGACCGCGCCGAGCTGGCGGACACGATCGGTCGCGCGCTGACCAGCCGGCTGGGCCTGAAGGTCCCGGTCGAATGCGCGCCCGAAGGCACCCTGCCCCGCTACGAGGCCAAGGCACAGCGCGTGTTGGTGCGCGAGGGCTGACGGCCGCGCCGACGACAAACGCCATGCCGATTGCAGCGCTACTGCTCGGCGCGGTATGGAAGGGCATGGCGGCGTCCGGATTGCGAGAGACCGACCTCTACCCACCCGTCAAGCAGCTGCTCGAAGGGCAGGGCTACGAAGTAAAGAGCGAGATCGGCGCAGCCGACGTCGTCGCCATACGCGATGGCGACGATCCCGTCATAGTCGAACTCAAGACCGGTTTTGCGCTGTCGCTGTTTCATCAGGCGATCGACCGGCAGCAGGTGACGGACGCGGTCTACATCGCCGTCCCGTTGAGCGCGGGCCGGGCTTTCCGCCAGGCGCTGCACAACAATCTGGGCCTGTGCCGCCGCCTCGGGCTGGGGCTGATGACGGTGCGCGCCGACGACGGTCTGGTCCAGATCCACTGCGACCCCGCACCCTACCAACCGCGCCGGTCAAAGGCTCGGCGCGGGCGCCTGCTGCGGGAGTTCGCCAGACGCGTTGGCGATCCCAATTCCGGCGGAGCAACACGGCGCGGCCTGATGACGGCCTATCGTCAGGACGCGCTCCGATGCGTGCAACTCCTCCACGAACACGGCCCGACAAAGGCATCGGAGGTGGCGAAGCGGACTGGCGTGGAAACGGCGCGCCGGCTGATGGCCGACGACCATTACGGCTGGTTCGAGCGTGTGCGAACTGGCGTCTACGCGCTAAGCCCGAAGGGCGTCGCCGCGCTCGTCGAATATGCCGATGCAATCGCGGCGTTGGATAAGGTCGCTCTCGCCCGCCCCTCTAAAGCGACCGGCCGATGATGTATTTCATGATCTCGTTGGTGCCCGCATAGATGCGGTGAATGCGCGAGTCGGCCCACAGGCGGGTGATCGGGAACTCCCACATATAGCCGTAGCCGCCGTGCAGCTGGACGCATTCGTCGACCACGCGGCCCTGCAGTTCGGTGGTCCAGAGCTTGGCCTTGGCCGCGGTTTCAGGCGACAGCGTGCCGTCTTCCACCATGGCGATACAGCGGTCGACGAAGGGCCGGCCGACCTCGATCTCGGTTGCCATCTCGGCGAGCTTGAACTGGGTGTTCTGGAAATCGAAGATGGCTTGATCGAAGGCTCTGCGCTGCTTGGTGTACTCGACCGTCATGTCGAGCGCCGCCTCGGCAATGGCCATCGAGCGGATCGCCACCACCATGCGCTCCCGCGCCAGCCCGGCCCAGAGGATGCGCCAGCCCTCGTTCTCTGCACCGATCATGTTGGTCGTCGGCACCCGCAGATCGTCAAAGAATAGCTCGGCCGTATCCTGCGCCTTGTTGCCTACCTTCTTGAGGTTGCGGCCTTTCTTGAAGCCTTCGGAATGCGAATCGACGAGCAGCAGCGAGATGCCCTTGGCGCCCAACTCGGGCGCGGTCTTGACCGCCAACAGCACCACGTCGCCAATGATGCCGTTGGTAATGAAAGTCTTCGACCCGTTGACGACATAATGGTTGCCGTCGAGCTTGGCGGTGGTGCGCAGCGTCTTGAGGTCGCTGCCCCCGTCGGGCTCGGTGAGGCCGATCGAAATGATCTTCTCGCCCGCCGCCAAGGCCGGCAGCCAGTCGCGCTTCTGGTCCTCGGAGCCGAAGCCGACGATGATCGGCGAGACGATATGCGCATGCATGTCCCAGGCGGGCGCCGCGACGCCGTAGCGGCCCAGTTCCTCGATCACCACCGCGTCGTATAGGAAGCCGCCTTCCGAGCCGCCATAGGCTTCGGGAATGCTGGTGCCCAGCAGTCCCACCTCGCCGGCGCGCAGCCAGATCTCGCGCGGCGTCTGCCCGGCCTCCTCCCAGTCGGCGTAGTGCGGCAGCACTTCGGCTTCCAGGAACTGGCGCACCGAGGAGCGGAAGATCTCGTGCTCGGTATCGTAGAGGGTGCGGGTGAGGCCGAAATCCATGACCGTTCGCTCGTGTGCTGTTCGTCCGGTACGCCCGGCCATGCCCTTTCCAGGCTTGATGCGGGCGCCGCCGGGCTATGCTAGTGACTATTCGGCCGCCGCGAAACCCGGGGCCGCCGCCGCGAAAGCCAGGCTGGACAGGCGGAAGAAACACGACAGAACAGGAGCGAGCAGGACCAATGGCACTCACCCTCGACCAAGCCTCCATCATCGTCGACACCGCGCTGGCCGCCGCGCGCACGGAAAAAATGAACCCGTTGACCGTCGTCGTACTTGATGCCGGCGGCCACCTGAAGGCACTGAAGCGCGAAGACGGCTCAGGCATCCTCCGCGTCGAGGTCGCCAGCGGCAAGGCCTACGGCGCCCTCGGCATGGGCATATCCAGCCGCAAGATCCGCGATAACCTGGTCGAAGCGCGGCCGACTTTCGTGAATGCACTCGCCGCAGCCTCGGGCGGGCGCTTCATCCCCGTGCCGGGCGGCGTGCTGATAAAGGACGGCGGCGAGATCGTCGGCGCCGTCGGGGTGACGGGCGACACCTCGGAGAAGGACGAATACGCCGCCATCGAGGGCATCAAGGCGGCGGGGCTCGCGTCCGACCCCGAAGAGCCCGATCCGAACTGGCAGGGATAAGTGAGCTTTCGTCTCCTCGCCCGATCTTTGAATTCCCCTCCCCCCTTGAGGGGGAGGGGAATTAGGGTATTGGCTGGAGGGAATGACGAGGCCTGCTGGCCTGGGTCCGCCCCTACATCTGGATCGACTTGATCTCCAGGAACTCTTCCAGGCCGTACTTGCCCCATTCGCGGCCTTTGCCGGACTGCTTCATGCCGCCGAAGGGCGCGGCGGGATTGAAGCGGCCGCCATTGATATCGATCGAGCCGGTGCGGATACGCTTGGCAATTTTAAGCGCGCGCGCCTCATCGGCCGACCAGACGCCGCCCGACAGACCGTAGATCGAGTTGTTGGCGATGGCCACCGCGTCGTCCTCGTCCTTGTAGGTCTGGATCGCCAGCACCGGGCCGAAGATCTCCTCCTGGGCGATGGTGGCATCGGGCGCGACCCTGCCGAACACGGTCGGCTTGACGAAGTAGCCCGTCTCCAAACCCTCCGGCTTTCCGGGGCCGCCGGTTATCAACTCCGCGCCCTCGTCGATGCCCTTCTGGATGTAGTCCGCAACGCGGTTCCATTGCGCTTCGGAGACCAGCGGGCCAAGGCGCGTGCCGTCCACCATGGGATCGCCCGGCGTCCATTTCTCGGCCGCCTCGGCGGCCAGCACCTTGATCTCGTCGTACTTGGACTCCGGCACCAGCATGCGCGTATGGGCCGCACAGGTCTGGCCCGAATTGAGGTAGCAGGCGGCGACAACGCCCTTGATCGCCTTGGACAGATCGGCGTCGTCGAGCACGATCGCGGCCGACTTGCCGCCGAGTTCGAGCGCCACACGCTTGATCGACTGGGCGGCGATCTCTGAGATGCGCCGGCCGGCACGCGTGGAGCCCGTGAACGAAATCATATCGGTATCGGCATGGCTGACCATGGCCTCGCCGATCACGGGGCCGTACCCGGTCACCATGTTGAAGACGCCGGCAGGAAGCCCGGCCTTCTCGACGACCTCGGCAAGAATGAATGCCGAGATCGGCGCCATCTCGCTCGGCTTCAGCGCCACCGTGCAACCGGCGGCGAGCGCCGGGGCGACCTTAGCGGTGATCTGGTTGAGCGGATAATTCCACGGCGTGATGCAAACCACGACGCCGACCGGCTCCTTGACGATCTTGGAGTTGCCGATTTCCTCCTCGAAGCTCTCGCTCTCAAGAAGCTCGACCGCTTGGCCAAAGTGGAAGGCAGGGTTCCCGGCCTGGATCATCTTGGAGAGCTTGATCGGCATGCCGACCTCGCCGGTGATCGCCAGCGCGATGTCGTCGGCACGGGCGACGAGCCCCTCCTGGATCTTCTTGAGATAGCCGATCCGCTCCTCAACGGAAGTCGCAGCCCAACCGTCGAACGCCGCGCGCGCCGCCTCGACCGCCTTGGCGCCGTCCTCGGCGCTGCCGGCGGGGATCCGGCCCATCACCTCCTCGGTGGTGCCATTGATGACGTCGATGGTCTCGTTACCGGTTGGCGCCACCCAGGCACCGCCAACATAGAACTTGTCGAATGTCTGCATCGTTCTCCCTCAACGCTTTTGGGGTAGCTCTGGATTCTTTACGGTCATGTAGAAAGTGATAGCGCAAGCGCCGCGCCGGTTCATCCAAATTATCGCGGCAGGCCGTCAAGCGCCATCACGGCGGCTTTCGTGTCAGGTGCGACGGTGAACGTCCTTCGCGGGATAAGCTGGCCGGCGCGCGCCTACCCCAGCACCGAGAAGCTGCTCTCCTGGTTGACTTCGCGCCGGCGGGAATAGAAGCCGACATCGATCGTCCGGCCGATGTGCTTGAGTTTGAATTGCAGCGGGTCGGCGTCGTGGTCGCGGCCGGCCTCGCAGGCCTCGATCAGCGCGGCCATCATGGCACCGGCGACGGGCGCGTTCTTGAACTGATTGCCGCTGGTGCCGATGGCGAGATAGAAACCTGGCACGTCCGACTTGTCGTAGATCGGGATCCAGTCGTCGGAAACGTCATAGAGATCGACCACGCCCTTGGCCTGGCCGGGAATACCGAGGGTCGGAATGCGTTGGCCGGCGCGCTGGGCCTGCACCGTCCACTGATCGGTGAAATCGCGGTTGAAGTCATCCGGATCGACCCAGTCGCGTGGATCGCATTCGGGGTCCTCGCTGCCGATCAGGATGTGGTTGCCGATCTCCGGGCGGATGTAGACGGCGATGTCACTGTCGGAGACCACATAGCCGTTCTTCTCGAAATCAAAGCCCTTCGGCGAGGGCACATGCGCGACCTCGTGGCGCAGCGCCCGGGTCTTGATCTTCATGCCCGCATCGGCGCCGGCCATGACGTTGATGATCGAGGAATGCGGGCCGGCGACATTGACGATCACCGGTGCGTCGATCGCCGTCCCGTCGCGCAGCGTCACGCCGGCGACGCGGCCGTTCGATTTGCGAATCTCGGCAACCTCGGCATTGAAACGGAAATCGCCGCCATGCGCCTCGGCGGCCCGCTGCAGATTGTGCGCGGCAAGCTGGGGGTCACTGACATATCCGCCATCGGGGAAATAGACCGCGCCCTCGACTTCGCCGCCGGTCGGCTCGGCAAACCCCGGATCGTCGGGACGCTTGGCCGGCGCATAGCAGGCAAGATCATAGATCGGCAGTTTTTCCTTCAGCGTCGCCGCGTCCCATTCCTCGAACGCAATACCGACGGCGTTCATGTTGCGCCGGATGCTGCTCATCCGGTCGCTGCCACCAGCGATCACCAGGACGACGCCGGTTTCGTGGAACTTGGCGATACCGCGTTCGTCCGCAGCGCCCAGGTAATCCGCCCAGCGGCGCCAGTCGAACACGGCCTCATAGGCGATGGCGCAGCCGTCGATGGTGGAATAGTAAGTCCGGATAATGGCGCAGGACGCCCCGGTCGAGCCATACCCGGACGCCGGCAGCTTGTCGAGATTGAGGGTCTTCATGCCCTTCTTGGCGAGTTCGAAACCGACAGCGGCGCCGATCACGCCGGCGCCGACAACGATCGCATCATAGGAATTCGGTCTTGGGGAATTAGCTCCAGGGGAATTGGCTCCAGGGGAATTGGCCATTTCATCCACCCACGCGTCTGCTCATTTCGAAGCCTTGTTTCGAATACTCATTCCGAGTATCGGCCGAAAAAAGGCCGAGCGCGGGCAGGCCCTGCGACTTCGAAACCCTATCGCTGCCGGGCGGGCAATGCACGGGCCTTTGCAAGGCTCGCGTGCCGATTATGGCTATGGAATCCTGTCGGCCGAAAATTGCCGGCGAGCTGCCCCGGAAACGCCGTTTCAGCGAATATCCTGCCGGCGGGCAACCGCGCCCTTGGCGGCACGCCGGGCGATGCTCCAGGGTGCGGGCGTGGCGCGCGGCGCCTCCTCCCGGCGGACCAGATTGCAACTATCGCCGACAAACGACCAGGACGTGTTGTTGAGGACCTTGCCGCAGCAGGCCCGGCGCGTGCTGCCGCCGACGCGCATGCACACGCATTGGCCGGTTTGGTAGAAAGCGCCCTGATAGCGGCAGCGGCAGTCCGGTGCTGCCGTCGCGGCCGCCGAGATCGACAAGACCGCCAGGCCCCAAGCCGCCACGCCCGCCAAGCCCATGGCCGCGGCGCATAAAGCACGATATAGCGATTTCGGCCACATGATCGGGACCCCGCTGAACACCGGTTTCGAAAGCCGTTCGAGGTGGTCAAATACCTTCATATGACCGTTCGAATACGCCAAACCTAACACAGCCCGGTTATGAATTCAGCAGGCGCGTGGGCTAACGGCCCGGCTGGAAAATCGGCCCGGTCAGGCTTCCAGCCCGGCGAACTGCCCATCCGCATAGAGCAAGGGCTCGCCGCCCGGCTTGGCCGCGACCGCCAGGACACGCGCCACGAAGATGCAGTGGCTGCCCGAATGGAGGACATCGCGGATTCGGCAGTCGAAGGCGGCCAGCGCATCCTCGAGCATCGGCGCACCGGTCTGCAGCGCGCCCCATTTGCCTTCCGCAAAGCGCGCCTCGCCCTGCTTGCCGGTCATCCCGGCAAAACAGCGCGCGAGGGCTTCATGGCGCTTGTCGAGCAAATTCACACAAAGCACGCCGGAATCGCGGATGGCTTCGTAGGTCTCGGAGTCCTGATCGACGCAGACCAGGAGCTGGGGCGGCTCGGCCGACACAGAACAAACCGCCGTTGCGGTCAACCCGGACCGGCCTTCTTCACGGCGCGTCGTTACGATCGATACGCCGGCGGCCAACTGTCGCATGCCAAGCTTGAAGGCGTCGGCGTCGATCTCGTTCATCAGAGTCCTGGCCCCTCGGGTCCCGATTGCCTGCTGGATTTTCCGACCATCAAGCAGGGACGACAACAGCCCGCGCGAGCTCAGGCGGCACGCGCGGCTCCCGCGAACTTCGGTATCACCTGCTCGGAGAAAAGACGCATCGATGCCGCCGCCTGTTCATACGTGATCGTGTTGAAGTTTACCTGCAAGGAGGCGATCTCGAAAGTGCCGGCATCGGCTAGGATAGTGGAAATCTGCTCGCAGATGCTCTCGGGCGAGCCGATCCAGGCGGCATTCTTGGCGCGCTGGGTATCCATCGTCTCCTTGGCCAACCCCTCGATGATCTTGTCATAGCCCGGATAATCCTTCGACGACGCGCCGCTGGTCCAGTCCGAGGCGGAGTTGACCAGCGACTTCAGGTAGCGATTGAGCGGCTCGCGCGCCGTCTTCACCGCCTCATTCTCGCTGGGCGTGCAGTACATATGAAAGGCCAGCATGACCCGGCCCGTGCCCTCGTGGCCGGCCGACTTCCAGGCTTCCCGGTAGACCCCCAGAAGCTCGCGCATCTTGGCGCCGGCCATCGGGATCGCCATCACCGAATCGCCCATCTTGCCGGCATTCTCAAAGCTCGCCGGGGTGGCGATGGCGGCGACCCAGAAGGGCGGGCGCGGCTTTTGCGTCGGCCGCGGCAGGGAGGTGAGTTTCCCGTAGGAATGAAACTCGCCGTCGGAGCTGACATTCTCATCCTCGAGGAGCGCGCGCACCTGATCGATGCCCTCCTGGAAGCGCGCCTTGCTCTCGTCGATGCTGATCCCGAACCGCTCGAATTCGTGCGGCAGGAACGCGCGCGCGAAGCCACTTTCAAGACGACCGCCGGAGATCGCATCCAGCATGCCGATCTCGCCAGCGATCTTCAGCGGATGGTTGAACACCGGCAGCACCGCGCCGGTCACCAGCCGCGCCTTGCGGGTGCGCTGGGAGGCCGCGGCCAGAAAGAGATGTGGATTGGGCGAATATCCGCCGTAGGACTCGAAGTAGTGCTCGACGGTTCGCACATGGGTGTATCCAAGCGCGTCGACCTGATCGACCAGACGCAGACAATCGTCCCAATAGGTCTCGGCGGAGGCGATATCCGGCCCGATGTCGGGAAAAAACTGAATGCCAAATTCCATGACCACTCCCCTTGAATACTTCTTGCGGCGCTGCTGCCGCCCGCGGCCGCAAGCTGATGACCGCGGCAGCTTGTCAGGCTCTTATTGGTCAGCGTACTTATCATGCGTTGGCCCGCAACCGTTATATCGCCACGCCGGCCCGAATTGTCGCGATTCGGCCGGTTCGTGCAACCTGGCCATGCGCTGGGTGAATGGCCTGCGACGTAATCTGCATGAGTATCGAGCAAGATGGAGTTGTGTATGTTGGCGATCCGCTGGATATTCGCGTCGGCTATTTCAACGAAATTCGTCGGGAGGGGTCGATGTCGGGCGACGGTTCGCGGCCGAACCAGGACGCTGAAGTGCGTGAGCTCGATGCGTATGACCTCACGAATGCGTCCTGCCGGTTGCTCAAACTGGCGCTCAAGCGGGCGGGGGAGCTGATCGCCGAGGAAATTGGCGAGGCGGGATTGCGGCCAAGACCGTTCATGACGTTGATCGCGATCTACCAGAACCCCGGCATTACACAGAACGACCTCGTCAAGACGACCGGCAGCGATCGCAGCACGATCGGCGAGCTGACCCACCGGTTCGAGACACGCGGCTATATCACGCGCGAGCGGGACAAGAGCGATCAGCGCGTCAACCGCCTTTTTGTGACCGCGGCGGGCACCGAGGCCCTGCAAAAAAGCCTTCAAGGCACGCGTCGCGCCGAAGCGCGCTTTCGTGCGACGATCCCGGCCGGGAAGCGCCACGACTTTTTCGAGGTACTGGCGCGTCTGGGCGAAGATGGCGAAGCAACGCAAAGGCCGCCCGGCGTTGTATCCCATGCCATCTCGACCGCTTGACCGATCGCTCTGGCGCAACGCCGGTTCGGTCATGTATCGTTGGTCGTATTCCGTGACCGGGCAGATTGGCGTCCCGAAGTTACGCACCAAAACAACGAGAAGGGGGTGAGGCGCGATGCGTTTGTGCCGATATGACGATGACCGATTGGGACTTGTGAAGGGCGATCAAGTCCTCGATGTCAGCGCCGCAATCGAGGCGATCCCAGCCACGCGCTGGCCGGCGCCGCAAGGCGACGCGTTGATCGCCCATCTCGATGCGGTGCTGGCCGAAGTCGCCAGGCTCGAAGGATCGGCCAAGGCTGTGCCGATCGCGGATGTCACGCTGAAGAGCCCGGTCGCCAACCCCACGAAGGTGATCGGCGCGCCGGTCAACTACGCCAAGCACCAGGCCGAGGCCGAAGCCGACCCGAACATCGCGACGGGTAAGAAGATCCTCGGCATCGCGGAATACGGCCCCTTCCTGAAGGCGAATTCATCGCTGGTAGGGCCGGGCCAGGGGGTGGCGCTGCGCTTCACCGACCGCCGCAACGACCATGAGGGCGAGCTCGGCGTGGTCATCTCCAAAACCGGCGTGGACATTCCGCTGGACGCGGCCGGCGACTACATCGCCGGATACGCGCTCGCCCTCGACATGACCGTGCGCGGCAACGAGGACCGCTCGGTGCGCAAGAGCCTCGACAGCTATTCGGTGTTGGGGCCGTGGCTGGTGACCAAGGACGAGGTTCCCGATCCCAATGCGCTCGACCTCAAGCTCTGGGTCGATGACGAGCTGCGGCAGGATTCCAACACCAGCTTTCTGATCTACAATGTCGAGAAGCTGATTTCCTGGTGCTCGAGCTTCTACACGCTCCATCCCGGCGACATCATCATGACCGGTACCCCCGAGGGCGTGGGCCCCGTGAAGGCCGGCAATGTGATCACCCTGGAGATCGAGAGCGTTGGGCGGATGGACGTGGCGGTCAGGAACGCCTAAGCGATAGCCGCTCGCACCGACCACGCCAGCCTACCAAGAGCCCCATCCTGAGCCTGTCGAAGGACGAGGCCGTCGACGCGGGAGTGGCGGTGGGCCGGCGCTCACCGACCTCTACCTGCATCCCTCATCCTTCGACAGGCTCAGGATGAGGAGCACGGGGATTTGCCCAAACGGCCCGGCCTCACAGCGTCCCCCGCAGCGCGTCGAGGGTCTCGCCCGGCTTCTCGATCATGTGCATGTGGCCGCAATCGATGGTGACGAATTTGGCGCCCGCGATGGCGTCGGCGACCGCGCGGCCGGCCTTGGGCGGCGTCATCTTGTCGCCGGCACCGGCGATCACGACCACCGGGCAGGCGACCATGGCCGCGGCTTCAAGCGCGCCTTCATAGGCCGCGCAGGCCGCGAAGTCCGTGCCAAGCGCGCCTCCGGTGCCGCGCTCCAGAAGCCGCGTCGCGCCACCCGACATCCATAAGCCCGGCGCCTGGTTGCCGCCCATGCGGCCACGTTTCCCGAAGCCCCAATCGACGACCAGGTCGTAGGCCTTGTGCTCGCCGGCATCGGCGGCCGCCTGGAGCTCGGGATGGACCGGCATCTTCGCCCCCGTCGCCACCAGGCCCAGCCCGCGCACGCGACCCGGCGCCCGCCTGGTCGCTTCGAGCGCGACGATCGTGCCCATGGAGTGGCCGACGAGCGAGGCTTCCGGCACCTTGGCCGCATCACACAGCGCCCACACCCAGTCGGCCATGTCGCCGATGGAGGTCAGCGCCGGGCCCTCGGATTTGCCGTGGCCGGGCAGATCGACCGCCAGCACGCTGTATTCGTGCCAGGCAAAATAGCGCGTCTGCAGCGCCCAGACGGTGTGGTCCATGCCGGCGCCGTGCAGGAAGACGATGCAGGGCAATGCCGGATCGAAATCCTTGCCCCCCGTCGCCGCGAAGACGGCCTTGCCGCCGACCTTGAATTCCATCGTGGGGTCGCTCCCCTTCCCTGCCGCCGTTGTTACTCGGCCGCGCTACTCAGCAGCCCGGGGCGTCACCGCGCGCGCCGCCGCCGCCAGTGCCTGGCCCAGATCGCCCATGAGATCGTCCGCATCCTCGAGCCCGACCGAGAGCCGCACCAGCCCCTCGCTGATGCCCGCCGCTTGAAGCGCCGCCGCATCCATTTGCTGGTGCGTGGTGCTGGCGGGGTGGATCACCAGCGACTTGGCATCGCCGACATTGGCGAGATGCGAGAACAGGCCAAGGCGCTCGATGAAGACACGGCCGGCCTCACGCCCGCCCTTGATGCCAAAGCTGAAGATCGCCCCCGCGCCCTTCGGTAGCAGGCGTTTGGCCAGATCGTGATCGGGATGGTCGGGCAGGTCAGGATGGCTCACCCAGTCCACCTCGGGCCGCTCCGAGAGGAACTTGGCAATGGCATGCGCGTTTTCGACATGGCGCGGCATGCGCAGGTGCAGCGTCTCGACCCCCTGCAGAATATAAAATGCGTTGGCCGGGCTCATGCAGGCGCCGAAATCGCGCAGGCCCTCGGCGCGGGCGCGCATGATGAAGGCGGCCGGCCCGAACTCCTCGGCAAAGTCGAGCCCGTGATAGCCGGCGTAAGGCTCGGTCAGCGTCGGGAATTTGCCGGACGCTTCCCAGTCGAAGGTGCCGCCGTCGACGATCACCCCGCCGATGGCGATGCCGTGGCCGCCGATGAACTTGGTCACCGAATGGTGGACGAGATCGGCGCCGTGCTCCAGCGGCCGGCAGAGATAGGGGCTGGCGAAGGTATTGTCGATCATCAGCGGCAGGCCGGCCGCGTGCGCCACCGCGGCGACGGCGGGCAGGTCCATCACCTCGCAGCCCGGATTGCCGATGGTCTCGCCGAAGACGAGGCGCGTGTCCTTGGTGATGGCTTGTCTGAAGGCATCCGGGTCGCGCGGATCGACAAAGGTGGTGGTGATGCCGAAGCGCGGCAATGTGTGGCTGAAAAGGTTGTGGCTGCCGCCATAGATCGACTGCGAGGAGACGATGTGGCTGCCCGCATCCATCAGCGTCACGATGGCAAGATGCAGCGCCGCCTGGCCGCTCGCTGTGCAGACCGCACCGACGCCGCCCTCGAGCGCCGCCAAGCGCTCTTCCAGCACGGCGACGGTCGGGTTGGAAATGCGCGAATAGATGTGGCCGGCGCGCTCCAGGTTGAAGAGCGCCGCGGCATGGTCGACGCCGTCGAAGACGAAGGAGGTCGTCTGGTAGATCGGCACCGCCCGCGCGCCGGTCGCCGGATCGGGCTGCTGGCCCGCATGCAGGCTCAGCGTATCGAATTTCGGCAGGTTCGGATCGACCATGGCGCGCCTCCCCGCTGGTTGGGGCTTTAGCGCCCTTGCGCGATGCGGGGCGCCTCCCGCGCTCAATACACGGAATCCGGCGGTCATGGGAAGGCCAGCAACGAACAGGCGCCCCAAGCCCGAAACGAGTGGCTAAAAAAGGAGCCGCCCTGGAGGGGGCGGCTCAAGTCTTGGGAACAGGGAGGCGTCAATACCGTGGCGTTTGGTCCTCCGAATGGAGGAGATCTCATGCCGAAGACCGACGCAGGCATCACCCTAAGATCAAATTGTTGACAAACCGTTAACCTTAATGAGGTTTGAAGTCTCGCTGTCGAAAGCGAAATGAGGCGGACATGACGGTCGTGGCCGGGATCGACGGTTGCCGCGGGGGCTGGCTGATGGTGCGGCGCGAGCCCGAGCGGGGCAGCGCGGATTTCGTGATTTTCGAGCGGTGGGCCGATCTGCCGGCGGCCGACATGATCGCGGTCGACATGCCGATCGGCCTGCCCGAGAGCGGCGAGCGCGGCTGCGACCGGCTGGCGCGCAAGCTGCTGGGCAAGCGCCGGTCGAGCGTCTTTCTCGGGCTGCGGCGACCGCTGCTCGACTTCGCGGATTATCCGAGCGCCAATGAGTGGGCGAAATCGGACGGCGCGGGCTTGAGCAAACAGGCCTGGTACCTGCTCGACAAGATCCGCGAGATCGACGCCACGATAAGGCCCGAGGATCAGGCGCGCATCCGCGAGACCCATCCCGAGCTCGCCTTCCTCTCGCTCAAGGGCGCGCCGCTGCAGCACTCAAAGAAATCCGCCGAGGGCATCGCCGAGCGCACCGGGCTGCTGGAGGCCGCCGGTTTCGTGCGCATCCAGCCCTGGATCGACCTGCTTGGCGGCGAGCGTGCGATGGCCGACGATCTGCTCGACGCCTGCGCGCTCACCCTGGCCGCCGAGCGCATGGCTCGCGGCAAGGCAAAGCGCCTGCCCGAAGATCCGCCGCGCGACGCCCGGGGCCTGGCGATGGAAATATGGTATTGAGGAATTATGATACTGAGGTCTTATGCGATCGAATGGATAAATCCCATTCAATGGTGACATTCTGGTCTTCCGGCCCGTATGACATGGCCAATGACACCGATCACAGCCTTCCGCCGCCCGCCCCCCTACCGTGGCAGGTAGACCCCCACGCTTCGCATTCATCGATTGATCAAGGAGACTTTGCCCATGCGTAAATTCATACTCGCCGCGGCGATCGCGGCCACCGCCCTAAGCCTTCCGGCACAGGCCAGCCGCCCGGCCTTGCTGGAAGGCTTGCTGCCGGGCAGCGAGGTCCGCCGTTCGACCTCGCATGGCGATGAAATGCGCGACGAGGTGCTGAAGCTGCACCCCGACGGCACGCTCACCGGCAACTACCAGGTCACCCGCAGCGGCGTCAAAGGCGGCGGCGTCGAGCATCGCCAGGGCCGAATTCGCGGCGTCTGGGCGGTTGTCGACGGCAAGCTGTGCATCTCCGGCACGGGGCTGAGCGAAGGCTACGAGACCTGCTACCGGGTCACCAAGTCCTTCGCCGGCAAGCGTCAGTTCGCCGGGGTCAACGAGCGCACCGGTGAGATCTGGCGGATGTTCATCTATCCGGGCCACCGGGACTGACCCGGCACTGCAAGCAGCCGCAATTCATGCGGTGAAGACCACGTTATCAACTGACGTCATCAACGAGGGAAAGCGGCGCTCGAATTATCGGGTGCCGCTTTTTCTTTAGGCGTTTTGGGCCGGTAGGCTCGCGAGCGGATCAGCCGAAGCGGTTCTCCCGGTCGGCGGTCGTCGCGCGGCCGATGCGCTCGAACGAGCGGGAAAGCCAGTCATCGGCCGCCGCGCGCCCAAGGTCGCGCAAATGCGTGATGTAGGCCCATTCGGCGTTGAACTTGGAGTAGCCGGGCCCGCCCTCGGCTTCGAGGTCTCGGTCGGGCCGGATCATGTGGAGATGGGTCTTGGGCATCTTGGGCTTGCGCGCGAGATCGCCGTCGGTGACGCCCTCCTGCAGCGCGATCGCCTCCAGCTCGCGGGCCAGCGTCGCGGTGAAGCTGATTTCGCTCATGCGTTCGATGAGCTGCGCGGCGGTGCGCGGCGGCGGGCGCGGGCCCGAGGGCTCGGTCTGCACCAACAAAATGTCGGGGCTCTTGCAGCCATAGACGAGCGGGGTCAGCGCCGGATTGCCCATGAAGCCGCCATCCCAATAATGGGCGCCGTCGATCTCGACCGGATGGAACAGCATCGGCAGGCAGGACGAGGCGCAGAGCGCATCGACGCTGATTGACGGCCGGGTGAAAATGCGCATCGAGGCGGTGCCGATATCGGTCGCGTTGACGAAAAGCTTGGGCGCCACGGCCGCATTGAGCCGCTTGAAATCGATGCTCGACGCGATCACCGAGCGCAGCGGATCCATGGTCGCCGCATCGAAGGCGTAGGGGATCATCAGACGGTGCATCACGTCGTGGAAGACGTTGAGGCTGGACAGGTTGAGCCGGCGCTCGCGCAGCTGCTTGCGGATCGAAAACCACGGCCGCCGACGCGCCTCGCAGGCTTTCGCGATTCCGTGCCAGAACGCCTCCAGCCGATCCTGCGCCGCCGCCGGACCGCCTTCGGCCATGCCGTCGGCGAAGAGCGCGGCATTGATGGCGCCTGATGAAGTGCCGCTGATGCCTTCGACCTCGATCCGCCCATCCATGAGCAGACGGTCGAGCACGCCCCAGACGAAGCCGCCCAACGCCCCGCCGCCTTGCAGCGCCAGGGTTATTCGCCGCACATTCTTGCGGCCAAGCCAAGTCGGTTTCTTGGGCACCAGCATATTAGCTCGATCTGTTTGTTCAGCCGCGCCGGCCAAGCAGGCGCCAATCGGCGGATGACCAATTCTATCCCGCAGATACCAATTCTATCCCGCAGATATAGGTACGAAGTTAATGCGCCGCCCGCTCCCCGCCCTGCGACGGAGTGTCCGGCTACAGCTGCCTGGCTGAAATATGGGCGTCGATGGCCTCGGCGACCTCTTGGGCATGACTGATCGGCGACATATGCCCGGCGCCGGCGATGATGATCGACCGGCAGGCCGGCGCGGTAGCCGTGATCAGGGCGCAAAAGCTGCGTTCGGCGATCGCCGCGTGCTCGCCTTGCAGCAGCAACGTTTCCTCACCGAGACGGGCGATGTCGGCGAGCGTCGTAGGATTGCTGTCCTGCGCCTGATAGACGCCGATCTGGGTGGGCGAGCGCGCGACGAGTTTGGCCCGAACGCGTTCCGACAGTCCCGCCCAGGCATCGCCGCGACCGTGGTAGTGGTCGATGAAGCCTTGCCAGGCAGCTGCGTGATCGCCCCGCCCGACGGCTGCCAGAAAAGCGTCGCGCACGCCGGCGTAGTCCGCGTAAGCCTCTTCGTGGCCGGCGTCGCGCAGTAACGGATAGCCCGGTGGCTCGATCAGGGTCAGGCTGAGCAGCGCCTCGCGGGCGAGCGCAGCGATGCGCAACGCCACCCCGCCGCCAAATGAATGCCCGACCAGATGGGCGCTGCCGCCGGCGCGCGCGATCAGCGCACGAACCAGCTGTGTCTCAGCATCGAAAGTCAGGGGACCCGGCCCCGGCCATGGTGAAGTCCCGCCGCAATTGTAAAGATCGGGCGCCAGCACCCGGTGGCGCTCGCCTAGCTGCGCCGCCACGCCGTCCCATTGGGCAGCGCTGTTCGAGCCGCTATGGATCAGCACGACCAGCGGCCCGACGCGTCCGAGCCCGGTCTCGGTGTAGTGAACCGTGATCCCTTGGTAGGTGAACGTCGGCACGTACGGCTATTGCGCCGTCCAGCCGCCATCGACTGGGATCGAAGCTCCTGTGATCTGGGCAGCGGCAGCGCTGCACAGGAAGACCACTAGACCCGCGAGCTGCTGCACGGTTACGAACTGCTGGGAGGGCTGCTTTTCCTTCAAAAGATCGCGGCCGGCCTCCTCCCGGTCGACGCCGAGCGCTTGCGAGCGCGCCTCGATCTGCGGCCTGATCAGCTCGGTCAGCGTCCAGCCGGGGCAGACCGCGTTGCAGGTGATGCCGGATCCCGCGGTCTCCAGCGCCACCACCTTGGTCATGCCGACGAGGCCGTGCTTGGAGGCGACGTAGGCTGCCTTTTGCACCGAGCCAACAAGGCCCTGGACCGAGGCAGTGTTGATGATCCGGCCCCAGCCTTTCGCGCGCATATGCGGCACCGCGTTGCGCATAGTGTGAAAGCCCGAGGACAGGTTGACCGCGATGATGGCGTCCCAGCGCTCGACCGGAAAATCCTCGATCGGCGCGGTGTGCTGGACGCCGGCATTGTTGACCAGGATATCGACCGACCCGAAGCTCGAAACCGTCGCCGCGATCAGGTTCTCGATCTCATCCGGCTTGGTCATGTCGGCGCCGTTATAGGCGGCCCTGACGCCATGCTCGGTCTCAAGGGCCGCGCGCGCCGTCTCGATTTCGGCCGTGTCGCCAAAGCCGTTGAGCATGATATTGGCGCCCTGGCCCGCCAGCGCAGTGGCGATCGCAAGGCCGATGCCGCTGGTCGAGCCGGTGACCAGCGCAGTCTTCGCTTCAAGCACGGGCATTCTCCAAAAAAGCCAAAAAAATATGTGTGACGATCGGACAGGAGGACCTTGCGGCGCGGGTCATACACGCCCGATCGCGGCACCGACCGCCCCACTGCAATGAAAATTTCGGATCAGCGCCGCCGCCCGCAACCGCGCCGGCCGTCCCTCAGGCGTCCTCGCGGGGCAACCAGGGAATGCGGCCGAATTCGACGCCTTCATCCTTCAGCGACTTGGCCTCGTCGCTGGAGGCCTCGCCGTAGATATTGCGCTTCTCGGTCTCGCCGTAGTGGATCTTGCGCGCTTCCTCGGCGAAGGACGGGCCGACATAGTCGCAGTTGCTTTCAACATGCGTGCGGATCTCGCCTATCGCCTGGCGCAGTCGCACGGCGAGCGCGGCCTTATCGCCGGTCTCTGCTTTTCCGTCGTTTGCCGTCGGACCGCTGGTCTGCTCGGCCTCGCCGCCACCGGCGCTCTTGCCCTTGCCGACACCCTTGCCCAAACGCGGCGCCATCGGGGCCTTGGCGATCTTGGTATCACCGCAGGCCGGGCACACCACCTCGCCGGCCGCGCTCTGCTGATCATACGTAGCGCTGTCCTTGAACCACGCCTCGAAGACGTGGTCGCCGCCGCATCTGAGGTTGAACACGATCATGGCTTCGCCCGGTCCGTTCCGATCCGATCCTTGACCCGTATGTGGGGGGCCAACGGTCTATAGTACAAGCCTTATGCGCCGCGAGTACAATATATGTTCGCAACCATATGTTCGCCACCTGAGCCCATCCAGACCGCCGCAATACGCGGCGCTAACCCACAGTAATTCCTCCATGTCTGACCCTACCCAGCCCGGCACCGCGCCGCCGCCGTCCGATTGGATCACCCGTTTCGCGGGGCTCATAAGACCCGCTGGGAGCGTGCTCGACCTGGCCGCCGGCAGCGGACGCCATACGCGCTATTTCCTGGGCCTTGGCCACCGGGTCGTCGCCGTCGACCGCGACGTATCACGGCTCGCCGATTTGGCAGCGGACGCGCACCGGGCGAAAATCACCGCCGAGGTGATCGAAGCGGATCTTGAGACCGGCGCGCCGTTGCCGCTCGCCGGACGCCGCTTCGATGGCGTCGTCGTCACCAATTATCTCTATCGCCCGCTTTTCGCCGAGCTGCGCAACGCGCTCGCGCCTTGCGGCGTGCTGCTCTACGAGACCTTCGGTATCGGCAACGAAGTGTATGGCCGGCCTCGTAATCCCGATCATTTGCTGCGGCCGGGCGAACTGCTGGAGCTGGCGCGCGGACAGCTGGAGGTCGTCGCTTACGAATCCGGCCTGGTCGAACGCAACGGGTCGGCGGTCATCCAGCGGCTTTGCGCGCGGCGCGACGGCGACGCGCCGGCCCGCTTGTAGTCCAGCCGCCCGTCACCCGAATGTGAATGGATTTATCCCACTAATAACCGTAGTGTTAACAATGGGGAATAAAGGGGGACAGACATGACGACCGATCTTTTCTATCTCACTCTGCTCGCCGGGCTGGGGCTGGTGTTGTGGATTCCGCACGTGATCGCGATCGTGCTGAACCACGGTTTTATGTCGGCGGGGGACTACCGCGAGATACCCGAAAAGGAACTTCCGGCCTGGGGTCGGCGCGCGAAGCGCAGTCACATCAATTTCGTCGAGAACTTCGCGCCCTTCGCCGCGCTGGTCATCGTCGCTCACCTGACCAAGACGGCGAATGAAACGACGGCGCTGATGGCGATGTTGTACTTCTGGATCCGCGTCGCCCACGCGGCCGTTTTCTACCTGGGCGTGCCGTTTGCGCGGACGTTGGTTTTCACAGCCGGGGTCGTCGTCAACGTGGTGCTCTTCCTGCAGATCGTGACCTGAGCCGAGCCGGCAGCGCGCATCGCGGCGGCGGTTGCCGCAAATACACCAAAATCTGGTGGGACAAAGATTCAACGGCGAACACGTTGCCAGGATCATCCGGGCGGCGTATATCGGCTTTATTCCGGGTCCCAGAAAAAACGTTTTAAAGGAGGTATTGCCATGGCCGTACAGATCGGCAGCGAGGCGCCTGACTTCACCGCTGATACCACCGAAGGGGAAATCAGCTTTCACAACTGGATCGGCGACAGCTGGTGCATCCTGTTCTCGCACCCCAAGGATTTCACGCCGGTGTGCACAACCGAGCTCGGCTACGTGGCCAAGATCAAGCCCGAGCTCGACAAGCGCAATGTCAAGGCGATCGGCCTCAGCGTCGACAGCGTCGAGGACCACAAGGCGTGGGCCAAGGACATCGAGGAAACCCAGGGTGTGGCACCGAACTACCCAATGATCGGCGATGCCGATCTCAAGGTCGCCAAGCTGTACAACATGCTGCCGGCCGATACGACGGGCGGCGCTGAAGGCCGGACGGCAGCGAATAACGCCACCGTGCGCAACGTCTACGTCGTCGGTCCCGACAAGCAGATCAAGCTGATGATCACCTATCCGATGTCGACCGGCCGTAACTTCGACGAGGTGCTGCGGGTGATCGACTCGCTGCAGCTCACGGCGAAGCACAAGGTCGCCACGCCGGTCAACTGGAAGCACGGCGAGGACGTCATCATCGTGCCGGCCGTCAGCGACGAGGATGCCAAGAAGGCATATCCCGGCGGCTGGCGCGCCGAGAAGCCCTATCTGCGCTACGTGCCGCAACCGAAAGGTTGAGCTGAACGCGGCAAGCCGCGAAGAATATGAAGCGCCCCTCCCGATCCATCGGGAGGGGCTGTTTCGTTGCGACCATCGCTCAGCGCCGACGCAGGCTCAGAATATAGGCGGTGAGATCGTCGATTTCGCGCCGGGTCAGGATGAAATCCGGCATGCGGCCATGCGGCCGGGCGAGAAACGTTGTGATCTGACGTTCACTACGCTTGAGCCCGTTGACGATGGTCGCGAAGGGCGGCGCGCCGTCGGTGCCACTGCGGCCGACCCTGCGACCGACGCCGGTGGCAACCACATGGCATTCCGCGCAGACCGCCTTGGCCCGGGCAAAACCGGCCTCGACGTCACCGGCCTGCAGCGCCGATGCGGCCAGCATCGCCCCGACAGCGATTGCGCCAAGCAGCAAGATTTTGCGCACCTCGAACCTCCACAATGATGATCGAACAACGATGCGCCGATACGCCGCCACCCACATTGACGTGGGTCAAGTCTGGCGCTTGTCTCCGCGATCGGCCGGGCCTGGGCGCGTAGGATCCCCGGCCGCGATCTCCTGCGTGCCGAGCGCATCGGCGAGACTGCCCGTTGCGCTGCCGGGCGCAAGCGGCCGGGGTTGTGCCGCGTCGGGCGCCCAGGCGGTCAGATAAATCACCTCAAAGCCCGCCGCGATCCGCCCATCGGCAGCGCCAAACCGTTCCTGATACAGCGCGGCCGCGCGCAGCAGCGTCTGGCGCCGGGTGAAGCGGGTGCTGCGCTCGGCAACCGCGTTGGTCTCGGCCATCGCCCGCAAATCGGCCATCAAGTCGAGCGCGCTGTCGTAACTGACGCTAATCCGGTCGCGGTCGACCACCGGCAGGGCGAACCCCGCGCGCTGGAGCAGCGCACCTGCGTCACGCACATCGGCGAAGGGCGAGACGCGCGGGCTCGCTCCGCCTTCGATTTCAAGCTCCGCGGCCATCAGCGCCTCGCGCAATTCGGCGAGCGTGGCGCCGCCGAGGAACGCTGCGAGCAACAAACCGTCAGGCTTGAGCGCGCGGCGCATCTGGATCAGCGCCCCCGGCACGTCGTTGACCCAGTGCAGCGCCAGATTGCTGATCACAAGGTCGAACGCGCCGGGCTCGAAGGGCAATGCCTCCTCATCGGCCACGACGCCGAATGCGCCTTTGCGTCGGCCGGTCGACAGGGCGACGCAGACGGGCGAGAGGTCGGCGGCAATCAAGGTTTCAACTCCGCTGCGCCCGGCCAGCAATCCGGTCAGCGCGCCGCGATGGCAGCCAAGCTCAAGCACGTTTGCAAAGTCCCGCCGCACTTCGTCGAGACGCTCGACCAGGCGGCCGGCGATCTCGCGATGCAGGAAATCGCCGCCACCACCTTCGCGGCCTCCAATCGAGGCTGCCGCCGCGCGGTCGCGATGCCGGCGCACCGTCCTGCGGTCGAATACGCGGACATTATCCGGCGCGGGCTCGCTCATCGGGTTGACATGGCGTGCCGCCGGCGCCACGGCTAGTGTGATGGTTCAGAAGTTCGTCGCATCACTGTGACGAATTTCGGGGGCTGAATCACACTAGAGTCAAATATTTAATGGCCTGCTCGTCCTGGAAATTCGTGGGACGAATTTCCAGGGCAGGGCACTAGAGAAAACTCGTGCCGCCGTCGACCATGATGGTCTGGCCGGTGACGAAACGGCTGGCGTCGGAGGCCAGATAGAGCACGGTGCCGGCAAGATCGCCGGTCTCCAGACTGCGCTTCAACGACTGCGCCTCGCGGATCACCTCCACAGCGCGTTCTTTCTTGTCGCCGAAGAACTCGTCCGTCCCCTCGGTCAGCACGCCGCTCGGCGCCACCGCATTGACGCGGATCCAGTTGCGCCCGAGCTCGCGCGCGAGGCCCCTTGTCAGCCCGATCACCGCGCCCTTGGAGGTCGTGTAATGGAGCGCGAAGGGCAAGCCGTAGACGGCCGCGAGCGAGGAGATGTTGATGATCGAGCCGCCGCCCGCCTCCTTCATCGCCGGCACCGCCGCTTTGCAGGCGTTCCAGATGCCTTTGACGTTGACGGTCATGCAGGCGTCCCACTCACCCTCGTCGAGCTTGTCGAAGGGACCGCCTTTGAGGCCGCCGTAAAGCGCCGCATTGTTCACCAGCACATTGATGCCGCCGAAGGCCTCGACCGCCGCACCGGCCATCGCGGCCGTGCTCGCGGCATCGCCCACATCGACCGTGCAGGCCTCGATCCGGCCCGGGCCCTTGCCGCCCTGGACCGTTTCCGCGCAATCGGCGCGGTCGGCGGCGAGCACATTCGCCCCGGCCGCAGCGAACTGCCAGGCATATTCCTGGCCGAGCCCACGCGCGGCCCCGGTGACGATGACGGATTTTCCTTCAAGATCGGAATGTTGGGGCATGGCTGGCGGCCTCTCGTTGATGGTCGGCTTCGCGCGCGCCGGCGCGGTTCGCCAAGCATGGCGAATTGACTTGGTCCATGCAACGCCGTCACTCTCGGGGGCCATGGACGGACCTTCGACCGCGCTCGGCCTGCTGCGCCGCGCCGGCGGTTTGGCGCTCGATGCGCTGCTGCCGCCGCGCTGTCTTTCCTGCGGCATGGTCGTCGAGCGCAGCGGCGCCATCTGTCCGGGCTGCTGGCGCGAGCTTGCCTTCCTCAGCGATCCCCAATGCGCCTGCTGTGGTTTTCCGTTCGAGTTCGAGCTTGCCAGCGAGGCCATTTGCGGCGCCTGCACGCGTCAGCTGCCGGCCTTCGACCGCGCCCGCGCCGTCCTCACATACGATGACATCAGCCGCTCGCTGGTGCTGGGCCTGAAGCACGGCGACAAGACCCATATGGCGCCCGCCTTCGGTGCGCTGATGGCGCGGGCCGGCACGGCGCTCACCCGCGAGGCCGACGCGCTTGTCCCGGTGCCGCTGCATCGCTGGCGTCTGTGGCGGCGGCGCTACAACCAGTCGGCACTGCTGGCGCAGGCGATCGCCAGGGAGAGCGGCCTGGCGGTGTTGCACGACACGCTGATCCGCCGCAAACCGACCGCCTCGCTCGGCCATATGAGCCCCTCGGCGCGCCGCCGGACGCTACGGGGCGCCTTCGCGGTCGCGAAGGCGAAACGCGCCGATGTCGAGGGCAAGCGCCTGGTGCTGGTCGACGACGTGCTGACCACCGGCGCCACGGCCGAGGCCTGCGCCCGCACGCTGAAACGCGCCGGCGCCGCCAGCGTCGATGTCCTGGTCTTCACCCGCGTCGTGCGCAGCGGACACGTCTGGGAAGGGGTCTAGTATTGTTGCGGCATCAGCCCACTCCCCCTCCCGGCCGCCCACGGGATCGTACAATCATGGGGGCCGGGAGGGGGAGTGGGCCGGTGCAGCGGCATCCAAAATGATTAGACGCCCGCGCTCCCCTTGGGCTATGTCAAAGGCGGGGTCGCGGCGGGAAAGGACAAAAATGTCCGTCTTGCCGTTGTAAGCTAATACGCGGAAGAGCCGTCAAGGCCGGGAGCCGGGTGCCATGAACGCGAGCGGCGAGCACACTCTAAAGAACATCGGAATGCTGGAAACCTTGCCGGCCGAGCAACTCACCAAGCTCGAAGGCATCGCCAACTGGCGCAACTACACCAGCCACGAGCAGATCATCGATCGCGACAGCGACAGCCGCGACGTCTATTTCGTGACGCGCGGGCGCGTGCGGGTGGTCAACTTCTCCTATTCGGGACGTGAGGTCTCGTACGACGAGATCGTCGAGGGCGGCGTCTTCGGCGAGCTGGCCGCGATCGACGAGGCGCCGCGGTCGGCCAATGTGATCGCGCTAAAGGACACCACGGTCGCTTCGGTGAGCCCGGCGCAGTTCCAGCAGTTGCTGGCGGACAATCCCTATTTCGCGCTGTTGATTATGCGGCGACTGGTCCAGATCGTGCGCGGCTCGACCGACCGCATCATGGATCTCTCGACATTGGGCGCCTACAACCGGGTCTATGCGGAGATCCTGCGCCTTGCCCGCGAAGCCGAAGAGGACGAAGACGGCAAGGCTCTGATCAAGCCGGCGCCTGTGCATTCCAACGTCGCCAGCCGCTCGGGCACCACGCGCGAAACCGTTGCGCGGGCGCTCTCCGATCTCTCGCGCAAGGACATCGTCAAGCGCGACGGCGACAATCTCGTCATCCTCGACATGTGGGAGCTCGAGGAGATCGTCGAAGGCCACGGCGACATCTGAGGTTGTTTCGGGCACGCCTGTTTGCCCGCAATCCACCAACCGACCCGTCAATATCGCCAAATCCCCTCCCCTTCTTCAGAGGGGGAGGGTTAGGGAGGGGGTGCCGGTGGCGCAGCGCGCGCGATCGGCTGGACAAGGATACGCGGACGGAGAGACGCCCCCTCCCCGACCTTCCCCTCTGAAGAGGTGGAGAGGGAAGTCAGACCAACCGCCCACCATCCGGCCGAATTCGGCAGCTACCTCGATTTATTTTCGCGCCCTGTGACAGCCGTCACAGCGTCTTCGCGCGCCCCCGCATATGGTCCTCCTCATCGACGGCGTCGCCGTCGTGCGGAGCAAGAACGGAGGAGGACTTCGAGACGCGATCATCCAAGCCGCATCCCCCATGCGGCCGACCTCCCTCCCCTGGATCGCGGATCGGGTCCTCTTTCCGGCTTCCTCCTCGAGGCTCGTCATTTGAGCCTTCTCTCCAGACCCCAAACTTGGGCCGGCTCGCGCCGGCCCTCTTTTTTTGGCCGGTCACCACCGATTCGATGTGAAAGAGCAATAATTCTCATTGTCTAGTAGTCTGAAATAAAACGAAAAATAAAAAATTTTTGGCTGCTGGTTAATTTTTTCGCCCCCCTGTGACAGCCGTCACAGCCCTCAAGCCGGGCCTCGCATAAGCTCCTCCTCATCGACGGCGTTGCCGTCGTGCGGAGTTAGAACGGAGGAGGATTTCAAGACGCGATCATTCATGCCGTATCCCCCATGCGGCCGACCTCCCTCCCTTGAATCGCAGATTGGGTCCTTTTCCGGCTTCCTCCTCGAGGCTCGTCTTTCGAGCCTTCTCTCCAGACCCCAAACTTGGGCCGGCTCACGCCGGCCCTCTTTTTTTGACCAGTCACCCCCGCGGCAAGCCCCATGGAAAATTTACCCGCGCCGACCTATAAATAGTTGGGGGGAGATGCGACATCCCTGCAATCGGCTACGGAGCCCCGGAATGCCCGACGTCACCATCTATACCACCGGCCTATGCGGCTTCTGCTACCGTGCCAAGGCGCTGCTGGACTCCAAGGGCGTTGCCTTCGATGAGATCGACGTCACGTTCAATCCCAAGAAGCGCGCCGAGATGAGCGCCAGGGCGGGCGGCGCGAACTCGGTGCCGCAGATCTGGATCGGCGAGCGCCATATCGGCGGCTCCGACGAGCTTTACACGCTGGAAGCCCAGGGCGAGCTCGACGCGCTGCTGGCAAACACTGCGTGACCCGCGATTGAGGAAACAGTGACCCCTGCGAGCTTCACCGCAGCCTGCGTCCAGATCACCGCCGGGCGGGAGATCGAGCCGAATGTCGCGCGCGGGCTGGCGCTTGCCCGCGAAGCCGCCAGGCAAGGCGCTGATTTCATTACGCTGCCCGAGAACGCGACCCTGATCGAGCCCGACACCAAGCTCGCGCTCGCCAAGGGGCTGCCCGAAAACGAACATCCAGCGTTGCCGGCCTTCCGCGCGCTGGCCCAGGAAACCGGGACGTGGATCCTGCTGGGCTCGCTTTCGATCCGCGACCGGGGCGCCGAGAAACTGTCCAACCGCTCCTTCCTGATCGACGCCGCCGGCAACATCGCCGCGCGCTATGACAAGATATTCCTCTTCGATGTGAACCTGCGCGAGGACGAGTGGTACCGCGAGAGCGAGCGTATCCGGCCTGGCAGCGAGGCGGTGGTGGCGCCCAGCCCGTGGGGCCTCATCGGGCTCACGATCTGTTACGACCTTCGCTTCCCGCAGCTCTACCGCGCGCTCGCCCATGCCGGAGCGGGCATCCTCACCATCCCCTCGGCCTTCACCGTGACGACCGGCCGGGCGCATTGGCATGTGCTGATGCGCGCGCGGGCGATCGAGACCGGTGCCTTCGTCATCGCGCCCGCCCAATGCGGCGAGCACGCGCAAGGCCGTAAGACCTACGGCCACTCGCTGATCGTCGATCCGTGGGGGGAAATCCTCGCCGAGGCCGGCGAGGGCGAAGGTGTGATCCTCGCCGAGATCGACATGGCCAAGGTGGCCCAAGCACGCAAACGCATTCCCAGCCTCGGTCACGACCGCGACTTCGAGGGCCCCGCCACCGTCACCGTCGATGGGCTTGTCGCTGACGGGGGTTAAGCAGAGCTACCGGCCTCCTCTACGCCCCGAAGTCCGCCTCGATCTGCTGCGCGACTGCGCCTTCGGGGTCGAGCGCCCAGACGACGCAGCCGCTGGCATCGTCCGTCGGCGCGCCGCATAGCGCGAAGGGTGCGGTGTCGTAGAGCGGGCGCATCGCGCGATATGACAACGATTTGAGCGGCCGGTCGGTATTGCGGCGGATCAGGTCGAGCAACAGCGTGGCGATCAACGGCCCGTGCACCAGCAATCCCGGATAGCCCTCGACCTCGGTCGTGTAGGGCCGGTCGTAATGGATGCGGTGCGGGTTGAACGTGAGCGCGGAGTACTTGAACAACAACACCGGATCGGGCGTGACCGTGCGCGTCCAGCGCGCCTCCATCGGCGCGGCGGCCGGCGGCGGTGCGGTCTCGCCCGGCTGCGCGGCGGCGCGGTAGGCGACATCGAGCTCCTCGGCGACCGCCAGACCGTTTTCGCCCGAATAGTCGTAGGCCAGCGTGACGAAGGCGATCGGCCCGCTGCGGCCGACCTTCTGCACGGCCGATTTGATCGTCGTCACGCAGCGCACCGCCTCGCCGACGCGGAGCGGCCGGTGGATCGTCATGCGGCCGCCGGCCCACATGCGGCGCGGCAAGGGGATTGGCGGCAGAATGCCGCCGCTCTTGGACAGCCCATCGGGCGCCGTGTCTTTCGGGCCTACTGCCGACGCACAGACCATCCACTGCCAGCCGGGCGGCATGGCATCGCCCGCGCGCGCCGGTGGGTCTTCGCGGCCAAGCGTGGAGCCCATGTGATCGAGCATCCGCGCCGTGACGACATCTTCGGCCGTCTGTTTTTTGCCAATCCATTGTTCGAGGTTTGCAGCAGCGTCCATCTGAAACTCCCTCCCCAAAATCTTTGCCGCTATTCCGCCGGTTCGCTCACCAAGCGGTCTCCGGCCGTGCCGTCATGCGCGAAGATGAGAAAGCCGCGGCGCTCAAACCACACCTTGGTTGAGAGCGTAAAGATCAGGGCGAGATAGATACTGAACAGAACATCGCTCAGATAATGCACGGTCTGCACGACACGCGCCAATCCGACCAGCACCGCCAACACGGCGAACGGCGCCACTAGCCGCGGCCAGAGGAAATAGATTGCTGCCGCGACCGCCGCTGCGGTCACCGTATGGCCCGACGGGAACGACCAGACATCGGCATTGGTCCCGAAGAACTGGAACGCGTAGGCGTCTTCGCTGAACAGCAGGCGCGGTCGGGTTCGCCCAAAGACGAACTTGAGGAGATTGACCGTGAGCCCCGCGCCGCCCACCGCAACCAGGAAGAAAAGCGCGCGCTGCGAGGCCTCGCGGTAACGTTCCGCCGCATCCTCCGTGTCTACCCGCCGGCTCGCCAGCCACAGTGCGATGCCCATCACCCCGGCGGCGACCAGCCACATGGTCGAGCTGCCGAAGGCGGCGATCGCCTCCGCCAGCCCGGCCAGACCGCCGGCATTCGCCTTGAGGGCAAGGGCGAGCGGCCGGTCGATCCACAAGATCCCGAGCGCGCAGGCCACAACGGTCGCCAGCGACACCAGCGTCAGCAGCCGCGTGCCCATTGCCTCCAGATGCGACGGTGTTGCCGAGACAGGCTTGGCGCGGGCAATCGCGAAGAGCTCGCGCAGGAAAACCGCGATCTCACCCCCGGCCTTGCGCGCGCCCGGCGGCGCACCGGCGCGGGGCATCGCGCCATCAAGGCGCAGCGGCAGCACCAGCCGGTAGAGCACCCAGGAGACGATGAACATCACCACGCCGGAAAAAATCACGTCGCTCAGGAAATGCCCGCCCTGTATGACGCGGCCGAGCCCGGCCATCGCGCCGCCGACCGTGACCGCCGCCAGAGCCAGCCCTCGCCGCCTCCCGGCAAACAAGGCCAGGCCGAAAAACGCGAAAACCAATGATGGGTGGCCAGCCACGAACGAGCAGTTGCGCTCGCACTGTTCGGCGATGGCGAAGGGCGGGGTGAATTGCATGACACCGCCAAACTCGGTGATCTGGCTCGGCCGCGCCCGGCCCCATTGGTCCTTGAGCAGCGTGTTGACGATCAGTCCCGACCCAATGGCGATGCAGGCGAGGAGGACAAGTGCCGGCTTGCGCGCTCGAATTGTGGCCTCGCTGGTGCGCACGAACCCAAGCAGCAGCACAACGCATAACAGGACGACCACGACCGGCGTCGCCCAGCGGATGCCCTTATAGAAGACCGTCGCGAAGGCGCTGTTCTTGAGGAAGAACCCCTGCGTCTCGTCCCAGAACAGACGCTGGAACCAAAGATCGATTTCCGGGAAGAGGCGAAACAACACCACGATCGCGGCCGTCGCCAGCACCAGGCCGGTGAACGAAAGCGCCGCGGGCCGCGCGCCGCGCATCCCTGTGCCCGGCCGGCTCACCGTGCATCCCGCACAGCGCGCGCCTTCTTGGGCGTCAGGCGGTAGAGCGTCAGGGTCACCCAGTTGCCCTTGGAATAATTGAAGCCGCGCGCCGTGCCGAGCGCCTTCAGCCGGACGGCATCGCCTGCCAGGGCGGCGCGAAACCGCCCTTCCTTGTCGGCGCCGATGAGCCCCAGCACCGAGGCATCGCCGCGCATGGTTGTTGCGATCTCTTCCGGGGCGATCAGTTTGGTCTGCCGGCCCAGGATAAAGACCAGGCTCGGCTCGTGATAGCCGCTCGCCGCGACGGTCGGCCCAGGCGTGGTCGGCCTGGCAGTGGGCGCGCTCTTTTGGACCAGCCGCCCGGCCGAACGCGACAGCCACAGCGCCTCGACCCCCGGCAGCACCCACTGCGCAGCGGGACCAAAGATGAAGGCGGCGCCGATGATGGCGGCGGCGAGTGCCGGAACCACGCGGGCGCGGTGGCATTGGATCAGCACGTAAGCCGACAGACCGATCGCAACAGCGAGCGGGACCAGCGCGGCCCAGGAAAAGCGGCTGTCGAGGGCGATCGGCAGCGCCACCAGACCACCGCCGATGGCAAGCGCGACGCCGGCGAAGGCGCCAAGTGCGAGGCGGCTGTCCCATTTATAGAAGCGCGGAATGTCGCCCTCTGCCACGGCGAAGGCCGCGCGCGCGGCAAGCAGTGCCAGCGCCGGGTAGAGCGGCAGCACATAATGCGGCAGCTTGGTCGGCACGAGCTCGAAGACGATCCAGGAGGGCAGTGCCCAGGCGACGCAAAACGTCACCGGCCATTCCCAGCGGTTCTGCCAGCCCCAGACGATGCCGTGCCAGACGAAGAGCGCGCCCGGCCACATCGTGGCGGTCAGCAGAAACAGGAAATAGCCCGGCGGAAAGCCGTGCCCCTCCTGGCCCGAGATCAGCTTGGGCAACAGATCACTCTTCACCGCGTCGCCGACGAAGCTGCCGCCGGTGGCGCTCATGATGGCGATCAGCCAGGGCGCAAAAATCGCGGCCGCCAGCGGCACGCCGATATGGGGCTTCAGCCGCGCGATCAGCCGTGTCGGCCGGCCCGCCCGCCGGTCGGCGATCCAGAGCGCGGCAATGGTGAGCAGCGCCACCATCGGCCCGATCGGACCTTTGACCAGGGCGGAGACGCCGAGCGCCGCCCAGAACACGATCGGCGCGGACCATCCGATCTCCGGCTTTTCGTGTTCATAAGAGTCGCGCGCTCCGGCGTAAATCCGTGCCAGCGCCAACATCGCCGCCAATATGCAGGCCAGCAGCACTGCATCGGTTTTGGCGAGATGCGCCTCGATGACGAGCAATGTGGAGCTGGCCAGAACCGCAGCGCCAAGGAAGGCGACACGTCGCTCGAACAGCACGCAGCCGAGTGCGAAGGTCAGCAGCACCGCCGCGATCGCACCCAGCACCGAGGGCAGCCGATAGGGCCAGACGGCGTTCGCGTTCGTCTCGCCGAACAGCCCGACCGACGCCGCCTGCAGCCAATAGATCCCCGCAGGCTTTTTGTGCCGGGGTGTGTCCTGGAAGCGGATGTTGATGAGATCGCCGGTTTGCAGCATCTGCCGCGTGGCCTGGGCGAAACGCGCCTCGTCGCGGTCGACCGGCGGCAACGCCGACTGGCCCGGCAAAAAGAACGCCAGGCACAGCAGCACGAGCAGAATGTATGGCCGCGATCCGGTCAGCAGGCTATGCAATTTGGGTGCGAACCTCCGAGTAGCGCGTGGCAGAATTCGGTCGGGGCGCGCCGGCTTGGTAACCAGGTGGAACCGTCCGGGCCGGCCGCGCGGCACGCGCTGACTGGTAACAGTTGGTACAGTCGTGCTAAGGAGCGGCCCGATTTCCGCGCGTTAAGTATGACAGTTGCCGGGGACCGGTCAATTCGGGCGGGCGTCCGGAAACGCTGGCGCCTGCTCAACCCCGGCCGAGGCCAAGCTTCATGGACCTGTCCGTCGTCGTGCCCGTCCACAACGAGGCGGAGAACATAGCGCCTTTGGCGGCCGAGATCGTCAGCACGCTCATGGACGCGCTCGACGGCCGGCTCGATTTCGAGATCGTCTATGTCGATGACGGCTCAAGCGACGGCACCGCCGAGGCGCTCGCCGAAGCGGCTAAGGCGCATCACCGCCTGCGGGTGATCCGCCACGACGTCTGCTGCGGCCAGAGCCGCGCCGTCATCAGCGGCGTCAAGGCGGCCCGCGCGCCGATCGTGGCAACCCTCGACGGCGATGGCCAGAACGACCCGGAGGGCATCGTCCGGCTTTGGCAGCGCATGACGGCAAGCGGTGCGCCCGACGAAAATCTCGTCGCCTGCGGCCACCGCAAGAACCGCAAGGATACCGGCTGGCGGCGCTTTGCCTCGAAGGTGGGCAATGGCATCCGGTCCCGTTTGCTGGGCGACGCCACACCCGATTCAGGCTGCGGGCTCAAGCTCTTCGCGCGCGAGGCGTTCTTGGATTTGCCGCGCTTCGACCACATGCACCGTTTCCTGCCGCCGCTCTTCCTGCGGCAGGGCCGCGAGGTTGTCTCGGTCGAGGTCAAGCACCGTCCGCGCGAACGTGGAACATCCAAGTACGGCGTGTTCGACCGGCTATGGGTCGGCATCTGGGACCTGCTCGGCGTGATGTGGCTGCAACGCCGGTCGCGCTATCCCGGCAAAACGAAACAAACAAGCTCGAGAGAGGACTGACGCTCCATGAACGCGACGCTTTCAACCGCGGAGGTCATCTGGATCGTGGTCGGCTTCTTCGGCCAGGCGCTGTTCTCGATGCGCTTCATCATCCAGTGGTTCGTCTCCGAGCGGGCCAAGAAGAGCATCGTGCCGGTCGCCTTCTGGTATTTCAGCGTGCTGGGCGGCGTGACGCTGCTGTCCTACGCGATCTACCGCGGCGACCCGGTGTTCATCGCCGGCCAGGCAGGCGGGCTGGTCATCTATGCCCGCAACCTCTACCTCATCCACAAGCAACGCGGCGGCGACGCCGACCAGGTGCCGATCGACGACTAGTGTGATGGTTCCGAAGTTCGTCGCATCAATGTGACGAAATTTGGAAGCTGAATCACACTAGAACCAAGTATTTGGTGGCCTGCTAGTCCCGGAAATTCGTGGGACGAATTTCCGGGGCAGGACACTAGAATGGGAAACGGGCTTTGAGTTTCACAACCCGACCGGAGCTGCGCGGCACGTTCGGCATGGTTGCTTCGACGCACTGGCTGGCCTCGGCCGCCGGCATGGCGATGCTCGAGCGCGGCGGCAATGCCTTCGATGCTGCCGCCGCTGCGGGTTTCGTCCTCCAAGTCGTCGAGCCGCACCAGAATGGGCCCGGCGGGGACATGCCGGTGCTGTTCTGGAGCGCCAAAGAGAAAAAGCCGCAAGTGCTGTGCGCCCAGGGCCCGGCCCCGGCGGCGGCGACGATCGCGCGCTACAGAGACCTTGGCCTCGACCTTATTCCGGGCACGGGACTGCTCTCCGCCGTGGTGCCGGGCGCGGTCGGCGGCTGGCTCACCCTGCTGCGCGACCACGGCACGATGAAGCTCGCCGACATTCTGGAGCCCGCCATCGGTTATGCGAGCGGCGGCTATCCGGTGGTGCCGGTGCTCGCGGCTTATATCGGCAGTGTCGCCGAGCTGTTCCGCAAAGCCTGGCCGACCAGCGCGGCGGTATATCTGACCGGCGGCGGCCCGCCCGCGGCCGGCAGCCTGTTCCGCAACGAGGCGCTGGGCGCGTTCTATCGCCGTCTCGTGCACGAAGCCGAGGCCGCGGGGCGGAGCCGCAAGAAGCAGTACCAGGCCGCGCAAGACGCCTTCTACAAAGGCTTCGTTGCCGAGACAATCGACCGCTTCTGCCGCGAAACCAAGTGGCTCGATTCGACCGGCGAGCTGCATGGCGGCCTGCTCACGGGCGACGACATGGCCGCCTGGCGTCCACAGTACGAAGACGCCCTGACGCTCGACTATGGCGGGCTCACCATCTGCAAGACCGGGCCATGGGGCCAGGGGCCGGCGGCGCTGCAGACGCTGGCGCTGCTTAAGGGCTTCGATGTCGGCAAGATGGACCCGCTCGGGCCCGAATTCGTGCATGTGATGCTCGAATGCCTGAAGCTCGCTTACGCCGACCGCGAGGCCTGGTACGGCGATCCAAACTTTGTTGATGTGCCGATCGAGACGCTGCTGTCCGACGAGTACAATGACGCCCGGCGAAAGCTGATTGGCGACAAGGCCTCGCTGGAGCTGCGGCCGGGTGAGCCGGGCGGGCTGGCGCCGCGTCTGCCCGAAATGGTCGAATGGAAACCACCCGCAGGCGCCGCGGCGGCCGGCGTCGGCGAGCCCGGCCTGGCGGTCGCCGGCCCAGCGGCAGCAGGTGAGGTGCGCTCAGACACGGTGCATATCGACGTGATCGACCGGCACGGCAACGCGGTCTCGGCGATGCCCTCGGGCGGCTGGATGCAGAGCTCACCGGTCATCCCCGAGCTCGGTTTTCCCCTTGGCTCGCGCGCCCAGATGTTTTGGCTCGAGGAGGGATTGCCGGCGAGCCTGGCGCCCGGCAAACGCCCGCGCACGACCCTCACTCCAGGCCTCGCGCTGAAGGACGGCGAGCCCGCGATGGCGTTCGGCTCGCCCGGCGGCGACGGCCAGGACCAGTGGGCGCTGACCTTCCTGATGCGCCACCTGCATCACGGGATGGACCTGCAGGCGGCGATCGACGCGCCGCAGTTCCTCTCATTCCATTGGCCCAGTTCGTTCTATCCGCGTGACGCGCGGCCGGGCCATGTCCAGATGGAGGCGCGCTTCCCGATGGCGACGATGGACGCGCTGAAGCGGCGCGGGCATGGCGTCGAGGTCACCGACGACTGGTCGCTGTCACGCCTCGCCGCGGTGGCGCGCGCGGACGGCATGTTGAAAGCCGCCGCCAACCCCCGCTTTATGCAGGGCTATGCGGCCGGGCGGTAGGTCGTTGTCGGATGCGTTTTGCGTACCAATCCCCTCCCCCTCTTCAGAGGGCGAGGGTTAGGGAGGGGGTGAAGGCGTTGCCGACCGCGCTCATTCTGAAAACGCCTACACGGGTTGCACGACACCCCCGCCCCGACCCGCCCCCTCTGAAGAGGCGGAGTGGGATATCGTGCGGCGCCTGTCCCACTTGACAGACGAGCCCTCCATGCACGCCCGCGTCTGGCGCCTGGCTGGGCCGATCATCCTGTCCAATCTGTCGGTGCCCCTCCTGGGCGCGGTCGACACGGCGGTGATGGGCCACCTGCCCGACCCCGCCTATATCGGCGGGGTGGCGATCGGCGGCCTGGTTTTTTCCTACATCTATTGGGGCTTCGGTTTCCTGCGCATGGGCACGACGGGTTTCGTCGCCCAGGCAACAGGGGCCAAGGACGCCGACGAGATCCGCGCCGTACTGGCGCGCGGGCTTTTACTGGCGCTCATTTTTGGCGGCGGCATTATCGCGCTGCAGCTTCCCATCGCACTTGGTGCTTTTGCCATCATCGAGGGCAGCGCCAAGGTAGAGGCATTGGGGGAAGCCTATTTCTTGATCCGCATCTGGGGCGCGCCGGCAGCGCTCGCCAACTACGTTGCGATCGGCTGGCTGCTCGGCATGCAGCGCGCGGGCGCCACCTTTGTGCTGACGGTCTTCGTCAACGGGCTCAACATTGCGCTGTCGCTATTGTTCGTGGTCGGTTTCGGCTGGGGCATCGAAGGGGTGGCCGCCGCGACGCTGATCGCCGAGTGGAGCGCCGCCTTCCTCGGCCTGGTGCTGATCAGCCGGCGCTTGCGCAGGGTCGGCGGCGCTTGGCGCTGGGCGCTGATCCGCAACCGCGCGCGCCTCATCCGCATGCTGCGGGTCAATCTCGACATCTTCATCCGCACGCTTTGCTTGATCACGGGCTTTGCCTGGTTTACCGCGCGGGGCGCGATCTTCGGGGACACGGTGCTGGCGGCCAACGCCGTGCTGCTGATTTTCCAGAGCTTCCTCGCCCACGGCCTCGACGGCTTCGCGCATGCCACCGAGGCACTGGTCGGCAACGCCGTCGGGGCCCGCGACCGCGCCGGCCTGCGCGCCGCGGTCAGGGTCTCAACGCTCTGGGCCGCAATCTGTGCGGGCGGCTTCACGCTCATCTTTTTCGTCGGCGGCGGCCCGATCATCGCAGCGCTGACCAACATCGAGCCAGTGCGCGCCACCGCGCTCATCTATCTGCCCTACGTGATCGCCTCGCCCCTCGTGTCGGTGTGGTGCTACCAGCTCGACGGCATCTTCATCGGCGCCACGCGGACGGCGGAGATGCGCAACGCCATGCTGCTCTCGCTCGCCGCCTTCATCGCCGCCGAACAGGTCCTGGTGCCGCTCTATGCGAACCATGGGCTCTGGCTTGCCTTACTGATCTACATGGGCGCACGCGCGATCACGCTCGGCTTGTGGTATCCGCGCCTCGAACGCAGCGCGGCAGCGGCCGAAGCGAACTAGACGCGCCGACCGGCGATTGACCTCGGTCAAGCCCGCGAGAATTCGCGCTGCGGCGCGATCGTGCCCCCGGGGCAATATCCGAATGGTTTGAATTGTCATTTCGACCGAACGGAGAAATACAGCTGGCGACGGCACATGCGGTAGGCCGGATTTCTCCGCTCGGTCGCTCGCGCGCCCTCAGTCGAAATGACGGGCCTGTCAGTTCGGATTGCGCGTTAGTGTCCTGCCCCCGAAGTTCGTCACGTCAATGCGACGAACTTCGGAACCATCAGACTAGTAGCCTTGGGTCGCCGCGCGCTTGGCGGCCTGATCGTAGGCGCCGGCCATCAGGTCGAGCAGCTGGCCGGCCTCCTCGAACGGGCTCTCGCCTTCCGCCAGATGCGGCGACATCGCGATCAGCACCGTGCGGCGCATCTCCGCATAGGCCTCGGTGACGCCGATCCCCGCTTCCGTCGCGCGATACGTCGCGGTCTTGCGAGAGGCGGCGTCGCATTTCTCGATCAGTCCCTCGCGCAACAGCTTGCGCAACGCATACTGGATGTTGGAGACATCCTCGCGGTTCAAGAGCCGCGCGATCTCGGTGCGCGATTTCGCCCGCTCCTTCATGCGGATCGTGTTCAGCACCGCGACATCGTTGCCCGTCAGCCCCGCATCGCTCACCGCCTCCAGACAGGCTGCCTTCCAGCGGTAAAAAGCGTGCATCACCCGCTCCAGGCTGAACTCGAACCCGGTCAGCCGCGCCTCGCTCGCATCGCGCGACAGATGCCAAAGGTCGGGGTCGGCGGATTGCTTCGCTTGTCTGGTCGTTTTCGCGTCTGGCATTGGCCGGCGGTTTGTTTGCTGCGGCGCGGAGGCACCGCGATCACTGTTCAGTTTATCGTTTTATAGTAAGTTTTAAAGTTTATTTTACAATTTAAAATTCACAGCCTTTGATTCGGACGCCAGATTGCTCATTCGGACGGCTCGGCGCAATATGGCCGCCGGGTCATGCCGCCGCCGCGGGCGGAACGGGTCTTGCCTTCGGCGGCGCGAGCATAGTCCGACAAAGATGCGATATCCGGGGAGGGTCGAAATGGCGGGACAATTCATCGACATCACAGCCAAGGACGGCGGCACGTTCCAGGGCTATCTGGCGCTGCCACCCTCGGGCAAGGGCCCGGGGCTGATGATCATGCAAGAGATCTTCGGCGTGAACTTGGCAATGCGCACCACGGCCGACTACTTCGCCGAGGAAGGCTATGTGGTGCTGGTGCCCGACATGTTCTGGCGCATCGAGCCGCGGATCGATCTCACCTACTCCGAAGACGACCGCAAGGCCGCCTTCGATTACTACGCGAAGTTCGACTTCGCCAAGGCCATCGAGGATATGACCGCCACCGTCGATCACCTGAAATCGATGGCTGAGGTCAAGGGCCAGGGCAAGGGCGGGGCCACGCAAGTCGGCGTCATTGGCTACTGCCTGGGCGGCGCGCTGGCCTACCAGGCGGCCGCGCATGCCGGCGTCGACTGTGCGGCGGCCTATTACGGCGTTGCCATCGAAAAGCAGCTCGATGTCGCAGACAAGATCAAATGCCCCGTCGTGTTCCATTTCGGCGGCGCGGACAGCCACGTCACGCAAGAGGCGGTCGAGGCGATCAGGACGAAGTTCGAGGGCCGCGACGAAATCCTCGTCAACGTCTACGAGGGCGCCGAGCACGGTTTCGCCAACAAGATCCGCACCGACGTCTACCACAAATCCGCCGCGGGCATGGCGCATTCGCGCACGATTGCGCTGCTGCGCGGCGTGATGGGGCCGGTCTACGATCTTGAGCATCTTTGGGACATGCATTGCTACTACGAGTTCGCGACCCGCGACGTCGATGCGACCATGGCGACAATGGTGGCCGAGCCGTACGTCAACCACGTGCCCACGATGACCGGCGGCGTCGGCTTCACCGATCTCCACCGCTTCTACACAAATCATTTTGTCAATTCCAACCCCGACGACACCGCGCTGATCCCGGTCAGCCGCACCGTCGGCGCGGACCGCATCGTCGACGAGATGATCTTCGCCTTCACCCATGACCGCGAGATCGACTGGTTGCTGCCCGGCGTTGCGCCCACCGGCAAACGCGTCGAAGTCCCGCTGGTCGCCATCATCAACTTCCGCGGCGACAAGCTCTATCACGAGCACATCTATTGGGATCAGGCCTCGGTGCTGGTCCAGATCGGCTTGCTCGATGCCAAGACTCTGCCGGTCGCCGGCGCCGAGACGGCGAAGAAGCTGCTCGACGAAACGCTGCCCTCCAATGAGTTGATGGAGAAGTGGGCCGACAGTGCGCCCAACAAGGCGGCGGAATAACCAGACCCGCCCAACGAGGCGGCGGAATTCAATACTTCGAACAAGCCGCGCGGCCTGCACGCGCGCGGGTGAATGCGACGCCGCGCTCTCGCTGCCCGACCTCGGCCGCAAGCCGCCCTTCGGCCCGGCTCCGACAGTCGATATCCTGAAGAACATCACCATGACCCTGGCGCCCGGCGAGGCGCTGGGGCTGGTCGGCGAATCGGGCTCGGGCAAGACCTCGCTCGGCCGCACCATCGTGCGGCTCTACAAGCCCAGCGCAGGAGCAATCCGTTTCGAAGACAGCGACATCACGCATTTGGGGAGCCGGCGCTCAGGCCCCCTGCGGCCGCGTTTCCAGATGATCTTCCAGGACCCGCAATCCTCACTCAATCCGCGCCAGCGCATCGCCGATATCATCGCCCAGCCGCTCCTGGCATACGGCCGCGTGTCCGGCCGCACCGAGGCCTGGGCGCGAGCCTGGACCCCCCTTGAGCAGGTGGCCCTTGGGCCGCAATTCGCCGGGCGCTATCCGCACGAGCTGTCCTGCGGCCAGCGCCAGCGTGTCGGCATCGCCCGCGCCATCGCGCTCGATCCGGCGCTCGTCGTGGCCGACGAGATCGTCTCGGGGCTCGACGTCTCCAGCCAGGCGCAGATCCTGGCGCTGCTGCGCCGGCTGCGCGCCGATCTTGGCCTGGCGCTCATCTTCATCAGCCACGATCTTTCGGTGGTGCGCACCGTCTGCGACCGTGTGATGGTGATGTATGGCGGCGAGATCATCGAGGAAGGCGACTTCGCGGCCCTGTTCGCAAGGCCGCGCCGGCCTTACACTTCGCGGCTGCTGGCGGCTATCCCGCTGCCCGACGTGGAGCCGGACTGGATCACATCGACCGATATCGAGGATGCGGGCGCGGACCCGCGCGGAGAGGAGAAATTGGCAATGAACATCAAAGGAAGCGTGGCGCTGGTGACCGGCGCCAATCGGGGGATCGGCGAGGCCTATGTCGCAGCGTTGCAGGCGCGCGGCGCCGCGAAGATCTATGCGGGCGTGCGCGATCCATCGAGCTACGATGCGCCCGACGGCGTCGAGATCGTGGTGCTCGACGTCACCAAGCCGGACCAGGTTGCCGCCGCCGCGGAGGAATGCAGCGACGTGACGCTGCTGGTGAACAATGCCGGCGTCAATTTCAACGCGCCGCTCTTCGCCGCGGATGCCATGTCCAACGCGCGCGCTGAAATAGAAGTGAATTTTTTCGGCACGCTCTCGATGGTTCGCGCGTTCGCTCCAGTGCTGAAAGCGAATGGCGGCGGCGGCATCGTCAACATGCTCTCGATCCTCTCGCGGGTTAGTCTCCCCGCGCTCGGTTCCTATGCGGCGTCCAAGGCGGCCGGATATTCGATGACCCAGGGCGTGCGCGCCCTGCTCGCCGCGCAGGGCACGCTGGTCGTCGGCGTCATGCCGGGCTCGGTCGATACACGCATGACCCCGGGCGGCGAGGAAAAGCCGGCGAGCGTCGTCAAAGCCGCACTGGACGCGGTCGAGGCCGGCGAGGAAGATGTCTATCCTGGCGGCATGGCCCAAGGCGTCTCGCAGGGGCTAGCCGCCGATGCCAAGGCCGTCGAGAAGGAATTTGCCAGCTTCCTGCCCGAGTGAGATTTGTGTCAGTCATTTCAACCGGAGCGGGTCGCGGCCCGCGCAGGGAGAAATCCAGTTGAAGGCAATGCGCGTCCTCGACCCGGATTTCTCGGCCGCTGACGGGCCGTCGAAATGACGGCTGACGGGAGTGCGAAAGGAGACTGCCAATGGAGATAAATCCACTTCCTGGCGGGACCGGCGCCGAGATCAAGGGTGCCGACCTGACCGCCGCGTTGAGCGACGATGATGTCGCCGCGATCGTCGCGGCGCTCTACGAGCGGTTGCTCGTCTGTATTCGCGGCCAGCATCTGAGCCCGGCCCAATTCGCCGCCTTTGGCCGCCGCCTTGGCACACCCATCGTCCATGTCGAGCGCGACATCCTGGTCGAGGACGTGCCCGAGGTGATGACGCTGTCCAACGCCGACGGCCGGCCCGAGCGCCAGCGCAACGGTGGCTTTCACTGGCACACCGACCTCGTCTTCACCGACGACCCGGTGAGCTTCACCATGCTGAACGCCGTCGCCGTACCGAAGTCGGGCGGCGAGACGGGCTTTGCCAACCAATACGCCGCGCTCGACGCGCTGCCGGCGGGCTTGCGCAAGCAGGCCGAGGCCGCAACCGTGGCGCATTGCTATGAGGGTCGGCGCGACGGCTCATACCCTACGGTGCACCATCCGCTGGTCCGCGCCCATCCGGCGACGGGACGCCCGGCGCTCTACGGGGCGACCAGCACCTGCATCGGCATCGACGGCATGCCCGGCGATGAGGCGCGCGATTTCCTGGACGAGATCGGCCGCTACGCGATCGCGCCGGAGGTCCAGTACGCGCATAGCTACGCGGTCGACGACGTGGTGATCTGGGACAACGCGGCCACGCTCCACACCGGCCCCAAGCTCGACGAGGCGCATGGGCCCGAAGAGGCGCGCATCATGAACCGCGTCAGCGTGCGTGGCTGGCCGAAGGCGGCGTGAGGATGACGGGCGCCTAAGACTGCTTCTCGAGCCCCGGAATGTCGGCAAGGTCGCCGATCCAGGGCTGGGCCGAGCGGGTCCAGACCTGCCCCGTCGGGCGGAGCTGGTCGCGCTGTTTGATCGGACCGAGGCGGAGACCGTACATCTTCGGCCCGTCGTCACCGACGGAGGTGGCGTAGATCGGCGTACCGCAATCGCCGCAGAAGACTTGGGCGCGCTTGTTCCCGCTCTCGGCCGTCTTGACGTAGGTCTTGGGTTCGCCGGAGAGGACCCGGAAATCGGCCTCCTTGGCGATCACGATGGCGCGGTAGGGCGCCCCCGACATGGTCTGGCAATCGGAGCAGTGGCAGACCCGTACCATCTCGGGATCGACCTCCGCCTCGTAGGTGATCGCGCCGCAGTGGCAGCTTCCGTCGATTTTCATGCTCGTCCTCTCCTGTCCCGTATTATTCCGCCGCCGCGCGCGAGTTCGCGGCCTGCAACATCGTCTCGCCCATATCGTTCCAGACGCGCTGATCGACAAGCTTGCCGTCGCGCACGGTGAAGCGATCGATGAAGCGGATATCCTTGAAGCTCGCGCCGTCGAGCCACTCGCCGGCGAGCATGCCATAGCAATAGACCGCGACACCGTCCGCCGACGGGGCGACATCGAAACACTCATAGGTCTTGCCGACTGCTGCGTAGCGCTCCTTTGCCCAAGCCAGAAGCTGGTCGAGGCCGCGCATCGCGCCGGTGCCGGGAAAATGCATCACGAAGTCGTCGGCCAGCATCGCCTTCGCCGCGCCAAGATCGCGCGCCTCCATCGCCGCAAGGTAGTCGCGCACCACGGTGGCCGCGTCGGGCACCGGCGCGCCCGGCTTGCGGCGTTCGCGGCCGCGCATGTAACCGGTCGGCTTGACCTCGTTGATCTGCACGGTGATGCCGTCCAGCGGCGCGGCGATGGTCGCGCGGACCGCGTCGGTCAGCCGCTCGCCAAGCGCGGTCCGCACGCTGTCGTCGTAGCCTTCCATCAAGGTGATCGTCACGACCGGCATTGTCTCCTCCCGCGAATTCTGTTCGCCCGATTGCTATACCCGGGAGCCCGCCCGACCCTAACACGGCGTCGGCGCCTCGTCGGCATCGTGATTGGGGGGTGGCATGGCCGCAAATGATATGTCAGTATACCATTTAATCCAATGCCGCGTGGAACCCCCCGCTAACAAGCTGGAAACCGTTTGGGATCAGGGAGATGGGTGCGGAACGTGACACCGGCCCACGGGCCGAACAGAGCTTTTTCGAGGACCCCGCGATCGACCGGATCCTCGGGCTGACGATGGCGTTGGCAAGCGAGGTCTATGTGCTGCGCGACCGTTTGCGCGCGCTCGAAGCGCGGCTCGCGGAGGCAGGCGTGGTCGCGCCCGAGGCGCTCGACGCCGAGCCCGGCCCCGAGGAAATCGCCCGCAATGGCGCCGACCGCGACGCCTTCGTCGCGCATCTGATGGGCAACCTGCTGGGCGAGCAGGTCTCCAAGGGCGCGCGCTGAATGTCCGGGCCTCAGGTCACAGATCCACCAGCCATTGACGGCCGCAGCTTTGCCGCCGCCCAGGCCTTCCTGCTCTCGGCCAAGCTTTACTGGACGCGCGAGATCTTTCCGGCGCTGAAACGCGACTACCAGATACGCGCGGCGGACGCGGGCAAACAGCCCGAGAGCGCGGCCGAGGTTGCCGCGCTGATCGGCGACACCACCCTCTACCGAAGCTATGCCTGGCTGGAGCGTCATCTCCAGCGCTTCAAGTATTCCGGGCGCTACGGGCTCCAGCCCTATCACGCCCAGCAACGCGCGGCGCTGGAGCCAGGCATCGATCCGGCGGCGCTGCCACCGGGCATGTTGGAGCTCGACGACCCAACCGAGCTGCCCGCCTACTATACGGGCGTCGATATCCATCAGCATCCGGGCGGGGTCTGGTCGGACGAAATCGCCGGCTTCGTCTATGAGCGCGGCGCCCGCACGACGACGCCGACGCATGGCGGCCGGCACCAGGACTTGCACGACCGGCTGGCCGACGCGATCGAAGCCGGCGGCGCGCCCGAACGCCTGCTCGACATGGGCTGCGGCTTCGGCAAGTCGACCGAGCCACTCTATGAGCGGTTCCGCGACAGCGATGTGTTCGGCGTGGACCTTTCGGCGCCGTGCCTCAAGCTCGCGGCGCGGCGCGCGGCCGATCATCAGGCGCGCAACGTCCGCTATGCCCAGCGCGACGCCGCCGCAACAGGTCTCGAAGCTGGCACTTTTGATGTCGTTACTTCGACCATGCTGCTGCACGAGATGCCGCCCAAGGTCGTGGAAGCGACCTTCGCGGAAGCCCACCGGCTTTTGAAGCCGGGCGGCCGGATGGTGCATCTCGATTTCCACCACCTGCCCGACGCCTTCGCGCGGTTCATCCATTACGGCCACGGCCGCCGCAACAACGAGCCCTTCATGGAGCCCTTTGCCAAGATGGAGCTCAAGTCGGTTCTGGCGGACGCGGGCTTCGAAAACGTCGCGGTGACGCCTTACGAGGAGGCCGACGGCGCGCTCGAACCGGGCCATGCCGACTGGCGTTTTCCGTGGACGCTTATCATGGCGGAACGCCCGGCATGAGCGGCGAGACGTCAGCCAACGCGGCCTTGACCGTGGGAAACTGATGGTTGGATTATTGTTGGATATCCAGCAAAAACGTTGTCGAACCGCGGGCAGCGTGGGATGATCGTGACAACGCACATTAAGAATAAGAATGCGGACCTGAGAGAGAACAGCAAGCTAGGAGGCAGACTGTGAAAATGAAACTGAAAGCATTCATGCTGGCGGCAAGCGCCGCCGCGGTGATCGGAACCGCGTCGGCGCCGGCGAACGCCGCGGCGACCGAGCTCACGCTCGTTCACCCGTTCCCCGACTACCTGATCTACACCAAGCTCTGCAAGGAGCTGGTCGGCAAGATCAACGCCGCCGGCAAAGGCGCGGTGAGCATCAAGGTTCTGCCGTTCAACTCGATCGGCATGTTCAAGCAGCCGCCAGCGGTCCGCGCCGGGCGTGTCGACATCGCCTGCACCCCGGCCGCCTTCTATGCGCGCGGCCTGCCCGAAGCCGAGGCGGTGGCGACCTCGAACTCCTCGCCGGGGCATGTCCGCGCCAACGGCGGCATGAAGCTGCTCGACGCGATGCACCAGAAGCATTTCGGCGTGAAGTATCTGGGCTGGACCTCATCGGGCGGACATTTCCGCATCTATATGAAAAGCCCGCCGAAGTTCACCTCCAATGGGCTGATCGACTTCACCGGCGTCAAGCTGCGTGACAACCCGATCTACGGCGCCTTCTTCCGCGCCATGAAGGCCACCACCCACACCCTGCGCGCGACCGACACCTATCCGGCGCTGGAGAAGGGCGTGGTCGACGCGGCGGCCTGGGCAACGATCGGCATCAAGGGCCTGAAGTGGGACAAGTTCCTGCGCCACGCGGTCGAGCCGGAATTCTTCCAGACCGATATCGGCTGGATCATGAATCTCGCCAAGTGGAATTCGCTGAGCCCCGCCGCGAAAAAGGTGATCCAGGATACGATCATCGAGCATGAGAAATACGCGCGCGCCAAGCTTCTGAGCATGGCCGCCGCCGAGCGCAAGACGCTCATGGCCGAGGGCATGAAGTTCTACACGGTGTCCAATCCCAAAGCTTACGTGAAGCTGGCCGTCGACAGCGCCTATCAGCGGATGGCCGACCGCCTGAAGAAGGCCAAGCGCGGTGCCGGCACGGCCGCGAAGTTGCGCGCCGCCTGGCGCGAGTAATCGCCGAAGGCACGTTCCAAACGATCCCGGGGCCATATCGCATAATGGCTCCGGGATCGATGTTTTGGGGTTTTTGGCGTCATTGGCGTGGGGGCAATGGCAGTTCTGAAGGCCATTGATGGGCTATGGGGGCGTCTGCTGTGGCTGCTCATGGCCATCGCAGCAGTTTATGTCGGCGCCATCATGGTGTTGATCGTCTATGTGACGATTTTCCGCGCCGCCGGCTGGTCCTATACGCCGTTTGCCAACATCGCGATCGAATACGGCTTCGTCTACATCCTGTTTCTGGGCTCGCCCTGGCTGGTCCGCCAGCGCGCCCACATCTATATCGAAATCCTGACCGCCGCGATCCCAGAGGGCGCCCGCAAGATCCTCTCGCGCGGCATCGTTACCGCAGCCGCCATCATCTGCTTCATCTGGACCTGGTATACGTGGGGGCTCTTTGTCGAGCGCTGGGGCGATACGATGTCGTTTGACGAGCTGCGCGCCCAGTTCAACATTCCGCTCTGGCTCAGCACGATCCCCTTCCCCATCGGGTTTTTCATGATGGGTGTGGAGTTCCTGCGCTTTGCCTTCACCGCCGAGCCGATGCATGTCGGTATCGCCGGCGTGGCGAGCGACCGCATCGAGCTCGAAGAACAACAACGCGACCTGGCCCGCGAGCGCTAGATGGAGTGGTACTGGATCCTCCTCGCGCTTTTGGGCTCAATCCTGATCCTGATGTTCGTCGGCGTGCCGGTGGGCATCGCCTTCCTGATCGTCTGCACCGTCACGGCCTATCTGATCTACGGGCGCTTCGGCAGCTTCGATGCCAACCTCGAAGCGAGCGTCTTCCAGCTCGCGGACAACGCCTTTTCCAATCTCTCGATCTTCGCGATCGTGCCGATACCGATGTTCCTGCTGATGGGCGAGCTCTTTTTCCATACCGGGCTCGCCAACCGCATGTTCAACGCGGTCGAGATGCTGATGGGCAAGGTGCCGGCGCGGCTTTCCTACGTGACCGTTGCCGGCGGCACGGCGCTGGCGACGCTGTCGGGCTCGTCGATGGGCTCGACCGCGCTGCTCGGCACGCTGATGGTCCCGGAGATGACCAAGCGCGGCTACAAGAAGCACATGTCGATCGGGCCGATCTTGGGCACCGGCGGTCTCGCCATGCTGATCCCGCCCTCGGCGCTCGCCGTGCTGCTCGGCACCATCGCCGAGATAGATATCGGCAAGCTGCTCATCGCCGGCATCGTTCCGGGTGTGATACTGGCGATTATGTACGCCGTGCTGATCTTCGTCCGGGCGACCATCGATCCCGACGCCGCACCGGCCTATGACGTCGAATACGTGCCGTACAGCGCGCGCCTGGTTCTGCTGGTGCGCGACGTCTTGCCGATGATATCGATCATCGGCATGGTCATCGCACTGATCATGGGCGGCATCGCCACGCCGTCGGAGGCGGCCGCGTACGGCTCGGTCGGCGTTATCCTGCTGGCGCTGCTCTATCTTTTCTTTGCACCGTTGGCCCGCCTTGTCTTTGGCGGCGGATCCAGCGAAGCGGCGGCTGTTCGGCGCCGCGAGAACCTGGCCCAGCTGCGCAAGTTCGGTCCGGAATTCGGCCGGGCGCTCTGGAAGTCGATGTGGGGCGCCGGGCGCGTCACCGTCATCGCGCTGGTGATCCTGCTGGGCTCGTCACTCTTTTCCAACGTGCTCGCCGCCTCGGGGGCCAGCGTGAAGCTGATCGAGTGGGTCACCAGCTTCGACGTTTCGCCCTACGTCATGCTGATGATGATGATCGGCATTCTGCTGCTGCTCGGCATGTTCATGGACCAGCTCGCGATGATGCTGCTGACCGTGCCGATCTTCTTCCCCGTAGTCGCCAAGCTGCAATTCGGCCTGCCGCTGGAGGTCACCCAGATCTGGTTCGGTGTGATCATGCTGCTGGCGATGGAGATCAGTTTCACGACGCCACCCTTCGGGCTCTTGCTCTTCGTCATGCAGGGCGTGGCGCCGCCGGGCACCAAGTTCAGCGAGATCTGCCTCGCCGCGATCCCCTACATGGCCTGCGCGATGGCACTGGTGGCGCTGATCATCACCTTCCCGGGGATCGCCACCTGGCTGCCCTGGGCGAAATTCTGATCAAGACCTTGTGGCTGGCGCCTCGCTCCAGCCCACTCCCCCTCCCGGCCGCCCAATTAGGATACTCTCGTTGGGCGGCCGGGAGGGGGAGTGGGCCGGAGCCGCAAAAATATCAACCGTTCTTGAAAACGATCTTGCCGCGCGAATGCCCGGTCTCGATGCGGGCGTAAGCCTCGGCGAAATCTTCGAGCGCGTAGGTCTGCTCGACCGCCGGCTTGAACGTGCCCTCGCCCACCAGCGCTACGATGCGCTCCAGCCCCGCCCGGTCGCCGCGGACTTGGGCGTTGAGTACGGTCACATCGGGCCGGCCCGGGCTTTCGGGCAGCGGCTCGGCGTTGATGTAGACCAGCAGGCCGCCCGGCTTCAGGGCATCGAAGGAGCGGCGATGCACGTCGCCGCCCATGGTGTCGAATACAACGTCGCAACCGGCCGCCGCTTCGGTGAAATCCGCGGCCGTGTAGTCGATCGCCTCATCCGCGCCGAGTGCGGCCACGAAGTCGTGGTTGGTCGCGCGCGCCGTGGTCAGCACCTGCGCGCCCTTGTGCTTGGCGTACTGGATGGCAAGATGCCCGACGCCGCCCGCCCCGGCATGGATCAGGATACGGTCGCCCGCGCCGATGGGCGCGGTCTCTTCAAGCGCCGCCAGCACCGTGATTCCGGAAATACCGAGCGCCGCTGCCGCTTCGTGGGAAAGCGCCTCGGGCTTGGCGGCCACCAGCCCCGCCTTCACCGCGATCGCCTCGGCATGGCTGCCCCAGCGCGCGACCTCCGCGATGCCGAAGACAGCATCGCCGACGGAAATTCCATCGACGCCGGCGCCCACCGACCGGACGATGCCCGAGAAATCGCGGCCGAGCACGTGGGGCAGGTCGAACTCGAAGAACTTGCGCACATGGCCCGCGCGCATCTTCCAGTCGATCGGGTTGAGGCTGGCCGCCGCGATATCGACGACCACGTCTCCCGCGCCAGGCTCGGGATCGGCGACCTCACCGATGGCGAGCTGCTCGGGTCCACCGTAATCCTGCATAACAACTGCCTTCATGCGCCAAAGCCCCCCTCAGGTCCCGGATTGCCGCCGGACTCGGTGCCGGGTGAACGCGGGTTATAGGCTGGAATGGCCGGTTTGACGACCGGTGCGGGCGCATCGTCGCTGGCGACGATCCAAATGAGTCGCTGGCGACGATCCAAATGATATGTCAGTATATCATTTGGATCGTATCGTGCTTCAGCCACTTCCCGCTTTCACCAAAAGATCATGGTGACCGATGGCCGTCCAGCCGAAAGCCGACACCCTGCTCGCCAGACGCCCGGCCGGGTCCGAAATCCCGCCGCAGGCGCGCGGCGGCGTCGATGCGCGCCAACCCACGCCGCTCTACCACCAGATCTACGTGATCTTGCGCGACGAGATCGTCAGCGGCGCCTATCCAAACGGCGCCATCCTGCCGAGCGAGTTCGAGCTGACCCGGCAATATGGCGTCAGCCGCGTCACCGCCAAGCGGGCGCTGAACGAGCTGGCCGGCGAGGATCTGGTGAGCCGCGAGCGCGGGCGGGGCACCGTGGTGCGCTTCGAGGCACCCTCGCCGCCGGTGCGCGCCTCGGTCGAGGGGCTGCTGGAAAACCTGCTGCAGATGGGCCTCAAGACCGAGGTGCGGCTCCTGGCCTTCGACTATGTCGCGGCGTCGGAAAACATCGCGCGCGCGCTCGGCTGCGAAGCCGGCACATTGGTTCAGCGCGCGGTGCGGGTGCGGCACATGGAGGGCGAGCCCTTCTCGCATCTGACCACCCATGTGCCCGAGGCGATCGGCCGCTCCTACAGCCGCGAGGACCTGGCGAACCGGCCGCTGCTGGCCCTCTTGGAGCGCTGCGGGGTGATCGTATCCTCGGCGCGCCAGACGCTCACCGCCACGCTTGCCGATGCGCGCATCGCGCCGCTGCTCGAGGTTCAGGCCGGCGCGCCGCTGCTGCGCATTTCGCGCACCGTCTTCGACCAGGACCACCGCGCGGTCGAGTTCATCACTGGGCTCTACCGGCCCGACCGCTACCAGTATCAGATGACCCTCAACCGGATCGACGGCGACGACCGCAAGATATGGTCGCCGGCGGGGTGAGGCGGCAATGGTGACAACTTTGGCGATGACCCCGGCTATGACACTGGCGGAAAAACTGTGTGCCCGGGCAGCGGGCCTGCCCTTGGTCAAGCCGGGTGAGATCATCACGGCCAAGGTCGATCTGGCCATGGTCCACGATTCCAGCGGACCGCGGCGCCTGGTGCCCAAGCTCGCGGAAATCGGCGCCGAGATTTGGGATCCGTCCAAGGTCGTCGTCATCACCGATCACTACGTCCCCGCGGTCGATGCCGAGAGCGCCGCCATCCTCGACCTCACCCGCAAATGGGTGGCCGAGAAGGGCGTCGAGGCCTTTTACGACATGCAGGGCATCTGCCATATCGTGCTGCCCGAGCGGGGGCATCTGAAGCCCGGCATTTTTGTCGCGGGCGGCGATTCGCACTCCACGACGGGCGGAGCCTTCGGCGCCTTCATGATCGGCATCGGCGCGACCGAGATGGCGGGCGTGATGGCGACGGGCGAGATCTGGGTGCGCGTGCCCCCGACGATCCGCATCGAATGGACCGGTTCGCTGGGCGAAGGTCTGGCGGCAAAGGACATGATGCTGAAGCTTTGCGGTGCGCTCGGCATGGGCGTTGGCAACTACAAGGCGATCGAGTATGCCGGCCCCGCCATTGCGGCGATGCCGATGGTCGAGCGCATGGTGCTTTCCAACATGGCGGCCGAGCTTGGCGGCAAGGTCGGGCTGATCGCGCCCGACGCCGTGACACTCGAATATCTGCGCGGGACAGGCGCGGATGTGGCTGATGATGCACTCGGCTGGAAGAGCGATCCGGGCGCCGAGATCGAGGCGGTCCACACATTCGACGCGGGCACGCTGGCGCCCCAGGTCGCCGCCCCGCACAGCCCGGAGAACGCCGCCGACGCCGACGCGCATGGCGCGGTCAAAATCGACCAGGCCTATATCGGCGCCTGCACCGGGGCCAAGCTGAGCGACCTCCACATGGCCGCGGCGATCCTGCGCGGCCGCAAGGTGGCGCGCGGCGTGCGCCTTCTGGTTGCCCCCGCTTCGGTACGGATCACCAGCGAAGCCGCCGCCGACGGCACGCTGGCGACGCTGACCGAGGCCGGCGCCATCCTGATGCCGAGCGGCTGCGGCGCCTGCGCGGGCTATGGCGCGGGGGTGCTGGCGGCCGGCGAGGTCTGCATTTCCTCCACGGCGCGAAACTTCAAAGGCCGCATGGGCCATGCCGACAGCCAGGTCTATCTCGCCTCCCCCTACACGGTTGCCGCCGCGGCAGTTGCCGGCCACATCACCGATCCGCGGCCCATGCTGTTGGAGAAAGCCGCATGACCGCGCTCACCGGCCGTGCCTGGGTGTTCGAGGACAATGTCGACACCGACGTGTTGGCGCCGGGCATCTACATGAAGGGCTCGCTGGCCGAGCTGGCGCGGCATTGCCTGGAATCTGTCGATCCGGCGTTTGCGGCGAACGTCAAGCCCGGGGACATCGTGGTGGCAGGCGAGAATTTCGGCATGGGCTCGTCGCGCGAACAGGCCGCCCAGGCGCTGATCGAGCTCGGCGTTGCGGCGCTGATCGCCAAGTCCTTTGCCCGCATCTTCTACCGTAACGCCATCAATCTCGGCCTGCCCGCGCTGGTTTGTCCCGACGCTGGCAAGATCGCCGCTGGCGACACACTGACCCTCGATCCGGCAGCAGGTTCAATCACCATCACCCGCAGGGGCGAGAGCTTTACCTGCGAGCCGATCCCGCCGCATCTCCTCACGATGATCGCCGACGGCGGTTTGCTGCCGCATCTGAAGAAAAAGCTCAAAGGGCAAGCGGCATGAACGTCGCTGTTACCCGCAACGACGAAACACTCCGCGCCATGCTCGCCGGCGCGGAGATCGTGTTGGCCCCTGGCTGCTACGACGCGTTCACGGCGCTGTTGGTCGAGGAGGCGGGCTTTCGCGCCGCCTATCTCTCCGGCGCCTCGATCGCTTACGCCCGCTTCGGGCGGCCCGATATCGGCCTCGTCGGCATGGAGGAGGTCGCGGCAACAATCTCGGCGATCCGCGAGCGCATCGCGATCCCGCTCATCGTCGACGCCGATACCGGTTTCGGCAACGCGCTCAACGTGATCCGCACGGTCAAGCTGTTCGAGCGCCTGGGCGCCTCGGCGATCCAAATCGAGGACCAGACATTTCCCAAACGCTGCGGCCACCTGGACAACAAGGAGCTCGTCGACGTCAACGAAATGGTCGGCAAGATAAAGGCCGCCCTCGATGCGCGCGCCGACGAGGATACGCTCATCATTGCCCGAACCGATGCGATCGGCGTCGAAGGGTTCGAGCCGGCGCTCGACCGCGCCGCGCTTTATGCCGAGGCCGGCGCCGACCTGCTGTTCGTCGAAGCGCCGCGCAGCGAAGATGAAATGCGCGCGATGGTCGCGCGGCTCGGCGATACCGTCCCGTTGATGGCCAACATGGTCGAGGGCGGCAAGACGCCGAGCCTCGACGCTGAAGCGTTGCAGGCGCTCGGCTTTTCGCTGGTGATCTTTCCCGGCGGCACCGCGCGCGCGGTCGGCCATGCGCTGCGCGCTTATTTTGCCAGCCTGGCCGAACACGGCACCACCGAGCCCTGGCGCGGCCACATGCTCGACTTCGACGCATTGCAGGCGCTGCTCGGCACCAAGGCCATGCTTGCCATGGGCAAGCGCTACACGAGCGATGAGGATTAGGGGAGACGGAGCCATGGAAACATCGGACAAGACGGCGCGCCAGCTCTATGAGGAGATCAAGGCGAACCCGACCCGCCCGCGCTTTGGCTTCGGCCGCAAGCCCGCGATCGTCAACATCGATCTGCAGAAGTCCTACACCAATGTCGGCGAGTTCAAGACCGCCTACGAGACCGATCCCAAGCAGATGGAGTACGTGAACGAGATCTCCGATCTCGCACGCTCGAAGGCGATCCCGGTTGTCTGGACCTACGTCGCCTATATGGACTCAGGCGAGGATTGCGGCATCTGGGGCACGCGCACCGACACGCCCGATTCGCTGCAAAACATCAAGGCCGGCTCGCGGCGCTCCGAATTCGACGACCGCCTCAAGATCGACAAGGTGCGCGACGTCATCATCAACAAGCGCATGGCCTCGGCCTTTCACGAGACCAACCTGCAGTCGCTGTTGATCTGGCACCAATGCGACACGCTGGTGCTGACCGGCGGCTCGACCAGCGGCTGCGTGCGCGCGACCTGCGTCGACAGCCTGTCGCGCGGCTACCGCACCGTGGTCGCCGAGGAGTGCGTCGCCGACAAGCATGAGAGCCCGCATTTTTCGAACCTCTACGACATGGCGATCAAATACGCCGACGTCGTGCCCGCGGCCGACGTGATCGGCTATCTGGCGGACTGGTCTGCGCCCAATTGAGCGAGTAGAGCCGCATGCAGAAGGAAGATCCCGGGCTCTACGATTACTGGCCCTACAAGGACCGCCCGAAACTGGAATGGCCGAACGGCGCCCGCGTCGCCTTATGGGTGGCGCCCAACATCGAGTTCTACGAGCTCGACCCACCGACAAACCCCAAGCGCACGCCCTGGCCGCGGCCGACCCCGGCGATCCTGCCTTACGCCCAGCGCGATTACGGCAACCGCGCCGGGCACTGGCGGATGATGGAGGTGATGGACCGCTGCGGCGTGCGCGGCAGCGTCTCGCTCAACGTGGCGCTGTGCGAGCACCATCCCGAACTGATCGCCGAATGCGCCAAGCGCGGCTGGGAGTTCTACTCCCACGGCATCTACAACACCCGCTACTGCTACGACATGGACGAGGGCCAAGAGCGCGCCATCATCGAGGACGCGATCGCGACGGTGAAAAAGCACACCGGGCAAATGATCGCGGGCTGGCTGGCGCCGGCGCTCACCCATACCGAACGCACCATGGACCTGCTCGCCGAGTACGGGCTGCTTTATACCTGCGATCTCTTCTGCGACGACCAGCCCCAGCCGGTAAACGTGAAAGACGGCCGCTTCATCTCGATCCCCTACTCGCTCGAGATGAACGACATCATCGTCTACAACTTCAACTTCCAGGCCCCGCGCCGCTACGCCGACATGCTGAAGGCGAATTTCGATCAGCTCTACGAAGAAGGCGCGGAGAGCGGCACTGTCATGTGCATTCCGCTCCACGCTTACGCAGTCGGCCAGCCCCACCGCATCCAGCCCTTCGCCGAGGCGCTCGAATACATCACCGGCCATGACGATGTTTGGGTGACGACGGGCCGCGAGATCGCCCAGTGGTATCTGGAACATCACTACGATACGGCCACGGCCGATATCGCCAAGTATCAGGGGGCCTGATCCGATGGCGCTCCCCGACGACTATCTGAAGTACCCCAGGCGCGGCTACGGCATGGATCACGACCGTTACGAATGGTCGATCCTGCAGAAGCGACCTGCCGTCACCTGGCCGAACGGCGCACGCATCGCACTCTGGGTCGTCCCGGCGCTGGAATTCTTCCCGCTCAACCAGCCGGCCCAGCCCTTCAAGGCGCCGGGCGGCATGGTGACGCCCTATCCCGATTTACGCCATTACACGCTGCGCGACTATGGCAACCGGGTCGGCGTCTTCCGCGTCTTCAAGCTGCTCGACAAGCTCGGCATCAAGGCCTCGGTCGCCGTCAATTCCAAGATCGCCCAGCGCTATCCGCTGCTCATCGACGAGATCAACGCGCGCGGCTGGGAGGTGATCGCGAACGGCGTCGATATGGGTAAGCTCCACTACGGCGGGCTCGCCGAGGCGGATGAAAAGGCGCTGGTCCAGGAATCCCTGAGCGTGCTGCGCGAAACCTCGGGCCAAACCATCACCGGCTGGCTCTCGCCTGCCAAATCGCAATCGGACAACACGCTCGACCTCGTGGCGGCCGAGGGCATCGAATACGTCTGCGACTGGATCAACGACGACATGCCATATGCGATGAAGACCAGGCACGGAACAATCCACTCGATGCCGCACGCCTTCGAGATCGACGATCAGACGATCATGGGCCAGAACCATCATTCCGAGCAGCAGTTCGTCGACCAGATCTGCGACCAGTTCGACGTGCTCTACCGCGAGACCGAGACGCAAGGCGGCCGCATCATGGCGCTCACCATCCATCCCTGGATGTCGGGCCAGCCCCACCGGATCAAGTTCCTGGACGCCGCGCTCACGCACATCATGGGCCATGACGGCGTCTGGCCCGCCACCGGTGCGGAGATCCTGGCGGTGTTCAAGGGGCAGAGCTAGGCGCGTGGCGCGGCGGCGGCCATGACGATCCTCAGCCCCGACGACGCCGAGTTCGCCCTCACCGTGCCGCTGGTCATCGTCGGGGCGGGGGCCTGCGGGCTGACGGCGGCGCTGGCGGCCTCCGAAGCGGGCGCGGAAGTCGTGGTGCTGGAGCGCGACCCCATCCCGATGGGCTCGACCGCCATGTCCTCGGGCATGATCCCCGCCGCCGGCACGCGCATCCAGGCGGCGAAAGGCATCGACGACACGCCCGAGCTATTCGCCGGCGATCTCCGGCGCAAGGCCAAGGACCTTAACGATCCGGCGATGGTCGAGGCGATCGCCCGCGCCTCGGGACCGACCATCGACTGGTTGGCACACGACCGCGGCATCCCGCTCGAACTGGTCGAGGGCTTCCGCTATCCGGGTCATTCGCGCCTGCGCATGCACGCCCCGCCGGGCAAGACCGGCCAGGCGCTGATGGACGCGTTGCGCAGCGCCGCCGAGACGGCCGGCATCGAGATCCTCTGCGACGCCCATGTCACGGCGCTCTTTGCCGACGAAAGCGCGCGCGTCCACGGGCTACGATACGAGCGTCCCGACGGCAGCCACGAAGACCTCGGCTGCGGCGCGCTCCTGCTCGCCTGCAACGGCTTTGGCGGCAATGCGGCGATGGTCGCGCGTAACATCCCCGAAATCGCCGACGCGCTCTATTTCGGCCATGCGGGCAATCAGGGCGAGGGCATCAATTGGGGCGCCGCGCTGGGCGCTGCGAGCCGCGACATGAGCGGCTATCAGGGCCACGGCTCGATCGCCCATCCACACGGCATCCAGATCACCTGGGCGCTGATGATGGAGGGCGGCGTCCAGGTCAACGCACACGGTGCGCGCTTCTCCAACGAGCACCAGGGCTATTCGGAGCAAGCAGTTTCGGTGCAGGCGCAACCCGACGGTATCGCCTTCGACATCTACGACGCCCGCATCCACGACCTCGGCATGACCTTCGACGATTACCGCACTGCCTTCGAGGCCGGCGCGGTGAAGACAGCGGGCACGCCTGAAGCGCTTGCCGAGGCGACCGGGCTGCCGGCCGAAGCGCTCGTCCGCACCATGGCAGAGACCCAAGCCTTGGCGGCAGGCAACGGCGCCTGCCCGTTCGGCCGCGATTTCTCCGGCCAGCCCGCGCTCGCCCCGCCCTACTACGCCGTCCGCGTGACCGCGGCGCTCTTGCACACGCAAGGCGGGCTGGTGGTCGACACCGAGGGGCGGGTGCTGCGCGAGGATGGAACGGCATTGCCCAACCTCTTTGCCGGCGGCGGGGCAGCCTGCGGGATCTCGGGTCCCCACGTTTCAGGCTATCTCTCGGGCAATGGGCTGCTGACCGCGACGGTGCTCGGCCGGCTTGCCGGACGCGCCGCGGCGGCGCAGGTTCTGTGAAGAACTGAACCGGTTCGCGCCCTCTATGGAATGAGCCTGCCGCCATGTCCGACCGCCAATCCCAGATCGAGACGCTGCGCAGCTGGCTGCGCACCGAGGGCCGGTTCATCGCCAACTCGGCCGAGTTCGATACCGCCCTCGTCGAACGCCTGCGTGCCTTGGGTCTACCGATTGTGCGCTTTACCACCGGCGTGCCGAGCCTGCATCCCCAGGTCGACAGCTTCTCCACCCTGTGGGAGTACGGCAAGGGGCTCAGTTTTCGGCAATACCGTCAGACCGAGGACGGTGAAGCCGTCTTCCGCAACAGCCCGCTGTTCATTGTCTACAACGAAGGCCGCAGCGTGCGCTGCGATCTGGAAACACCGCCCCAGGACGGCGAGTTTACCGTGCTTCCCGATCTCCGCGCGGCCGGGCTCACCGACTACATCGTCATTCCCGTTACCTTCTCCGACGGCGCCCACAAGGCGGTGAGCTATGCGACCGACCGCAAAGGCGGCTTCGGCGACGACGATATCGCGGTACTGGAAGGCATCGCGGGCGACCTCGCCCCGGCAATGGAGACGCTTTATCTCCGCCATCTCGCCAAGACGCTGATGGACACCTATGTCGGGCCGGTCGCGGGCACGCGGGTGCTTCAAGGCGCGATCAGGCGCGGCGCGCAAGAGACCATCCGCGCGGCGATCTGGTTCTGCGATCTGCGCGGCTTCACCCCGCTCTCCGAGACTTTGCCGGGAAACGCGCTGATCGATCTGCTGAACGACTATTTCGACGCCGTGGCGCAGGCGATCGAAGGCGAGGGCGGTGAAATCCTGAAATTCATCGGCGACGCCGTGATGGCGATCTTCGTGCCCAGGGACGAAGACGGCGACGACAACGAAGCGGACGCGGCGCGGCATGCCCTCGCTGCCGCCAGGGCGGCGCAGACCGCGCTTGTCGCGCTCAACGCGGCCCGGGCCTCCGCGGGCAAGGAAAAGATCGATTGCGGCATCGCGCTTCACTTTGGCGATCTTCTCTACGGCAATGTGGGCGGCGCAAACCGGCTCGACTTCACCGTTATCGGCCCGGCGGTCAACCTCGCCAGCCGCATTGAGGGGTTGACGCGCGGGCTCGACGAAGGCGTGCTCGCCTCCGCGACCTTCGCCGCGACCCACGGCGGAAATTTTCACCTGCTCGGCGAGTTCGAACTCAAGGGCATCGCCGAGAAGCGCGCCGTCTACGCGCCGCGGTAAGCGGCATCATGTTTACGGCCAATCTGGCTCTGCGACACCGCGGGCGCTGGCGAATTCATGATTAACGTCTGAATCTTACGGGAAATCTCCCGCCGAAGAGTTTGCGTGAAACCGTCAGGTCCAGTATGATTCCCCGCCGAGTGACCGGATGCACGCCGGTTGACGACCGGCAACGCAGCCCTCATATCGACGGCCGGACGGCCAGACAACTCTACCGACGCAGCCGCGCGCACGCGCATAGGGATGCCATGATCCAGGCAGATTCGCTGACGAAATATTTTGGTCCGATCAAAGCCGTCGACGGCGTCAGCTTTGAGGTCAAGAAGGGCGAGGTGCTGGGCTTCCTCGGCCCCAACGGCGCCGGCAAATCAACCACCATGAAGACGCTCTGCGGTTTCCTGACGCCGACCGCCGGATCGGCGTCGATTTGCGGCTTCGATATCGTCGAGGCGCCGATGGAGGCCAAAATGCATCTGGGCTATCTGCCCGAGGGCGCGCCGGCCTATGGCGATATGACGCCGCGCAGCTATCTTGGCTTCATCGCCGGCATAAGGGGTCTCAGCGGGGCCGCCCGCCGGAACCGTATCGAGAAGACGGTATCGCTCGCCAATATCGCCGCGGTCTACGACCAGCCGATCGAAACGCTTTCCAAGGGCTTCAAGCGCCGGGTCGGGATCGCCCAGGCGCTGCTGAGCGACCCCGACGTGCTCGTACTCGACGAGCCAACCGACGGGCTCGACCCCAACCAAAAACATGAGGTCCGCAAGCTGATCGGCGAGATGGCGCCCGAGAAGGCGATTATCATCTCCACCCATTTGCTGGAGGAGGTCACCGCGGTGTGCAGCCGCGCGATCATCATCGCCAGCGGGCGCGTCGTCGCCGACGGCACCCCCGACGAGATGGAAGCCCGCTCGCGCCACCACAATGCGGTCACGATGAAGCTTGATAAGGACGCCGTGGCCGACGCAACCGCGGCGTTGAAGAAGCTCGCGGACGTGGCCAGCGTGCAGTCGCCCCGTCCCGGCACGCTGATCGCCTACCCCAAGGGCGGCAAATCGATCATTGCCGCGGTCAGCGAGCTTGCGCGGTCAAAGAAATGGCCGGTGGAAGAGGTCTACGCCGAACGCGGCCATCTCGACGAGGTGTTCCGCGAGATCACCCAGACGGCAGCTTGAGGACGGGTAGAAGGCGCATGCGCAACATCTGGACAATCTTCAAGCGGGAACTGCGCGGCTATTTCGCGACCCCGGTGGCATACGTTTTCCTCGTGGTCTTCCTCGCCATCGCGGGGGCGCTCAACTATTTCGTCGGAAACTTCTTCGGCCGCGAGCAGGCCGATCTGCAGGCTTTCTTCGTCTTCCATCCCTGGCTCTATCTTTTCCTGGTGCCGGCGATCGCGATGCGGCTATGGGCCGAAGAGCGCAAGAGCGGCACGATCGAGCTGCTCTTCACCCTGCCGATATCCCTGCCCCAGGCCGTGATCGGCAAGTTCCTTGCGGCATGGGCCTTCGCGGGCGTGGCGCTGGCGCTCACCTTCCCGATCTGGCTCGTCGTCAACAAGCTGGGCGCGCCCGATAACGGCGCCATCCTGGCCGGCTATTTCGGCAGCTTCCTGATGGCCGGCGGCTATCTTGCGATCGGCGCCTGCTTTTCGGCCTGGACCAAGAACCAGGTGATCGCCTTCGTGGTATCGGCCGCGGTCTGCCTGGTCTTCACCCTCAGCGGCACCCAGTTCGTGCTCAACTTCCTGGCCGGCTGGGCGCCCGATGCGATCGCCGAGACGATCGGTTCGCTCAGCTTCCTGACCCATTTCAACGCGATGTCCAAGGGCGTCATCGAGGTGCGCGATCTGGTGTTCTTCGGCTCGGTGATCGTGCTCTTCCTGATCGCCAATTCGATCGTCCTCGATCTTGAGAAAGCGGAGTAGCCAGCGAGATGGCCGAGAGCAAAACCGCCAATCCGAAGACACCCGCTGCAGCCAGCGAGACCGGCGTCGGCGGACGGCGCACGATCGCGGTCGCGAGCCTCGTCCTGCTTGCGGTGTTGCTGGTCGCGGTCAATGCGTTGTCGGGCCGGCTGTCGCGCGGCACCGCGCTCGATCTGACCGAGGACAAGCTGTTCACCCTGTCGGACAGCACGCGCCGGGTGCTGACCTCGATCGACGAGCCGATCACGCTCAAGCTCTATTATTCGCGCCGTCTGGGCGAGGCCGCCCCCACCTTCCTGCCCTACATCACCCGCGTGCGCGAGCTGTTGCAGCGCTATCGCAACATCGCCGGCGGCAAGATCCGCCTGGAGATCCTCAATCCGCAATCCTTTTCCACCACCGAGGACGAGGCGGTCCGCGCCGGGCTGCAAGCGGTTCCGCTCAGCACCCGTTCGGACGAGAAAGGCTATTTCGGTCTGGTCGGCACCAACAGCACCGACGATGAGCTGACCGTCGCTTTCTTTCATCCCAACCGCGAGGCGTTCCTGGAATACGACGTAACGCGCCTGATCGAGCGCCTCGCCAACCCGAAAAAGAAGGTCATCGGCCTGATGTCCAATCTGCGCCTGTCGCATCCGGCGGCGCGGCGCGGCATGTGGGGCACGCCGTGGGTCGTCCTGCGCCAGATCAGCGAGCGCTTCAGCATGCGCCAGGTGAGCATCGCGGCCAAGACGATCGACAAGGACATCGACGTGCTGATGGTGGTTCACCCCAAGAACCCCTCGCCGCAGACGCTTTACGCGATCGACCAGTTCGTGATGCGCGGCGGCAAGGCGATCTTCTTCATCGACCCCCACGCCGAGACATCCGCGCAAGGCGGCCGGTTCAGCATGCTGAACCTCGATACCGGGTCCAGCCTGCCCAAGCTGATGGAGCCGTGGGGCATCAAGGTTGTCCCCGACAAGGTCGTCGGCGATCCTACCAACGCCGTCCGGGTCCAGTTCCCGAGCCCCGATGGCCGTGGCACCCAGGTCGTCGAGCATCTTGCCTGGATGGCGCTGACCGAGCGCAACATGAACCGCGAGGACGTTGTTACCGCCGAGCTCCGCCGGCTTTACGTCGCCTCGCCGGGCGCGATCATTCGCGACGAAAAAACCAAGAGCAAGGTCACCATGATCCCGCTCCTGATCACCACGCCGCAGGCGATGCAGATCGACGCCAACAAGCTGCGCTTCCGCCCCAACCTGCCCCAGCTCGTCGCCGATTTTAAGCCGGGCGGCCGCGTCCTAGTGCTGGCGGCGCGGCTGCGCGGCCAGGCCGACAGCGCCTTCCCCAAGGGCCCGCCGCCGGAAAAACCCAAGCCGAGCGCCAAGCCCAAGCCGGGCGCCAAGCTCAAGCCGGGCGCCAAGCTCAAGCCGGGCGCGACCACGGGCGCCAAGGGCGGCGGCACGATCGGTGCGAAAACGGCCAAGAAAAAACCCGCCAAGCCGACGCATCTGGCCAAGTCGGCCGGGTCGATCAACGTCATCGTCATTGCCGACACCGATGTCATGGATGACAAGTTCTGGATCACCCGCCAGTCGGTCTATGGCCGCCAGGTCGCCGTGGCTGCGGCCGACAACGGCGCCTTCATCGTCAACGCAGTCGACAATCTGGCGGGCGGCAAGGGTCTTATTGGCCTGCGCAGTCGCGGCCAATCATCGCGCCCGTTCACGCTGGTGCAGGATATCCAGCAGAAGGCCAGCGTGCGTCTGCGCGCCAAGGAGCAGGGACTGACCAAGAAGCTCGCCGAGACCCGCAAGAAGCTCACCGAGATGCAAAGCAAGAGCGACAAGGTGGGCGAGACGATCCTGTCGCCGGCCCAGATCAAGGCGATCGAGCAGTTCCGCGTGGAGATCATCAAGACCCGCTCGGAGCTACGCGCGGTCCAGCACGCCATGCGCCAGGACATCGACCGGCTGGAGCGACGCATCCAGTTCTACACCATCGCCGCGGTGCCGCTGGCGATCGCGCTCTTCGCCGCCATTATGGGCTTGGCGCGCCGACGCCGGCGACGCCAGCGCTTTGCGGTGGCTGAGGGCTGAGGAGAGCGACCCATGCGCAGAAAAAGCTTCCTGACCCTGGCCGGCGTCACCGCGCTCGCGGTGGCGGCGGCGATCGTCACCCAGCCCTCCAACCATCTGACCAAGATCGCCGGCAGCGGCAAAGTCGTCGCGCCCGATCTCGTCAAGTCGATCAACGACGTGCGCGGCATCACCATCGCGCGCAAGAAGGACACATTGACGATCACGCGCGGCAAGGACGGCTGGCGCATCAAGGAACGCGGCGGCTATCTGGTCGATCCCGACAAAGTAAAGCAGCTGCTGGTCGGCCTTGCCGGCATGAAGACGCTGGAGCCCAAGACTGATCGCAAGGACCTCTATGAGCGCCTGGAGCTACGCGACCTTTCGCACAAGGATACGGCCGCCAAGCTGATCACGGTCACGGGCGCGAACAACAAGACGCTGGCCAAGTTGCTGATCGGCAAGATCGCGCGTGGCCGCTTCGGGCCCGGCACGATCTACTACCGCAAACCCGGCGAGAAGCGCGCCTGGAAGGCCTCGGGCGACCTCGCCTTCGACCACGATCCCGCAAACTGGATCGACAAGAACGTCACCGATATCCGCAAGACCCGCGTAAGGTTGTTCGCCGTCACAGCCAAGGACGGCGAGACCGTGGCGGCCGCGCGCCCCAAGCCGGGCGCGGCGCTCGCGCTCACCACCGATCCGCTGCCCGAGGGCATGGTGCCCAAGAAGGACGGCACCATTGCCGCGCTCGCCAATGTGCTCGAGAAGCTGACGCTGGAGGATGTGCGCGAAGCCAACAAGATCGATTGGGCGACCAAAACCGTCTCGACGGCGGAAATCCGCACTTACGATGGCATCGTCATCACCGCGCGGGTGGCCGAGGTGAAGAAGGACGAGTTCTGGGTCAGCTTAGAGTTCACGTATGACGGCGATGGCGCGATCGTGCCCAAGGGCAAGGCGCATGAAAAAATGGAGATCAAGACCGCGGCGGCGGCCAAAAAGGAAATCGCCGAGCTGATGGCCCGGGTCAAAGGCTGGGCCTACAAGCTGCCAGCAACCAATCTCAGCCATCTACGGCTGCGCCTGAAGGACGTGCTGGACAAGAAGAAAACGTCGTAACGCACGGGCGCCGTTACCCCCGCTCAACCACGCGGCGTCCAGCACCGACCGCCAGACTGACCACAAACAGCACGGTCGCGGCGGCCACGATCGCCGGGCCCGCGGGCCAATCCCAAGCCATCGAGGCGGCGATGCCGCCGAGCACCGCCAGCACGCCCACCCCTGCCGCCAGCACCGCCATGGCTTCCGGCGTGCGGGCAAAGCCGCGGGCCGTTGCAGCCGGGATAATCAGCAGCGAGACGATCAGCAGCACGCCGACGATCTTCATGGCGATCGCCACGACGAGGGCGATCAGCAGCATGAGCACAATGCGCGCGCGGCCGACCGGCTGGCCTTCGGCACGGGCAAGCTCCTCGTTCAGCGTCGCTGCCAGAAGCGGCGTCCAGACGGTGGCCAAGGCGGCCAACGCCAGCGCCCCGCCGCCATAGATCCAGGCGATGTCGACCCAGCCGATCGAAAGCACGTCGCCAAAAAGATACGCCATCAGATCGACCCGCACGCCTTCCATGAGCGCGAGCGCAATCAGCCCGAAGGCGAGCGCGGCATGGGCGAGAATGCCGAGCAACGTATCGGTCGCCAGCAGCCGCTGGCGCTGCAACACGACGAGGAGCCCCGCCAGCACCACCGAGACCGCGAGCACCGCCGGGGTCAGCCCGACGCCGAACAAGAGCCCCAGCGCCACGCCGAGCAGCGCCCCATGGGCGATCGAAGAGCCGAAATAGGCCATCCGCCGCCACACCACGAAACAGCCAAGCGGCCCCGTCACCAGCGCGATGCCGATGCCGCCGACAAGCGCCCGCAGGACAAAGCTTTCAGGCATCGGCCGGGTTCTTTCCGGGCGCGGGCGCATGTGGGTGAGGGTGCGTGTGCGCATGGCCCGCGTCATCGGCCGGCACCACATGGCCGGCCAGATCGTGCGCGTGGTCATGCTCGTGGGTGTAGACGGCAAGCTCGCCGGCGCGCGGCCCGAAGAGCGAGACGTATTCGGGATGCCGGCTCACCGCCTCGGGCTGGCCGGCGCAGCAAAGATGCCGGTTGATGCAGACCACGCGGTTGGTCGAGCGCATCACGACATGGAGGTCGTGCGAGACCATCAGGACGCCGCAGTGATATTCGCGCCGCAGCCGGCCGATCAGATCGTAAAGATCGAGCTGTCCTGAAAAATCGACGCCCTGCACCGGCTCGTCGAGGATCAACAGCTCGGGCGCGCGCAACAGCGCCCGCGCCAGCAACGCCCGCTGCAACTCGCCGCCCGAAAGCGCGTGAAGCGGCGCGCCGCGCAAGGCGACGATCCCGGTCTCCTCCAGGATCCGGTCGAGCGCGTCCGCGGCGGGCCGCTTGGAGCCCAGGGTCAAAAACCGGGTCACGGTGAGCGGCAGTACCGGGTCGGCCTCGAAGCGCTGCGGCACATAGCCGATGCGCAGTCCCGCGCGCCGCTGCACGGTGCCGGTATCGGGCGCCATGACGCCGAGCAGCACACGGATCAGTGTCGTCTTGCCGGCGCCGTTGGGCCCGATCAGCGTGACGATCTCGTCCTGCGCGACCTCTATATTGACGTGCTCGAGCAGCGTCTTGCCGTCACGGCGGACGCCGATACCCAGCGCCGCGATCAGCGGCGCGGGTCCGTCGTTAGCGCCGCCTGCGTTCATTATTGGCTTCCCCCGCAGGCTGCGCAGAGGCCGTGGACCTCGACGGTCTGGCGCTGGGGCGCAAAGCCGGCGACCGCGGCGCGCTCGACAAGCTGGCTGTTGAGCTCGGGCGCGTCGATCTCATCGACCGTGCCGCAGGTATCGCAGATCAGGAACTGCCCCTCATGCGCCGTCTGCGGGCGCGGGCAACCGACGTAAGCGTTCAAGCTTTCCAGCTTGTGGACGAGACCATGCGCCACCAGGAAATCGAGCGCGCGGTAGACCGTGGGCGGCTTGGCGCCAGGATCGAGCTGGGCGAGCAGATCGTAGGCCTTGGCCGATTCGTGGCCGGCCCAGACGAGTTCCAGCACCCGCCGCCGCAGCGGCGTGAGCCGCGCGCCCCCGCGCGCGCAGATATCGGCCGCGGCGTCGAGCGCGTCGTCGATGCATTGCTCGTGGTCGTGGCTCGCTTGGTGTCCGGCCATTTCGGTCCCTCGGCGCTTTCCGCGGCGTGCTAACCGTGCCGCCCCGCCGGCTCGTCGAGCCGGTCGGTGGATCGGCACGCTTGACAAAATTCGTTATAGTATAACATTGTCTTTTACGCGTTATGATATAGCGTTTCAAGCCGGGATTTCGAACCACCTCAAGAAGTGGCGCCGGCGCGCGGTTGAGGAGTAACGAGAATGCCTGCCGTCCTCCGCATCGCGGCGGTGCCCGCGATCGTGGCCTTCCTGGTTGGCGGCGGGGTGGCCAGGGCGGCGGACCCGCCCGGGGTCGTTGCCTCCATCGCGCCGGTCCATTCGCTGGTCGCGGCCGTGATGGGCGGCGTCGGCACGCCGACATTGTTGCTCAAGGGCGGCGCCTCGCCGCACACTTATTCGCTTCGGCCGTCCGATGCGCGGGCGCTCGCCTCGGCCCGCCTCATCTTTTGGATCGGCGAGGATATGGAGCGCTTCCTGGTGCGTCCCCTGAAGACGCTCGGCCGCAAGGCACGCAAGATCGCGCTGCTGGAAGCCAAGGGCGTGACCGTCCTGACGGTGCGCGAAGGCGGCGTCTGGGCCGAGCGCGGCAGGGGATATCGGGCGGAGACGCGCACCGAGGGCCAAAAGCACGGCGAACACGGCGCGCACGATGCCCATATCTGGCTCGATCCGCGGAACGCCAAGGCGATGGCGGCGGCTATCGTGACCGCGTTGGTCAAGGCCGATCCTGCCAACGCCGCCACCTACCGCGCCAACGCCGTACGTCTTGCCGCCGAGCTCGATGCGCTCGACCGCGAGCTCGACAAAGACCTGGCGCCGGTTCGGACGGCGCCCTTCGTCGTCTTCCACGACGCCTATCAGTATTTCGAGCGCCGCTACCGGCTGCGGGCGGCCGGTGCGATCACCCTCGATCCGGGCCGAAAACCGGGCGCACGGCGCCTCGCCGAGATCCGTGCCGCGATCCGCGCACGCGAGGCGCGCTGCGTCTTCGCCGAGCCGCAATTCCGGCCGAGCATCGTTGCTACGGTGACCGACGGCACGGGCGCTCGCGCGGCGACGCTCGACCCGCTGGGCGCGCGGATCAGGCCGGGGGCCGACGCATATTTCATGCTCATGCGGCGCATGGCGGCAAGCCTCGTCGGCTGCCTGAAAGCCGGTGCATAAACACGCGCCAGGCGCGTTCAGTCGAGCGGGTAGGAGATCAGGCCGTCGGCCAGCTTGGGCTCGAACCAGGTCGATTTTGGCGGCATGATCGCGCCGGCATCGGCAACCTCGAGCAGGGTCGCCACCTGGGTTGGATAAAGCGCGAAGGCCGCCGCCATCGGGCCATCGTCGACGAGGTGCTCAAGCCATTCGAGCCCGCGCGCGCCGCCGACGAAATCGACCCGCATGTCCTCGCGCGGATCGCCGATACCGAGGATGGGTCCCAGCAGACGGTCGGCCAGCAGGCTGACATCGAGGCGCACAAGCACGTCGGCATCTGCCGCAGGCGGCTCCAGCAAATTCAGGCGATACCATCGCCCGCCAACATAAAGCCCGAACTCGTAGACGCCCGCCGGGCGCGCGGGACCCTCGCTCGGGGTGACGGTGAAGGCGCCGGCCACCTGCGCAAGGAAGGTCTCGACCGTCAGCCCGTTCAAATCGTAGACGACGCGGTTGTAGTCGAGCACGCGCACCTGGTCGTCGGGAAAGGTGATGACAAGAAAGCCATTGTAGGCCTCGTCGCCGCGATGGCCCGGATTGGCCTCGCGGCGCATCGCGGCGACGCGCGCGGCGGCGGCGCTGCGGTGATGGCCGTCGGCGATATAGAGCGCGTCGAGCGCCTCCGCCGCCGCAGCGATCGCAGCTACGGTTTCCGGATCGGCGACCACCCAAACCGTGTGGCGCACCCCATCGACGCTGACGTCGCAATCGGGCGCGGCCGCGGTGGCGGCATCGAGCAGGGCCTCGAAAGCCGGATCGCGCCGGTGGATCGCCAGGACCGGCCCGGTCTGTGCGTTGACCGCATCGATCTGGTGGGCACGGTCGAGCTCGCGGTCGGGCCGGGTAAATTCATGGCGGCGGATAAAGCCGGTCTCGTAGGCCGCGACCGGCGCGGCGGCGGCAAGCCCGGTCTGGACATGCTCGCCATCGGCGATCCGGTAGACGTAATAAGCAGGCGTCTGGTCGCGGATCAGCACGCCCGCCTCGACCATGCGCCGCAGCGCCGAACCGGCGGCGGCATAGGCATCGGTGCCGTGCGGGTCGCTGCCCGGCGCCATCGTGATCTCCGGGCGCGAGACCTTGAAGAAGCAATACTCCCGGCCGTCGGCGAACTGCCGCGCCTCGTCGGTGGTCATCACGTCATAGGGGGGCGCGATGATGCCGGCAGCCGCCGCCTGGGTCGGCCGCAGGCCCCGGAAGGGTGCCAGGAGCGGAGCGTCGCCCGACGCGGGCGTGGTACGGCTGGATGCGGTCGGCTGAGGCGTCACGGCGCGGGGTCGCTTGATCTTGGCGGCCATTCGTGGCCGCGTACGAGCGGCCCCTTCTAACCCATCGTCCTGAGGTCCGCCAGCATCGAACCGCTACATTCTCCAAGATTCGGCAGGTGCGTTACCGGATATTGAGACCCGCAGGGATATCAGTGATTTCTAAACCCGAATCACGTTTGAATGCCGCAGCAAGCCCATCGGGAGCACGGATGACCAAAAGCCCCTCATTGCCGAAACGGCCCCGCCGCGGCGCGGCGAGCGTGGCGCAAATCGTGCTGGCGCTCGGCGTTGGCTTCGCATCCTCGGGCGCCCTCCTCGCGCCGGCCCAGGCCGAGCGCAACGGCTGGGCCAAGGCCACGACCCCGGCGCCGGGGGCCCCGCGCGTGCATGGATTTTACGCTAAAGGCTGCATCGCAGGCGCGCGTTCGCTGCCGCTCGACGGGCACGGCTTCTCGGTGCTTCGGCCCAAGCGCAACCGCTATTGGGGCCATCCGGACATGGTCGCCTTCGTGACCGACCTCGCCCGGCGGGTCGCCCGGGCGGGCACCGTGCTGCTGGTCGCCGATCTCGGCCAGCCGCGCGGCGGGCCGGTCTCGGGCCATGCCAGCCACCAGCTCGGCCTCGACGCCGATATCCGCCTGTTGACGCTGCCGCGCGCGGCGCTGACGCGCACCTACCGCGACCAACCCCCAAACGTCTCGATGCTGACGCCCGATCGGAAGGCGATCGACCGCAGCCGCTGGTCGGAGCGCCAAGTGAACCTCCTACGCGCCGCCGCACGCGACGCCCGGGTCGACCGCATCTTCGTCCATCCGGTGATCAAGCGCGCCCTCTGCCGGGCCGCAACAAAGGAACGCCGCTGGCTTGCCAAAATCGTGCCGTGGTATGGCCACCATGCGCATATGCATGTCCGCCTGAGCTGCCCCGCGGGCAGTCCCGGCTGCGTGCGGCAAAAGGCGCTGCCGCCCGGCACCGGCTGCGGCGCCGCGCTCGCCTGGTGGTTTCGAAAGGCTCCGGCGAAACCGAGCAAGCCGGCAAAACAGCCGCGCGCAAAGCCGCGCAAACCGCCGCTGCCGAGAGCCTGCGCGGCGGTTCTGGCGCGCTAGATCAAGATCGTTCCAGATCGCTGTGACGCGGTCGTGCTCTAGCGCCGGCCATCAACGCAAAATCCGAAATGGTTAACGTCCGGTGACCGTGGTCACTGCGCAGGCGGCGGCTCGCGTCTAGATTGGGGGCAACTGGCGGCGATGAGGCCGCAGCCCAATTTTCAAGGAGCCCCCGATGTCCATGCTCAATTCGCCCATCTCACGAGCGCTTACCGTGCTCACCTCCGCCGTCGCCGCGCTGATGCTCTTGGCTGGTACGGCGCACGCCACCAAGCGCTTCGACCGTGTCGCATCGAACAAGGTCGTCATCACGATCAACAAGAGCACGCAGCGCATGACTGTCCGTGTCGGCGGCGTGCAGCGCTATACATTCCGCGTATCCACCGGCAAGCGTGGCCACGCCACGCCGCGCGGCACCTTCCGCCCGACGCGTCTTGCCAAGATGCATTATTCGCGCAAGTACAACATGGCCAAGATGCCCAACTCGGTGTTCTTCACCAATCGCGGCCACGCCATTCACGGCACGAACGCGGTGCGGCGCCTTGGCCGGCCCGCCTCGCATGGTTGCGTCCGCCTGGCGCCCGGAAATGCGGCCGCGCTTTTCGCGCTGGTGAAGCGCTACGGCGCGCGCAACGTTACGATCCGCGTCATCTAAGCGAGTGAAATGATCGACAGGGCGGCCGGGCCCCGCGAAAGCGGGCCCGGCCGTTTCCTATTTTAGCCCTATCTCGGCTCTATTTCGGTATGCCGCGCAACTCCTCCAGCTCTTCGGGCCGGCGCGGCCAGTCCTTCTTCAAAAGCCGTGAAAGCGCGCGGTCGGCCAGCAGCCGGCCGCCGGTCTGGCATTGCGGGCAATAGTTGGTTTCGTTGGTGGCATAGCGGATGCGCTGGATCTTCGCGCCGCAAACCGGACACGGCTCGCCATATTTGCCGTGTGCCGCCATCTCCCGGCGAAACGCTGTCACCTTCTCCGGGAAACCCTCGCCGACATCCGTCCGCAGCCGCTCGCACCAATCGCGCAAAGTCGATCGGCTCGCCGCAAAAAGCCGGGCAATTTCCGCCGCCTCGAGCTTCTGCGTCATCGCCACCGGCGACAGCCTGGCATGCAGCAAAATCTCGTCCGAATAGGCATTGCCGATGCCGCTGAAAAGCCGGGGATCGGTGAGCGCGCGTTTGAGCGTGTGGTTCGATCGGGTGAGCCGCGCGGCGAACGCGTCGAGCGGCGCCTCGAAAAGCTCCAGCCCGCCTGGATCGTGCGCCGCCAGTCCCGCTTCGTCGGCGACCACATGCAAGGAAGCACGCTTTTTGGAGCCTGCTTCGGTCAGGATCAATGTGCCGTCGGGGAAGTCGAAAGCCGCAAGATCGCGCTTGCCGCCCGGTATCGCTGCCCCCGCCGCTTTCCAGTGCAGGCGGCCCGCGATCATCAAATGCAGCACCAGCCAGAGATCATCCTCAAAACCAAACGCAATGCGTTTGCCGATCCGGCGGAGGCTTAGGACGCGCTTGCCGGTCAGGGCGACAAGCGGCGGCTCGACCGTGCGCAGAAGAAACGGGCTCGCGAGCCGCACACCGTCAAGCGGCGCGCCGGCGATGCGCCGGTCGAGTGCCTCGATATAGACCGTGATGTCCGGCAGCTCGGGCATGGCAGGGCGAAGCTTTGCACGGGGCGGCGCCGCGTTCAAACCGCCGGTGCTTGCAACGACCCATGTTTTCGCTAGGGTCCGGGCGAACGAGCCGTTGCATGGGGCAAACCGCCGGCCGGGAGGATCAGTGTCGCAAGGAGCCGCGCCAGCACCTGAAGTCGTCGTTCTGCAGCAGCAGGCAGGTGCGCTGCTGCAGGCCGGACGCCTCGACGATGCGCTCACCGTCGCCCGCCAGATCCTGGCCATCCAACCCCAACGCGCCGACGTCCACGCGTTCGCGGGTATGGTCGCCCTGCGCATGGGCGATCCCGAGACCGCCGCCGAGCATTACCGCGCGGCGGTAACGCACGAGCCACAGTTTTTCGAGGCGCATTACAATCTCGGCCGCGCGCTGCAACAGCGCGGCGAACTCGACGCGGCGGCCGACGCCTACCGGAGCGCGCTCGCGATCAAGCCCGATCTGGCGCCGGCCCACCACAACCTCGGCAACACGCTGATGGCGCTTGGCCGCCACGCCGAGGCTGCCGAGGCCTATGCGCGCACGCTGGAACACGCACCGGACGCAGCCGACAGTCAGCGCAATCTCGGTCTCGCGCTGCACAAGCTTGAACGCTACGACGAGGCCGAGGTGGCCTTCCGCGCCGTGCTGCTGGCGCGGCCCGACTGGAACGAGGCGCACAACAACCTCACCGATACGCTGCTGGCCAAAGGCGATGCGGCGGGCGCCGTGGAGGCCGCCGCCGCCTGGCTGGCAGCGCTCCCCGGCAACGTCGCGGCGATGTCGTATCACTGCGTTGCGCTCAACGAGCTCGGCGACAAGAAACGTCTGCGCTATTGGCTCGACTTCGAGGGCCTGGTCCGCACCCGGCGTTATACGGACATCCCCGGCTATGACAGCCTTGCCGACTTCAACGCGGCGCTGGTCGAACACGTCCGCAATCATCCGACCCTGAAAGTCCCGCCCAAGGACGATCCGACCTATCACCATCCGAGCTTGTGGATCACCGAGGAACTGCTCGCCGGCGACAAAGGCCCGATGGCGACGCTGGAGCAAATGATACTGGAGGCGATCGCCGACTACCGCGCCACCATCAAGGCGCCGCCGGACCATCCGTTTCTGGCGCAATGGCCGGAGCGCTGGCGCCTCACAGCCTGGGGCGTGGTGCTGGAAGGCGAAGGCAACCTGGCGCCGCATCTTCATCTGGAAGGCTATATGGGCGGCTGCTACTACCCCCAGCTTCCCGACGTGGTCGCCGACGAGGAGGCCAAGGGCGGCTGGTTCCAACTCGGCCGCCCGCCCGACGCGATGCCGCTAAAGGCCGCGCACGAAACCGCCGAGATCCGGCCTTATGAGGGGCTGATGGTGCTCTTCCCCGGCTACTACTATCACGCCACGGTGCCCTTCAAATCGCCCCAGCGCCGAATCTCGATCGCCTTCGACGTGGTGGCGGAGGAATAGGCGGCGGCTTCGCCGCTGAAACGCTGAAACACTGAAAGCGCGGGATTGCCGACGACTCATGTATCTCAAACGCCTTCGGCGTTTGAGCCCCCCATCTTTTCCCTCGCCCCTTGGGGGAGAGGGAGGGGCCCATCGTGGAGCGATGGGAGGGTGAGGGCGCGGCGGCGCTGGTCGCTGGAGCGCTAGCCACGCGGATTGGATTGTCATTTCGAGTGAGCGCCAGCGAAGGAGAAATCTGGCTGCATCCGCCAACCGTGCCCTGCCGTGCTAACAATGCAACGGGCGAAACGGCGGAACCGGCGATGGCCTTCGAGCAACCTGACCACGACGAGCGGCGCAGCCATGGCGGCGCGCGCATCGCCGCCTCGGCCACGGTGACCGGCGCCATCGAGATCGCCCCGGGCGCCTATCTCGGCCAGGGCACCGCGGTGCGTGCCGCGGGCGACGGCGCTGTCAGGATCGGCGCGGGATCGGCGCTGCTCGAGACGGGGGTCATCGTCGGCCGGGCGGAGATGCCGGCGCGCATCGGCCGGCGCACGGTCTTCGGCCATCTCGCCCGGTTGATCGGGGCGGAGGTTGGCGATCTCTGCGAGATCGGCAACGCCACCATCATAATGCCGGGCGCGCATCTGGGCTCCCGCGTCTTCACCGGCGAAGGCACGCTGATCCCCGAAGGCATGCGGGTGCCCGACAACGCCGTCGTGGTCGGCCGCCCCGGCCGGATTGTCCGCGCCGCCAACGACGCCGACATCGCCCGTCTTACAAAACTACGAGGGGGCGATCTCACGCTGCCCGGCGCTCCCACCGAAACCTACCGCGAACCCCTACCCGCCAGACAAGCCACGGAACCAATCATGGCGCAGATATATAGCTACCAGGACAAAACCCCGGAGATCGCGGCGAGCGCGACGCTCTTTGACAGCGCCGAAATCACCGGCGACGTGACGATCGGCGAGCGCAGCATCGTCGGCGCAGGCGTGCGTATCGTCGGCGATTCGCACGGGCCCGTGCGCATTGGCGCCGACGTCCAGATCCTGGAGAACGCCGTCCTCCACCTGCTGCCGGACAACACGCTGGAACTGGCCGATGGTGTGGTGATCGGCCCGGGCGCGATGATCCACGGCTGCCGCATCGGCGCCGGCACCGTGGTCGAACCGGCCGCTATCGTTTGCGATAATGCGGTGATCGGCGCGCACTGCCTGGTCAAGGCCGGCGCGCTGGTGCGCCAGGGCGCATGCTTTGGCGACAACCTCGTCCTCGAAGGCTTTCCCGCCAAGGAGGCCGGGCGCAATGAGCCGGCCGATGCCCTGCCTGCCTGGGCGATCCGGCCCGGCGACCTCGGCACGCTGGTTCCAGCCTGATGTGCCGCATCGCTTGCCCGTCTTTACGCTGTGTCCGCGGCGTGCCAGATTTGCACCCAGCCCGTATCGAACCCGCGATGGCAATTGGTGACCGGCAAGCCGCGACACACTGGGAGCAGCACTGATGAACCGACCTCTGACCCAGCGATCCACGCTTGATCTCGCCGCGCTCGTCCGGCCGGACCGGGTGCATCGCAGCGTCTATACCGACCCGGACATCTTCGAGCTTGAACTCGGCCGCCTGTTCGGCACCGCCTGGCTTTTCGTCGGGCACGAAAGCCAGGTCCCCAATCCCGGTGATTTTTATACGACCCGGCTCGGCCGTCAGCCCATCCTCATGGTCCGCCATCACGACGGCAAGGTGCGGGTGCTGCACAATCGCTGCGCCCATCGCGGCGCGGTTGTCTGCCCGGCCGAGGCGGGGAATGCCAGACACTTCCAGTGCGGCTACCACGGCTGGACTTACGGTACCGACGGCGCGCTGACCGGCGTGCCGCGCCAGGAAGGCTATGACGAGCGCTTCGCCGCCGAGCGCGATGACCTCGGCCTCAGGCCCGTGGCGCGCCAGGGCGATTATCGCGGCTTCATCTTCGCCAGCCTGAGCGAAGACGGCCCAGATCTGGAAGCCTGGCTGGGCGATATCGCAACATCGTTCGACGACATGGTCGACCGCGCGCCCGGCGGCGAGATCGAGGTCGCGGGCGGCGTCTTCAAGCACACTTACGATGGCAACTGGAAGCTCTACATCGAGAACGTCAACGACCTGATGCACCCGGCCTTCGTGCATGCCTCGTCGATCGAGACCGCCTCCAAACAGCGCATGGACGCGCCGACCGACGGCGCCGGCGAGATCGCCATCCGCCAGATGATACAGAACGGCGTGCTTGCCAAAATCTGGGACAATGTCGGCGTCTGGGCCTATGACGGCGGCCATTCCTATATGGGCGACTATCACGACGACGAGCGGCTGCTCGCGGCCTCCGATGACCCGGTCTTCGTCGAATACCGCAAAGCGCTCGAAGCCGCGCAGGGCGCCAAGCGCACGCGCGAAATTTTGAGCGTCAGCCGCTTCAATACCGTCGTCTACCCCAACCTCACCTTCATGTCGTCCTTCCGCCAGCTCCGCGTGATCCTGCCGGTCGCGCCGGACAAGACCGAGGTGCACATTTACTCCTTCCGCCTCAAGGGCGCGCCCGAGGCGATGTTCCACGATACCGTCCGCTTCGCCAATGCGATCAACTCGCCGGCCTCGCAGATCCTGACCGACGATCTGGAGATCTACCGCCGCATCCGCGACGGCCTGCTGAGCGAGGGGTCCGAATGGCTGCATATCGGCCGCGGCGAAGGCCATGACGTGGCCGATGAGGACGGCGCTCATCATGGCAACCACGGCACCAGCGAAATACATATCCGCAATCAGTTCAAAGCCTGGCTCGATTACATGAGCCCGCCCGGCGCCATCGGCGGCGCTGCGAGCGGCGGCGGCGACGCAGGCGCCTGAATGCCACCCGAGATAAAAGCCAGGGAACGCAAGTCCTCGGCCACGCTGTCGCCCGAGGCGCTGGCGGCGGTCACCGCGATCGTGCTCGAGGAAGCACGCCTGCTCGACGATGCGCGCTACGAGGACTGGCTCGCGCTCTTTTCGGACGACGCCTATTACTGGGCGCCGCACCGGCCCGAACAGACCGACCCGCTCGGTGAGATCTCGATTTTCTACGACGACCGCATGCTGATGGAGGCCCGGGTGCGCCGCCTGATGGACGGCAAGGCGCACGCCATGTCGCCGCCCATCGCCACCGTTCGCGTGGTCAGCGGCACGACCTTCGAAGGCACCGACAACGGCGGCAAAGACGTCGTCGTCCGGTCCAAGTTCGTGATGCTCGAACACCGCCTCGGCGAGCAGCGCGTCCATGGCGGCACCGCGCGGCACTGCCTGCGGCGGGCGGGAAGCGGCTGGCGCATCGTCTGGAAACGCGTCGATCTGGTCAACGCCGAAGGCGTGCTGGAGACGATCTCGGTCCCGTTCTGATCGGCGGCCAGCAGCACTCGCATCGGGCCAAATGGGCAAAAAGAAACCCCGGCGCGCGGGCCGGGGTTTCCAACAACGGTTTCGCGTTCAGCTGCTACTTGATGAATTGGTTCGTGTAGAGATCGCCGATCGGCACCTTCTTGCGAACGATACCCTGGGCCACGTAGAAGTCCCGCAGCTTGGTCAGGCGCTGGACGTTGATCTCGCCGAGCTTGCCCTTGCTGGGATAGACGAGCTGGTTGTAGTAGCTGAACACCCCCGTGATGTAGCCTTCTTTGCCCTTCCATAGCGGCACGAATTTTGCGAAGTCGGCCGCCGCCGCCTTGGGATTGTCCATGATGTCCTTCATGCCCTTCAGCGAGGCGCGGATGAAGGCGGCGACCATCTTGGGGTTCTTCTTGATGATGGCGTCCGAGGCGAGAATGGCCTGGGCCATGTGGGGGAAGTAGTCCTCCGACTTGATGATGTTGACCTTCACCTTGGCGCGGTGGAAAGGCGGGATCCAGTCCGGCACGCAGGCGCAGGCCACGGCCTTGCCCTGGATTACCATGGTCGACACATTGCGCGGGCCGACCGCGATCGCCTTCACATCCTTGAGCGTAAGCCCCTGGCTGGCGAGCATGCCCCGCAGCGCAAAAAACGTCGTGTCCTGGTAGGACATGACTGAGATCGTCTTGCCCTTCAGATCCTTGGGCGACTTGATGCCGCTATCGGCGCGCACGACGAGTTGCATGAAGCCGCGGCCGCCGAAGGACGCGACCGCGCGTACCGGCACACCCTGGGCGCGCACGATGATCGGCCCATCGGCAAGACCGCCGCCGAGATGCGCATTGCCCGCGCCGACCTGCTTGGCGACGTCGACGCCGCCCTTGGCACGCTGGAAGACGACATCCAGACCCTCGGCCTTGTAATATCCCTTGCCCTTGGCGATTTGGATCGGCCCGAAGGCCGGCAGGATCGGCGGTGCGGGGAACAAATAGGTCACCTTCTCCGCCGCATGTGCCGAAACCGCGCCAAGGGTTATGGCGAGCGCCGCGCCTGCAACCCCCGTGAGCGCCCGGCGCGCCACTGTCGTCGTCCGTCGATTGAGCATGCTGAGACTCTCCCTTTCCGTCTTGCTTATCTGTCATCGTCGGCGCGTCGGCCGACGGCGTTGATCTGATTGGCGGCACGACCCACACGCCCGCATCGACCCACTATATCGACCCACTATATCGACCCTACCGCATCAGCGACGAAGCGCGAAGCCGGGCGTAAGGCCGAATGTTTGATATACGAAATATCAGTTCCCATGCAAGACAACGTAGCAGGCTCGCACGCCCCAATCAACGCCCATGGCGGTGCATGCATGGCCGGTCTGCGGCCCGTTGCTGCCCTGTTTACCCGGCGGCGCGCGACCTGTAATCCTAGCCCCGATCCTTATGGGGATCCTTATGGGGACACGTACCTGAACCGAGGCAAGCAACGGGGAGAGCGATGGCGGATGATTGGCACAAGGTCGCGAGCGTGAGCGAGATCGACGAGGACGAACCCAAGGCCGCGGAGATCGGCGACAAAATGATCGCGATTTTCAAGCTCGGCGACGACTTTCTCGCGACCGAGAATGTCTGTCCCCACGCCTTCGCCCTGCTCACCGACGGCTTCGTGGAGGACGGCCAGGTCGAATGCCCGCTCCATGCCGCCAAGTTCGACATCAAGACCGGCAAGTGCCTGGCACCGCCGGCCGAGGACGACATTGCCGTCTATGAGGTCAAACGCGAGGGCGACGATATCTTCGTCAGACTTAACTGACGGGCCGGGAAGGCGCCGGCGCACCGACAGCGCCCTTTGGCGCTTGGATGTTGGCGCTTGGGGCTTGATTCGCACCCGCCATGCTGTTATCGTGTTTCGTATAAGAACATATGTTTTGTATATGAAACTATCATGCCGGGATCGGCGGCCTGAGATGCCACGCCGGCAAGCCTCGGGAGGGTTGCGATGGTGCCCGACTTCAATCCCCATCTTCGGCCACCCGCCGCGACGGACGGCCAGACGGATGCGGCCCCTGCTGAACCTTATGGCAGCGGAACTGGCAGTGGCGCCAACAAGGGCGATGCCAGTTCGATCGAACGCTACGATCCGCCGCAGCTGATCCGCTGGCAGACCCGGCCGGCGCCGCCAAACGACTATGAGAACGCGCTCGGCGATGCGCTCGAAGCCCTCTTCACCCGGGAAATCTACGCGCTCGACACCATCATCGACGGGCTCAACGAAAGCGGCCCGGCCGACCCCGACGGCAAGCCCTGGACCGAGAGCTCGTTCACGGCGGCGATGAAGCGGCTCGGCGACGGCGAGCCGGTCGGCCGCGGGACCTGATCGGAACAGGAAGGCACCCATGGCAACGCCCCGGCTGGAATTCCGCGCCGTGACCAAGCGCTTCGGCAACCGCAACGCCGCCAACGGCCAGGATCCGGTGATCACCGCGGTCGAGGACGTCTCGCTGGCGCTGGCGGACGGCGAGGTCGTCTCGCTGATCGGGCCCAGCGGCTGCGGCAAGAGCACGCTGCTCAATCTGGGCTCCGGGCTCGACAGGCCCAACGCGGGTACGGTGCTCGTCGACGGCGAGCCGGTCGACGGCCCGAACTCGCATGTCGCCTTCATGCTGCAAAAGGATCTGCTGCTGCCCTGGCGAACCATCCGCGACAACGTCGAGCTGGGCCAGGAAATCCAGGGTATCGCAAAGGAAAACCGCCGCGCCGTGGCGCTGGGCCTGATCGACAAATACCATCTGAGCGAATTCGCCAACGCCTATCCCCACCAGCTTTCCGGCGGCATGCGCCAGCGCGCGGCGCTCGCGCGCACCATGGCGATGGACCCCGACGTGCTGCTGCTCGACGAGCCGTTCTCCGCGCTTGATGCGCAGACCAAGATGGTCCTGCAGACTGACCTCGCGCGCACGCTGAAGGACGAGGGCAAGACCGCCTTCCTGATCACCCACGATCTCGTCGAAGCGGTGGCGCTTTCCGACCGTGTTCTGGTGATGTCGGCCCGCCCCGGCCGCATCATCGAGGAGATTGTCGTCGAAATGCCCGAGCGCGAAAAGCCGATCGCGCGTCGTAGCCATGCTAAGATGTCCGACTATATCGCCCGGCTGATGAGCCTGTTGCACATCGGCGACGATCTGGAGGCCGCGTGATGGCGGTCCAGGAGAGCGGCACACTCGCGCCCGCGGTCCCCCGCCCCGGCGCCGAGCGGAGTTGTGCCGCAGCGACCTGCTGCGCGGCGGCGACGGTCGAGCCCGGGCCAGCCCCGGTCGGCGCCGCGACCACGGACACAGGGACGTTCAGCGCCATGGGACGCATGCGTCGCCGCTTCAATCGCAAGGAAACCTGGCTCAGCGTCGCCGTTCTGGTGCTCTTCATTGCCGGCTGGGAATGGGGCCCGGTGCTGCTCGGCATCGCGCCCTACAACATTCCGCGCCTCTCGCTGGTGATCTCCGAGGGCGTGCACCTTTATCAGAACAGCGAGCTGCTGCTGCACACCGGCATTACCTGCTTTGAGGTGCTGGTCGGTTTCGTGCTCGGCTGCCTGCTGGGCGCGGCGATCGGCTATCTGCTGGGCATGTCGCCGACCACCGAAATCGTCATCTCGCCCTACATTCTGGCGTTGCAGATCGCGCCCAAGGTGGCCTTCGCGCCGCTCTTCATCCTGTGGTTCGGCTACAACATCACGCCGAAGATCCTGGTCGCGGTCTTGATCGTGTTCTTCCCGATCCTGATCAATGTGCTGACCTCGGTGCGCACGGTCGACCCGGCGCTGATCAACCTCGCGCGGTCGTTCAAGGCGAGCCGCTGGCAGATCTTCTGGAAGATCGAGTTCCCGGCCTCGATGCCCTCGCTGTTCTCGGGCTTGCGCATCGGCTCCACCCTTGCCGTCATCGGCGTCACCGTGGGCGAGTTCGTCGGCGGCAATACCGGGCTCGGCTATCTTCTGGTCCAGGGCGAGGGTCAGGGCAATACCGGCTCGGTTTTCGCCGCCATCATCCTTCTGACCCTCATCGGCATCATCGCCTATTCGCTCGTCATCCTCGCCGAACGCCGGGTGCTGCGCTACATGCCCAAGCGCGATTTCGGCGATGTGGCGATGCGGGTCTGATCCGCGAAATGATCCCCGAATTGACGTCCGAATTGACCTCCGAATTGATTAGGCAACGAGGTTCGTTATGAGCGCAGCCACAGTCGACAAAAGCACGATCGAAGCGCTGGTCAATCAAGGCTTGCGCAATCGCTGGTATCCGGTGGCGCCGAGCTGGCAAGTGGGCACGCGCCCCATCGGCGTGACGCGCCTGGGCCAAAATATCGTGATCTGGCGCGACACCGATGGCAGCCCCCACGCGCTGGAAGACCGCTGCCCGCATCGCGGCGCGCGGCTCTCGCTCGGCTGGAACCTCGGCGACCGGCTGGCCTGCTGGTATCACGGCATCGAAGTCGGCGGCGATGGCGAGGTCAAGACCGTGCCGGCGGTCGAGGGTTGCCCGCTGGAAGGCACCAAACCGATCGTGAGCTATCCGGTGCGGGAAATCGGGGGCGCGGTCTTCGCCTACTTTGGCGATGCGGCGCATCCCGAGCCGGTGGAACTGATACTGCCCGAGGAACTCGCCAACACCGACGAATACGCCACGATGCTGTGCACGGCGATCTGGCGCTGCAACTACCGCTACGCCGTCGACAACGTCATGGATCCGATGCACGGCGCCTACTTGCACGCGCAGTCGCATTCGATGGCCGAGGGCGACAAGCAGGCGAGCATGAAGGTTTCCAAGACCGCCACCGGTTTGGTCTTCGAAAAAGAATCCCAGCTCGACATCAATTTCGATTGGGTGGAGTTCAGCGACACGGGCGCGCTGTTTCTGCGCCTTGCCATCCCCTACCGCAAATCGGCCGGCCCGGGTGGGCTGTTCGGCATCGTCGGCTGCGTGACCCCGATCGATGAGACGATCTGCCAAGTCTACTTCTGGCGCAACCGGAAGGTGTCCGGCTGGCAGCGCGACCTCTGGCGTTTCATGTACCGCAACCGGCTGGAGGGCCTGCACTGGGACGTGCTGGAGCAGGACCGGGTCGTTCTGGAAAACATGACGCCAAACGCGCGGGACAGGGAATTTCTCTATCAACACGACACCGGCATGGCGCGGCTCCGCCGCATCCTGGAGACCAAAGCCAAGTCCCAGCTCGAGGCGCTCGCCGCGCTGGAGCGCGAAGCCGCCGCGGCCGAGTGACCGATCAAGACCCAAAGCAGCGCGATGAAATTCGATCAAATCAGGGAGACCGCGATCATGAGCGCACAAACGGCCCTCAAGGATGACCAAACGGCCGCCGGCAAGCCGGCCGAGATGAGCCTCGGCGAATGGGTGGAAAGCCGGACCGCGCGCTATGAGACGCGCCGCTATGACTGGGACGCGCTCAAGTTCCAGGCCGATTTCGACCCGAAGTACCGGCGCGCGCAAATGCGCTACATGGGCACCGGCGGCACCGGCATAGGCACGGACGGCAATACCGTACCGGCCGAGCATTTCACCTTCTCCACGATGGTGCTGCCCGCCGGCTGCGAAGGCCCGATCCATGTACACGACGATGTCGAAGAGGTTTTCTTCATGCTGCGCGGACGGATCAGTCTGTTCGTCGAGCAGGACGGCGAGCGCTTCGAGACGGTCCTGAAGGAACGCGACCTGATCTCGGTTCCGCCCGGCCTTTATCGCGGTCTCGTGAATGACGGCCAGGAAGAGGCGTTGATGTGCGTGATGCTCGGCAATCCGACGCCGCAGACGCCGACCTATCCGCCCGACCATCCGCTGACCCAGATCAAGCGGCCAAAGAAATAAGGAAAATAGGAGACGGGCCACATTGGGCCAGCTCGACGGCAAGGTGATCGTGGTGACCGGCGCAGGACGCGGGCTCGGCCGCGCCTTCGCGGAAGCTAGCGCCGCGGCGGGGGCGCAGATGGTCGTGATCGCCGAGATCAACGAGGACTGGGGCCGCGACACAGCCGAGGCGCTGGGCCATGCCGGCTGCGAAGCCCTGTTCGTGCCCCTCGATCTGGGCGATCCCGCCAGCGTCTCGGCGATGGCGGACACCATCGCGGCGCGCTGCGGGCGCATCGACGGGCTGGTCAACAATGGCGCCATCGCCACCGGCATCGGCGGCAAGACGTTCGAGGAGATCGACGTTGAGACCTGGGACCGGGTGATGCAGGTGAACGTGCGCGGCACCTGGCTGGCGGTGAAGGCCTGCGCGCCTTTATTGCGCATAGGCGCGCGTGGCGCGCGTGGCGCGCGTGGCGCGCGTGGCGCGCAAGGCGCGCAAGGCACACAGGGCGTGAGCGGCGCGCGCATCGTCAACATCGCCTCCGACACCGCGCTCTGGGGCGCGCCCAGGCTGCTGCACTATGTCTCCAGCAAGGGGGCGGTGATCGCCATGACCCGCGCGCTCGCCCGCGAGCTTGGGCCCGACAATATCGCCGTCAACGCCGTCGCCCCCGGTCTCACCCGCGTCGAGGCGACCGAAACCGTGCCGCAGGACCGCCACGACCACTATGTCGAAGGCCGCGCCATGCCCCGCGCCCAAGATCCCGATGACGTGGTCGGCTCGGTCGTCTACCTGCTGTCGGACGCCGCCGCCTTCGTCACCGGCCAGTTGCTGCCGGTCAATGGCGGCTTCGTCTTCAACTGAGGAAACCGGATTATGACGGAACACGACCTGAAGCAGATCGACGCCGGCAAGCTCACCATTGGCTATCGTGAGTCCGGTAGCGGCGAAGCTGTCATCTTCCTGCACGGCATCGGCTCGGGCTCGGCCGGCTGGGCCAGCCAGCTCGACCATTTCGGCGCGCATTGGCGGGCGATCGCTTGGGATGCGCCCGGCTATGGCGGCTCAGGCGATTTTGCCGAGGAGACCCCCGGCACCGCCGCCTATGCCGATGCGCTGGCGGCGTTCCTCGACGCAATTGGCATCGAAAGCGCGCATCTGGTCGGCAACTCGCTGGGCTCGCTCTTTGCGGGTGCGTTTGCGGGGCGTCATCGCGGCCGGGTGCGCTCGCTTATGCTGTCCGACCCCGCCATCGGCCACGGCGAGGCCGACCCGGAGACACGCGAGAAGTCGCTGAAGATGCGCCTCGACGGCGTCTACAATGACGGTCCGGCGAAGATGGCCGAAGCCCGCGCGATCAATTTGGTCGGCCCCGGCACCGGCGAGGACGTGCTCGAGGCGGTGCGCGGGGTGATGCGACAGGTCCGGCCCGACGGATACGCCCAGGCCGCGCGCACGCTTTCACAAGGGAACCTGCTCAAAGACCTCGAAGGCTGCGATGCCCCGGCGCTGGTCGCCACCGGCTCGGAGGATATCGTCACCCCACCCGAAGGCGGGCGCCGGGTCGCCGATGCGCTGGTGAATGGCCGTTTCGTGCTGCTCGATGGGCTGGGGCATCTGCCCTATGTCGAGGCGCCGGAGCGCTTCAACGCGCTGCTTGGCGACTTCCTGGCCGACCAGGAGCGCGCAGCCGCATGAATGATCTTACCAACGCTGCTAATACCAGTACGCCCGGCGGGCCCGATGAGCGCTACATGGTGCCGGGCCTGACGCGCGGGCTTGCCATGCTCTCGGCGTTTACAGCCGAACGGCCGGCGCTGTCGCTGGCCGAGCTGGCGCGCGCGGTGGGGCTGACGCGGTCCTCGGCGTTTCGGATCGCCTATACGCTCGCCGAGCTCGGCTATCTGGTGCGCGACGAGACCACGAAGTCCTACCGGCTCGGGCCCCGCGTGCTTGGCCTCGGCTTTGCCTTCCTCGCCTCGATCGAGATTCTCGAAATCGCCCAGCCGCACCTGGTGGCCTTGCGCGACCGCACCCAATGCTCGGCGCACCTGGCGGTGCTGGACGGCAGCCAGATCGTCTATGTCGCCCGCCACGCCGACCAGAAGGCGCTGACCAGCCGCATCCAGGTCGGCTCGCGCCTGCCCGCTCACGCGACATCGATGGGCCGCGCCATCCTGTCGCAACTTTCGCCCGAGGACGTGCGGGCGCGCTTCAAGGACACACCGCTGGAGGCCTTCAGCAAGACGACCGCGACCACGCTCGACGATCTGATTGCCCAACTCGCCCGCGACCGCGCCCAGGGCCATGTGCTCGGCCGTTCGAACTTCGAGCGCGGGATCGCCAGCGTCGCGGCGCCGATCTTCGATGCCGAGGATGCCGTCATCGCCGCGATCAACATCACCACGCCGGAATCAACCCTGAGCGGCGATGATCTGGAAACCCGGATGCGCGATGCCGTGGTCGAGACCGCGGCCACGATCTCCGAATGGCTCGGCCATCGCGGCGCGCGGCGCTCGGCCTGATGCCCCGACAAGATGAAGCGATGAGCGCAAACATGAAGAGAGCGCAACAATGACCCAGGCAAGCATTACCCGGCTGCGCGGCCTTGCGCTTGGCGGGCCCAAGCTGACCGAGACCGAGGCCTTCTATACCGACTGCTGGGGGCTGGAAACCGTGCACCGGCACGACGGCGCGGTTTACCTGCGTGGCAGCGGACCCGAGCATCACATCCTGTCGCTGCACGACCGGCAAGCCCGCGGCATCGTGCGGATCGAGCTTGCACTGCCCGACGAGGCGCGGCTGACGGCGCTGCACGACCAACTCGTTACGGGCGGCACCAAGATCGTGCAGCCGATTGGGCCCAACGAAACACCCGGCGGCGGCACCGGCTTTGCGATTGTCGATCCGGACAACCGGCTTTTGCGTATCGCCGCCGGGGTCGACCGCTACGCCGAGGCCCCCGACCGGCCGGCCACCCCGCGCAAGATCACCCATGTCGTGCTCAACACGCCGCAACTTGAAACCTGCCTGGCGTTCTATGAAAGCGCGCTCGGCTTCCGGGTCAGCGACTGGTCGGAGGACCAGATGGTGTTCATCCGCTGCAACACCGATCACCATTCGATCGCCTTCAACCGCGCCGACCACGCCTCGCTCAATCACATCGCCTTCGAGATGCCGTCGATCGACGACCAGATGCGCGGCATCGGCCGGCTGAAATCGAACCAGGTCCCGGTCGCCTGGGGCGTCGGCCGCCACGGGCCAGGCAACAATGTCTTTGCCTATTTTCGCGATCCCAACGACTTCGTCATCGAATACACCTCCGAGATCGAGCAGATCGACGAGGCGACGCACGAGCCGCAAGTGTGGAAACGCGTGCCCCATCTGATGGACCGCTGGGGCACCGCCGGCCCGCCCTCACCGGAAATCCGCAAGTCGATGGCCGGCCAACCCGACCCGGGCTATCTGGGTTGAGGCATATGAACGGCACATTCCGCACCTTAGTTGGCCTCACCCTTCGACAAGCTCAGGATGAGGTTCATGTTTGGCATCACAAGAAGGCCCTCATGCTGAGCTTGTCGAAGCACGAGGGCCGGGCCGGCAAACATCGTTCAGTCAATTCAGAACAGACCAAACAGCCATGAACGAACAGCCCAAACCCGCCGCCATAGACGGCGTAACAGGCGCCGCCACCACGACGACCGTCGGCGCGCTGGTCACAGCCTTCCTTGAGGCCTGCGGGGTCGAGACCGCTTTCGGCGTCATCTCGATCCACAACATGCCGATCCTCGATGCGATCGCACAGCAGGGCCGTATCCGCTTCGTGCCGGCGCGCGGCGAGGCCGGCGCGCTCAACATGGCCGATGCCTGCGCCCGCGTGACCGGCCGGCTCGGCGTCGGCGTGACCTCGACCGGCGTTGCGGCCGGAAATGCCGCCGGCAGCCTCGTCGAAGCGCTGACCGCCGGCACCCCGCTCCTCCATCTGACCGGTCAGATCGAGACCGGATTTCTCGACCAGGGCCGCGGCTATATCCACGAGGCGCCCGACCAGCCGGGCATGCTGCGCGCAATCTCCAAGAAATTTTTCCGCGTGTCGCGGCCCGAAGAAGCGCTCGATGTCTTGCGCGAGGCGGTCAGGACCGCGTTCACCCCGCCTGCGGGCCCGGTCAGTGTCGAAATCCCGATCGACGTCCAGGCCGCGGCGATCGCACTGCCGGACACGATCGCCATGCCGAATGTGGCTGCCCAGGCGCCTGACACGGCCGCGCTCGACACGCTGGCCGATATGCTGCGCAACGCCAAGCGCCCGCTGTTCTGGCTCGGCGGCGGCGCGCGCGGCGCGGCCGCCGAGGCGCGCAAGCTCGCGGAGATGGGCATCGGCATTGTCACCAGCGTCAACGGACGCGGCGTCGTGGAGGAAGGCCATCCGATGAGCCTTGGCGCCTTCAACGCATCGGCGCCGGTGGCGGCGTTTTACCAAAGCGTCGATCTGATGGTCGCCGTGGGCTCGCGACTGCGCGGCAACGAGACGCTGAAGAACACGCTCGCCCTGCCCCAACCGATGGCCCGTATCGATGCCGATCCGGCCAAGGACGGCATGTCCTACGCCAACGAGCTCTTCGTCCAGGGCGATGCTGCCCTGGCGCTTCGAGGGCTGATCGCGCGTCTCGGCAGCGGTCCCGCGATCGACTCGAGTTTTGCCGGCGACCTCGCCGGTGCCAGGGCCGCGGCGGTCCAGGATCTGCGCGACGGCTTCGGGCCCTATGCGCGGATCATCGACGATCTGCGCGCCGCCATGCCCGAGGACGCACCCTGGGTCCGCGACATCACGGTTTCGAACAGCACCTGGGGCAACCGCTATGTCGATCTGAGCGCGCCGCGCCAGGGCGTGCACCCGCTCGGCGGCGGGATCGGCCAAGGCCTCGCCATGGCGATCGGCGCTGCACTCGGCGCGCCCGAACACAAGACCGTGGCGCTGGTCGGCGATGGCGGGCTCGCGCTCGGCCTGGGCGAGCTGGCGACCGCGGTTCAGGAGAAAGCCGATGTCGCGCTGGTGCTGATGAACGACAAGGGTTACGGCGTGATCCGCAACATCCAGGACGCCCATTATGGCGGCCGGCGCGCCTATGCCGATCTGGTGACGCCAGACTTCGGCGCCCTTGCCGGCTCGATCGGAATGGCCCATGAGCGGGTGAGCGCGCCCGGCGATTTTGCGGCCGCCTTCGCCCGCGCGCTCGCGGTCGACGGACCGGCCATCGTCGAGATCGACATGGATGCGGTCGGCCCGTATGCGAAACGCTTCGCCGGCCCGCCCGTCGCCGAGCCTTCTATCGCCGACCTCCCTGTCTCCGACCCGCCTGTTTCCTACAAGGCGTGACCCAGCCATGACCGCGGCGATAAACATCGCCCTGATCGGCCACGGCGCGATCGGCCGCTACGTTCGCACGCGCCTTGCGAAAGCGGACCATGCGCGCGTTTCAGCCGTCGTCATGCGGCCGGACCGCGTGGCAGCGGTCCAAGACGATATCGGCGACAGCGCCTTGGTCGTGGGTTCGATCGATGATCTCCCGGCACCGCTTCCCGCACTTGTCGTCGAGGCCGCCGGGCATGCGGGCCTCGCCGAGCACGGGGCCGCGGCACTGGCGCGCGGCCTCGACCTTCTTGTCGTGTCGGTCGGCGCACTCGCCGACCACGCCCTCTATGAGCGTCTCGGCGCGGCGGCCAGGTCGGGCGGCGCCAAGCTCTTGATCGCCCCCGGCGCCATCGGCGGGATCGACGCGCTTGCCGCCGCGCGCGAGGGCGGCCTCGCCCAAGTGCGCTACACGTCGCGCAAACCCCCTGGCGCCTGGAAGGGCTCGCCGGCCGAAAAGGTCGGCGATCTCGATGCGTTGACCGAAGCCACGGAGCTTTACGCCGGTCCCGCCGACGAGGCAGCGCGGCTCTATCCCAAAAACGCCAATGTCGCCGCCACCATCGCGCTGGCGGGCATGGGGTTTGCAGATACCGCGGTGCGGCTGGTCGCCGACCCTGAGGCCGACGGCAACATTCACCTGATCGAGGCCGAAGGTGCCTTCGGCGCCATGACGGTGGAGATGCGCGGCAAGCCGCTGCCGGACAACCCGAAGACCTCTTCGCTTACGGCGTTCAGCGTGCTGCGCGCGATCCGCAACCGCGCCAACGCGATCGAAATCTGAACCAATCAAATCGGCCCAAACGAAACGGGCGGGACCTTGCGGCCCCGCCCGTGTTCATTGCGAATGGCTCGCTCGCGCTATTTCACCGTCGCCAGATAGGCGATGATGTTCTCGCGCAGCGACTTCTTCTTGAACTTGTTCTTCATCTTGTTGGAGACCTTCTTGCTCCCGAGATATTTCTTCAGGAACTTCGTCGGGCCTTCCAGATACTCCATCAGCATGGCCTCGTTCCAGACGAGGCCCTTCTCGCCGGCGGCCTTGAGGCTATTGGAATATTTGTACTTCGCCGCCGAGGCCGCCTTGCGGCCGACGATGGCGTGCAGCGACGGGCCGATCTTGTTCTTGCCCGCCTCGACCGCATGACAAGCCTTGCAGCGGCTGAACTGCTTCTTACCCCGCGCAGCGTCGCCGGCCGAATAAGCCGAGCCCGCGGCCACAGTCATGGCCAGCGAGGCAAACAGCACGATCAAAAACCTCATCCGATGGCTCCTTTTGCTCAACCATGGTCGCGGACCAAATTTCGTCGCGGACCATAAACACGTTGTCCCATAGTCCTTATGCGGTGCTTCATCGGGCCGGGCACCAACCCGTCTCGATCGGTGGGAGATGGCGTAGAACCGCACAATCCCGACCGTCGCGCAAGAAATGCGCCGAAGGGTCTCTCCCGCCAGCGTCACGTTCAGCAAAATAGATACGCCGTGAGACCTTGCCAACATCCATTACAGGGCGGTGCCTGCGACAAAATGGACCAAGATTGATTGAGCGCGTATGCACGAACACCTCAAACGGCGCTCGAATGCCGCGCAGCGGCGCGGCCGAGATACGCGTCGAAGGCTGCCGCGACCACCCGCACGAGCGGCCGACCGGCCTCAACCACGCTGACATGCTCGCCCGCAACCTCGACCAACCCGTCTGAGACCATCGTGTGGAGCGAAGCCTTGTCGGCGGCAAAACAATCGGGCGACATTCCATACGACCTGGCGAGCCCGCCCAAATCGACCTCGAAATCGCACATCAGCCGCTCGATCACGGCACGGCGAAGACGGTCCTCGGCATCCAGCGCGACGCCCTTGACGGTGGCCAGCCGGCCGGCGGCGACCGTCTTCATGTATTCGCGCACATCAGGATCGTTCTGGGCGTAACCATGCCCCAGATCACCGATCGACGAGGCGCCGAAGCCGATCAGCAAGCGGGCCTGGTCGTCGGTATAGCCCTGGAAGTTCCGGCGCAGGCGGCCCTTTTCTTCCATGCGGGCCAGTGCATCGTCGTCGCGGGCGAAATGATCGAGCCCGATCGGCCGGTAACCGGCGGCCGCGAGCACCCCGGCGGCGGCCTCGGCCTGGCGCCAGCGCGCCCAGGCGCCGCCCAGCGCGGTTTCGTCGATCAGCGTCTGGTTCGGCTTCATCCAGGGAACGTGGGCATAGCCGAAGACGGCAATACGGTCGGGCGCCATCTCGGCGATTGCCTGCGCGGTCGCGGCCACACCGTCGGCTGTCTGGTGCGGCAGCCCGTACATCAGATCGATATTGATACTTGCGATCCCGAAGGCCCGGCACCAATCGATAACCTGTTCGGTGAGCGCGCGCGGCTGGATGCGATTGACCGCTTGCTGGACCGCCGGGTCGAGGTCCTGCACGCCGAGGCTGACCCGGGTGACGCCGGCCTCGGCAAGCCCGCGCAGGTCCGGCCGGCTCATGCCGCGCGGATCGATCTCCACGCTTATTTCGGCCTCGGGCAGGATGTGGAAGCGTTCACGAAATTCGTCCACCAAATGGGCGAAGTCCGCCGGGGTGAGGATGGTCGGTGTGCCGCCGCCGAAATGAAGATGCGCGACGGGCGCGGGATGGCCGATCGCCTTCGCTACCAGCGCCACTTCGGCGGCCAGCGCCCCGGCATAGGCCTCGACCGCCGAGTATCGGTTCACCGCCCGCGTATGGCATCCGCAAAACCAGCAGAGCGCGCGGCAAAACGGGACATGAACGTAGAGTGACAACGGCTCGTCCCCGCCCGCCCCGGAAAGCCATTTGCGATAGATCTCCGGGCCGACCGCCGCGGAGAAATGCGGCGCGGTCGGGTAGCTCGTGTAGCGCGGCACCGGCCCGCCATAACGATCGAGCAGTTCGGGCGTCATTGCCCGATCAGATCAAGACGCGCGTGGCTGCGCCTTGACCTCGGTCAAACAGGCCGCAGAAGCAAATTACCCAAGTGTAGGATGTTCAGGGACCGCAGCCCGGCAGCGTCAGCGCGTCTGGTCGAATGCGTCCTGAATTTGGCGCAACATCTCGAGCATCGCTTTCTGGCCGTCGTCACCCAGTGCGCCCGATATCCGATCCTCCATCGAGGTCACCTTGTCGTGAAGGTCCTGAACCTTGCGCTCGCCTGCCCGGGTCAGGCGCAAGGCATGCGCGCGTTTGTCGCCTTGCGAGGGAATACGCCGGACCCAGCCGTTCTTCTCGAACCGGTTGAGGATCGGCACCAACGAAGACCGGTCCAGGCCCACCGCCTTTGCGATCGCCGATTGGGTGCGATCGGGATTCTGCCCAATCAGATATAGGATCGGAAAATGCCCGGGAACGAATTCGGGCGCGATCAGACGATGCAGGACCAACGCTGCGACATTGCGGGCACGGTGGAGCTGAAAGCCGACGAAGGCATCGAGATCGCCGAAATCGATCGCGCGCGTGCGGTCCGCGCCGTTGACGCGGCGCGCGGGGGCGAATTGCTCGATCCGGTCGGTCATGGCGCGCATCATAGCGGGGATTTGTTTGGCGTCCAACAAAACGGGCTTCGGCCGGTTTCTCGCAATCCCCGGCTTTTCGCCAAATAAGCGCGATCGAGTCGGCAGCGCGCCTTACCGCACGCCTTTGAAATCGGGTTTGCGTTTGGAAACGAAGGCATCGATGCCCTCCAGCCCGTCATGCCCTACCGCATTGGCCGCAATGTGCCGGGTCTCGAGCTCGATCTGGGTCTCCAGCGAGTTCTGGAACGTATCCGCGAGCAGCGTTTTGACCGAGGCGAAGGCCTGGGTCGGACCCTTGGCCAATTTCGCCACCAGGGCCTCGGCCTCTTCCATCAGCTTGTCGTCGGGCACGACCCTGGTGACGAGCCCCCATCCGGCGGCCTCGTCGGCGCTGAAGCGGCGGTTGGTGAGGAAAAGCTCCTGGGCCCGGCGCAGCCCCGCCACGCGCGGCAGGTAGTATGTCGACGATCCGTCCGGCGACAGCCCGGCGGCGGTGTAGCCCATGGTAAAGCTCGCCGAGGACGCGGCCAGCACGATGTCGCCGCAGAAGGCGATGCTGGCCCCGCCGCCGGCCGCGACGCCGTTGATCGCCACCACCACCGGCGGCGCCATGCGAGCGAAGCGCGACTGGGCGGCGTGCAGATAGCTCGTCCCCTCCTTCAGCACCTGGCCGACACGCGCGGCGTTGTCATGAAAGAACTTGAGGTCGCCGCCCGACGAGAAGAAGCTTCCGGTCGCCGTCAACAGCACGGCACGGATGCTGGGATCCTCGTCGATCTCGATCGCGTAGTCGAACAGCAGCTTCAAGCCCTCGACATCCACCGGGTTCGATTCGTCCGGCCGGTTGAGCGTGATGCGGGCGACCGCGTCGCGCACCTCGAACAGCACTTTTTTCTCCGCCATCGTGTTTCGCTCCCTGCTTGATCTGCGATGCCTGTCGGCCTGTGATACCCGCACGCTAATGGGCCCTCCCCGCGACTGCAAGCAGGGCAGGGTTCCCCGTCGTTGCGTTGCTTTGGGGGCTGATACGAGCCGTGTCAAAAATTGTTTGATATCCAACAATACGGTGATATATTCGCGTCAAGGCTGGCGCAGACCGGCCGCGGACCGACCACATAACCGGAAGGGATGGCATCGTGACGCTCAAGATCGGCATCGACGTCGGCGGCACCTTCACCGACTTCCTGGTCGTCGCGGACGGCGCGGAACCGCAGATCTTCAAAACGCTGTCGACGCCGAAAGACCCCTCGATCGGCCTGATCAACGGGCTGACCGATATGGCCGAGGCGGCGGGCAGCACGCTGGAGGCCTTCGTGCCGACCATCGAGACGATCGTCCACGGCACCACGGTGACGACCAACGCGACCTTGACGCGCACCGGCGCCAAGACGGGCCTCATCACCACCGAGGGCGTGCGCGATGCGCTGGAGATGCGCCGCGGCATCCGCGAGGAGCAATACAACAACCGCTATACCAACGTGCCGCCCCTGGTGCCGCGCTATCTGCGCGCCGGCGTGCGCGGCCGGCTCGACCGCAAGGGCCGCGAGCTCGAAGGCTTGGAACTCGATGATGTCCGCGCGGCGATCGCGACGTTCAAGGCGGAGGGCGTCGAGGCGGTGGCGATCTGCTTCATGAACGCCTTTGCCAATCCCGCGCATGAAAAGGCCGCGGGCGAACTGGTCGCAAAGGAAATGCCGGACGCCTATCTCACCGTCTCGGCTGAGCTCTTGCCCTCGATCCGCTTCTATAACCGCGTCTCGACAACGGTCCTGAACTCATACAACGGCCCCAAGCTGCGCTCTTATATCGACGCGCTGATGAAGCGCCTGGCCGATGTTGGCTTCACGGGCGTGCTTTTGATCATGCAGTCGAACGGCGGCGTGGTGCTGCCCGAGACGGCGCAGACCACGGCGGCGATGACGCTGCTGTCCGGTCCGGCCGCCGGCCCGGTCGCGGGACTCGGCTACGCCGAAGCCCATGGCCAGAAGAACTGCATCACGGTCGATATGGGCGGCACCAGCTTCGATGCCGCGATGGTGCTCGACGGCGTGCCGATCACGGCGAATGAAGGCGAGATCAACCGCTATCGCATCGCCCTGCCGATGCTCGATATCGTGACGATTGGCGCCGGCGGCGGCTCGATCGGCTGGATCGACGAGGGCGGGCTGTTGCGTATGGGCCCGCAAAGCGCGGGCGCCGATCCGGGGCCGGTCTGCTACGGCCAGGGCGGCGAGCTGCCCGCCTGCACCGACGCCGATCTGGTGCTGGGCTATCTCGATCCGGGGTATTTCGCCGGCGGCCGCCTGAAGCTCGACGTCGATGCCGCGCGCCGCGCCATCGAGGAAAAGATCGCCAAGCCGCTGGGCATGTCGGTCGAGGAAGCCGCGCTCGGCATGTACCGGGTCATCAACACCAACATGGCGCAGGGGGTGCGCGAGATCACCATCAAGCGCGGGTTCGATCCGCGCGAATTCCCCATGGTGGTCGCCGGCGGCGCCGGCCCCAACCACGCCTGCATGATCGGCGACGAGCTGGAAATACCCCTCCTCGTGGTGCCGCGCGAAAGCTCGATCTTCTGCGCCGCCGGCATGCTGATGTCGGATTTGAAGCACGACTTCGTGCGCAGCTATGTCCGCCGCATCGATGACGGCGACTGGAAGACGCTAAATACGCTGATCACCGAAATGCGCGCCGAGGGCGATGCCCTGCTCGACAGCGAAAGCATCGCCAAGGACCGCCGCGTCTACGTCCTCAAGCTCGACGCGCGCTACGCCAAGCAATACCACGAGGTCACCCACGAAGCCTCGCTCGCCGCCATCGAAAGCCAGGACGGCGAAGCGATCAAGGCGCTCTTCCACGCCGAGCACAACCGGCTTTACGGCTATTCGCTGGAGGAGCAGGGCACGCCCGTTGAGATCATCAATGTCCGCCTCCAGGCGATCGGCCGCACCGACAAGCCCGCTTACATAGAAGAGAGCTATGCCGGGGCCGATCCTTCGCCCGCGCTCAAGGGCGAGCGGAAGATCATCGTGCCCGAGACCGGCGAGGCGGCGACGGTCCTGGTCTATGACGGGCACGCGACCAAGTTCGGCTACCGGATCGCGGGACCGGCGATTATCGAACAGGAAAACACCTCGATCCTGGTCAGCCAGTCGTATGATTGCATCTGCGACCAGTTCGGCTCGTTTGCGGTCTACCAGAAGGGCCGCGAGGAACTGGTCAAACCGATCCTGGAGGCAGTGGCATGAGCAGCACCAAATCCGACATCGATCCGATCCTGCTGTCCGTCTTCGCGCGCGCCTTCAAGTCGATCACCGACGAGATGAGCATGTCGGTCGAGCAGACGGCGCGCTCGCCCATCCTCTGCGAGGCCAAGGACTTCGTGACCGGGCTCTACGACGGCGAAGGCCGGATGCTGGAGCAGACCGAAAACCTGCCGATCCTCGCCTTCTCGCTGGCGCCGGTGTGCAAATACATCATTAAGTATTTCGAGGGCGACTTTAAGCCCGGCGACGTCATCTTCCACAACGACGTCTTCTCGATGGGCAACCAGAACAACGACGTCGCCGTGTTCCGGCCGATCTTTTTCGAGGACAAGCTGGTCGCCTGGACCGCGGTGAAGGGCCACCAGGCCGATATCGGCGGCGCGGTCGCCGGCGGCTACAACCCCAACGCCGTGGAGGTCTGGCAGGAGGGCATCCGCATCCCGCCGGTCAAGGTCTTCGACGGCGGCACCTTCCGCAAGGATGTCTGGGATCTCATATTCGCCAACATCCGCTTCGAAATCGTCCAGGAGGACATGCGCTCGCAGATGGGCGCGACCAATGTCGGCGCGCGGCGCATGGTGGCGCTACTGGAAAAGCACAGCCTCGACGTCTTCGAGCGGCACAAGCTGGCGCTTTTCGATGCGACGCAGAAGATGATGGAGGCCGAGATCGGCTCGATCCCGAACGGAAACTATTCGGGCGAGGGCTACGTCTATTACGACGGCAAGAACAAGGGCTCGAAATACACTATCCGCGTCGACATCACGGTCGAGGACAAGGCGATCAAGTTCGACTACTCCAAGACCGATGGACGCACCAACGGCTTCGTCAACGGCACTTACACATCGAGCGCCAGCGCCACGGCGCTGACGCTGCTGCAGATGGTCAACCCCGACATCCCGCACAACGAAGGCATGCTGGCGCCGCTGGAGATCATCATTCCCGAGGGCACCATCCTCAATGCCGGCTATCCGGCGGCGACGACCTTCGGCAACCATCTGTGCCCGCCCAACGCCGATGCAATCCAGCGCGCGCTGGCGCCGGCGATCCCGAACCGCGTTACGGCGGGCTGGAACAATCTGCTCTCGTCGCTGACCACGGGCTTCGACGAGGAGAAGGATGACAGCTACGTCGACATCTTCTTCATGGGCATGAAGGGCGGCGGCGGCGCCATGAACGGCACCGACGGCTACGACCATATCGGTATGATCGACGCCTCGGGCGGCGTGCTCGACCAGGACTACGAGATGTTCGAGCAGCAGTCGCCGCACCGCCTGATCAAGCACGAATACCTCACCGATTCGGCCGGCGCCGGGCAGTGGCGCGGCGGCATCGGCATCGAGACGGTCTACGAGGTAGGCTCTGAGGATACCCAGCTCGTGACCTTCGGCGACGGCGATTTCGAGCCGGCCTTCGGGCTCTTCGGCGGCGGGCAAGGCACGCTCAACACGATCAGGCTCACCACCCCCGACGGCAACGAGGTCGTGCCGCTCAACAAGGACCTCATCACCGGGCTGCCCAAGGGCACGGTCTATTTCCAGCAGGCCGGCGGCGGCGGCGGTTACGGCGATCCCAAGAAGCGCGACCGCGCCAAGCTCGCCGAGGAAGTCCGGAACGGCATCATTTCCGAGGAGACCGCCCGCGAGGTTTATGGCTACGAGCCGACGTCGCAGGCAGCGGAATAGGCGAGGCGACCCTTGGCTATATTTGGCACTACCAGCGCGGCCAGCAGAAAAAGCCCCCTCCCCTCCGAGGGAGGGGATATCCGCTTACGCAGATTGCCAGATCGAATTATCGGCGTGGGATACCCCAATGGCTGACAAGAAAACCCGCATCCTGGTCGCCAAGCCCGGCCTCGACGGCCATGACGTCGGGGCCAAGATCGTCGTGCGTGCACTGGTCGATGCCGGGTTCGAGGTCATCTATACGGGCCTGCGCCAAAGCCCGGAGATGATCGCCAATGCCGCCCGCGACGAGGATGTCGACGTGATCGCGCTGTCCATCCTGTCGGGCTCGCATATCCCGATCTGCCAGCGCCTCGCCGAACTGCTCGACGAATATGGGCTTTCGGACCGCCTTTGGCTGATCGGCGGCAACGTGCCCCGCGAAGATCACGACGCCTTGCGCAAGATCGGGCTCGATGCCGTTTTTAACACCGGCACGAAGCTCAAAGAGATCGTCGATTTCATCAAGGAGAAGACCCTTGAACGTGCAGCGTAAACCGGACGCCGATACCCGCCGCAACGAGTCGGGGATCGAGATCAAGCCGCTCTATACGGCCGAGGACGTGGCCGCCACGAGGATCGAGGAACCCGGCGTGCCCGACGGTGTCGGCGCGCCCGGCGCCTTCCCGTTCACCCGCGGCATCCACGACATGATGTACCGCAAGCGGCCCTGGACGATGCGCCAGTACACCGGCTTCGGCAACGCCGAGGACACCAACAAGCGCTTCAAATACCTGATCGAAACCGGCAATACCGGGCTTAACGTCGCCTTCGATCTGCCGACCCAGTGCGGCTATGACAGCGACGATCCGATGGCCGGCGGCGAGGTCGGCCGCGTCGGCATGGCGATCGACACGCTGAAGGATGTCGAGATCGCCTTCGAGGGCATCGACATCGAGAACATCACCGTCTCGCTGACCATCAACGGCACCGCCGCAATCATGATCGCGATGTATCTGGCGATGGCCGAGAAGCGCGGCTTCGATCTCACCAAGCTGCGCGGCACCTGTCAGAACGACATTTTGAAAGAGTTCGTCGGGCGCGGCACCTGGATCTATCCGGTCGAGCCTTCGGTGCGCCTGGTCGCCGACACGATGGAATACTGCGCCAAGAACGCGCCGCTCTACTCGCCCGTCTCGGTCTGCGGCTATCACATCCGCGAATCGGGGGCGACGCCAACCGAGGAGATGGCCTACGGCTTTGCCATCGCCGGCGCCTATTTCGACGAGGTGCTGAAGCGCGGCCTCGACATCGACGAGTTCGCCTACCGCATGTCGTTCAACTACAACATATTCGGCCAGTTCTTCGAGCAGATCTGCAAGTTCCGCGCGGGCCGCCGCCTGTGGGCCAAGATCGTCAAGAACAAGTACCGCGCCAAGGACCCCAAATCGATGTGGCTGCGCATGATCGCCGGCGGCGGCGGCGCGGGCCTCACCATCGAACAGCCCGAAAACAACATCATGCGCGGCGCTTATTATGCGCTGGGCTGCGTGCTCTCCGGCGCGCAGACCATTGCGCTCTGTTGCTACGACGAGGCCTATACGATCCCTTCCGAAAAGGCCCAGCGCATCTCGCTGCGCACCATGCAGCTGCTGATCGAAGAGATGGGCATGACCGACACGGTCGATCCGCTCGCCGGCTCTTACTTCGTCGAGACCCTGACCAACCAGATGGAAGCCGAGATGGTGCGGATCATGGAGCAGCTCGACGAGAAGGGCGGCATCGTCAAGATGATCGCCGATGGCGAGATCCAGGCGCATGTCTCCAAGCAGGCCTACGAGCGCCACAAGGATCTGGAGACCGGCGCCTTCCGCAAGGTCGGCGTCAACTGCCACGAGATCGAGGAGGACGAGCCCGAGGTCGAGATGCATCCGTACAAGAAGGAAGACACCGACCGGCAGATCGCCCGTCTCAATGACACCAAGGCCTCGCGCGACCAGGGCGCCGTCGACAAGGCCCTCGCCGATCTGAAGGCCGCCGCCGATGGCGATACGAACACCATGCCCGCGATCATGGATGCGGTGAAGGCCTATGCTTCGGTCGGCGAAATCACCGCCGTGTTGACCGAGGCCTTCGGCCGTTACCAGGAACCGATGCGGTTCTAGACGGGAGAATAGGGAACCGGATCGATCATGACACTCCCCCAACTCCAGGAACCCTCGGCGTTCGAGGAATATGTGGCGCCGACATCGCTGAAGGCCGCGCTCGAGGCGATGGCCGACGGGGCTGCGACCTGCGTAGCCGGCGGCACCGACCTCTGGGTCCAGAAGGACGAGCCCGGCCGGACGATCGGCAAGCGCCTCGTCAACATCAAGCATGTTCCGGAGCTTGCCGGGATCACTGAAACCGCGGGCGGTATTCGCCTCGGCGCATTGGTCACCATGACGCAGGTGCTCGATAGCGCGCTGCTGCGAAAGATGGTGCCGGTGTTGCCAGCCACGGCCGATAAGTTCGCAAGCGTACAAATTCGCAATGCCGCCACCGTCGGTGGCAACGTCGCCAACGCCTCGCCCGCCGCCGATTTCGTGATCCCGCTGCTTTGCCTCGACGCCGTGGTCGCGCTGGCATCGCTCAAGGCCGGCAAGGTGGCAACCCGCACGATCCCCATCGCGGAAATCTTCACCGGCCCCGGCCGCACCAAAATGGTGCCCGGCGAGCTCATCACCGGCGTCAAGTTCGCCGTGCCGAAAGCGGGCTTTCATGCCGGCTTTGCCAAGACCGGCCCCAGGCCCGCGCTCGAAATCGCCCTGGTTTCCTTGGGCTTTGCTGCCTATCTCGATGGTACGACGATGCGCGATGTACGGCTGGCCCTGGGTGCGGTCGCGCCCACGCCGATCCGGGCACACAAAACTGAAGCCGTGCTGGAGGGCCAGACGATCGACGCCGAGCTGATCGAGCGAGCGAGCGACGCTTTAGACAAAGAGATCGCGCCGATCGACGATCATCGGGGCTCGGCCTGGTACCGACGCCGTCTGGCCCGCGCCTATCTCACCCAGGAGCTTTCGAATGCCGTTGCAGGTTGACATCACCTTCACGCTGAACGGCCGCGAGACCACGCTCGGCGTTCCCGCCGACGCGTCGGCCCTCACGGTGCTGCGCGAGCGTCTTGATCTTGCGGGCGCCAAGCTCGCCTGCGGTGAAGGCGAATGCGGCGCCTGCACCGTGATCGTCGACGGCCAGTCGCTCAATTCCTGTCTGATGCCCGCGGTCGACCTGGCCGGGCGAAGCGTGCTCACGATCGAAGGCTTGTGGACCGCCGACGGTGTCGATCCCGTGCAGGACGCCTTCATCGAGCACGGCGCGGTCCAGTGCGGCTTCTGCACGCCGGGCATGATCATGCAGATCCGCTACCTGCTCGACCGCAACCCGAACATGTCCGAGGACGAGATCCGGCGCGGCCTCGAAGGCAATGTCTGCCGCTGCACCGGCTACAAGAAGATCATCGACGCCGTCATCGCCGCCGGCCGCGCCACGGCCGCCTGATGACGGGACTTGGTTGGAGACGACAAGACAATCCCTCCCCCCTTGTGGGGGAAGGCCGGGATGGGGGGTACTTTAAGCCGCTTTCGCTCAACGAAAGCGACCTTATCTAATTCTCACCCCCACCCTAACCCTCCCCCATCGAGGGGGAGGGGATGACTTGGTAGATGACAACGGCCGCAGGGCCGCATGAAGCGAGGACGTGACGGATGACCAAGATCATCGAGAAGGAAACCATCATCGGCAAGCGCGTGCGCAAGCTGGACGCGCCCGACAAGGCGACCGGCCGCACGCGTTACGTCAACGACATGGTTCTGCCGCGCATGCTCTACGGCAAGATCCTGCGCACCGACCGGGTGCACGCCAAGATCAAGCGGATCGACACCGAGAAAGCCAAGGCGGTGCCCGGCGTGCACGCGGTGCTGACCGGCGCCGACACGCCCGACTTCGGTATCGGCGTCCTCAAGGACAACCCGCCGCTGAAGAAGGACAAGGTGCGCTGCATCCGCGACGAGATCGCCGCCGTCGCCGCCGAGAGCGAGGAAGCCTGCGACCAGGCGCTGCGTCTCATCACGGTCGAGTACGAGGACCTGCCCACCGTTTTCGAATGCGAGGAGGCCCTCAAGGACGGCGCGCCGATCATCCATGACGAACGCCCCGACAATATCGCCATGGCGCAGCACTTCGACCATGGCGATATCGAGCAAGGCAAAGCCGAGAGCGACTTCATCGTTGAGGGCGAATACAACGTCCACTACGTCACCCATTGCAATATGGGCGTCAGCTGCGCGGTCGCCGACATCGATCCCGACGGCCGGGTCACGCTCTACTCGCAGAGCCAATATCCCTTCATCATGAAGATGGATATCGCCCCCTCGCTCGGCATGCATCCGGGCGATGTGCGCATCGTCCAGCCGCCGGTCGGCGGGGCCTTCGGCGCCAAGCTCGACGTTTATCCCTACGAGCCGATCTGCGTGCTGCTGGCCCAGGCCACGCGCCGCCCGGTCAAGCTGATCTTCTCGCGCGAGGAGGAATTCATCGCCTCGCCGACCCGCCAACCGGTCGAGTTCAAGATCAAGGCGGGCATGAAGAAGGACGGCACGCTGACCTTCCGCGAGGTCGACACGCTGCTCAACAATGGCGGCTACACCTCCTGGGGCGCGACCACGCCTTACGTGACGATGCGGACCATCACCTCGCACTACAAGGTGCCGCACATCCACTACAGCGCCAAGGCCGTCTACACCAACAACCCCTTCGCCGGCTCCTTCCGCGGCTATGGCAACGTGCAGGCGACCTGGGCGATCGAAACCCATATGGACAAGATGGCGGAGATCGGCGGCTTCAACCCGCTCGAATTCCGCCTGAAGAACGCCAACGAGCCCGACGAGATCACGCCGCAAGGCTCGAACCTCGGCTGCATCGACCTCGTCGGCTGCCTCAATATCGCGGCGGAGAAATCCGACTTCCTGGCCAAATGGGCAACGTACAAGGATGGCTGGGACAGCCCCGAACGCTACAAGCGCGGCATCGGCATCGCCGCCTCGCTGCACAATGCCGGCGGCGCCAAGATCCACAAATCCGACGGCTGCGGCACCATCCTCAAGATGGACGACTATGCCCGGGTCACCGTCATCACCGGCGCTTCTGAAATCGGCCAGGGCATCGACACCGTGATCGCGCAGATCATGGCCGAAGAGCTCGGCATTCCGATGCGCGACGTCACCATCGTCGCCAACGACACCGCGACCGGCCCCTGGGATGTCGGCGTGCATGCCAGCCGCACGACCTATATCGCCGGCAAGTCGGCCCAGCGCACCGCCCAGAAAGCCAAGGCGCAGATCCTCGATGCAGCCGCCAAGATGTCGAACGTCGCCGCCGACGCGCTCGATCTTCGCGGCGGCCATGTCGTCCAGGCCGCCGACGGCGCCGTCGTCATGCCGCTCGACCGTCTCTTGCGGCAAATGCATTTTGCCGGCGAGGACGCCCAGCTCGTCATCCAGTCGGACTATTACGAGCCGCCCACCGAGTCCGAAGACGAGAACCATATGGGCGACATGTCGGCCGCCTACTCGAATGCCGTCCATGTCGCCGAATTGATCGTCGACACCGCCACCGGCGAGGTCGAGGTCGAGACCGTTTGGTCGGTCCAGGATGTCGGCCGCGTCATCAACCTGACGGGTCTGGAAGGCCAGATCGAGGGCGGTATCGCCATGGGCCTGGGATATGCCCTCTCGGAAGACTTGAAGATCGAGAAGGGCATCGTGAAGAACCCATTCTTCCGCGACTACCATCTGTTCACCGCGCCCGAGATGCCGCGCATCGACATGACCTTCATCGAGACCATGGACGCCGAGGGCCCGGCAGGCGCCAAAGGCATTGCCGAGCTGCCGACCATCGTGATCGCGCCCGCAATCGGCAACGCCATCTACAACGCCACCGGCGTGCGCATCGACCATCCGCCGGTCTCGCCCGAGAAACTGGCTCGCGGCCTTTACGAGCGCGAGCAACGCATGCGCCAGGCCGCGGAGTAAATATCATTCCCCTCCCCCTCTGAAGAAGGGGAGGGAGAGGCTCAATGCGAACGCGTTGACTGAAGACATTCGAGAACAGGAGATGTAGCTGTTGAGACCCCGCACCGTCCTGTCCATGGAGCAGGCGCTCTCCATGACTTACGCCACGCTGCGTTTCGTGCAGCTTGGCTGGCGGGTGATCCGGCTGGAATCGACGCCGCTCGACGGCGACCCGCATCCGGGCGATCCCAACCGCTATATCGGCTCGAAGATCGTCGACGACGACCGCCACTCCTATTTCGTCGCCCCCAATTGCGGCAAGGAGGCGATCGCGCTTAACCTGAAGGACGCCGGCGGCCGCGAGGCGCTGCACCGGATCGTTCGCGAGCTCGGCGTCGATGTCTTCTGCTGCAACACCCTGCCTGGCCGCTACGAGCCCTTCGGCATCGATTTCGATACCCTGTCGGCGATCAACCCCAAGCTGATCTGGGCCGGCATCTCGGCGATGGGTCCCGATTATCCCAAGACCCCCGGCTACGATCCGGCGATCCAGGCCCAGGCGGGCTTCATGGAAACGACCGGCTTCCCCGACGGGCCGCCGACCTTGTCGGGTATCCCGATCATCGACCTCAAGGCCGGCGACGAGGTTTACGCCAATGTCATGCTGGCGCTGGCTGAGCAGGCCGAGACAGGCGAGGGAAAACGCATTGACGTTTCGATGACGCAAGCCGCCGCCTCGTGGCTGATCACGACGCTGCCGCTCATTGATTTCGACGCCGATCCCGAAGAGTACAGCCGCTGGGGCAACGCGCACCGCAAGTTCATCCCGACCAACGTCTATCCGACCAGCGACAGTTTCATCTACATGGCGATGGGCTCGAACACGCAATGGAAGCGCCTCACCGCGATCCCGCGTTTCGTGTCGCTGGCGCGCGAGAGCCGCACCACCAATGACGGCCGCTACGCCGACCGCCATGCGATCTACAAGGAAATCGGTGAGGTGACCACGAAGGGCACCACCGCAGAGATCGAGGCCGACTTCGCCGCCGCCGGCATTCCCAATGCGCGCATCAACACCGTGCCCCAGGCGCGCGAGATGCCGGCGATCGCCTCCAAGCTCACGCGCACGCATTTGCCCGACGGCAGGGAAATCCGCATGCAACCGATGGCGGTGGATATGCCCCATGCGAAACGCGACATTGCCTTTCCGCCCAAATACGGCGAGCATACGGACCAGGTACTTATCGAGGCCGGGTTTTCGGAAGCCGACTGTCGGCGCTTCCGCGAGGCCGGCATATCAGCATGATGGCCGGGAAATCCGCCGCTTGACCGATCGCGTCGCGCACTTCCGGCCGGGCCCTTGCGACAGGGCCCATACCCTCGGAGGTCTTGAATGACGTCGAACGTTGTCTCCCTCGACGACAAATATCTGGCCGAGCGCGGCCAGGTCTTCATGTCGGGTCTGCAGGCGCTCGTCCGCCTGCCGATCGAACAGCAAAAACGCGATGCCGCGGCCGGGCTCAACACCGCCGGCTTCATCTCCGGCTATCGCGGCTCGCCGCTCGGCCGCTACGACATGGAACTGTGGCGCGTCAAAGCGCTGTTAAAAAAGCACAACATCACTTTCGTGCCCGGCGTCAACGAAGACCTCGCCGCGACCTCGATCTGGGGGACGCAAGAGGTCAACCTGTTCCCCGGCGCCAAGTATGACGGCGTGTTCGGCATCTGGTACGGCAAGGGGCCGGGCTTGGCCCGCTCGATGGACGCCTTCAAGCACGGCAACCAGGCCGGCGCCTTCCAGACGGGTGGTGTGCTGGCCATCGTCGGCGACGACCACGGCGCGACCTCGTCGGCCTTCGCGCTGCCCAGCGAGTTCAGCTTCATGGACGCGATGATGCCGGTGATCTACCCGGCGGGCATGGCCGAATTCATCGAACTCGGTCTGCTGGGCTTCGGGCTGTCGCGCGCCTGCGGCCTTTGGGTCGGCTACAAGACAGAGGCCGATACGGTCGAGGCATCGGGCACGCTCTACCTAGACCCCGACGAGCCCAAGATCGTGCGCCCGCGCGATCTGGAAATTCCCGAGGGGGGCCTCAGCATCCGCGTCGGCGAGATGGCGATCCCGGCCGAAACGCGCCAGCACAAGTACAAGCTCGAAGCCGCCAAGGCATTCGCGCGCGCCAACGGGCTCAACAAATTGGTATTGGATGCGCCCAGGGCCCGGTTCGGCATCGTCACCGCCGGCAAAAGCTATCTCGACGTCCGTCGCGCGCTGCGCATCCTCGGCATCGACGACAAACGCGGCGAGGCGCTTGGCATCCGCTTGCTCAAGCTCGGCATGATCTGGCCGCTCGAGCCCACAATCGCGGCGAAGTTTGCGCGCGGCCTCGAAGAGGTTTTCGTCATCGAGGAAAAGCGCTCGTTCATCGAAACGCAAATGAAGGAGCTGCTTTATCCCGACCGCGCAACGGCCCCGCGCATCGTCGGCAAGACCGACGAAACCGGTGCCGAGCTGCTGCCGGCCTACGGTGTCCACACGCCCGAGCAATTGGCTCGCGAGATCGGAAAACGTTTGCTGGCGATGGACGGCGACGACAGCGCGCTGGCCGAGCGCCTGGCCTTCCTGGACGGCGTCGGCGGCCACAAGGGCTCCGAAGGGATCGTCGCGCGCACGCCCTATTTCTGCTCCGGCTGCCCGCACAACACCTCGACCCGCGTGCCCGAGGGCAGCCGCGCGGTCGGCGGCGTCGGCTGCCATTTCATGGCGGTGTGGATGGACCGCGACGTTTACGGCTGGACCCAGATGGGCGGCGAGGGCGCGACCTGGATCGGCCAGGCGCCGCATACCGAGACCAACCACATCTTCCAGGCGCTGGGCGACGGCACCTATTACCATTCGGGTCTGATGGCGATGCGCGCGGCCAAGGCGGCCGGCATCAACATCACCTACAAGATCCTCTACAACGACGCCGTGGCGATGACCGGCGGCCAGCCGATCGACGGTCCGATCAGCGTGCCGATGATCTCCCGCCAGGTCGCCGATGAAGGCATCGACCGTATCGCTGTCGTTTCCGACGAGCCCGACAAGTATCCGATCGGCTCCAACTTCGCGCCCGGCGTCAGTTTCCACCACCGCCGCGACCTCGATGACGTGCAGCGCGAATTGCGCGACTGGCCGGGTGTCTCGGCGCTGATCTATGACCAGACTTGCGCCGCCGAAAAACGCCGGCGCCGCAAGCGCGGCACTTTCCCCGATCCCGACAAGCGCATCTTCATCAACCAGGAAGTCTGCGAGGGCTGCGGCGACTGCGTGGAGCAGTCGAACTGCCTCTCGGTGGTGCCGCTGGAGACCGAGCTTGGCCAGAAGCGCACCATCGACCAGCACTCCTGCAACAAGGACTTCAGCTGTCTGAACGGCTTCTGCCCGGCGCTCGTCAGCGTCGAGGGCGGCCGGCCCAAGCGCGCCGCGATGCCGACCTTGAGCGAGCTGAAAGACCCGCCGGCGCCCAAGCGCGCGCGTTCGGACGAACCTTATGGCGTGCTCGTCACCGGCATCGGCGGCACCGGCGTCATCACCATCGGCGCCATCCTGGGCATGGCCGCCCATATCGAGGGCAAGGGCTGCACCATCCTCGACATGACCGGCATGTCCCAGAAGGGCGGCGCCGTCGTCAGCCATATCCGCATCGCCGATGCGACCGCCGCGCTCGACACCAACCGCCTTTCAGCCGGCACGGCTGATCTCGTCATCGGCGCCGACGCGCTGGTTGCCAGCACCGGCAGCGCGCTCGACACCATGACCAAAGGCCGCACATCCGTGCTCATTAACGAGCACAAAACCCTCACCGGGGCCTCGGTGGTCGACCGCAGCTTCAATTTCGAGACCGCGCGCCTGCGTTCGATGGTCGAGGAAACGGTTGGAGCGGACCGCGTTTACTCCTTCAACGCCAACAAGCTCGCCGCCGCGCTGGTCGGCGACGCCATCGCCTCCAACACGTTCATGCTCGGCTACGCGGTCCAGAAGGGACTGGTCCCGGTGGGTCTTGACGCTATCGAGGAAGCCTTCCGCCTCAACGCCGTGGCGGTGGAAAGCAATCTGCACGCCCTGCGCATGGGCCGCATCGCCGCCCACGATCCGCAAGCGGTCGAGGCGCTGCTGGACGCGATGAAGCCCAAGAGCGGCGATACCATCGCGCAAACCCTGGACGAGGTGATCGCGCGCCGGGTCGAGCAGCTTACCGCCTATCAGGATGCAGCCTACGCCGCACGGTATACGGGGCTGGTCGAGACCGTCCGCGCCGCCGAAGCCGCCGCGGTCAAGGGCAAGACCGACCTCACCGAGGCGGCGGCGCGCTACTACTACAAGCTGCTGGCCTACAAGGACGAGTACGAGGTGGCGCGGCTTTATACCGACGGCCGTTTCCACGACCGCCTCGCCGCCGCCTTCGACGGCAATCTCAAGCTCACCTGGCACCTCGCGCCGCCAACGCTCGGCGGCGGCAGCGCGGACGGCAAGCGCCCGCCCAAGCGTCCTTTCCGCACGCTGGCCCGCATCGCCTTCCCGCTGCTCGCCAGGATGAAGCGCCTGCGCGGCACGCCGCTCGACATCTTCGGCTACCACCCCGAGCGCAAGGTTGAGCGCGCGCTGATCGAGGAATACGAGGCGACGATCGCCACGGTGCTTGAGCATCTCGGCACGCGCAATCACGGCATGGCCGTCGAGCTGGCCTCGATCCCCGACCTCATCCGCGGCTTCGGTCCGGTGAAGAACACCAACATCACCAAGGCCAAGGCCCACCAGGCCGAGCTTCTCAAGGCCTATACCGCGCCCGAGGGCGAGACGGTGCAGGCGGCGGAGTAGCGACCTTCTGGGCACCGTCCGTCATCCCGGACGTTAGGCGAGCCCGAAAACCTCAAGGTTTTCGGAGCGTGAGCCTTGCGATCCGGGATCCAAGTCTGGGGCCGCACTTGCGGCTGCCATGGACCCCGGCTCTTCGGCCGGGGTGACGATTTGGAGAAAGGCGGATGCTAGGGGCCGCCCGCCTCAAGTGCCATAATCGGGCATGTCCAGCCGGCACCGGAGCTTTCCCCATGACCGCCACCACCACCGACGCCCTCACCGCCCCCGAGCCCGCCACGTACGACTGGCCCAGGCTGATCGAGGGGCTCAACGCCTATCTGCGCCTGCGCACCGCGCCGATCGGCATGAAGATGTTCGAGACCGTCGCCGAAATGGAGGCGATCCCGCGCATCCGCCGGCCGAACGCGATCCACACCACCGATCAGATCGTGGCGCAGTGCTGCCGGCTTGGCTGGACTGTCGGCATAACCATGGACGATCTCGTCGGCGCGCAATGCGGTGCCGTGATCGGTCTGCGTCCCCAGGACGCGGAATGGCTCTCGGGCAAGCACATGGCCGGCGTCTGGTTCAAAAGCGAGCCCGACGCCGCCGAGCACCAGGCGGCCATGGATGTCGTGCCCTACGGCCGTTTCAAGGCCATGGCTGTCTCGCCGCTCGCCTCCGGCCGGCTCGATCCACCCGACATCGCGCTGATCTACGCGACGCCGGCGCAGATGATCATCCTCATCAACGGCCTGCAATGGACCGGCTACAGGAAGCTCGAATGGGGCTGCGTCGGCGAAAGCGCCTGCGCCGATAGCTGGGGCCGCGCGCTCAGCACGGGCGAGCCCAGCCTCTCGATCCCCTGCTATGCCGAGCGCCGCTATGGCGGCGTGCTGGAGGACGAGTTGCTGATGGCGCTGCCGCCGCGCTATCTGCCGGGGATCATCGACGGCATGGCCGCGCTCTCTAGGAACGGCCTGCGCTACCCGATCCCGCAATACGGCATCCAGAGCGACGCCCGGGCCGGCATGTCGGTGAATTACGAGGGACGGTGACGGCATTGTGAGCCGAAAGTAGCCCTCACCCTCCCACGCCCCTACCGGGTCGCGGGCCCCTCCCTCTCCCGCAAGCGGGAGAGGTGAAAGTGGCCAATACCTTGAGCAAAACACCCTCTCCCGCTTGCGGGAGAGGGAGGGGCCCATCGCGTCAGCTATGGGAGGGTGAGGGCCTCTTGAGAGCGGCTTCGATGGTCACCAACACACCCTCGATATTCTCCGCCACCTCATTGTTCCAAAACCGCATCACACGAAAACCTTCCGCCTCAAGATACCGTGTCCGCACCGCATCCTGGGCATGCTGCACGGCGTGCTGGCCGCCATCCAATTCCACAACCAATCCAGCCTCTATGCACACAAAATCGACAACGTAACGCCCGATCGGGTGCTGCCGTCGAAACTTCACGCCGAGGCCACGATCCCGCAATCGGTGCCACAACACCCGTTCAACGCGGGTCAATTCGTGCCTAAGGCGCTTCGCCCGCTCGGTCGGTTTTTCTTTCCATTCCACGCTAGCGCCTGAGGCGTCACACCTCCGCCTGCACCTCGTGGGCGATGATGGCCTTGAGGATCTCGCTCGTCCCCCCGCCGATCAGCGTGAAGCGGATGTCGCGCAGATGGCGCTGCACCGGATATTCCATGGCGTAGCCGTACGAGGCATAGATCCGCGCCGTCTTCTCGCAAATCTCCAGCGCCGCCTCGGTGGCGAAAAGCTTGGCCATCGCCGCTTCCTTGTGGTGCGGGCGGCCTTCGTCAAACAACCTCGCCGCGTCATCGACCAACAGCATCGAAGCCTTGAGGTCGGTCGCCATCTCGGCGAGCTTCATCTGGATTGCCTGGAATTTGCCGATCGGCCGGCCGAATTGTTGGCGCTCGGAGGAATATCTGAGGGCGTCGGCAAGCGCCGCCCGTGCGCAACCGACCGCGAGCGAGCCCGTCATGATGCGGATCTGGGCAAGGATCTTGCGAAGCTCCAACTCACCCGCGCCGATCTCGCCGAGCCGGTTTTCCGCCGGCACGAAGCAATCGTTGATCGCAAGCTCGGAAGTCGGCAAAGCGCGCACCCCCATCTTATGGATTGCGCGGCCGACATCGAGCCCCTCGAAGCCTTTCTCCAGCAGAAAGATCGTGAGTTTTTTTTCCTCGCCCGCCCGCGCGAAAACGGTGAAGAAATCAGCGTGCGGCGCCAGCGTCACCCACATCTTCTGGCCATTGAGCCGGTAGCCGCCCTCGACCTCGACGGCGCTGGTGGAGATCGAGCCGAGATCGGTGCCGGCATTGGGCTCGGTGATGCAGATCGAGCCGATCTTCTTGCCCTCCAATGCCGGCTTCAACAGCCGCTCGTGGTGATCGGGCGTGCCGAGCGCATGCACGAAGTTGGTTCCCATCATCGCCTGCATCGACACGCACGCCGCGACCGACATCGAGCCGCGCGCGATCTCCTCGATCGCCTTGCAATAGGCGAGCAAACCGAGCCCCAGCCCGCCTACCTCTTCGGGATAGCGCATGCCGAAGAAACCCAGATCGGCGATCGCCTGGAACATCTCGCGCGGGAACTCGGCCGCCTCGTCGATCGCCTCGGCCCTGGGCGCGATCTGCTCGTCGCAGAAACGCGCAAAGGTGTTCTGAATTTCCCTGATGTCCTCCGATAGCTCCGGCACTGTCTTGCCTCCTTATATCGTCAGCCGGTCCGGCCGAACCTGGATCATTTTCCCTTGCGAAGATCGGCGCGGCGCGCTTTCGTCGCCGCCGCATCAACGGTGCCATCGCGCTTCAGCGCCACACCAAACGCCGCCCGCGCCGCCTTGCGCGTCACATAACCGTCGGCGACATCGGCTGCGACGTCGGCCGGATCGCGCTTCGAGGATTTGCCGCGCCCGCCGCCGCCGGGCAGCTCGACGACCAGATGCTCGTCGCCGGGAATGAAGTGCATGCCCTTGGCCGGCAAGGGCTTGCCCGAGGCAAGGCGCACCTGCCCCGCCGCGCCGTTCGCGCCGCCGGCCCGCCCCCTGGCCGGGTTCTCGACCCGGTCGAACATGGCGTAGAGCGAGAAGGGCGCACCGTCGAGCGTGCCAACCTCCACGGTCTGACCGAGCCCGCCGCGGGTCTCGCCCGCGCCGCCCGAATCGGCGCGCAATTCCTTGCGCCAGACAACGATGGGCGCAAGGGTTTCAAAAAGCTCCGAGGACATCGCCCGCACGCCGCTCGGGAACGCGGTGGCCGACATGCCGTCCAGGCCGGGCCGCGCGCCCGAACCGCCGCTGTTGAACGACAGCACCTCGTAGCGCTCGGCCGAGACGTTTCCGCCCGGACGGCCAACCCGCGCGGTGACTTCGGGCCCGCCCCGGATCTGGATGCCCCAAAGGCACGCCGCGCCTTCGGCCGGCACCCGGTCCGGCACCGCCTTGGCCAGCGCACCCAGCACCACATCGGGCAGGAACTGGCCGATAATATGGCGCGCGGCGACCGGCCACGGCCGCTCCACATTGACGATCGAGCCCTTGGGCGCCGACACCTCGACCGGCGCCAACGAGCCGGCATTGTTGGGCACGCCCGGCGCCACGATGCAGCGCACGCCGAACGCCGCATAGGCCTTGCAGTAGTTGAGGACGACATTGATGCCGTATGGGCTCGCTGGGCTCGAACCCTCGAAGTCGACCAGGACACGCCGGTCCTCGATGGTCACCGCGCATTTCAAGGTTACCGGCTTGTCGTAGCCGTCGAGGGTGAGGGTGTTCCGGAACGTGCCGCGCGGCAGCTCGGCGATCGCCGCCTCGGTCGCCGCGCGCGAATTGTCGATGACGAAATCGGCCAGCGCCTCGATGTCGTCGAGCGCGAACTCGTCCATCATCGCCAGCAGTCGGCGCGCGCCCGTTTCGTTGCTAGTCACGTACGACAGAATATCGCCTTCGACCTCGCGAGGCGTACGTACGTTTCCGCGAACGATAGCGAGGAGATCTTCGTTCAAAACTCCACGCTTTGCCAAATACATCAGCGGGATGTAGAGGCCTTCCTCATAAACCGAGCGGCCGTCGGGTCCCTGGCCAAGCCCACCGATATCGACCTGATGACACGTACAGGCAAACATCGCCACCATCTTGCCGCTGCGAAGAACCGGCGTTACGACCGTCACATCGTGTAGGTGGCCCGAGGTCATCCAGGGATCGTTGGTGATGTAGTGGTCACCCGCCTCCATGGTATCAATGGGGAAGCGCTCCAGGAAATGCGGCACCGCCAATGCCATGGAGTTGACGTGGCCGGGCGTGCCGGTCACGGCCTGCGCCACCATGCGGCCACGCCGGTCGAAGACGCCGGCGGACAGATCGCCCGATTCGCGCACCACCGAGCTGAACGCCGTGCTCATCAGCGTGCGCGCCTGCTCCTCGACCACCGCGATCAGGCGCGCCCACATCACCTGATTGCGGATATCACTGAGCGCCCCGGCTTTGGCGGTCATCGCTTTCGCCGTCATCTAGCTTGTCCCCTTGCGCAAAAGATAAACATGCCGTCCTTCCATCACCAGCACGCCCGCCTGGTTGTGCACCGTGGCGCGCATGGCCAGGAGGCCGGTCGTGTTCTGCGGCGTGAGCTCCGCCACTTCCAGAGCGGCATATAGGGTGTCGCCCAAAATGACCGGCTTCAGGACCCTGAACGAGGCCTCGATCAAGCCGATCAGCGCATCGTCGACCAGGTGCGGGAACAGCCCCGCCCCTGCGGCTGTCTGGATGAAGGTCTGCATGCCGTGGGCCAGCAGATCGCCATGCTCCCGCCGGCGGCAGTATTCACGGTCGTAATGGATCGGGTGGTTGTCGCCCGAGGCGGCCTGAAAGGCGGCGAAGACACCCTCGGTCATGGTCCGTGACGGCAATGCGAAACGCTCGCCAACGGTGAAGTCCTCAAAGGCGCGCGCCTCGCCCAGCCGGTGGCGTTCGGGATCAAAAACTTCGCTCATGCGCGCTTTTCCTCGCGTGTCGCCTTGCGGTCGAGCACGATATTGCCCGCCGCGTCAATATGAGCTGAGAAATGGGCGGGAACGACTGTCGTCGTCTGCTTCTCGGCGATCACCGCCGGACCTTCCAGCGCTGCGCCCACGGGCAGCGCGTCGCGCTCATAGACCGCGACCGCCACGCTGTCGCCCGTCTCCGGGTCGAAAAGCAACCGCGAGCCGACCGCCTTTGCCGTGCCATGCGCCGGCATCGCTATGGCCGCCGGCGCGCCGATCGCGGCGCTGATCGTGACGATCCAGCTCACCACCTCGACATCCACGCCGTCGACGAGCCGGCCGTATTTTGCATTGTATGCTGCCTCGTAGGCCGCCCGCAGCCCGGCACCGTCTTGCGGCCCCAGCGCGCGCGCCGGCACTGCCACTGGAATTTCATGGCCCTGGCCGAGGTAGCGCATATACGCGTGGCGGGTTTCCGTGCTTGCCCGGCCGGGCGCGCCCAGGGCAACGACGCGCGCCGCCTCCGCGCTCATCGCCGCAAGGATCGGATTGACCAGCGCAGGAGCGAAACTGTCCAGCCGTTGATAGGCGGTCCGCGCCAACTCGTAGGCGACCGGCGCGCGCAGGAAACCGACGGCCGAGCCGACGCCCGCCGCTACCGGCACCAGGATCCGGTCGATACCGAGCTTGTCGGCGATGCGCGTGGCATGGACGGGAGCCGAGCCCCCGAAAGCAATCAGCACCCGTCCGGCCACGTCCTTGCCGCGCTCGGTGCCGTGCTCGCGCGCGGCGTTCGACATATTTTCGTCGACCATCTCGGCCACGCCCCAGGCGGCGGTTTCCGCATCGAGGCCAAGCGGCGTGCCGATCCGGGCCTTGAGCGCCGCCTCCGCTTTTTTCGGATCGAGCGTGTAGGCGCCGCCCGCGAAACCGTCGGCGCCGATGCGGCCGAGCATGACATCGGCGTCGGTCACGGTCGGCTCGCGCCCGCCGCGATCGTAGCAGGCCGGACCGGGCTCCGAGCCCGCGCTGTCGGGGCCGACGGTGATGCGCTTCATCGCATCGACCCGCGCGATCGAGCCGCCGCCGGCGCCGATCTCGACCATCTCGATCACCGGGATGCGCAGCGGCAGCCCGCTGCCCGGCTTGAAACGATAAGCGCGCGCCACCTCGAAAGCGCGGGCCGGCTGGGGGATGCCATCGTCGATCAGGCAAATCTTCGCCGTGGTACCGCCCATATCGAAAGAGAGCACGGCGCCCAGCCCCGCCTCGCGGGCGATATGCGCCGCCAGGATCGCACCGCCCGCCGGACCCGATTCGACGAGACGCACCGGAAAGGCCTTGGCGGTTTCCGGCCGCGTCACCCCGCCGCTGGACAACATCAGGAAGAGCGGGCAGGCAAAGCCGTTATCCTGAAGCGCTGCCTCCAGCCGGTCGAGATAGCGCGCGATCAACGGCCTAACGTAAGCGTTGGCGCAGGCCGTGGTGAAGCGCTCATACTCGCGCATCTCGGCGGACACCTCCGAGGACAGGCTGATCATGAGACCCGGATAAGCCGCCCCCAGGATTTCCGCCGCGCGGCGCTCGTGGGCCGGGTTCTGGTAACTGTGCAGGAAGCCGATCGCCGCACTCTCCACACCGAGGGTCTTGAGCTTGCGGCCGAGCTTGGCCAATGCCGCCTCGTCGAGCGGCACCAGCACATCGCCGGCGACGCTCAGGCGCTCGGCGATCCCGAAGCGCAGCCGCCGCGGCGCCAACGGCGCTGGCTTCTCGATTTTGAGGTCGTATTGGTCGAAGCGGCTTTCCGAGCCCATCTCGATCACGTCGCGAAAGCCCTCGGTGGTGATCAGCGCGGTCTTGGCCCCCTTGCGCTCGATGATGGCGTTGGTCGCCAGGGTCGTGCCATGGATGATGATCTCGACATCTCCCGGCGCGACACCCGAGGCTTCGCGCGCCCGGGCCAACCCCTCGATCACGGCGCGGTCGGGCGCATCATGCGTGGTCAGCACCTTCGCCGTGTGCTGAGCGCCGCCAACCTCCAGCACGACATCGGTGAAGGTGCCGCCGATATCGACGCCGATGCGCACGCCATTCGGTGCGCTCGATTTTTCTGCGCCATTTCGGGCGCCGGACGCTGAGGGCTCTCGCTTATCCATGGCCAATGCTAAATTATTGCGTTGCGTGCCATTGTCGCGATGCCGCCGCCGCTGGCAAGCGGCCGAACAACCGGGTCCACACAAAGGACAATGCGCCCATGCGGCGAACCATCGAAGAGCTGGTCAGGCAGGGAGACGTACGCGTCGTCGAACGCGAGGTCGATCCGCGCTTCGAGCTTGCCGCCGTGGTCGCCGCCTCCCAGCGGCAAAGCGAGGCTGCACTCCTGTTTCGCGCGATCACGGGCAGCGCCCTGCCGGCGGCGAGCAATCTCTATGGCTCGTATACGCGTCTCTGCCAGATGATAGGGACGGAAGACGGAAATTTCGTGCAGCGCTGGTCGGCGTTAAGTGACGCCTTCGAAGCCAAACCGATCGAGCCGTCCATCGGCCTTGCCGACCCCGGCGACCTCGTCGATCTCAGGCTTTCCGACCTCCCCGCCGTCACCTATCACGAGAAAGACGCCGGGCCCTACATCACCGCCGGCATCGTGCTGGCCCGCCACCCGGAGAGCAGCACGGCCAACCTCTCCTTCCACCGCGCCATGCAGGTGAGCGACACCGAACTGCGCATCCGCATCGGCGAATCGCACGATCTCGCCGGGCTGATGGCAGCAGCCGAAGCGCAGGGTGAGGCGTTGGAAGTCGCCATGCTGATCGGGACGGCGCCCGAGATCTTCCTTGCCGCCTGTGCCTCACTCCCCCCCGAAGCCGACGAAATTTCCGCGGCGGCCATGGTACGAGGCGAGGCTGTCCCGTTGCGTCCCTGCGCGCATATCGGTCTAGCCGTGCCCGCCGACACCGAAATCGTCATCGAAGGCCGCCTGCTGCCAGGCCTGCGCCGTCCAGAGGGGCCGTTCGGCGAGTTCATGGGCTACTACGTGCCGGGCGGCAGCAACCAGGTGCTGGAGATCAGCGGCATCAGCGCCCGCCGCGATCCCACCTACCACGCGCTCCTCTGCGGCTCGCCGGAGGATATGCGCCCGCTGGAAACGGCGATCGCGGCGCGTATCTACCGCCACCTCGTCAGGGCCGGGCTGCCGGGGATCATCGATGTGAGCTGCCGCCCGCGCCTGCTCAACACGGTGGTCAAGATCGACAAGCAGTCGGCCGACCATCCGCGCGAGGTCATAATGGCCGCGTTCGACGCCCATCCCGACTATTCCAAGGCCGTCGTCGTGGTCGACCAGGATATCGATATCACCGACATGAACGAGGCCTGGTGGGCCTATCTCACGCGCGGCCGCGCCGATACCCGCGCCTTCGTGATCGAGGACCGGCCCGGCTTCTACCGCGACCCCAAGGGTGACCATAAGGGCCGGCTCGGCATCGACGCGACGATGCCGCTCGACCGCAAATTCGAGTTCGAGCTGAAGCGCGTGCCTGGCGCCGAGGCGATCAACCTCAGGGACTACCTGAAATAAGGCGGAGCTAGTAACCGCCGCGATCGACCCCGAAGTCGCGTCGCGCGCCCTGGATGGTGACCGTGAAGCCCGCGATCACGTCAATGAAGGTCATCAGCACGATCAGGAAGAATGTGAGCGTGCCGAAGCCCTTGAGCAGCAGAAGTTCCAGCAGCGCGGCGACGAAGACCGCCATCGACAGCACATGGTCGACCACGGCCACGGTGGAGGTCCGCGTCGCCTTGACGATCTCGACATAGAGCAGCAGCAGGCCGAGCACGACCAGGAGGCCGCCGAGCGAAAAGGCCAGCGCATCCTTCGACGGCAGCCCGATCGCGAAGAGCGCGCTCGTCGGCGATAGCTGGGTTAAAAAGACGACCGCGTTGTAGGCGGCAACCACGAGGACGAGCAGAGGGAAGACGCGCAGCATTTAGGCCTCCGGGGGCGGCGCGGGCGGAGATGCCCACGTTGATCGAGATTGCCGCGATGATAGGACGCGCTGTTGGGATTGCAACGATCACTCGCGATACGGCTCGATATGCGCCAATGTCCCTCACCAATAGAGGGCCTCATCCTGAGCCTGTCGAAGGACGAGGCCCGAGCCGCCGGCAGGATTTTTCAAACCCGATTTTCTGCGTCAACGACCGCATCCTTCGACAGGCTCAGGGCGAGGCTCTTGGCATTTGGGCGAGATCGTCCGTTTGAAGTCGACCGCCCTACTCCGCAGCCGCCCCGCCGCCCGGTTCAAGCAGGCGCAGCAGCGGCAGATAGCCGTCCTCCTTCAAGCGCCTGCCGCGCTCTTCGAACAGCGCGCGCCTACCGTCTGCATTAGGGCCGTCTGCATTAGGGCCGTCGACACTAGGGCCCTCGACGCCGTGACCCTCGAGCAGACGGCTCATGAAGTTGAAGCAGCAGACGACCATGATCGCATCGTGCAGCGCTTGCTCGTCCCAGCCGGCGTCGTAGACGTCTCGCGCGTCGGCCTCGCTGAAACTTGCCGGATCCTCGGTCAGCTTTCCCGCCATGCGGAGGATCGGCAGTATCTTGGGCGGGAAGCCAGCGCTCTCCAGATCGCCCAGCATCGCATCGACCGCTTCGCCCGGAATATCGTCATAGGCCTTGGCGGTTTCGGCATGGACGCCGTGACAATAGCGGCCGCCGGCAATGCCGCAGACATAGGCCGAGATGAGCTCGCGCTCGCCTTCGCTGAGCGGCGAGGGCCCGCGCATGATCGCCTCATGGAGAAGCAGCAGCGGCGCGCCGGCCGCCGGGCTCATCTTGAAGATGTCGAGCACCGCGGCGTCCTCGCCGAGCTTGCGGAATTTCGCCATCAGTTTGTGTCCCTGGCTAAAATCGGTCGGGCCGGTAGGGTGTGAGGTCGAGGCCCGGATCGGCGCCCGCCGCGAGCTTGGCGATGATCTCGCCCGTCGCCGCCGCCATGGTCAGCCCCAGCGAGGCGTGGCCGAATGCAAGGAGGACATTGGCGTGCTTCGGTGAGGGGCCTAGGATCGGCAGGCTGTCGGGCAGGGTCGGGCGATGGCCCATCCAGCTTTCGGCGCCGGCGTCGCGCAAGTCCGGGATCATCTTCCTGGCCATCGGATAGAGCATGCGCGCGCGGGCCTCGTTGGGCGGCGCATCGACACTGGCGAACTCCACCGTTCCGGCCAACCGCACGCCGGCCCGCATCGGGGTCACGCCGAAATGCATCTCGCCATCGACGACGGGCGCCTGCAATTCGACCCCTGGCTCGGGCAGCATCAAATGATAGCCGCGCGCGCTTTCCATCGGCACGGAATGCCCCAGGCGTTTTGCCAGCGGCAAGGACTGGATGCCCGCGGCTAGCACGAGTTGATCGACGTCGCGGCGCCCGCTCGCGCAAATGAGCGCCGAGGGGCCACCCGAATTCATCTCGATATCGCGCACCTCGTCGCGCACCAGCTCGGCGCCATGCAATTGGGCGTGCTTCAGATAGCGCTGCGTGATGGCGAGTGGATCGACGGTGTAGAAGGTCTCGGGCAGGTGATAGGCCCAGCGATAATCATGGTTGAGCGCCGGCTCCATCTGCCACACAGCGTCGTCACGCAGCGCCTCGACCGGCACACCGTTGCGGCGGAAGAGATCGACCTCCCATTCCGCATGATCGAACGACGCCTGGTTTGGATAGACCATCAACAGCCCGCGCGCCCGAATGAGGTCGGTGCCTCCGGCCTGATGCAGCATGGCACGGTGCGCCTCGCCCGAACGGCCGAGCATCGCCTGCAGCGCGCGTGCATTCGCTTCGACCTTGCTCACCCTCGCATTCGCCAGCAGGCGCAAAAGAAACGGCGTAAGCCGCGGCAAATAACGCCATCTGAGCTTGAGCGGGCTTTCGGGATCGAACAGCAGCTTGGGCAACTGGCCGAGGATACCGGGGGTCGCGAAGGGCAGCGGCGTCCCCGTCTGGATGAAGCCGGCATTGCCGTAGGAGGCGCCCATCCCCGGCTCGCCGCGCTCGATGATGGTGACCGGAAAGCCCTCGCGCGCCAATGCCAGCGCACAGGCGCTGCCGACGACACCGGCGCCGATGATCGTGTGATGCGGTTTTCCGGTTTCGCCGCGCTTGGCGTTCATGGCCCCTCCCCCTTCGCGAGGGCCGACAATAACACCCCGAAGCCGCCACGAAACCGGGCGCTTTCGACGCAGCGCATGCGCTTCCCTGAAGGCCCGGTCAGCGCCGGTGCGTCACCCTGTAGGTGGACGTGATATGCGCGCAGGGCTCCGGATCGCCGTCGGAGGTCAGCCAGCATTCGAGATAATGGAGCCGCGCGCCGCGCCGGACGATGCGGGCCTCGGCGATCAGGTCGGCCTCGCGCGCCGGGCGCAGGAAGGTGACCGCGTAATTGGCCATCACCGGGATGACGTCCTCGCCCAGGGCCGCGATCACGCAGCCATACATCGCCGTATCGGCAAAGCCCATCACCATCGGGCCGGAGAACACCCGGCCGCTGCCGTCCTGCCACGGCTCGTCGCCCATGAACTCCGGACGGAAGGGCAGACGGACCCGGATCGCATCGCCGCCGACTGCCTCAACGACCTCGCCGTGATGGTCGACCGACGGCAGGTTCCTGACGATCAGCGCCGCCGTCTGCTCTGCGGTCAGTGCCGCAGGCTTGCCCACTTTGGATAACGGGTCATCGGTCATCTCTCCGCCCTTCGCACAACCGGGTAATCATAGCATCCGGCTAGCGCATTTTCCACTTGCGTGGAAACGGCACCGGCCCGCAGGCGCGGTGAAGATGCATGCTGATGCATGATGACGGCAAAAAATCATTCCCCGCAGGCGGAAGCGGGAACTCACTGTCTGCCCGGTCGGGAAGAGACCCTAGCGCCGGGCATCGCGCTTGGCGTCCGCGTCGGAGTAGGCGGTCAGCACATTGAGCACCGCCTGACGGCCCTCGACGCCCACCGCGTGGAGCGCGCGTTCCAGCGCCGCGGGAAGATCGCTGGCCCGCTCGACCTTTTCACCGTAGCCGCCCGAGGCCTCGACGATTTTTTCATAGTCCGGCGCAGGATCCAGGTAGGTTAGCGGCGCCCGGTTCGAAACGGCCGCGGCACCTTCGGGATAGATGCTGAGGGTGGCGCGACGCACCGCGCCCCACATGGCGTTGTTAAGGATCACGGTGAGGAAGGGCAGCTCGTTGGCGGCGCTGACGAAATGCGCCGGGGTCGGGTTGCCGAACATGTAGCTGCCGTCGCCGACCACCGCGATCACGCGCCGGTCGGGGCGGCCGAGCTTGAGGCCCAGCGCCGCGCCCAGCCCCCAGCCGAGCCCGCCCGCCGGGCTGGTACCGAAATAGGTGCCGAGCTCGGTGCGGTCGAGAAGACCAACGGGGAAGGCGGTCTCGGTCACCACCGTGTCGCCGCTGCCGATCGCCCTGTTGAGGCACGCGGCAACATAGCCGATCGTGGCGCGGTCGCCGTCGGGCGTTGCGGCCAGCGCGGCCTTCCTGGCCTCGTCCTGCTCGGCGCGCATGGCGGAGATCCATTTCCGCCGCGCGGCGATCGACTTGGCGCGGTCGTGGGTTTCTTCTGCGAGCGCCGAGGAAAGCGCCTCCAGCGTGGCCCGCGCATCGCCGGCGATCGCCAGATCGGCCCGGAAGCTGCGCATCGGATAGTTGGTAAAGAGCGGGTCGTCGCCGATATGGACGACCTTCGCATCCGGGTTCACGTCGTGCAGCTTGGGGATCCAGGGCACGTCGCAGTCGAGCGCCACGATCGTGTCGGCGGCCGACAGCAGCGGTCCCGGGTCGTGGCCCAGATGCATCGGATGGTAGCTCGGCAGGAAAAGGTACCGCGCGCGGTAACCAACCACGGGAACCGCATAAGCCTCGGCGAGCGCGGCCAACGCCGGCACATCGGCCGGATTGCGCCCGAAGCTGCCGGTGACGATGAGTGGGTTTTCGCTCGCCGCCAGCCACCCGGCAGCCCGGCGGACCGCTTCCGTGTTGGGCGCCGCGGCGGTCGCGGCCGTCCGGCGGCTCGGCGAATCGTAGGCAAGCGCACCCGCCCCATCGGCCAGCACCTCCCGCGGCAAGGTGAGATAGACCGGGCCGCGCGGCGCCGACATCGCCACCGTGAGCGCACGGTCCACCACGGCCTCGATCTGGTCGGCGCGGCGCAGCTCGTAGTCCCACTTGACCATCTCGCGCACCATGCCGGCCTGGTCGAACATCTCCTGGCCCCAATGAATGAAGACGCTACGCGAGCCGAGGACATCATCCTCCATGATCGGCGTGCGCCCGGCGGCAACCAGCATCGGGATCGCCTCGCGTGCGGCATTGAGGAGCCCGCAGATCGCATTCGCCGTGCCGACATTGACATGCAGCATCACCGCCTGAGCCCGTCCGGTCGCCAGATAGGCACCGTGCGCCATCGAGACGGCGAGGTTTTCATGCGGCACGGTGATCGGGATCGGCGCCCGCGACTGGCCGGCGGCCGCCTTCGACAGCCCCTCGATGATGGAGGGAAAGTCGGTCCCGGCATTGCCGAAAATATAGTCGACGCCGCGGTCGGCCAGCAGCTCGAGCAGGGCCTCGCCCGTGCTCGCCACCTCGATCGTACGCTTGCCCATCGGTCCCCCCGGTCTTTGCCTTATCCGCCCTTTTCGGGCTTTTGACCATTTCGTTCCGCCCCGCCGGCGGTCGAGGCAGCGCCGATCCCGCGGCGCGCCCTATGGATCAACAATTCATACCCCGCCATGGCCAGTCCTGCGAGCACCCCGCCAAGCGCGACGTAGCCTGCGCCGGCAAAGGCCGTCTGCGGCGCCAAGGCCAGGAGCCCGGCCACGAGAAACAGCGCGCGCGGGGCCCAGCCGATCTTGCGCACCAGATAGCCGGTGATCGCGATCGAGACCAGCCAGACGCCGACCGCCGCCGCCGCGATCGCCGCCGCGATCTCAAGCGTCTCGCCGACCAGGATCAGCGTCGGCGACAGCACGAAAAGGAACGGGATCACATAGGCCAGCCAGCCGAAGCGGACGGCGGCAAGACCGGTGCGCACCGGATCGGAGTTCGCGATGCCCGCCGCCGCATAGGCCGCGATCGCCACCGGCGGCGTGATCATCGAGAGCATGCCGAAATACATGACGTAGAGATGCGCTGCCATCGGGTTCACGCCGACCTCGACCAGCCCCGGCGCGACAAGCGCCGCCAGCAGCACATAGACGCCGACCGTCGGCAGACCCATGCCGAGCACGATGCACACCGCGGCGGCCAGCAGCAGCAGCGCCAGCAGGCTCCCGGAGCCGAGCTGCACCAGCACGTTGGTGAAGGTGAAGCCGAGGCCAGAATTGGAAAGCACGCCGATGACGACGCCCGCCCCGGCCGCGATCAGGATGATATCGAGCACGGCAACGCCGGTTTTTCGCACAGCGTCGAAAAGCGTGCGGATCGGCGGCCGGAAACCGCGATAGCCGAACACCAGCGAGAACGCCAGCAGCCCCGCGGCGGCAAAGATCGCAGCCGTCTGCGGCAGCCAGTTGAGCTCGAAGAGGGCGAAGATCAGCACCGCGAAGGGCACCACGAAGACCCAGCCCGGCAGCAAGCTGCGAGCGCGTGGAATGTCGGAGCGCTTCAGGGCAGCCAACCCGTCGCGCGCCGCTTCCAGATCGGTCTGCACGAAGAGCGCGAAGTAATAGAAAAGCCCCGGCACCAGTGCTGCGATCACAACACTGGCGTAGGACGTCTCCAGGAAATCGGCGATCAGGAAGGCGGCGGCGCCCATGACGGGCGGCAGCAGCTGGCCGCCCGTGGAGGCGACGGCCTCGATCGCGGCGGCCCTATGGGCGGGATAGCCGCCGCGCTTGATCATCGGGATGGTGACGACGCCGGTGGCGACCACGTTGGCGACGGCGCTGCCCGAGATCGAGCCGAAGAGCGCGGAGGCCACCACTGCGATCTTGGCCGAGCCGCCGCGGAAGCGGCCCATTGCGACCTGGGCGAGCTCGGTAAAGAAATGCGAGCCGTGGGTCGCGTTGAGGAGCGTGCCGAAAAAGACGAATGCAACGACGATGCTGCAGGCGATCGCCAGCGGCCCGCCGGGGATCGCATTGCCGTCGAAGGCGAGCAGCCCGGCATAGACGTCCCAGTTAACCTGCTGGGCGGAGAACCTGCCGCTCAGATGGTGCCCCAGCAGGCCATAGGCGATGAACGCGCCGACGATAATCGGCAGCGTGATGCCGGTGCCGCGCCGCAGCGCCTCGATCATCATCGGCACCAGGATAAGCCCGATGGTGACGCTGTCCCACGGCGTCTCGGAATACATCTCCGCCAGGCGCGGATAGTGGAACGCCATGTACCAGCCGACCGCGAAGCCGAGCACCGCCAGCACGACGTCGTACCACGGCGCGGTGAGCCGCGGCGTGCGCCGCCTGGCGGGCAGGTGCAAAAAGGCGAGCGACAGCGCGAAGGCGAGGATCGCCGCCAGGTACTGGCCGGGATAGAGGTTGAGGCCCAGGCGCTGGAAGACCTCCAGCGCCCACAGCAGCGAGATCAGCGTGATGCCGGTCGCCGCACCCCCCGTCGCCGCCCGCAGCCAACCCGGCCGCGGGTCGGCCGCATCACCGCCGCTATCCGCCTCGTCCTCCGACCTGGCCGCGCCCGATACAGCCTGGCCCCGACTTACTTGGCCCAGATTTCCTTTGCCCGGGCCTATTTCGGCGGCCAGAGGCCCTGCTCCTTGTAGAACTTGATGGCGCCCTCGTGCCAGGCGACCGGGCCCATATTCTTGTTCATCCGCTTGGGATTGAAGAGGTTGTAGACCGGCCAGGCAGCAGCGAGCGCCTTCTTGTTCGCGTGCATCGCCTTGACCAGCTTGTAGACCTTCGCCGCGCTCGTGCCCTTGTGGGCGAAGACCAGCGCATCGTAGGTCAGCGCATACATCGGCGCGGTGACGCCCGGATTATGCTTGCCCGGCACCTCGCGCTTAAAATAGGCGACTGGCATGTGCTTGCGCATCTTGGCCAGATTCGCATCCGACCTAGGGATCGCCAGCGCGCGGATACCGATCTTGGCATGGGCTTCGCGGACCTTGGGCGCGCCCATGGCGAAGAGGAAGACGTCGGTCTTGCCGGAGATGAAAGCGTTGGCGCCGGCGACAATGTTCGCCACCGGAACCGGCCGCAGATCCTTGCGGGTCAGGCCGGCGGTTTCCAAATGGGCGTCGATCAGATTGAGGACGACCTTCTGGGCGACATAGCCGTCCGCCGAGCGCGCACCCCTCAGATCGGCGATGGTCTTGTACTTGGAGTCCGCGCGCACGAAAAAGCCGTTGCGCAGCGGGAACATGATGAACACGGCGCGCAAATTCGGATGCTTGCGTCCCTTGAAGTGGCCGTCGCCGGTGACCGCGATCGCGATCTCGTATTCGTTGGCAAGGCCGAAATCGACCTGGCCCTTATTGATGGTCGGGATATAGACGTTGGGGCTGGTGAAATTGCGCAAAGTGGCGCGCAACCCGCCCTGGTTGGTGGCGACCTTGGCGATCACCGTCCCGGCGCGGTCGTAGAGCGAGCCTTTCCTCGATGCGGCGATGCCGACGGTCTCGGCCTGGGCGATGCCCGTTGCGAGCAGCGCGAAAGCGGCAGCTCCTGTCGTGATGACATGCTTCATGGTGTCCTCCCTGGTGACGCTTGGGTTGCGGTCGGCCGCCCCGCCCGATTATCTCGACGCCGGCGCGCAGCCTTCCCAAGTCTCGGGAAAGACTACTGGAACCCCGGCCAAAAGGAAACATGGGGGCGGAGCCTCGCGGCGATGGCGGACACTCCCGTGCAATGCCGGGCGAATCGTGGGAGGATTTGCCTGTGATGGGGGCCGGTGCCGGCCGGCGAGACTACGGGGCATATATGCAGACACTGACCCTCGGCGATATCCGGATCGACCGCGTTCTGGAGCAGGAGGGCCCGATCTTCGGGCTCGACTTCCTGCTGCCCGGCGCGCCGCCCGACCTGCTTGACGCGAACGCCGATTGGCTGATGCCGCGCTACGCCGATCCGGCCAGCCGGAACCTCATCCTGTCTTTCCATTCGCTGCTGGTGCGCACGCCGACCCGAACTATTCTCGTCGACGCTTGCGTCGGCAACGACAAGGAGCGCCCGGCCCGTCCGCCCTGGCACCAGGCCAAGTTTCCGTTTCTTGACAACCTTGCGCGGCATGGCGTCAGCCCGGACGATATCGATATCGTGCTGTGCACCCATCTTCATGCCGATCATGTCGGCTGGAACACGCAGCTGCTCGATGGACGCTGGGTGCCGACGTTTCCCAACGCGACCTACGTTTTCGCCAAGCGCGAATACGAGTATTGGGAGGTGGAGAACCGCGCCGCCGTGCCCGATGAGCCACTCAATCACGGCTCGTTCAACGACAGCGTGCTGCCGGTGGTGGAGGCAGGCCGGGCCCAGTTCGTCGCCGACGACCATGAGATCGACCACGGCATCTGGCTGGAGCCGGCCCCCGGCCACACGCCGGGCAACATCGTCATCCGGGTCGAGCGCGAGGGCGCCCGCGCGCTGCTGGTGGGAGACGCCATTCATACGCCGGCCCAGTTCGCTGATCTCGGCCTCTCAACGCGGTTCTGCAGCGATCCCGCGCAGTCGGCGCAAACCCGCATCCGCTTGATCGACGACGTCGCCGAGACGGACACGGCATTGCTGACCGCGCATTTCCCGACACCGACGGCGGGCCGCGTCATCCGCCGCGGCGACGCTTTCGGCTTTCAGGACCTCTAGCGCACGATTCACGCGTCACAGTGATCTGATGTGACGCGCGAATCGTGCGTCAAACTAATGAGAGAGATTTAAGGTCGCGTCCCGGATCGCGGCGATCTCAGACGATCTTGATCTAGCCGCCGCCCCCTCCTTGTCCGCCACCACACAGCAACGCGGCTGGGCAATCGTGAGCGTCGCCCGACGCCTCCACGGGTCGTCGCGGGATGCCGTAGTTTATGGGAATTCCGGTTGGCCGGAATAGCCGCGCCCGGACCGGCGGCAACGGATACGCCGCTTGGCGGTGTTTTTGTCTGATCTGAGATTTTCCCAGCTTTCCTGACCATCAGTGACCGCCGACACTGCTGTTTGTGCGTGCTTCGGGCAATGTGGCGTCAACAACAGGGAACACAGTGTTCCCGTCACCCATGCCCGAAAGGACTAAGATCATGAAGAAGACCGCACTTATCGCGGCGGCATTTGCCGCCATTTCCACCGTCGCCATGGCCGTTTCGCCGGCTCACGCTACGGCCGTTTCGCCGGCTCACGCTGAGCAGATCTTTCAACAGATCAAGGGAATAGGCGCAGGCAATACATACCACCCCAAGGACGGGTTTGTTGGCCGCAGGAAAGTGGGGCCCAAATTTTTTACCCCGAAGACCTGCTACGAGCGCAAGCGCGTTGGACCGCAGAACTATGTGATCGTGCGGCGTGCCTGCTAGTACCTGGAAGACGGAAAACAATCGGGCCGGCTGGGGACAACCGTTCCCAGCCGGTTTGTTTGTGGGCGCAAGACTGCAGCCGACCAAATCGCCGCGCCAACAAAAACCCTTGCAACCCGGGAACCATCCACGCAGGACGGTCAGGGAACTGTCCCGTTAGGATTTCAATCTGGGACACGACCGCCAAGCCAATCTCGGGCGAGCGCGACTGCTGCGGTTTTCTGTTCATCGCACCCAGGCAAAGGCGTATCCTGCTCGGACTGCCATGACCCCTCCCAACGCGATCCCATCCACTGCCCCGACCGACGCCGTAAGCGCCGTCCTTAAGGACGTCTTCGGCTTCGATGTTCTGCGGCCCGGCCAGGACGAAGCGATCGCGGCCGTGTTGAACGGCCGCAACGTGCTCGCGGTGATGCCGACCGGTTCGGGCAAGTCGCTTTGCTACCAGGTGCCGGCGCTTGTGACGGGCGGGCTCACGGTAGTCGTCTCGCCGCTCGTCGCCTTGATGCGCGATCAGGTCGAGGCCCTGCGCTTGAACGGCGTTGCCGCCGCGACCATCAATTCCGACTTCGACCGGACAGCGAATGTCGCGACCTGGCGCCGCGTCCAGGCGGGCGAAATACGCCTGCTTTACCTGTCGCCCGAACGGCTGATGACCGAAGCAATGCTCGGTGCGCTGGCAAGACTCGGTGTTGATCTCTTCGCCATCGACGAGGCGCATTGCATTTCGCAATGGGGCCCGGCCTTCCGGCCCGAATACGCCGAGCTGGCAGCGCTGCGCGTGCGTTTTCCGGGCACGCCCATAATTGGCCTCACCGCCACCGCCGACCCGCCGACCCAGGCCGATATCGAAGCAAAGATCTTCGGCGGCGACGTTGTCTCGGTCGTCACCGGCTTCGACCGCCCCAACCTGTCGCTGGCGGTAACCCTGAAGAAAGGCTGGAAGGCGCAGACCGGCCAATTCGTCGAGGCGCGGCGCGGGCATTCGGGCATTGTCTATTGCCTGTCGCGGCGCAAGACCGAGGAGGTCGCCGCGCTCCTGTGCGAGCAGGGCCATACCGCGCTGGCCTTTCATGCCGGGATGGAGGCGGCGCACAAGGCGCATACCCAAAACCGCTTCATGACCGAGCCCGGCGTCGTCATCGTCGCCACGGTCGCCTTCGGCATGGGCATCGACAAACCCGACATCCGCTATGTGCTGCACACCGACCTGCCGGCGAGCCCCGAAGCCTACTACCAGGAGATCGGACGCGCCGGGCGCGACGGCGAGCCCGCCGAGACGATGCTGCTCTACGGGCTCGACGATATCCGCATGCGCCGCGCCTTCATCGAGGAGGAAGATGCGGGCGAGGACCGTCGGCGCCGCGAGCACAAGCGCCTCGATGCGCTGATTGCCTATTGCGAGGCGCCCGAATGCCGCCGGGCGATGCTGCTGCGCTACTTCGGCGAGGAGACCCTGCCCTGCGGCAACTGCGATCTCTGCCTCAACCCGGTCGCGCTGCTCGACGGCACCCACGAGGCGCAAATGGTGTTGTCCGCGGTGCACGGAACCGGTCAACGCTGGGGCGCCGTCCATATCATCAACGTGCTGCGCGGATCCAAGAACGAAAAAATTTCCAAGGCACGCCATGACGAGTTGCCGAGCTTCGGGCTCGGCAAGGAGCGCGCAACCGGCGAGTGGAGCGGCATCATCCGCCAGATGGTCGCGGCCGGGCTGCTCGAAATCGACATCGCCGGCTATGGCGGGCTGCGCGCAACGCAAGCCGGCGCGCGGCTGATGCAGGACGAGGGCGAATTCCGCTATCGTCCCGATACCATCACCGTGCCGAAATCGGCGCGCCGCACGGCAACTTCCGCGGCCGCGCAAAGCCTCGACGATGCGGGCGCGGGCCTGCTGCAACGCCTGAAGGCGCTGCGTCTCGATCTTGCCAAGGCGCGCGACGTGCCGGCCTACGCGATCTTCTCCGACAAGACGCTGATCGATATGGCCGCGCGCCGCCCCGCCGACCGCGACGGTTTTGCCGAGGTCTACGGCGTCGGTGCGGCCAAGCTCAAGGACTTCGCCGACGTCTTCCTGCGCGAGATCGAGAGCGCCCGGCCCTGATCGCCGACACTTGATCGTCGAAATGTGATCGCCAAAACGTGATGTCGCGCGCCGTTCAATCGGGCACACCCCGGCCATATCTTCAAAGCGCCTGATCCGATCGATCCGGGAGACCGCCGATGCGCGCCACCCAAATATTTTTGCTGGGCTGGATAGCAATGCTCGCAGCGCCGCTGGCCGCTGCCGCACCCGCTTATGACAAGCTCGGCCGCGGTCCCGGGATCGGCCAGCCCCTGCCGGTCAAGCTCGTCGCGCCCGACCAGGACGGCAAGACCCGCAACCTTGCCTCGCTCACCGGCAAGCGGGGGCTGCTGCTGGTTTTCAACCGCTCGGTCGACTGGTGCGTCTATTGCCGCGCCGAAGCTGTCGCCTGGAACCGCCGGCTCGGCGAGGTCCGCGCGCTCGGCTACGAGGTCGCCGTGATCAGCTATGACAGCCTGTCGGCGATCAAAAACTTTTCCGAGGGCCGGGGCATCAAATACACGCTGCTTTCCGACAAGGGCTCGAAGATCATCCGCGCCTTCGGCCTGCTGAACGAGGACCATGCGCCGGGCACGTTCGGCCACGGCATTCCGCATCCGATCGTCTTCGCCATCGACCCCAAGGGCGTGATCCGCCACCGCTTTTCCGAGGCGACCTACCGCCGCCGGCCGGATATCGACGTCGTCCTCAAGGTGCTTCGCGGCGCGATGGGCAACGCCGGCTAGTTACGATTCCTCGCGCGGCGACTGGACAAGCGCCGCCGCAGGGGTCAAGACATCGGCCGATTGGCAGGCGCCTCCGCCGGCGCGCCTCGGACCACGGACCGGTTGAACTTGGCTGCACCGAATTCACCCCCAAATACAGAAACGAGCACAGAAGCGAACGCGGAAACGGACACGGATTGCGGCGTTGCGGTGCTGGCGAACGACCGCGTCCACGAATGGTTCCTGCCCTTCCTGCGCAGCTTCCGCGACCACAACCCCGACATGCCCGCGGTCGTCATCCCCTATCACAAGGACATGACCCGCACCGCCGCCGCCGCCGCCGACCATGGGTTCGAGGTTGCCGACCGCGATTTCCGCGACATCGACCGGTTCGCGCGCACCCTCTATCCGCGCAACCGCTACCGGCGCCACAAAGTGCGCAAGATCGCGGTCTTCGACCTGCCCTTCGCGACCACGATCTATATCGATATCGACACGATCGTGCTGCAGAGCTTCGCGCCGCTAAAAGACGTGCTGGCGGCGGGCAAGGCCGAACTCGTCTATGCGAGCGAAACCCCCGGCTGGGTCTACAAGCCCGGCTACGAGCGGGTCCCGCAGCTTGCCGCGGGGCCGCTGTTCAGCGACGGCTTCTTCGCGACCTCGCGCCGCTTTCTCACCTCCGACCAGATCATGGAGACGACGCGCGAGGAACTCTCGCTCTATCGCGCGCTGCGCCAGGACCAGGTCTATAGCCAGCCGCTGATCAATTTCGCCGCGCATATGCGGGGGCTGGCGCTGCGGCCGGTCAGCGCGGTGACGCCCGATCTCTCGGATGTCAGCTTTTACCAGGAAGACGGCGTCGTCGCCGACAACGGCACCTTTCGCGACGCCGCCGGCCGCAAGCTCATCTTCATCCACTGGGCCGGCGCCAAGGATCACGACGCCGGCACGGATGCGCGCTTCGGCGCGCTTTGGCGACGCTACCGGGAAAGCGGCAAGCAGATAATCCGAAAGCGGCCTTAGCCTTGCGAGCCGGGACCGGTAAGCCCGCGCTTGGGCGTGCGCGCGAAGGCGCTTGCCTTGCCGATTTTGGCCTCGATCACGCCGCGCAGATTGCTGAGTGTGGAGAGCACCATCAGCACCGGCACGCTGGCGAACACCAGAAGGAACTTGGCGGCGCTCCAGCGCCGCAACAGCCGGTTGGCGACCCATGTCGCATGGAGATGCACGCCCTCGCCGATCAACAGCGCCACGATGAGCGCGGCCACCATATAGGGCATGCTGTCGGCCTGGAGGAACAGCCCGATGACGCCCGTCACCGCCGCCAGCCCGAAGAGCGGGATCGCCCACCACGTCATCAGGTGAAGCAGCGCGTCGCGTTTCTGCGCCGCGCTGAAATCCGAGCCGCGGAGCCTCGGCAGGGTCTTCTTGGCGACCTGCGCGAAGCCCTTCGACCAGCGCTTCTGCTGCAGGGTCCAGGCCGCAACGGTGGTCGGCAACTCGCCCATCACCGGCACGCTTATGAGGAAGCCGGCATGCCAGCCGCGCAGATGCGCGCGGTAGCTGAGATCCATGTCCTCGGCCAGCGTGTCGCCCTGCCAGCCACCGGCGTCGATGATCGCCGCGCGCCGCCAGACCCCGCAGGTGCCGTTGAAGGGCAGCACCTGGCCCGACCAGCTTCGCGTCGCCTGCTCGATCGCCAGATGCGTGTCGAGCATCAGCACCTGGGCGCGGGTGAGCCAGTTCTCCTCGCCGTTCAGGAAATCGAAGCGCGCCTGGGCGAAGGCGAGTTTCTCCTCGGCGAGCAGCGCCTTCATGCATTGGATGAGGAAATCCGGCGCCGGTACGTAATCGACGTCGAGGATCGCAACGAAAGGATGCGGCGCCTTTTCGATGCCGAACTGGAGCGCGCCCGCCTTGAAGCCCGCGCGGTCCTCGCGGTGGATCAGCTCGCCATCGAAGCCCCGCGCGGCGAGAGCCGCGACCGCCTCGCGCCCGATCGTCGTGGTCGCATCGGTGCTGTCGTCAAGCAACTGTATGTGCAGCTTGTCCTTCGGCCAGTCGAGCGCCGCTGCCGCTTCCAGCACCCGGGTCACGATCGCGCCTTCGTTGAAGGTCGGCAGTTGGATCAGCACATGCGGGAGATCGGCGCTGGCGGGCAGATCCGCCGCCAAGAGCGCCGCCTCGCGTTCAAGCGCCGCCGGCCGCAGGCGACGATGCAGCCATGCAAGCCGCAGGAAGCCGAGCACCATCGCCGTCAGCCCCAGCAGCGCGAAGCCGAAGAGCAGATCATTGATCAGGCTGATGATCTCAATCGCGGTCATGCCGGTCTTTCAGTTGAGCGGCCGGGAACGCTAGGCCGCGGAGGCGCGGGCCAGCCGCGCCGTGCGACGATCGGTCCGGGTGAGCAGGATCAGCCCGGAGGCCAGGGGCAACACCAGAATGGCGCCGAACAGTCCCAAGATTGCGGGACCGGGCAGCACCACGCCCTGCAACAGCAGGAAAAAGGTCAAATGAAGCCCGCCGACCACGCCCGCAATCACAATGAGGCTCTTCATCCGGTCGCGCCGCGGCGAATGCATGCCCAATAGAACGCCAACACAGAAGATGCCGTAGGACAGACACAAGAACGGGGCGATCAAGCGCCGGTAAAGCTCGCCGCGCCATTTGCGCGATTGCGAAGGATTGCGCAGCACCGAGGTTGGCGGGTCCATCAGCGCGGCAATGGTTTGCTCCTCCGGCCCGCGCCAGCCGCGGACCCGCCAGATGTTCCGCCGCAACATCGGCAGGTGCTGCGAAAGCCGATTGAAGGAAACGGAATCGTATTTGGCCGTGCCGGTCTTTTTGCTCACCACGTCGATCCGCCCACGGTGGAGGATCAGCACCAGCTTTTCGGGGTCCTCCACGAACTCGCCCTTGCGCGCGAACAAGACCCGCGATTCGTTCGGTTTGCTTTTGTCGATGAGGAACACGTCCTCGACCTCGGTCGCGCTCACCCAGCGGTAGATGTAGATGGTGACGCCGCGTTTGACGCCGATGAAGCGCCCCTCAGGCAGGGCCCGATAGTGAATGTAAGTGCGGGCGTTGTAGCGGATGTTCTCCAGGCTGCGCAGGCTCGCCGGGATCAGATAAACCGAAATCGCAACGCAGACACCGGTGGCGATGAGCGACAAGGCGATCGCCGGCTTGGCCACGCTCAACTTGGAGAGGCCCGCGGCGTTGAGCGCCGTGATCTCGTTGTCGGCCAGCGCCCCGTCGTAGAAGCGGGCCAAGGTGATCGCGAGGAAAACCGGCGTCGCCAGATAGAATATGAGCGGGAAGAACAGCGGCACCGCGTCATAGAGCAATTTCGGCGAAAGCCCGCGTGTGAAGATCGGCTCGATCAGCGGGACGATGTGCACCAGCACCAGGGGGATCGTAAGTCCCAATGAGATCGCCAGGAGCAGGGCCGCCTGACGTCCGAAATAGTTCCAGAAGACGCTGCCGCTCCCCATCCGGAACGCGCCGCCTCTTCCGGTCGCCTTTTCGGAAACACCCCCATCGGCGACGCTGGCGACCACCTCGGACATCAGATCTGAAAAACCGGCCGGCCAACCGGCAGCCGCGCCCGAAAACTTCGAGCAGGGCAACCGCGCGCTAGACGATTTCGCGCCAGGCCATTTCGCGCATGCGCAATCGCGCCTGGCTTGCCTGACGGGAAGCGCGAATAAGGCCGCGCGATGGATCGGTCGCTGCCCGGCCGCGAGGGGCACAGCGCACGGGTGATGCTGACCACGAAATTCCCTTCACCGCCGTTGAAGGCGCGACAATACCATGATGGTGCAATGCGGCAAACGCCTGATCGGCCGGGGTTTTAGCGCCCGAGGGCCGAGCAAAGGCCGGCTCAGTCCAGCCCGGCGCCCACCATGTCCGGGTCGCCGCGCCCGTGATCCGCATAGGCGGCGATATAGCGCGCCAGCCGCTCGGTCATGCCGGCCAGATCGAGCGCCGCCGCCCGCTCGGCGACGGCCTCGGCGGCGCCTGCCGCGCGAAATACCAGCGCCCGGCGCACGGCCTCTCCCGCGCTTGCCGCATGGCCGCCGAGCTCGCGTCGCTCAAGAAAGCGAACCACCGCGCGCTCGTTGAGCCCCGCGTATGACGTCGCCACGAACGGCCGTCCGACTGCCAGCGCCTCGAACACGGAGGCCGGGCCGGCCTTGCCGACGACCACGTCCGCGGCCGCGATGAACCAGGCCATGCGGTCGGTATAGCCCTCAACCCGCAGCCCGCGCCGGGTGAGCGGCGCGAGCCGATCCTTGAGCGCGCGATTGCGGCCGGTCATGACCACGACCTGCGCATCCTCGCCGAGAAGAGGCTCAAGCATAGGTCGAGGATCGGTGCCGACACCCTCGCCGCCCAGCGACACAAGGGCGGTGAAACGCTCCTCCAGCCCAAGCTCGGCGCGCGCGGCGGAGCGCTCCGGCGCATTCAGAAACGCCTGCCGCACCGGGTAGCCGACAATGTCGATGCGGTCCCGCCCGACCCCCATGCGTATCAGATCGTCGCGCGAGGCGGTCGATGGAACAACGAAATGCTCGGCCCGGGGCTCGGCCCATAGCGCACTGGCATCGAGCGGCTCGGTCTCGAAGGTGAGCACCGGCGTGCGCAGCGCGTGGCGGCGCTGGGCCCGGGTCAGACCGACGGTCAGCCAGCCGTGATTGGCCACGATCAGATCGTACGGCTCGCGCGCGAGATGCGCGGCGGCCGCCTCGGCAAGCTGGCGCAGCGTCAGGTCGTGAAATCCGCGTGTCAGGCGCGGGACGGCGTCGATCAGGTGCTGGCCCGCCCGGATCAGGTGAGGATGCCCAAGCGCCCAGCGCCAGAAGGATTTGTGCCGGCGGTCCGCCCCCAGCAGGCCCAGATCGGCCATGTAGTCGCTGACCTGCGTTTCGAAGCGGCCGGGAAAATGACGCTCGAGCGCCTCGGCCATCGCCGTCGCCGTCGCCAGATGTCCGCCCCCGGCGGCGATCGTGGCGAACAGGATGCGGCGGCGCTCGCTCATCGGGGTTCGAACTCGGGCAAGGCGGCCACGCTGGCGGCGAGACCCTCGCGCCAATTATAAGTCGGCTCGTAGCCAAGCTCGCGCGTCGCCGCCTCGATCGAGAAATGCACATCGCGCCGCATCAGGCCGGCACGGTAGCGGGTGAGCGGCGGCTCCCGGTTTGGCGCCAGCACGCGCCAGGCCGCCTCGATTGCTGCCGCGACGGGCACCGCCACGGCGCCCGGAACCGACCGGCGCGGCGCCGGCCCACCGGTGAGCCGGGCAAGCTCGCCGAGCAGCTCCTTCCAGCTCGGCGCGCCGGCATCGGCAATCACGTAAACCCGGCCCGCCGCCTCCGGCCGCTCCGCCGCAAGGCGCAGGCCGCGCACGAGGTTGCTGACATACGCGGTATTGATGACCGCCCGGCCGCCGTCGACAAGGGGCAGCGCGCCGCGGTGCACGGCCGAAGCCAGACGCGCCAGATTGGCATCGCGAGGCCCGAACGGCCACAGGCCGGGCCGCACCACCACGCCCTCTAGCCCAGCGGCCAAAACGGCGTCCTCGGCCATGATCTTCGATCGGCCGTAGGGGAAATCGCCGCCGTCGCGCGGCAGCGTCCGGGGATCGGCATCGCGAAACCCGCGGTATCGGTGCACGGCGACGGAAGACACCAACACGAAACGGCGGACGCCGGCCCGCTCCGCCTCCCGCAATAGGGCTCGCGTCCCCCGAACGTTGACGCGCTCGAACGCCGCCCAGGGCCCCCAATCGGCGACCCGCGCGGCGGCATGGACAATCACCCCAACCCCCTCGCACACACCTTGCAGGCTTTCCGGTTCTGTCAGATCGGCCTGCACGATCTCAAACCCCTGGGCGTCCCGCGCGCCATCCAACCGATCGAGCTGCCCCCAGGGCGTGACGAGCCCACGCACCCGATATCCCGCAGCCAAGAACTCATCCACGAGATGCGAGCCGATAAAGCCGTGCGCCCCGGTGACGAGGACCAAACCGCTCACGGAAGCAGCCAACCCTGACGGCTGAGCGAAGCCACATCGGTCATCATGCCGATCGCGAAATGCAAAAGCACCGGCCAGACCAGCGAGCCGGTGCGCACGGCGATCAGCCCGAGCAGAAGGCTCGCGGGCAGGGCGAGCACTGCCTCGGGCCAGGGTTTACCCAGATGCACCATAGTGGCGCAGACCGCCTGCAGCCATATCGCCGCGCGCAGACCCAGCAGCGGCTCGGAAAGACGCAGCAGGAAACCCCGATAGAAGAGCTCGAATGCCGCGTAGTAGACGACGTAGATGATGGCCCAGGCGACGAGATTGCCGAGCGACGCTCCGGGGAAGCTGCCGGACCAGGGATAGGTCGTCCGGAATATCTGCCAGTCCGACACCAGCCATAGGGCCGGCGTAGATGCCAGCGCGACCGCGACCGCGACCGGCAGGCCCAAACGCCAATCCCCCAGTCGCAGCCCCAGCGCCAGCACAGGCCGGCCAAGGCCCCACCAGATCACCAAAGGCACCAAAATCAAGAGAACCACTGCCCAGCCGACCGCAAAGATCGCGGTCTCGAGGGAGCGCGGCGCCGCCTTCAGGAGCGTCGGCCCGGGCGAGCCGTAGTACCAGAAGGCGATCTGCAACAGCACTGCGGCCCCCAGCGCCATCCACACGGCCGCGTTGCCGCGCGGAAAGAGGTCACGCGCATCACTCAGAAGCTGGCCGAAGCCGCCGCGGCGCGGCCGGTCAGCCGGTTTGGAGGAGGGAGCCGTCACCGGGCGCGCTAGCGCAGGCCGCTTGCCAGGCCACAGCGCGCGCGGGGCGCGTGGCGTGATCGCCCGGACGAGCTTGCGCCAGGCAATGGGCCGGCCGACACCCGGCCATAAGTGCCCAGCGCATTGGTGCTGCTGACCACGAAACTCCCCTCACTGCTGTTGAGGGCGCGACAATACCATGAGGGTGCAGCGCGGCAACGGTTGAACGATCGAGGATTTGACGTTGTTTACCTGAGATCGCAGGGGATCGCGGGAATTCGCCCGCCCATGGCAAGGCCAGTATTCAACTCGCACCGCCCCCGATGCAATGCTGTAGAATATTGTAGAATGCTGTGACATCAGCGACCGTCCGTCCCGTCCGTCCATTCAACTGCCTGTCCTTCCATGACATCCGCGCGCCCAACATCGAGCACCAGTGCCCGCCCCATCACGGTCGACCGTGTGACCAGCGCGGCGGATCGACGCGCCTTCCTCGACCTGCCGCGGCGCATCTATGCCGACGACCCGGTCTGGGTCGAGCCGCTGCGCAAGGAGGAAGCCAAACGGATCGATCCCAAGCGGCATCCATTTTATGAGCACGGCGAGGGTGCGTTCTGGCTGGCGCGGCGCGGCGGGCAGGTAATCGGCCGCATCGGCGCCGTCATCAACCGGCTGCATCTGGAGAAATACAACGACCGGACCGGCCAGTTCGGACTGCTCGAGGCGATCGACGACCAGGCGGTGTTCGACGCCCTGTTCGCGGCCGCCGCCGATTGGCTGCGCGGCAAGGGCATGGCGCGCGTTCTTGGGCCTTTCAGTCTCTCGATCAACGAGGAGCTCGGCCTGCTGGTCGAGGGGTTCGAGCACGCGCCGATGATCCTGATGGGGCATGCGCGAAAGTATTATGGCGCACGGGTGGAGGCGGCCGGGTTCACCAAGGCCAAGGATCTTTATGCCTTCCTGCAAGACCTCGACAAACCCATGCCCGAGATGTGGCGCGAACGGCTGGATGAAATCGTTCGCCGGAACCAGGCCACGATCTACCGGGCCAGCCGCAAGACCCTGCTCGACGACATGCACCGCGCGATCGATATCTACAACGACGCCTGGTCGGAGAACTGGGGGTCGATCCCGGTCACCAAACGCGAGACGCTGGAACTCTACAAGGCGGTGAAGCCGGTGATCGCGCCCGAGGCCGTCGTTTTCGCCGAACGCGGCGGCGAAGCCTTCGCCATCATGGCGGCGATCCCCAATATCAACGAGGCGATCGGCGACCTGCGCGGACGGCTGTTTCCCTTCGGATGGATCAAGCTGCTGTGGCGCTTCCGGATCAAACGGCTGAAGTCGGGCCGCATCTTCCTGCTGGGCGTGCGCAAGGACTACCAGAACACGCTCCTCGGCGCGATGATGGCCATCCTGCTCATCGAAAATGTTCGCGATGTCGCGCGCGCCTATGGCTTTCGCTGGGCGGAACTGTCCTGGGTACTGGAGGACAACAAGAAGATCATCGACTACCTTCAAGCCTATGGCTGCGAGCGCTACAAGACATACCGGATCTATCAAATGGCGCTGTGAGCCAGCGTCTGGCAGCCGTGGCCGATCCGCGGCGGAAAATTATCCACAAGCGGCTGGGCTCCGGGATCAGGAGAATTGCGACGCAGTTAACAACAGTCGCCGTTTTTCGGCATCTATCTGTCCCCAATGCATTGCGAAACGCTCAGGGATGTGATTCATTTCATTGGGAACGGTCTGCCAGAGACCGACGAACAACAGGCGCGGTCTAGATGCGTCCATTACTGGGCCGAATCACGTGTATCAGCTTGATTCAGGCGCATTTTTGCGGCAAGAATGCCCGCTTCACGCGGGGGAAATCCAGTAAGAGTATGTGACAAACATGACGTTTAGTCGTCAGCCGGAATTATCGACCGTCGGAAGTGATCTCCAATCTTCTCCCAACTCAGGTGATTTGGAATCCCCTTTCGATAAAATATCTACAATTTCCTCGGCGGTTTCGCGTTTCCTTGAGGGACGCGTCAATCCCTTCACGCTCGAGATCGACGAGATCAAATCGCCGACCGAGGCGGTGATCCAGGGCCGCCCGACGATGTTGTTCGGAACGAATAACTATCTGGGGCTCAATTTCGACCCGACCTGCCGCGCCGCGGCGGCCGAGGCGTTGGCCAAGGAGGGCACCGGAACCACGGCGTCGCGCGTCGCGTCGGGCAGTTATTCGGGCCATGTGGCACTGGAGCGCGAGATCGCGGCGTTCTTCGATCGCCGCTCGGCGATCGTGTTCAGCACCGGCTTCCAGGCCAATCTCGGAGTCATTTCCGGGCTCGCCGGTCCCGGCGACGTAATCCTGATCGACCGCGACTGCCATGCCAGCATCTACGACGGATGCAAGCTGAGCGGCGCCAAGATCGTGGAATTCCGCCACAACGACGCGGCCGATGCCGACCGCCTGATCACCGAGGAAGGCGTGCCAGGCCACCGCGTCTTTATCATCGTGGAGGGGCTCTATAGCGTCGCTGGCGACCTGGCGCCGCTTCCGGACTTCGTCGAAGTGAAGGCAAAGCACGGCGCTTGTTTGATGGTCGACGAGGCGCATTCCTTCGGCACCTGCGGCGAGCTTGGACGCGGCGTTGCCGAGGCTCAGGGCGTGGAGCGCGATGTCGACATTATCATCGGCACCTTTTCCAAGAGCGTCGGCGTGATCGGCGGGTTCGCGACCTCCGACCATCCAGCTTTCAGCGATCTGCGGATGCTGGCGCGATCGTATCTCTATACAGCCTCGCTGCCGCCGCCCGTGGTCGCCGCCGCGCGCGCATCGATCCGGCGTATCGCCAATGGCAGCGACTTGCGCCAACGGCTTTGGAGCAATGCACGCCGGCTATACGCAGCGCTGGGCGAGATTGGCTACGACCGTTTGTCGGAAGCGGGTCCCGTGATCGGCGTGCGCATGCCGGGCTTCGTCAAGGGCTACAAGATCTGGCACACGTTGCTGGAGCGCGGCGTCTATGTGAATTTTTTGATCCCGCCCTCGACGCCGGGCGGCTCGGTGGTGTTGCGCTGCTCGCTGTCGGCCGAACACAGCGATGCCCAGATAGACCGCGCCATCGAGATTTTTGCCGAGTGTTGGCAGACTATCGTCGAAGGCAGGAAGCCGGCGCCGCTGCTCTCCGCCGCGACCTGAACGCCGCCGCGGCAAGCCGCGACCAGGCGAAATCCATGCATGTCAAGCCGCGCCTTCCCGGCCCTCGGATCGGGCGCCGATGCTGTGCGCAGCCGGCGGCGTTCAGAGTGATCGCGCGACGGGTGCCGATGGTCATTGTACTTGTCTTTGCACTTGCCACGACGGTGCTGGCAGCGGCCTGGCCCGCAGGCGCCGCGCCAAAGCCGACCGATGCAGCCGGTCCGCCTGGCGGGCCAATCGCCTTCGAGGCCCGGCTCGGCGTGTTTTACGCAGGTTTCCTGGTTTATTCGGGCAGCCTCGTGGGGCGGATCGCCGAGGGCCGTTACACGATTGCCTATCAGGCGCGGTCGCGCGGCCTGCTCCGGCTGGTCGCGTCGATGGAAACCAGGAACGAAGTCTTCGGCGTGCTGCGCGACGGGCGGTTCCGCGCCGTCGCCTACCGCGACCGGATCCGTTGGCGGGAAAAGCGCACCGCCGTGCAGGTCGCTTTCGGTCCCGGCGGCGCCGAGCGGACCACCTCGGTCCCGCCTTTCGCTGCGCGCAATCGCCGGCCGATCCCCATAAGCGCCAGCCGCGGAGCCACCGACCCGCTGACCACCCTGCTTGCCGGGATGGCCGGGGCGGGCGGCGCCGCGCCGTGCAACTGGACACACCGCGTCTATGACGGGCGGCGTCTGGTGCGCGTCGATACTGTGAATTTGGGGCATGAGCGTCTGTTGGGCGACGGGCTGACGATGTATCGCGGTCCCGCGATCAAATGCCGCGTCCGCTTCACGACACTCGCCGACACACGGCGCAGATCCGCCAAACGCAAGAAGACGAAAGCCGACGCCGAGCGCGACCAGGCCGTGTTCTGGATGGCGCGTTTCAAGCGGCCGGACATCTGGCTGCCCGTCCGCGCCCGTGGTTGGAGCCGGGTCGGCGCGGTCCATGCGGGCCTCACCTATTTCAAGATCGGCGGCGCCGCAAAGAAATAGCGCGGCGTGCAAATGTCGGCGCCGAACAGTCGGTACCGATTGTCTCAGCCGCAGCGCGCGTTGCCCGTTTTGATCAAAATATAGTGCCAGACGACTACGCCGGACCGGCCCGGCCGTCCCGACGCCGGCCAGCCGTGGAGGGCGAAGCGGATCGAGCGGACCGGCGTTTCACTGGCCGGTCCGGGCAGGCCCAGCGCCACGAAGGTTTGCGCCGCCGCTTTGCGCGCCGCGGCGGGGCTTTCCACCTCGTCGGCGCGCCAGATCACCAGACACTGGCCCACCGGTCCCGATTGGCGCGGCGGCAGCAGGAGACGCGGACCTAAAGTGCCGACGCGCGCGCGCGCGAAGTGCGGGCGCAGATTGCCGCCGACCCTGACCCCGGCGCTGACGATCGTCCCGCGCTCGAAACCGGCCGCCCGCAAGTGCTGCGCCAACCGGTCATACGGCACCACATCGCGGCACTTGCCGGGACAATAGGGCGTGAATTCCACGATCCGGATCGCGCTCTGCACCGCCGCGAAGCCCAGCACGACACCGCACAGCGCGAGCCTTCCAAGACGCGGCGCCCGCTCATGGTCCCAGAATGTCAGCGCATAAAGCGGCGCAAGCAGGAAGAAAGCATGGAAGTACCAAACCTTGATGCGGGCGATACCGAAAAAGACCACACCGGCCAGGATCACGGCCAATCCGACGATCAGCGCATCCCGCAGGAAGCGGCGGGCGGCTGCGTTCTCGGCGACAGCCCCCCCTCCGCCGCGCGCCCATCCGCCGCGCCTCAGGAGCCAACCGGCCGATCCGACAAGAAACGCCGGGCCGACATAGTTCGCGATGCCGATCCCCGCGCTGGTCAGCCCGGCGCCGAGTTGGCCGGCATAATCCGCCGGCACACCGCCCGCGGTCTTGCTGCGCAGCAGGGCGAAGAGATCGTTGCCCGCCTCGTGAAATGCATAAGCGAAGGGCGCGACCACCGCCACTGCGAGGACAGCGCTCACCGCAAGCGCCGGGCGCAGCAGGCCAGCGCGCATCGACGGCTGAAGGCAGCAGGCGGCCAGCAGGCAGGCGATGGTGAAAAGGTAGTTGAGCTTGGCCAGCGTGCCCAGTCCGACAACCAGGCCCAGCGCCACGAACAGCGCCAGCCGCGGCCGGCGTGCGATCGCCAACAGCACAACGACGCTTGCCAATATGCACGGCAAAAGAAGCTGCGTGTTCACATAGCCGAAATTGAGCCGGCCATAGGGCAGGATCAGAAAAAGCGACCACGGCGCCAGCGCCGCCAGCACCCGGTGTTGCACGACGCGGTGCGCGGCGAACGCGTAAAGCCCGAAGAGTGCGAAGGTCGCGCCGTAATTGATGATCAGCAGGATCGTTTGGCCCGCCGGCAGGACGCGCTGCAGCGCCCAGGCGATCCAACTGTACAGCGGCGGATTGGAAACCGCGTAGAAGGGCTTCAGCTCCTGCGTCAGAATGAGCTCGAAGGCCCAGTCGACCGGCATCTGGGTGCTGAAACCCGCCCAGGCGAGCGCCATGGCAAGACAGTAGAGCCCCGCCGCAAGGATGCTCGCCCGCATCGGCGCACTGGCGAGGAATCGCGGGCCCGCCCCGTTCAAGCGCGATGCCGGCGTCATCGCCGAGCCTGGCTCGGCAATCTCAAATACAGCTTGTCGAGCGCGGATGCGCTGTGCAGCATGGCGGACATGACCCAAGCGGATCCTTGCCGATTGTGCGGCGGTGAAACGACCAACATCTTCACCCGGACGGTTCTTGGCAAGCACCGCGTCGACTATTTTCGCTGTTCGGACTGCCGTTCGATCCAAACGCAGAAACCGCACTGGCTGAGCGAGGCCTACACCTCGGCGCTTGCGCCCGTTGATACCGATGCGGTCCGCCGCTCGGTCGATAACCGCGTCCGCGTGGCGCTCTACCGCCGGCTTTTCGCGCGCAAATCCGGACGGATGCTCGATTTCGGCGGCGGTTTCGGGCTGCTCTGCCGCTTATTGCGGGATTGGCGGATCGATTGCGAATTCATCGACCACTATGCCGCCCCCGGATTTGCCGAGCCGTTCCGGGTCGAGATGATCACCGCTGACACCTATGATCTCATCGTCGGCTTTGAAGTCCTGGAGCACCTGCCCGATCCCGCCACCACGCTGGCGGCGATCTTCGAGGCGGGTGCCGGCCATCTGCTGTTCTCAACTGAGCTCCTCGCCGAGCACACGGCCCCTGACTGGCACTATTTTGCCTTCGACCAGGGCCAGCACGTCTTTTTCTATTCCACCGCCGCGATGGCCCTTCTGGCCGAACGCCACGGCTATGTCTACCGGAGCTTCGGCAATTTGCACGCTTTCAGTCGCGCCCCATTAGGACGGATGGGTTTGCCGTTCTTTGGGTTGTTTCGAAAAGGCGCCGGCAAGTTCGTGGCCGAGTTCGTCTTCAAGCTGGCGTTTCACATCCGCGGCATCGATGGCACACGGCACGACAGCGAGATCGTCCTCAAGCGACCGTCCTCGCGCTCCTGATCGCACGTCCGAGCACACACTTGCTCGCCCCCGCACCTCGCCTGGCCACCGATTTAGGGTTTGCGCAAAGGCAGCACCGCGCCGGCGGCATCGTCCCACGGCGCGTCGCCGTCGCCGGACCGGTCTTCGGTTTTGGTTTCGGCCAGTTGCATCGCGTAGAGCTTGGAATAGATACCGTCGCGGGCGATCAGCGCATCGTGAGTGCCGGATTCGGCGACCCGTCCGCGGTCGATCACACAGATCAGATCGGCGTCGAACACGGTCGACAGCCGGTGGGCAATCATAAGCGTCGTGCGTCCCGCCATCAGCGTGTTCAGCGCAGCCTGGACCTGGCGCTCAGATTCGCTGTCCAGCGCGGAGGTCGCCTCGTCGAGCAACAGGATAGGCGCGCTCTTCAACATGGCGCGTGCGATGGCGATGCGCTGGCGCTGTCCGCCCGAGAGCTTCACCCCGTCGCCGCCGACCTGCGTGTCGTAGCCTTGGGCCAGCATTTCGATGAAAACATGCGCCGCTGCCTGCTTGGCTGCCGCGACGATTTCCTCGTCGCCCGCATCCGCGCGCCCATACGCGATATTCGCCCGTATTGTGTCGTCGAAGAGGCTTATCTCCTGGCTCACTAGGCCGATATTCGCGCGCAATGAGGCCAGCGTCACGTCACGCACATCGACGCCGTCGATCGTCACGCGGCCGTCATCGACGTCGTAGAAGCGCGGGATCAGGTTCATGATCGTCGATTTGCCGGCGCCCGAAAGCCCAACCAGCGCTACGGTCTTGCCGGCCGGCACGACCAGGGAGACATCCTCGAGCGCCGGCGCGCCTTCGTGATAGGCAAACCGCACGCCGTCGAGCCGCACCTCGCCTTTCGTCACGGTTAGCGGCTTTGCATCCGGCTTCTCCACAATTGCCGGTTCGACATCCAGCGCGTCGAAGACCCGCTCCGCGCAAGCCAGCCCCTCCTGGATCTTCGCGTTCAGGAGCGACAGGCGCTTCAGCGGTTCATAGGCGAGCATTGCGGCGGCGACGAAGGCGACGAACCCGCCCGGCGCCTGGCTGTTGTCGTTGATCTGATGGGCGCCGTAGACCATGACCATCGCGATCGTGACGGCGGCGAGAAAATCGATGACCGGATAGGAAAGCGCCTCCGTCCGGAAACCCCGGAAATAGATCCGGAAAAGATGATTGATCAGATCCGTCGTCCGCCCGGTCTCGTACGCCTCCATGCCGTAGGCCTTGACGTGCCGGATGCCGCGGAAGGTCTCATCGAACACGGTAGTCAGCCGCCCTGCCTCGATCTGGCCGATCTCGGAAACCTTCCGCATGCGCCGGCCGATCATGATGATCGGGCCGACCACGATAGGAAGCGCGCCCAGGGCGATCAGCGCCAGCAACCAGTCCTGATAGATCATCACCGCGACGAGGAAGCAGACGGTGAAGAAATGAAGCCCCACGCCGGTCAAGGCATCGGACACTGTGTATCGCAGACGAACGATATCGTAGGTCAGCCGCGAGATCAGCGAGCCGGTCGGGTTGTTGTGAAAGTAATTGAGATCGGCGCGGATCAGATGGCCGTAAAACTCCGCCTGCAGATCGGCGATGACCCGCTGCCCGGCCCAATTGATCGCGACATGCTGTCCGAGCGAGGCGATACCGCGGGCCACGAACATGGCGACGACCAAGGCAATGGTCTGGTAGAGAAACTCGGACTTGATGCCGCCGAACATACGGTTGACGACCGGCTCCATGATCGCCGCCATCGCCGCCGTTGAGGCGGCCGCAATCGCCATGCACAGGAAGGCGAAGGCGAACATCCATTTATAGGGCCGCACGTAATCCTTGGCGATCCGGCGCACGATCGCGCGGCTTTGGCGGTCGAATTTGGGGGTCTTGTCGCTCAAGGGTGCGAGCCGTTCTTGTTGGGCCGAAACAGTAACATAGCAGCCGGACCGGCCAAATCTCAGGCCGCGCCGGAGGGCGACTGTCGGGCGACATCCCCCGCGCGATCGGTCGTCGCCAATCGATCGAGAAGAGCCCGCCATTCAGCCGCCGGCAGGCGCAGGTTCGATTGGATCACTACGGCCACATTCTCGGGCTTGAGCGCATGAACGAAAGCATCGCGCCCGGCCGGCGTACCAAGATCGTGATCCCAGGACAGGTGGCAAAGTGGCGCCGGCATTTCGGCATGGCGCGCGCCCGTCGCCGGGTCAACACGGTCGACGAAGACGCCGTAGGCCGTGTATTCGGAGAACCCCGCACCATCGCCCAGGCGGCCAACCGCCTCGATCCAGGGACGCCCCGCGACCTTCTCCATCCGGTCGCACATTGCCTGCACGGCGCCCGGCGCCCAGCTCACAAGCGGTCCGATGAAGTTGGCAGGATAGGGTTCATCCACGGCCACGTCGAGCAACCGCGCCGCGCCGCGGTACCATTTCGGGTAGTTCGGATCGAGCCGGTAGTGCTGGGTTCCGGCATCCCGGAACAACCGGACGCGGCCTTCTTTCAAGAAATGCGAGGCGTGCAACGGGCGCACGAAAACGACATCGGAATCGGCAAAGATCACCGCGTCGACGCCGCCCGCGCGCGCTGCCGCAACCTTGACGAGTTGCTGCACCAGCCAACCGGGCTTGCGATACCGGTAGGCTAGAAGCCATCGCTCCTTGCGGACCGGCAAACGAATCGCGCTTGCCGGCAACACGTCCTCGACGCAGAGAATGTCCCGCCGCCGATTGGCCAACCCGCGAAAGCGCGCGAGGTCCCGCCGTGGCACAATGACCTGGTGGTGGAATTCCGGGCCCACGAATATGTCGAATGAGGCGCACATCACCTCGCAGCGCTCAAGATCGCCGCGATAGGACGGCGTGACGACACGGATCGACCGGGTATTGGGCTCTGCCCCGCTCACACCCCGCCACGCCTCACTGGATACCCCGCAATGACCTAGTCGATCTCTGGCGCGGGATCGTTGGCGCCCTTTTTTGGTGTCCGCGTGAAGGCGCTGGCACGGCCGCGCAACGCATCGATCACGCCCCTGGTATTGGCGAAGGCGAGATAGACGTAGAGCGGCGGAACGTGGCCGATGCGCACGAGATAGCTCCCAATGCCGCCGCGAGCAAAGAGGCGGTGACCCGGGAAGGTCATGCCGACGATCGCCAGGATGCCGACGGCAAGGAGCAGGCCCGGGGCGATCAGCAGTTCCGGCACCAACTCGCGATGCAGCGCCAGGCTCACCGCGCCGGCGACCAGCGCGGTGATCAATAGCGGGTGAAACGCGGCAAGTCCGACATGAAGCGTCGCCGCGATCCGTGCGCCGAACGACCACGAGCTGCGCCAAATCGCCGGCAGCAATTTGACCGTCACTTCCATATAGCCCTTCGACCAGCGGCTTTGCTGGACCCGCCAGTCGCCCAGCGCTTCGGGCATCTCGCCGCTCACCGTGGCGCTCAGAAGGTAGCGGCCGCGCCAGCCCTTCAGATAGGTCCGGTAACTGAGGTCGAGATCTTCCGACAGCGTCTTGCCGTCCCAGCCGCCCGCCTCATCGATGGCCGCGCGGCGCCAGATGCCGCCGGACCCGTCGAACTGAAACGGCAGTCCCGCCCAGGAACGGCTGGCCTGTTCGACGGCGCAATGGGCGTCGAGAACCAGACGCTGCGCGCGGGTGAGCCAGTTGTGCTCGGCGTTCTCGAACTCGATCCGCGCCTGCACGAAGCCGAGACGCTCGTCGGCCAGCATCGCCCGCATGCAGCGCTTCAGGAAATCGCGCGGCGCGATAAAATCGACATCGAAGACGGCAACGAACGGCGCGTCCGATTTCTCCAGCCCCTCGCGCAACGCGCCCGCCTTGAACCCCTCGCGCACCGAGCGGAAGATGACATCGGCCTTGATGCCGGTCTTGGCGAGCGCGGCGGCCGCGGCCCGGGCCATGTCCGTGGTCCCGTCGTCGCTCTGATCGATGACCTGGATCGCGAGGCGATCCTTCGGCCAGTCGAGCCCGCCAAGCGAGGCCAGCACGCGTTCGATCAGCTTGCCTTCGTTGTAGCAGGGCACCTGGATCAGCACCCGGGGCAGCGCGGCCGGCAGGTCCGTGTCCATCAGCGCTGCCTCGTCCGCAATACCCCTGGCGCGGCGGCGATAATGCAGCGCCACCAGATGCAGGAACGAGCAGGCGAGCATGGTCAGCCCCGCGATCGCGAGGATCACGATACCATCGACACACCAGGTAATGATCTGCAGGGCGCTCATCGAACGCTGCCTTTTTCAAGCGCGGGCCGCTTGCGTACTGCGAGACTACCCCGCCACGCCGCAGGAGGCGACGGGCAAAGAGCTGCGCGAAGACTTCGGATCGCTCGGCATATACGCAGAAAACCTTGGTTTTTCAAGGCGCGGCGGTGTCTCGGCCGTCGCTCAACCCCGGCCAAGGTTGCTCGAATGGGGAGAGCGGTCCAACATTGCTCTTCCAATCCGACTGCCGGGGGAGACACATGGACCTCACCGACACCCAGCGCCAGATCCGCGACACGGCGCGCGCCTTCGCCGAGCGCGAAATTGCGCCCCATGCCGCCGAATGGGACCGCGCCAAGGCGACCCCGCGCGCGCTCTTCGGCAAGATGGCCGAGGTCGGCTTGATGGGCGTCTGCGTCGATCCGAAATATGGCGGCGCCGGCGCCGACTTCGTCGCCTACATCCTGGCGATGGTGGAGCTGTCGGCCGCCGATGGCGGCATCGCCAATGTGATGGCGGCGAACAACTCGCCGGTCGCCGCCGCCCTCCAGCAACACGGCAGCGACTGGCAGAAGGAGAACTACCTCACCAAGCTCTGCTCGGGCGAATGGATCGGCGCCTTCCATCTGACCGAGCCTCATACGGGTTCGGACGCGGCGGCGATCCGCACCCGCGCGGTGCGCGACGGCGACGATTGGGTGCTGAACGGCCAGAAGGCCTTCATCACCTCGGGCGCGCTGTCCGATCTCTCGATGATCGTCGCGGTCACCGATGCGCAAGCCGGCAAACGCGGCATCACCACCTTCATCACCCCGTCGGACAATCCCGGCTACACGGTGATCCGCGAGGAGGAAAAGCTCGGCCACCGCACCAACGACACCTCGCAAATCGTTTTCGAGGATATGCGCGTGCCCGGCCGCGACGTGCTGGGCGAGCCGGGACGCGGGCTCGCCATCGCGCTGGCCAATCTCTCGGCGGGCCGCATCGGCGTGGCGGCCCAGGCGGTGGGCGGCGCGCGGGCCGCGCTCAAGGCCGCGCGCGCCTATGCGGCAGAGCGTGAGACTTTCGGCAAACCCATTATCGAGCATCAGGCAATCGCCTTCATGCTGGCGGAGATGGCGACCGAGATCGAGGCGGCGCGCGCGCTCACGCTCCAGGCCGCGCGCAGCCACGCCGCTGGCGAAGACAGCGCCCGCGAAGCCTCGATGGCCAAGCTCTTCGCCTCGGAGATGGCCGAGCGGGTCGCCTCCAAGGCGATCCAGATCCACGGCGGCGCCGGCTACCTCAACGACTACGCGGTGGAGAAGATTTACCGCGACGTCCGCGTCTATCAGATCTACGAGGGCACCAGCGAGGTCCAGAAGATCGTCATCGCGCGGTTGCTCGACGGGTTGGAGCTTTAGGTCAAACAGCTAAATCTAAGTCTACAAGGCTCGCGATCGGTTTTTCTGGTATCGAGAATAAACGATTTGCAGTTTGAGATTTCGCAGCGCAAGTTGCTTCTATTATCGATGAGATATTTTTGCGATTTTCTCCAATTTCTCCCTATCCGTCGCCGTGAATTGTTGATTTGCATTCAGCAATTGCAGGGCCGTTAGGTGATAGCTGACTTGATACTTATTTGTGATTGCCGTCATGGCTTCACTCAATGATTTTGATTCTCTAAACATCGATTTTGCCTGAGAACGTGGGAGCAAAACCTCTGCCGCGAACGCTTCTGCTCGTTGTTCTATTTGATACGGTGCATCTCCACCCAGGACTTCGGCGACAGGAAGCATTGAACCTCGATCGAAGATGAGATGGCACAGTTCGTGAGCCAAAGTTGATCTGCGGCCGCCAGGTACCGAGCCTGCGCGAACAGCTCCAGTATTGATAAGAATCGCAGGGCCGTGGTGCCGGCCCCAACAACTGATTGCATCGATATCAAACGCTTCGAAATCTTCATCCTGAATTACAACACCAAATTCTTTTAAGAATTTTTCCACATCAAAATAGTCGATGATTCTGAACTGCGTACGGAATGTTGCCGCTATCTCATATGCTTGCTCATACGGGGGTCGATCAAAGAATCTCTCCTTCTTTAAATTCGAGAACCCTTGGTGAATTTTGTTTAGCCTATCTAGTTGATTTGCAGGCAGTTCCCGAATCTTCGCTATCAGGCGGCTGATAATTTTCGCGGAATCGACCGGTCGAAGCATTCTCGCAGCAACCAAAATCTCTGTTTCAGGCAAGTCGTTGGATACTTCAAAAAACTCATACCAATCATCGACATCTGCCATCAACTCCTTAACCAACGTTTCTCTAAAGCCAAGAGATGATATAATTTTATTTTCCGATTTTTCTTCTCTTTTGATATTTTTCCAATTAAGAATCACCAAAATCGCTCGCTTGTCTTTCAAATTATCAATCCTAGAACAAACAAAATCTCCTAATTCAGTCAAAAAGCTTTTTGCTTCATTAATATCGATATGAACATTGTTCAATCCAGCGTCAATAATCATCGTATTTCCACGACGATGGAAATACACTTCTGGTATGTACACTCCTGAAAACGCACGACTTAAATCATGTGATTCTTTGTACTCAAAAACTCTTTCTTCGTATTCTGCTAATTCTTGCTCGCTCAGAGCAGACACCCGTTGCCGCAATGACTCATCGATTTCAGACGGAAGGTCCATATAGAGACCAATCGGATAACTTTGTTCATACAGAATCCAGTTCCAGTTACTTGCGAGAAACTCAAGTAAATCAACAAGATCGAGTTCAACTGGAACTGCTTCTTTCGAATCCGTGTCTTTCCATATCGCATCATTTCCAAGCCACAATACGATCTCAGCACAAGTAGCTTCGGCCGCGGTTTGAAATTCCTTGTTCCGCCAGCTAGTCTCTATAGCCACTGTATTACGATTGCCAATCATGGCCATTCTTTCAGCCAATCATCCAATTTTCTCTCGTTTCCATCAGCGGCCGCTCTCGCAATCAAATCCTCGCGAATTCTCCGGTTTGGGATATCTCGACCCGCACACGGGTGACCATGATATGATCGACCTGCAATTGTGGGCCTCGCTTTGTACGGAACGCCGTGGAGCACATTGTATATATAGGTAGGGTGTTCGGTAGTTACTTTAGGGTTAAAATATGGGATTCCGGAGTTCAGTAGGTTGGTTGCTAGTTCTTCCGTAATCGTATTTGGGCACTTCGATACCAAGCGGCCACGCTCTTTCACCCATCCTGCTTCTGGTTTATTCCACCGGTGTTTAGGCGTCCCCTCGCCACTATCATACTCCCATGGCACACTGTTGGTCCTTCCGATACGTGTACAGCCAAAAGTCGCATGTTGCGCAGTTTAAAGATTAACTCGCGTATTCCGCAATAGCTGCAATTCGGTTGGAATTTGTACTTCATACGGGCGTGCTGGCAAACTGAAGCACCAGACGTACTACATTTTTTAATATTGACACGCCCTCCTCATGCTCCGCCAGTCTTGTGATCGCGGCCAACCCAGCAGAGATCACACCAATATCGGGCAGGCCTCACTAAAATCGGGCACGTCAGAAACCTCCTGACAGAACGCTGTCAGGAGGCCTGTGTCAGGATCGCCCCGGTTAGAAAAGCGGTTAGAAACACGGCACCCTGACAAGGAGACATTCCGATGAGCTTTACCCCCGAACACTTCACCGTCTGGACCGAAATCCCCGTCGCCGACCTCGACCGGGCAATTGCATTCTACAGCACCGTTCTCGATACTGAGTTGAAGAAGGATGAGACCGGGCCGAACCCCATGGCCATGTTCCCGACCTCGACGCCGGGCGGCGTGTCAGGCCACCTCTATCCCGGCAAGCCCGCGGCGGACGGCGCAGGCCCGACAATCCACCTCGCTTGCCCCGACAAGCTGGAGGACGCGCTGGGCCGGGTGAAGGACGCCGGCGGCAAGGTGCTCTCCGACATCGTTGCAATTCCCGCCGGCCGGTTTGCCTACTGCCTTGACACCGAGGGCAACTCGATCGGCGTCTTCTCGCGCTGAGATTGTCACGCCAAGACGCCAAACAGCCAGAAAGCCGGACAGTATGCGACGCGCCGACCGCCTGTTTCAGATCGTCCAGCATCTGAGAGGCGGTCGGCTCCTCACCGCGGCCAAGCTTGCCGAGACCCTGGAGGTCTCCGAGCGCACCATTTACCGCGATATCGCCGATCTCCAGGCGAGCGGCGTGCCGATCGATGGCGAAGCGGGCGTCGGATACGTGATGCGCGATGGCTACGATCTACCCCCGCTGATGTTCACGCGCGACGAAATCGTGGCGTTGGTCGCCGGTGCCCGGCTGATCCGGGCCTGGGGCGGTGCGGCAATGGCCCGCGCGGCCGAAGAGGCGCTGGTCAAGATCGAATCCGTGTTGCCCGACAACGAACGCGCCCGCGCCAACCAGGTCGAGATCCACGCGATCGCCCTGGAGATGACGCCAGGCGTCCGCGCGCGCATCGACGAGATCGAGCACGCGGTGGCGGCGCGCCGCCGCCTGACGGTCGCCTACACAGACGCCGAGGACCGGGCGACCGAACGGACCGTGCGGCCCCTGGGCCTGTGGTTCTGGGGCAAGGTCTGGACGTTGGTCGCCTGGTGCGAACTGCGCGATGATTTCCGTATGTTCCGCCTCGACCGCATTGCCCGCATGGACATCGGCGACACCCTCTTCCGTCCCGAACGCGGCAAGACCCTGGCGGATTTCTACCGCACGATGGAGGAGCAGCCTTGAGGTGGGTGCGATGACATACGAGGAATTCAACGCGTTTTGCGGCGAGCTGCCGGCAACAAGTCATGTCGTCCAGTGGGGTGGCAGCCATGTCTGGAAGGTCGGCGGCAAGGTCTTCGCCATCGGCGGTTGGGAAATAGGCGGCGATGGCGCGGAGCCGGGCATCACCTTCAAGACCTCCGAGATCGCCTTTGAAATTCTGAAGGACCAGCCCGGCTGCCGTCCTGCGCCCTATCTCGCCTCGCGCGGCATGAAGTGGATCCAGCGCACCGACGACCAGAGCCTCGCCGACGACGAGCTGCGCGATTACGTCAAGCAGTCTTACCGCATCGTCTCCCTCGGCCTCCCGAAGAAGACGCAGAAGGAGCTGGGCCTCAACCAGGATTAGAGAATTGTCGGTTCACGCGCCCTCGGGCATCTCGAAACCGTAGTTGATCAGGTTCTCGGTGTAGCTGTCCCATTTCACCTTGGAGAGGGTGGTGCGGGTGTTGCCGGCCTTGACCCCGGCGCCGTCGGCGACGCGGTTCATCATGCAAAAGAGCGCGCAGATGTTGACCGCCTCGAGCAGCGCCTCGTCCGACCAGCCGGCATCGAACACCGCATCGGCATCGGCCTGCACCAGCTTGGACGGCTCCAGGGTCAGCTTGCGCACGTAGCGCAGGATGGGCTTCATCTCATCGCGCACGGGCGCGGTCTCGATATCGTCCATCACCGCGTCGATCACCTCCTCGGCAATGCCGAAGAGCTTGGTCGCGGCGACATGGCCCCGGTAACAGAACGAACAGGCGTTGAGCCCCGAGGTGTAGGTCGCGATCAGCTCCTTCTCGGCGACGGAGAAATGGTCCTCGCCGCGCAGCAGGATGTCGTGCAACTGGAAGAGCGGGATCGCCGCCGCCGGCATCTTCTTCATGACCTCGTAAAGATGTGCGTCCTCGTCGAGCGATTGCAGGAACGCCATGGCCGGGTGCCTCCTTCATGTGCGTGGCAAGGATCGATGGCCGGCCGCGCCGCTTGGGCGCCGGGCACTCGCGCCAATTAGACGCGAAGCGGCCGGTTGCCACAAGCCGGGATCGGCATGAGGCGCCCCATAACAAAAAGGCCCCGGCATACGAGCCGGGGCTTTTTGTGCTTCTCCGAAAGGATCATTCGCTTTCGGCGAATGATGGTTGCGGGGGCACACAACCACCTTAACCTGCTCTTTGACGCGCCGGGGCTCGGGCACACGGCTAAAGCGCTGTAGACGGCAATTAATACTTGTGCTGCGGAGTTCTCCTTGCGCGCACGTCATGGTTCCATGCAAGGAGTCTTTCATCGTATTGGCGGATCGCTTGTTCTTTACCGTCAGTGTACTGGAGCCCCGAATCCGGCAACATATCGACTGTCCGCCGTCAGCGCCTATTGGACAGATTGATCTGATTGCACAAGAGAGAGTTTCTGGCTCATCGTAGCCCTTGAGGGAGCGAAGATGAGACAGAAACGGGCCGCCGGTACGGGCGGTGGGGAGAAGACCATCCGTGACATCCGGCGCGCGACGCGGCGCCTGTATTCGGCGGAGGAGAAGATCCGGATCGTGCTGGACGGCCTGCGCGGCGAGGACAGCATCGCGGAGCTGTGCCGCAGGGAAGGCATCAACCAGAACCTCTATTACCGCTGGTCGAAGGAGTTCCTGGAGGCGGGCAAGAAGCGCCTTGCGGGCGACACCGCACGGGAGGCGACCTCCGACGAGGTGAAGGGTCTGCGCCGGGAGGCGGGGGAGCTCAAGGAGGTTGTCGCCGAGCTGATGCTGGAGAACCGTCTGCTCAAAAAAAGCATGACCGGGGATGGGGGCGACGAGGGATGAGATACGCCGCCTCCGAGAAACTGGAGATCATCCGGGAGGTCGAGCGCTCGCATCTGCCGGTCCGCCGGACCTTGGATCAGATCGGCATTCCCCGCGCGACCTTCTATCGTTGGTACGACCTCTACCAGACCGGTGGCCCCGGCGCGCTCGAGGATCGACCGTCCCGTCCCGATCGGGTGTGGAACCGCATTCCCGACGAGGTCCGCGACCGGATCCTGCAGCTGGCCCTGGATCACCCTGAGCTGTCGCCGCGGGAGCTGGCGGTGCGCTTCACTGATACCGAACGTTACTTCGTGACGGAGGCCAGCGTTTACCGACTCCTCAAGGCTCACGACCTGATCACCAGCCCGGCCTTCGTGGTGATCAAGGCGGCCGATGAGTTCAGGGACAAGACGAGCGCGCCCAACCAGCTCTGGCAGACCGACTTCACCTACCTCAAGGTTATCGGCTGGGGCTGGTTCTACCTGTCGACGATCCTCGACGACTTCTCCCGCTACATCATCGCCTGGAAGCTCTGTACCACCATGAAGGCCGAGGACGTCACAGCTACGTTGGAGATGGCGCTCACGGCATCAGGCTGTGATCAGGCGACGGTCGCCCACCTGCCTCGGCTGCTGTCCGACAACGGCTCGAGCTACATCGCCGGCGAGCTGGCCGACTGGCTCGACGCGCGGGACATGCAGCACACCCGCGGCGCGCCCTATCATCCGCAAACCCAGGGCAAGATCGAGCGATGGCATCAGACGCTGAAGAACCGCATCCTGCTCGAGAACTACTACCTGCCGGGTGATCTCGAAGCCCGGATCGAGGCCTTCGTGGCGCACTACAATCACCAGCGCTATCACGAGAGCCTCAACAACCTCACACCGGCCGACGTCTACTTCGGGCGCGGCCAGGTCATCCTGATAGAAAGGGAGAAGATCAAACGACAGACCATCGAACACCGGCGCTTGCAGCACCGCAGCAACGCCGCATAGGATCAACAACCAGATGAGCCGGAACCTCTCTTGGTTCAGACAGCCTTCTGTCTCAAATCATCTGACGACGGACAGGTCCGCCCCATGCCCTCTGAGATGTTCCTCGACTACTCCCAAAATCTCTCGCATGAGGTTCTCCTCCCGGCACGCCG
>DATKZM010000029.1:0-2076 GCA_035527975.1 Alphaproteobacteria bacterium | reverse complement strand
CGGGCCTCGGCCTTGGTCGCCTCCATATAGTCGCGGATGCCGGGGAAGCGCTCGAAATAGGTCTTGATATAGGTCGCAGCCTCGCCGCGTGAGATGCCGAGCTGGGCCGCGAGACCGACCGCCGAGATGCCGTAGACGATGCCGAAATTGATCGCCTTGGCCCGCCGCCTGACGCCCGGGTCCATGCCTTCGATCGCCACGCCGAACATCTCGCTCGCGGTCATGGCGTGGATGTCGAGGCCGTCGGCGAAGGCCTGGCGCAAGGTCGGCGTGTCGGCCATGTGCGCCAGCACGCGGAGCTCGATCTGGCTGTAATCGGCTGAGATCAGCTTCTTGCCCTTGTCGGTAACGAAGGCCTTGCGGATGGCGCGCCCCTCTTGCGTGCGCACCGGGATGTTCTGGAGATTTGGCTCAAGCGACGACAGCCGCCCGGTGGTGGTGGCAGCGAGCGCATAGGAGGTGTGCACGCGCCCGGTCTCGGGATGGATGTAGGTGGGAAGCGCGTCGGTATAGGTGCTTTTCAGCTTGGCCAGCAGCCGCCATTCCAGCACCTTCGCCGGCAGTTCGTGGCCGGCCACGACCAGCTCCTCCAGCGCAGCCGCATCGGTGCTCCAAGCGCCGGTCTTGGTGCGCCTGCCGCCGGGGAGGCTCATCTTGTCGAACAGGATCTCGCCGAGCTGCTTGGGCGAACCGATATTGAAATCCTCGCCCGCAAGCTCCTTGATCTCGTCCTCCAGGCGCGCCAGCGTCTGGGCGAAATTGCCCGACAGCATGGCCAGCGCGGCGCGCTCGACCTTGACCCCGCTCCGCTCCATGGCCGCGAGCACCGGCGCGATCGGGCGCTCCAAGGTCTCATAGACCGTGGTGACATGCTCGGCGACGAGGCGCGGCTTGAGCAGGAGCCAGAGGCGCAGGCCGATATCGGCCTCTTCGCCGGCGAATTCGGTGGCGCGGTCGATCGCAACGCGGTCGAAGCCCACCGCGGCGCGGCCAGTGCCCAGAACCTCCTTCGGCGTCAGGCAGGTATGACCGAGCAGGCTGGCCGCGAGCTGATCGGGGAGATGGTCGGCGCGGCCGGCGTCGAGGGCGTAGGACATGAGGCAAGGATCGTCGATCGGCTGAAGCTCGATGCCGTAGCGGGCGAGCACGATCATGTCGAATTTGGCGTTCTGCGCAATCTTGAGCACCGACAGATCCTCAAGCAGCGGCTTGAGCAGATCGAGCGCGGCGCGCATCGGCATTTGCGGGACTCGGTCGCCGCCGCCAAGGTCGAGCTCGTCGCTGGCGCGATGGCCGAGGGGGACATAGGCGGCGCTGCCGGGGCGAAGCGCCAGCGCCACGCCGACCAGATCGCCCTGCATCGGGTCGGACGAGCTGAGCTTGGCCCTGAGCGCGACATAACCCTGGCCGCGCGCCGTCGCCAGCAACTCGACCAGGCGGGCGATGTCGAGCACGGTCTCGTATTTGCCGCGGTCGAAGGGGATGGTGGCGAGCAGGCTCGCCCGTTCCATCGCCAACTGCGCCGGCGAGCCTTCGCTCAATCCCTGCCGCGCGCTTGCCGGCGCATCGCCGGGGAGGGCGCGCCGCAGCGGATGATCGTAATCGGATTTCTTGGCTCGCGCCGGCGTCTTTGGCGCCGCGCTTTGTTCGCCTTCGGCGAGCTCGGTGCCCAGCCCTTCGGCGAAGCGCCGCAGCAGCGTGCTGAATTCGAGCTTGCGCATAAAGCCGAGCAGAACCGGAGGGTCGGGCTGGCGCACCATCGTCGCCTCAAGCGCGACCTCCAACGGCACCTGGCCGTCGAGAGTCACCAGGGTGCGGGATAGCCGCGCCTGATCGGCGAATTCGATCAGGCTCTCGCGCCGCTTCGGCTGCTTGATCTCGCCGGCGCGCTGAAGCAGCGTGTCGAGGTCGCCATATTCGTTGATGAGCAGCGCCGCGGTCTTCACCCCGATGCCCGGCACGCCAGGCACATTGTCGGTGGAATCGCCGATCAGCGCCTGCACCTCGATCACCTTGATGGGCGGCACGCCGAAGCGCTCGATCACCTCTTCCTCGCCGATGACCTTGTTCTTCATC
>DATKZM010000028.1:0-30239 GCA_035527975.1 Alphaproteobacteria bacterium | reverse complement strand
AGCTGGCGCCGCCTCGACGGACACAACCAGTTGCCCAAGCTGATCGTCGGTGTAAAGTTCATCGACGGGATCGAAGCCGTCAGGCAACAACCGCAAGCCGCCGCCTGACCCATACCGTCACCAAGATTCAGCTATAGCTCGGGCGCGAGAGCACTATATACGTTCTGCTCTCCCTCTACATAGTCTTCGACTGAATATCGTCGAAGCGAAGAGCATCGCAGGGATCGCCTATGGCCAAAGCGGGTCGGAGTGCGGCGGTCCATTTGTCGATGTCCGCTAATGGGATGGTCCGACCGAGCGCTTGAGCGTGGCCCGAAGGACCGGCTCCGCGGATTGAAAGGTGCAAGCGCCATGACCAGAACCTCCCATCGCGGTGCGCATCGCCTGGAGCTTGCTCGCGGGCAAGCGGCCTTATTGGTGGTGGTGGGCCCGGCAGGACTCGAACCTGCAACCAAACCGTTATGAGCGGTTCGCTCTAACCAATTGAGCTACGGGCCCGCCGCGGCTCAAGCCGAACGTCGGGTTTGCCGCCGCCGTCGTCAAGCGCAAATGCGGCGACAGGCGCGCGCGCCACAAGGCCGGCAGCGGGGCCCGCGAACCCGCGCCACACCTGCTGAAATATTAGGCAAACTCTGCACCTTTAAGACTAATTGGCATTATCGAAAATAGAATCTTAATAATCGAGACAATAATTCTAAATATTGCCTTACTTATTAACTGCATTTTACTAGAATTCTTCACTTCAAATTAAACGCCATCGGATCATTCCTAGCAGGCCTAGCAGGCGCCCGAGCGAAGCCCGAACGGCTTCCAGAACGTGGTCCGCCAAACGCCGCCCAGGAGCCGAAAATGGCCAGAGACGCGACCCGCGATCCTTTCAACGAGCAAGCGCACCGGAGGATCCCAGCCCATTCCGGCACCGATACGGGTGGCGGCTCCGCGGCCTTCGCCCTGGCCGCTGATCTGCCGCGGCCCGATGCGCGCCGCTGGTATCGCCGCGACAAGCGCAAGGTCATCGCTGCTGTTCGCCGGGGTGCGCTCAGCTTTCGCGAGGCCTGCAGACACTACCGTCTGTCGTACCAGGAGTTCGTCGACTGGGAGCGGATCAGCGGTGCGGACGAGCCTGTCGGCAGGATCCGGCAGGACAATGAGCGGCGGCGATATCATCGGATCGCGCTGCGCTCCCCTGCGAGCCTACGGTTCGCCGGCCGCCGCGTCGAATGCGAGATCGAGAACTTGTCGGCGACCGGTGCCCTGCTGATGGTCGGCGAAAGCCGTGGCTTGCCTGCGCAAGTCACCTTGGAGGTCCCGCATAGCCGTGACGCCCTGCCGGCCCGCATCGCCTGGCGTGGCCGCAATGCGCTCGGCGTCGAGTTCGCAGCCGCGCCGGGCCAGGTTGCCTCCAAATTCAGCGACCGCTGGGTCGAGGGCTCAAACGCGCTGCGTCGCAACGCTCGCTAGTGCGATGGTTCCGAAGTTCGTCGCATCAATGCGACGAAGTTTGGGAGCTGAACCACACTAGAACCAAATATTTAGTGGCCTGCTTGTCCTGGAAATTCGTGGGACAAATTTCCGGGGCAGGACACTAGGCAATCGTCAAATCTTCGCCGCCGTTTCGCGCACGCCGAAGAAGAGCGCGTAAAGCACCGGCACGACGCCAAGGGTAAAAATTGTCCCCACGAACAGGCCGAAAGCGATCACCACCGCCATGCCGAAAAAGAGCGGGTCTATGGTGACGATCAACGGCAGCAAACCCAGTATCGTCGTCATGGTGGTCATCAAGATTGGGCGGAAGCGGGCGAGGCTGGCCGCGACAATGGCCTCATAAGGCGCCTTTCCGCGTTCGCGTTCGCGTTCGATATCGATGCGGTCGACCAGCACGATGCCATTGTTGATGATGATCCCGGCAAGGCTGAGGAAGCCCAGGATCACCATAAAGCCGAAATCGGCATTCGTCGCCAGCAGGCCGATGACCGCGCCGATAAGGGTCAACGGAATAGTCAACAGGATGATCGCGGGCCGCCGGAACGAGCGGAACTGCCAGACCAGAAGCGCCAGGATGAGGGCGAAACAGACCGGCATATTCTTGAAGAGATTGCCCTGGGCCTCTTTCGATTTTTCCAACTCCCCGCCGACCTCCCAACGATAGCCTTCGCCCCTGGGCAGCGTCAGCGCGGCCAGCGTCGGTCGCAGCTTTTCCAGAAACTGAAGCGTTGTCAGCGTCAGGTTCTTTGCGCTGACCGTGATCGTGCGTTCCTGGTTGAACCGCTTGATACGGCTCAGCACCCAGGTGGCGCGAATATCGGCGATCTGGGTCAGCGGCACGATCTTGCCGCTGCTGGTCGAAAAGACCGAAACATTGCGCAGCGCCGTCACGACCTGCCGTTCGGAAGCCTCACCGCGCACAACCACCGGGATCGACTTGTCGCCCTCGCGGAAGTTCGAAATCACCGCGCCGTCGATATAGGCGGCCAGCGAATTGGCGACGTCCTGCGAGGTAATGCCGGCACGGCGCGCGCGCGCCTGATCGACCAGGACCCGCGCCTTGATGATGTAATTCTCCCAATCCTGCTTGAGATCGAGGGTTCCGGGGATCGCCCGGAAGCCCTTCATTACCGCTTCCGCCGCGCCGGTCAGCGCCTTGGTGCCCGGTCCGGAGAGCCGGATGTCGAGTTGTCCGGTCTCCGTCGGTCCGAACCACATCGCCTTGACCCGGCCCTGGACCTCCGGAAAGCGGTCGAAGATGTGCTGGCGCACGCGCCGGATCATCTTCGCGACTTCAGTTTTGCTGCGGGTCGTGACCAGCAGGAAGGCGACATGCGGGTCGGCGTCGGGCGGCGAAAGCGACAGGAAAAACCGTGGGCCCCCGCTCCCCACATAAGCGATGGTGCTGGCAATTTCGGGATTGACCTTTTTGTCGCCGAGCCAGCCGGTCAGCCGCCGCACCTCGGTGGTGGTCTTGTCGATATGCGTGCCTGCGGGCAAATCGAGATAAACCAGAAACTGGCTGCGGTCGTTGGACGGGAAGAAGGTCGCAGGCACAAGCTGCATGCCCAGGCCGGCAAGCACCAGCAGGCCAAGCGTCAGCGCCACCACGGCGAGCCGCCGGCGGAGCATCATCTCCAGCAGGCGTTTGTATATGACGTAGAACCGGCTGCGATAAGGATCGGGAGCCCCGCCGTCCGCCATCGCCCCGGCCGGCGCCGGCTTCACGCGCATGAAGTGGTAGCAAAGCGTCGTCGTCGAGACCATGGCGAGGAACCACGACGACAAAAGCACGATGATCACGACCTGGCCCAGCGACAGCGTGTACTCGCCGGTGCCGCCGACCGCGAGCGGGATCGGCGCGAAGGCGAGGATCGTGGTCAGCGAGGCGGTGAGCAGCGGGATCGCCAGCGTGCGCCCCGAGGCGATCACCGCCGCTTTGCGATCCTCACCACCCTCAAGGCGCGCGCGTATGTCCTCGGCGACCACGATGCCGTTATCGACCAGCATGCCGAGCGCGATGATCATCGCCGCGATCGACATGCGCTGTAGCTCGATATCGGCCAGCCGCATGATGATCAGCCCCATCAGCATCGCCAATGGCACGAAGGAGCCCACGATAAGCCCTGTGCGCAGCCCCAGAAACAGCATCACCACCAGGAGCACGATGGCGAGCGACTGGTAGACATTACCGAGCGCGCCCGAGACCGCCTCCTCCACGAGCTTGGGCTGGAAGGTTGCGTATTGCAGGAAATAGCCGAAGGGCAACGTCCCTTCGATTGCCTTCACCTTCGTCGTTAAGCGGCGGCCGAACTCGACGGCGTTGAACCCGTCGGTCATCGAGACGCTGATCACGATCGCGGGCCGGCCGTTGAAGAAGACGGGCTTTTCCGGCGGCTCGACATAGCGGCGGCTGATCTTCACGATCTCGCGCAGCGGCACGACCTTGTTGGTGCCGGGTATGGAGATCAGCACCGAGGCGATCTCCGAAACATCGTTGAAGTTGCCGGATGGTTCGACCACGATCACCCGCCCGGCGGCGTTCAGCCGGCCGCCCGGCAGGATGATATTCTGCGCCGTGAGGGTGTTGACGATGGCGCCGGGATTGAGGCCAAGCTGCGCCATCTTGGTGTTCGAGACCTCAAGATAGATGCGTTCTTCCTGGATGCCGAAGAGCTCGACTTTCTTGATGCCCTTCACGGCGTAAAGCCGGTCGCGGGTGGACCGCGCCACCGCGCGCATCTCCGCCAGGCTGAACCCGTCGGCCCAGAGCGCGATGGTCGCAACCGCCGTCAGGCCACGCTCATCATCGACGTCGGGCCCCCGCGTGCCCTCGGGCAGCCTGCCCTTCAGGTCCGCCATCTTGTTGCGCAGGCTCTGCCAGATCGGCGCCAGGTCTTTGTATTCGTCCTTGATGATGACGCGGACGATGGACGAGCCGATCTTGCTGTCCGATTTGATGTCCTTGACCTGCGGAATCTGGCGGATCGTCTCCTCGATCGGCCGCGTGATCAGGTCTTCCACACGCTGTGTCGACATGCCCGGGAAAGAGGCGGTCACCACGGCCTCGCGGATCCGGATCGTCGGGTCTTCCTTCTTGGGATAGTCCAGATAGACGTATATGCCACCAAAAAGGATGGTGACGATCAGCAGGATCACCAGACGGTTGTTGTTGAGCGCGGCTTCGGTTAGCGATCGCATGGGTCAACCCGGCCCGGCGCATGACAAAAGGTCACGGCGCCTATGCCGCTCAATTCGCCGCCATCAGTTTGACCTTTTGGCCGTCGACCAGAAAGTTGACGCCGGCGACGGCGATCACGTCGCCTTGCTTGACGCCCTCAATGGCGATCAAATTCTCCTGCACGCCCGATCCGCGCACCAGGAGCTTTTTCACGGTCTTGGTCGCCGGCTGATAGACAAAGACGTAGCCGTGCCCCTGCTTCTGATCGGGTGCTGGTGCGAGCGCGGCGATCGGCACGAAAAAGCCGGTGATTTGACTGTCGTTCTGCAAGCGCACCAACACCTGGGCGGACATGCCGGAACGTGCGCTGGCCGGCGGATCGACCAAACTCGCCTTGACCGGAAATGCATTCGCCGTGCCTGCCTTCGAGCCGATCTCGGTGATGCGGCCTTTGCACCGGCAGCTCTTCGGCGTGGAGAAGGTAATGGTCACCGGCATGCCGAGAGCGAGCCGCGCGATCGTGTTCTCCGGCACGTCGAAGGCGACTTCCAGCGCGCCCGAGGCGTCGATCTCGAACAGCTTCTGCCCCGCCTTAACATCGGTGAAGGGATCGACGAGCTTTTCCGAAATCGTGCCGTCGAAGGGCGCGGCAAGCTCGGTGTTTGCCAGGTCCCGGCGGGTGAGGCTGAGCTTCGAGGTTGCGATATTGACCTGGCCGACCGCGGATTCATAGGCGCTCTGGTGTTGCTCAAGGCGCGACTTGGCGATCCACCCCTTGGCGAACAGCGCGCGCTGGCGCTCGAGCTCGGAGCGCTTTTGCGCCCGGTCGGCCTCTGCCTTGCTGAGTTCGGCGCGGGCTGCTTGGACGTCGAGCTCGTAAGGCTTCTTGTCGAGCACGGCAAGGACCTGGCCTTTGCGCACGCGGTCGCCGGGCTTCACCAGCACTTTCTGAACGTTGCCCGAAACCTGGAAACTGAGCACGGAGGAGGTGGTCGCCTGCACGGTGGCGGCATATTTGCGGGTCTGCCCGGAGGCAACCTCGCTCACCGTGAAGGTCTTGATCGCCCGGATGTATTCGACGGGCTTCTCTGGTTCTTCGCCGCAGGCCACCAGAAGCGCGGCAAACAGCGCTGGCAGCGCAATCGCAAGGCCTGTCCTCCGCACGGCGTCACCTCCCGTTCCAGCACGCTCCGCGCCCAAGCGTGGCCCGGCAAGCTAGCTGTTCGTCGGGCCGGCCGCAATCTGGACAGCACACGGCCAGCCAACGCGCAGTCACCCGCGGCGTGATGGAGATGATGTTGGGATCAAGGATCAGATTACAGCGATCTAACGTTCAGCCGATCCTCGTATCATCCTAGGTGTCGAGGAAACTCCGCAGCTTCCGCGACCGGCTCGGATGCTTGAGCTTCCGAAGCGCTTTGGCCTCGATCTGGCGGATGCGCTCGCGGGTCACCGAGAATTGCTGGCCGACTTCTTCCAGCGTGTGATCGGTGTTCATGCCGATGCCGAAACGCATGCGCAGCACGCGCTCCTCGCGCGGGGTCAGCGTCGCCAGCACGCGCGTCGTGGTCTCCCGCAAATTCGACTGGATCGCCGCGTCCAGCGGCACCACGGCGTTCTTGTCCTCGATGAAGTCGCCCAGATGGCTGTCTTCCTCATCGCCGATCGGCGTCTCCAGCGAGATCGGCTCCTTGGCGATCTTGAGGACCTTGCGCACCTTCTCCAGAGGCATGGCGAGCTTCTCGGCCAGCTCCTCCGGGGTCGGCTCGCGGCCGATCTCGTGCAGGATCTGGCGCGAGGTGCGCACCAGCTTGTTGATCGTCTCGATCATGTGCACCGGGATGCGGATGGTGCGCGCCTGATCGGCGATCGAGCGGGTGATGGCCTGGCGGATCCACCAGGTGGCGTAGGTGGAGAACTTGTAGCCGCGGCGGTATTCGAACTTATCGACCGCCTTCATCAGGCCGATATTGCCTTCCTGGATGAGGTCGAGGAACTGCAGGCCGCGGTTGGTGTATTTCTTGGCGATCGAGATGACGAGGCGCAGGTTGGCTTCGACCATCTCCTTTTTGGCCTTGCTCGCCTCCTGCTCGCCCTGGCGCACGGAGTTGTAGATGCGCCGGAACTCGCCCACCGGCAGCGAGACCGTATCGGCGATCTCGGAGATGCCGTCGCGGATCGCCTGGATCTCTTCGTCGAAATTGGTGGTGAACTTCTTCCACTGCTTGGAACGCTTGGCGACCCTGCGCGCCCATTTGGGGTCGAGCTCCTGGCCGTAGTGCTGCTCAAGGAAGTCCTCGCGCTTGACCCCGCCGGCTTCCGCGTAGCGCAGCAGCCGGCCCTCGAAACTGACCAGCAGACGGTTGAGCTCATGCATCTGGCCGACAAGCTGTTCGATGCGCAGATTGTTGAGGCGGATACTGCGCACCTGATCGACCAGCTCGTCGCGCACCTTGGCGTAGCGGCGCTCGACGCGCGTTGAGGGATCCGATCCCTTCTGCAAATCGGTCAGACGCTGGTCCTGGATTTTGGCCAGCTTCTTGTAGGTGGCTGCGATGCCGTCGAACGTGCCGAGCACGTCCGGCAACAAGGTCGCCTCCTTGGCCGCAAGCGAGAGATTGGTCTCGTCGTCGTCATCATCATCGTTGTCGCCGTCGCCCGACGCATTCTCACGATCGGCGTTTTCACCATCGCCGGCGGCCTCGCCATTGGCACGCGACCCTTCGGCGCCTCCGTCGCGCGTTCCCTCACCGTTGGCCTTCGATGCCCCGTCGCCGGTATCGCCATCGCCGACATTCGAACCTGCGGCGCCATTGGAACCTGCGGCGCCATTGGAACCTGCGGCGCCTGCAGCGTCGCTCTGATCCTGTTCGTCATTGTCCGCCGTGACGGGACCGCCGCCGAAGGTCACTTCCAGATCGATGATATCTCGCAACAGCATCTTCTGGCCGATCAGCGCATCGCGCCAGGAGATGATCGCCTGCATCGTCAGCGGCGATTCGCAGATCGCGCCGATCATCTTTTCGCGGCCCGCTTCGATACGCTTGGCGATGGCAATCTCGCCCTCGCGGGACAGCAGCTCCACCGAGCCCATCTCGCGCAAATACATGCGCACCGGATCGTCGGTGCGGCCGACATCGTCGTCGGACACGTTGCCGGAACGCGCGGCGGTCGACGCTCCATCACCCGACGACTTCTCGGTGCTGGCGTCGGGGCTATCGTCGGTGTTGTCGTCGTCGCTCTCGCCTTCGTCGCCCTCGATCACGTTGACGCCCATCTCGGAGAGCTTGGAGAGCACATCCTCGACGACATCGGAGGAAACGCGGTCGGGCGGCAGCGCCTCGGCGACCTCGTCCTCGGTGACGTAGCCGACCTCCTTGGCGCGCGCGACGAGCTTCTTCATCGAGGCATCGACGCCGTCGAGCAACGGTGCTTCGCTGGCATCCTCGCGCGCGGCCGGCGCCGTGTTTTCTTGCTTTGCTTGGGCCTTACTCGCCATGGCGTCCGTCCCCGATGGTCATGAAGACATGTCTCACAAAAAAAGGAGCCGCCTGTTCCCCTTACTTCAAGAGGTCACGCGGCCACCGCCGTCTCCAGTTTGGTCGAAATCGTCGTCGCCGGCAGATACGCGCTTCTTGAGCGCGTCCAGATAGGCCCAGTTGCGTTGCGAGGGGTCGGCCGCGAAAGCATCGCGGGCCGCCTCGATCTCGCCTGCGAAATTTTGGCGCCTTTGGAACAGATCATATATGTGCGACCAGCCACGACGTACAGTTTCGGCTTCCGTTCCGACCCGCGCAAACGCCGCATGCTGCAGCACATCCTGGCTCAGCACCCGGTCAAGGAGATCAGCGAAACCGTGTTCGGAGAGGTGGCGCTTGAGTGCCTCGGTGTCAAGGTCGGAAATCCAGGCGTTAACGATTTCCTGCCGTAGCTTGTCGAGATCGCCTGAAGCCAGGTGCAAGGTCCCGATCTCCTCGCCGAACTCCCCGACCAGCCAGGGGTGGTTGATCACGGCCGCGACCAAGGCCTGTTGGTGGCGGGCATCAAGTACCCGGACGTTGCCGTCGCTGCGCAGCCCGGTATCGGTGGGCCGGCGGTCGTAGCCCCGGCCCCCGCCCCGTCCGCCGCTTTGACCGGGGCGGTCAAAGGGACGGCCATCGCGGCGGCGGGCACCGGGGCGGCCGAAAGCCTTATCCAACCGCTCGTCGATCTCCACCCGGTAGGCATCCTGCACCGAACGCTCGGCGATATGGGCGACCAGCTCGCGGGCCTCCTTGGCGACCAGGGCGCGGCGCTCGGGCGTGTCGGCCGGCCGGTTCACGGTGGCGATCTCCCAGACCACGTCGACCAATGGCCGCGCGCTGGCAAGCGCGTCGCGCATGACCTGGGCCCCATGGGCGCGCACCAGACTGTCCGGATCCTCGCCGGCGGGCATGTAGGCAAAGCGCAGCGAGCAACCCGGCCGCAGCAGGGGCAGCGCACGTTCAGCGGCGCGCGCGGCCGCCCGCCGGCCGGCCGTATCGCCATCGAAACAAAGGACGGGCTCGGGCGTGAGCCGCCACAAAAGCTCGATCTGACCCTCGGTCAGCGCGGTTCCAAGCGGCGCCACCGCGCCCGCCAGCCCTGCCTGGTGGAGCGCGATCACATCCATGTAGCCTTCGACCACAACCACTTCTTCGTGTGCGCGCGCCGCCTCGCGGGCCAGCGCCAGGCCATATAGCTCCCTGCCCTTATGGAAGACGTCGCTATCGCGCGAATTCAGGTATTTGGGCTGGCCGTCGCCGAGCGCGCGGCCACCGAAGGCAATGATGCGGCCGCGCTGATCGGCGATCGGAAAGGTGATGCGATGACGCAGGAAATCATAGCTTGCCCGGCCGTCCTCGGGCTTGGAGATCAGCGCCCCCTCGAGCAACGTCTCCTCATCGAAGCCGTCCTTGATGAGCTTGGCCTTCAGCGCCTCGTTGCCGTGCGGGGCATAGCCCAGACGAAAGCGCGCGATCGTGTCGTCCGACAACCCCCTGCCCTTCAGATAGTCGAGCGCTTCGCGCCCACCCGGCAGGCGCAGCTGGTGCTCATAGAAGCCGCAGGCCGCTTCCACCGCCTTCATGACGCCGTCGCGGGCCGAGAAGCGCTCGCGCTCTTCGGGCGAGGTAACGGGCATGGCAAGCCCCGCCTCGCCGGCAAGCTTCTCCACCGTCTCCGGGAAACTCAGCCCCTCGGTGCGCATGACAAAGCCGATGACGTCGCCATGCGCGCCGCAGCCGAAGCAATGATAAAAGCCCTTGTCCTCGACCACCGAGAAGGACGGCGACTTCTCGGTGTGGAACGGGCACAAGCCCTTCCACTCGCGCCCGGCGCGCTGCAGCTTGACACGCTTGCCGACCACATCGGCCAGCGGCACCCGCGCCCGGATATCGTCGAGGAATTGGGGTGTGAAGGCCATCGGCGCCGGCTCGTCTCCTAGAAGCGCCAATCTAGCACGCAAGACAGGCGCGTCGGTATGTATTGGACAACTCGCTAGAGAGTTCCGCCGCTGTTGCCGTCATTCAAGGCCGTTTGAATGGCTTCAACAACGCCGCCCGTGTTGGTCAGAACATCGTTGTTCCAAAAACGTATGATCCGGAAACCGTCCGCCTCCATGCGCAGAGTTCGCCGCCGATCGGCCTCAGCATTGATGGCGTGTTGCCCGCCATCCACCTCGATGATCAACTTGGCCTCATGAGATGCAAAGTCGGCGAAATAGGGGCCAATTGGAACCTGCCGACGAAACCGGTATCCGGCGAGCTGCCGTCGCCGAAGCCGTGACCAAAGCCGCTTCTCCGCCTCTGTCGGATCGCGCCTCAGACTTCGCGCTCGCTGCTTGCCGATTGACGTCATGCACCGGCGTACCCGCCACCCTAACCCTTCCCCACACGGGGGGAGGGAATCAATACCGCAGCCTCAATGAAATTACCCCATCCCCCTTGATGGGGGAGGGCTGGGGTGGGGGTGAAACTCTTCGAAAAAATCTGAACTTTGTCAGCCAATCAAATCAGCTGAGCTGGGCCTTCACGAGGCCGCTGGCCTTGGCGAAGTCCATGCGGCCGGCGTAGCGCTCGCGCAAGGCCGCCATGATGCGGCCCATGTCCTTCAGCCCATCGGCGCCGAGCTCTTTGATCAGATCCATGATCGCCGAGGTGGCGGCGTCCTCGGTCATCTGCTCGGGCAGGAAGCGTTTGATCACGTCGATCTCCTCGCGCTCCTGCTGGGCCAGCTCCATCCGGGCGCCCTTCTCGTACATCTCAATCGATTCGTGCCGCTGCTTGATCATCGTTTGCAGCATTTGCAGGATTTCATTTTCCTCGATGCCGTCGCTGTTACCCTTGCCGCGCGCAGCGATATCGCGGTCCTTCAGCGCCGCCAGGATGAGCCGTACCGTGGAAACCGCCCGGCCGTCCTTGGCCTTCATCGCCACCGGCAAGGCGTCACTCAGTTCATTCCGCAACATGTTTCAAATACCCAATTTGCCAGTTTCATTAGATGCACCGCTCCAGCCCGGGTCGTCGAACAGCATCCTCCCGATAAGATATTGATTTTTTTGGCTTTTTCTTTGTTCCCGGCGCTTGACGCCGGAGCACTTTCAGCTTATCTCTTGCGCGCCTCGGCCGACCGATTCCCGCTCGACCGCCACTTCCTGTCGCCAATCTCGTGGATCGCCGCCCCCGCGGCGGGCCGGGACATACAGAGCGCGGCAATTGCGGCGCCTGTCGGCGTAACCGCCGCCCAACCCAGCGGGATATTTGGGCAGAAAGGGACCCGCCGTCAATGGCGAAGACTGCCGCGCCGAAAAAGCCAGCAAAAAGGCCGCTGCGTGCCAAGGCAACCCTGCAGGGGCCCGAGTCCTCCAAGACCAAGCCCAGGAAAGCCGCGATATCCCCTGTGAAATCAGGTGCAAAGGCGCCGAAAAAGGCGGCGGCTCGGAAGCCCGGCAAGCCATCCGCCAAGGCCCCTGAAAGGCCCGATGGGGCGACGGCCGCGCTGGTGCTGGAGGACGGCACGACCTTTTGGGGATTGGGCGTGGGCGCGGCGGGCGAGACCGTGGGCGAGGTCTGCTTCAACACCTCGATGACGGGATACCAGGAGATCCTGACCGACCCGTCCTATGCCGGCCAGATCATCAATTTCACCTTTCCCCATATCGGCAATGTCGGCACCAATCCCGAGGACGTAGAGACGACGACCCCGGCCGTGCGCGGCTGTGTGTTGCGCGCCGACATCACCCATCCCTCGAACTACCGCGCCGCCGGCCATCTGGACACCTGGCTGAAATCGCATGACCTGGTAGGGCTCACGGGCATCGACACGCGCCGGCTGACCCGAAAGATCCGCGCGCATGGCACGCCGCGCGGGGCGCTCGTCCATCGACCCAAGGGCGCGATCGACTTGGCCGCGCTGAAGGAGGCCGCCAACGCATGGCCCGGGCTCGAGGGCATGGACCTCGCCAGGGAGGTGACCTGCCGCCAGACCTATCATTGGGACGAGACGCCGTGGCGGATGGGCGCGGGTTACGGCAAGCGCAACGACGACAAGCGCCATGTCGTCGCCATCGACTTCGGCGCCAAGCGCAACATCCTGCGCTCGCTCGCGGGCCATGGCTGCAAGGTCACGGTGCTGCCGGCGAGCGCGACCGCCGCCGACGTGCTCGGCCACAAGCCCGACGGCATCTTCCTGTCCAACGGCCCAGGCGATCCGGCGGCGACGGGCCTTTACGCGATCGCCACGATCCAGCAGCTCATAGCATTTGGCCTGCCGATCTTCGGCATCTGTCTGGGCCACCAGATCCTGGCGCTGGCGCTGGGCGCCAAGACCACCAAGATGCATCACGGCCACCGCGGCGCCAACCATCCGGTCAAGGACCTCAAGACCGGCAGGGTCGAGATCACCTCGCAGAACCATGGCTTCGTGGTCGACAGCCTGCCGGCGGGCGTGGCCGCAAGCCATATCTCGCTCTTCGACCAATCGATCGAGGGCTTCGAGGTCGAGGGCAAGCCGATCTTCGCCGTCCAGTACCACCCCGAAGCCTCCCCCGGCCCCCATGACAGCCACTACCTGTTCGAACGGTTCGTCAGGCTGATCGATGAAGGCAAGACGAAGTGAACCACAGAGGCACAGAGGCACAGAGAAGGGTTGGCTCGCGAGACCCACTGACCGACAAGATCATAGGCCTTGGCATCGAGGTGCATCGGGCGTTGGGGCCAGGCTTGCTGGAGTCGGCATATGAGGCGTGTCTGTGTTTTGAGTTATCAGAAAACCAAATTCCACACCGTCGGCAAGTGCCACTGCCGGTCACATACAAATCGGTAAATCTCGACTGCGGATACCGATTGGACGTGGTTGTCGATGACCAGCTTGTTCTTGAGCTCAAGACCGTTGATCGCCTGCTCCCTATCCACGAAGCGCAACTGCTGACTTATCTAAAGCTCGGCGGATATGTCACCGGACTGTTGCTCAATTTCAATGCGCCGGCACTGAAGGACGGCCTCAAGAGAATGGTGCTGTAACGTGATCTTTTTCTCTGTGTCTCTGTGCCTCTGTGGTTCACTCACCGTCTGCGGTTCGCATACATGCGGGCTCGCTTATGCCTAAGCGCACCGACATCTCATCGATCCTGATCATCGGCGCCGGGCCGATCATCATCGGCCAGGCGTGCGAGTTCGACTATTCGGGCACGCAAGCCTGCAAGGCGCTGAAGGACGAGGGCTACCGGGTCGTGCTGGTGAACTCCAACCCGGCCACGATCATGACCGACCCGGACCTGGCCGATGCGACCTATATCGAGCCGATCACGCCGGAGACCGTGGCGCGCATCATCGAAGCTGAGAAACCCGACGCGCTGCTGCCCACCATGGGCGGGCAGACGGGGCTCAACACCGCCATGGACCTCGCCGACCAAGGCGTGCTCGAGGCGCACGGGGTCGAGCTCATCGGCGCCAAGCGCGACGTCATCGCCAAGGCCGAGGACCGTCAGCAATTCCGCGATGCGATGACCAAGATCGGGCTTGAATGTCCCAGGAGCTCGGTTGTCCGCACCGTGGAGGAAGCCCGCGACGCGCTTGCCTCGATCGGCCTGCCGGCGATCATCCGGCCCTCGTTCACGCTTGGCGGCACTGGCGGCGGCATCGCCTACAACGCCGACGAGTTCGACCGTATCGCGCTCGAAGGCCTCAAGGCCTCGCCCGTCCACGAAGTGCTGATCGAAGAATCGGTGCTGGGCTGGAAGGAATTCGAGATGGAGGTCGTGCGCGACCGCGCCGACAACTGCATCATCGTCTGCTCGATCGAGAACTTCGACCCGATGGGCGTGCATACGGGCGATTCGATCACGGTGGCGCCGGCGCTGACCCTGACCGACAAGGAATACCAGATCATGCGCAACGCCTCGATCGCGTGCCTGCGCGAGATCGGCGTCGATACCGGCGGCTCGAACGTCCAGTTCGGCGTCGACCCCGCGACCGGCCGTCAGGTCATGATCGAGATGAACCCGCGGGTCTCGCGCTCCTCGGCGCTGGCCTCCAAGGCGACCGGCTTTCCGATCGCCAAGGTCGCCGCCAAGCTCGCCGTCGGCTACACGCTCGACGAGCTCGACAACGACATCACCGGCGTTACCCCCGCCTCCTTCGAGCCGACCATCGACTACGTCGTCACCAAGATGCCGCGCTTTGCCTTCGAGAAATTCCCCGGTGCCGACGACCAGCTGACGACTTCGATGAAATCTGTCGGCGAAGCGATGAGCATCGGGCGCACCTTCGCTGAAAGCCTGCAGAAAGTATTGCGCTCGATGGAGACGGGCCTCGATGGTCTGAACGAGGTCGCAATCGCCGATGCGAGCGACGATCTTGCCGCGCCGGAGAACCGCGATGCCATCCGGCGCGCGCTCGCCAAGCCGAGCACCGACCGTATCCTGGTGATCGCCCAGGCGTTCCGCGCCGGGCTTTCGATCGACGAGGTGCATGCCGCCTGCAAGGTCGATCCCTGGTTCCTGGAACAGATGCGCGACATCGTGCGGGTGGAAGCCGAGATCTGCGCAGCCGGCCTGCCCAAGGACCGGCAGACGCTCTCGCACTGGAAGAGCCTCGGCTTTTCCGACACCCGCATTGCCGCGCTCGCAGGCGTGAGGGAGGCCCAGGTCTCCCGCGCGCGCACCCGGCTCGGCGCGCGGCCGGTCTTCAAGCGCATCGATACCTGCGCGGCGGAGTTCCCCTCGCAGACGCCTTATATGTATTCCTGCCACGAGACGTCGGCCTTCGGCGAGCCGCCCGAGGACGAAGCCGATCCGAGCGAACGCGACAAAGTCATCATTCTTGGCGGCGGCCCCAACCGGATCGGCCAGGGCATCGAATTCGACTATTGCTGCGTGCATGCGGTCTACGCGCTCGCCGAGGCGGGCTACGAGACCATCATGATCAACTGCAACCCCGAGACCGTCTCGACCGACTACGACACCGCCGACCGGCTCTACTTCGAGCCGCTCACCGCCGAGGACGTGATCGAGATCGTCCGCGTCGAGCAATCGGCCGGCAACCTCAAGGGTGTGATCGTCCAGTTCGGCGGACAGACCCCGCTCAAGCTGTCACTGGCCTTGGAAAAGGCCGGCGTGCCGATCCTCGGCACCTCGCCGGACGCGATCGATCTGGCCGAGGACCGCGACCGCTTTCAGAAGCTCCTGAAGAAGCTGAAGCTGCGCCAGCCCGCCAACGATATCGCCACCACCGTCAAGGGCGCGGTGGAGAAAGCCGTGAAGATCGGCTTTCCGGTCCTGCTCCGCCCCTCTTATGTGCTGGGCGGCCGGGCGATGCAGATCATTCACGACGAGGCCGGCGTGCTCAAATACATGGCCGAAGCCGTCCAGGTCTCCGGTTCCAACCCGGTGCTGATCGACCGCTACTTGCGAGGCGCAATCGAGGTCGATGTCGATGCGATCTGCGACGGAAAGGACGTCTACGTTGCCGGGATCATGGAGCATATCGAACAGGCCGGCATTCATTCCGGCGACAGTGCCTGTGCCCTGCCACCCCACTCGCTCACCCGGAAGGTGATCGCCGAGATCGAGAAACAAACGGCCACGCTTGCCCATGCGCTCAAGGTGGTCGGCCTCATGAACATCCAGTTCGCGGTCAAGGACGGCGAGGTCTACATCATCGAGGTGAACCCGCGGGCCAGCCGCACCGTGCCCTTCGTCGCCAAGGCGACCGGGATCGCGATCGCCAAGATCGCCGCGCGCGTGATGGCCGGCGAGACGCTGAAGGATTTCAGGCTCGACAAGGCTAAGACCGGCAACGGCGCGGTCGATCACATCGCCGTCAAGGAAGCGGTCTTTCCTTTCAAGCGCTTCCCGGGCACCGACACGCTCCTGGGACCGGAAATGAAATCGACCGGCGAGGTGATGGGCATCGACACCGATTTCGGGCGGGCCTTCGCCAAAGCCCAGCTTGCCGCCGGCATAAGATTGCCGCTCTCCGGCCGCGTCTTCGTCTCGGTGCGCGACGACGACAAGGCCGCGATCGTGGAACCGGTCGCGCGCCTGGCCGAAATGGGCTTCGACATCGTTGCAACCCGCGGCACGGCACGCCTTCTGAGCGAGCACGGCATAGCCGTCACGCTGGTAAACAAGGTGGCGGAGGGCCGCCCGCACATTGTCGACTCGATCAAGAGCGACGAAATCGCCCTCGTTTTCAATACAACCGAGGGCGTGGTCGCGATCGCCGATTCGTTCTCGCTGCGCAATGCCGCGCTGACCGGCGAGGTCCCGTATTACACCACTGTGGCCGGGGCCGTGGCCGCCGTCGAGGCGATCGCCGCGCTCAAATCCGGGACTCTTGCAGTCGCGCCGCTTCAATCCTACTTTAAGCAAACATTCTAACATTTGAGGCAAATCGGAACCCGCGATCACCGTCCTCAGGTGAGCGCATTTGGAAATTTTGTCTCGAACAGGACTTGTTGCCATGGAACGAATCCCGATGACCGAAAATGGTCACGCCAGCCTGCTGGAGGAGCTTAAAACGCTCAAATCCGTAGCGCGGCCGGCCGTCATCAAGGCGCTGGAAGAAGCCCGCAGCCACGGCGATCTTTCCGAGAACGCCGAGTATGAAGCCGCGCGCGAGCGCCAGAGCTTCATCGAAGGCCGGGTGGCCGATATCGAAGCCAAGATCCGCCGCGCCGAGGTCATCGACGTATCCAAGCTTTCAGGCAAGGAGGTCAAGTTCGGCGCCACGGTGCGGCTCGAGGACGAGGACACCGGCGAGAAATCGACTTATCAGATCGTCGGTGTCGACGAAGCCGACATTGGCAACGGGCTGCTCTCGGTAAACGCGCCGCTTGGCCGCGCGCTGATCAACAAGACCGTTGGCGATTCGGTCGAGGTGACGACACCGCGTGGCACCAAAGTTTACGAAATCACCAAAGTCCAGTTCAAGTAGGCGCCGATCGGCGTCGCGGCCGGGATCGCCCAACCGCACCGCCGCTCATCCTGTGACCCGAGCGCCAGCCAGCCCTGACGCCAGGCCCGGCCATCAATCCATTTCGATCGGGATACCCGGCTCCGACTTGGCGTTGCGGATCACCTGAACCGTCCGCACCGTTGCCACGTTCGGCGCCGCGGTCAGCCGCTCGGTCAGCTCGTTCTCATGCGCCGTGTTGCGCGCCACGATCTTGAGCACGAAGTCGTCCGGGCCCCGGCACATATGGCATTCGCGAACCTCCGGCCACTCGCCTACGGTTTCCTCGAAGGCTGCCAACACCGCATCGGACTGACTGTCCAGGCCTACCAATGCGAAAAAGATGACCTCGAAGCCCAGCGCCTGGGCATCGATATCGGCGTGGTAACCGTGGATGAACCCGGCCTGCTCCAGCGCCCGCACGCGGCGAAGGCAGGGCGGTGCGGAGATGCCGGCGCGCCGCGCCAGATCGACATTGGTCATCCGCCCGTCAGCCTGCAGATCGCGCAGGATGCGTCGGTCGATCTGGTCGAGTTTGACCCGGCGCATGGCAGATGCCTCTCATTGGAACGCCGCCCCCCGAGCGGGCGCGCAATTATATTACAAGTTGTAATTATATTTCAAGATCGAAGCCCTGCCCTTTCCCGAAATTGTCCTGATCCACGCGGCTGATCGATGCGGGAAGCGTGCTTTCCCGTGCGTGCGTGCCCAAAACCTGCTTTACAACGACCATGACCCGCCGAGCCGCCGAGACGCCCGCGAACGCGCACCACGATTTGTCCGTCTGGGTGCTGACCGAAGGCCATATCGGCATGGAAAACCAGGCCCGCGGCCTCGCCGAGGCAATGGGGGCCGTGCCCGTGGTGAAGCGCTTGCATCCCCGCCTGCCCTGGCGCTTTTTGCCGCCGCGCCTGTGGCCCATGCCCCTGCGTGCGCCGGGGACCGAGGGCGATGCGCTGGCCCCGCCCTGGCCGGACGTGCTGATTACTTGCGGCAAGCGCGCCACGGCGCCGTCGCTGGCGATTCGCAAGGCCAGCCGAGGACGCACCTTCACCGTCCATATCCAGGACCCGCCGTTTGCCGCCTCGGCCTTCGATCTCTTGGTCGTGCCCGCCCATGACCGCCTGCGCGGCCTGAACGTTCTGGTGACGCAAGCCGCCGTTCACCGGGTGACGCGCACGCGGCTCGACGAGGCGGCAGCGGCCCTTGCGCCCACGCTCGAAGCGATCCCGCACCCCCGCGTCGCGGTCCTGATCGGCGGCTCGAACCGCAAGCACAAGGCCGGCGAGGCGGCGTTCGAACATCTCGCCCAACAGCTCGCCGAGCTCAGCCGCGGCGAAGGCGTGGGCCTCCTCGTCACGCCCTCGCGCCGCACCGGCGCGCAAAACGAGGCCATCCTGCGCCATCACCTGACCGGGCTCCCCGCCGAAGTCTGGGATGGACGCGGCGCAAACCCCTATTTCGGCTATCTGGGTCTGGCCGACTTCGTGATTGTCAGCCGCGACTCGGTCTCGATGGTTTCGGAGGCCTGCGCCAGCGGCAAGCCGGTCTATACCGCCCGGCTCGCCAGCAATTCGCGGCGGCTCGATACTTTTCACAAGACGCTCGAAAGTGCCGGGATCTCCCGCCCCTTCGAAGGCGTGCTCGAGAGCTGGACCTATCAGCCGCTCGACGATACCGCCAACGCCGCCGCGGCGATCCTCGCCCGGCTCGGCGCGCGCGCGCCTGCGACCGATTGACCGCGCCCCGGTTTCGCTTGCCAGCGGGCGCGCCGGGGGCGGTATAACTGCAGCCGACCATCAACAAAAATGACCGGCGGGCCAATGGGCCTCGACATCGACACCTTCAGCAATATCACCGGCGGCGCCAGCTTCTTCAAAGCCGTGGGCCATCCGCTCGCCGCGCGGGCGGCGGGTGGCTTTCTTGCCGAGCTGGGGGCCGACGGCCCGGTCGCCATATACGATCCATTGGGCCTTGCGACCGGTTTCGCGGCACTCCACGACCTCTCGCAGCTCACCCTTGACGGCGTCTATGTGCAGGACCTGGCGGATATCGGCGCGGCCCGGCTCGGCACCGTCGCCCAGCCCGTCACCGACCTTCCCGGCGGCGTCGCGGCAACGGTGCTGGTCGCCGCCTTCGACGCCGAACGGCTGACCGCCCATATCCGCCACCTGCTTCCCGAGGGCGCCAAGGTCTGGAGCCTTGATGCGCTTCGTCTGCCCGATGAAATGCTGACTGATCCTGGGACCTATCTCAATCCGCTCAACTTCGCGACGAACTTTGCTTTCTTCCGCGATCATAATGGTTTGCACACGCGTCTTGTGACGGCAAATTATTGGGCCGGTTACGGCGCCGAGGACGTCTCGTTGTGGTTCTGCCTGTTCGATGCGGACGGCAATGTGCTGGCGGAGTGGCGCGAGCCGGCGCCGCCCGCGCTTGGCATGATTGTGGTCGACAGCGCAGAAGTGCGCGCGCGATTTGGCCTGCCGGCCTTCGAGGGGCAAATGTTGGTGCAGGTGATTGGCGCCGCCGGCCACGACGTCGTCAAATATGCCCTCGATACATATGGCGATGGGACAAATTGCGGTAACGGGGCAACCGGCAGATCCGCGCACGCGCTCTCCTGCACCCATGACGCCAACGCATGGCCTGCCGATTTCTACGCCGGCCTGCCCGCGCCCCAGGACGACGAACGGGTCGTGCTTTGGATCCAGAACAGCCACCCCTGCCCGATCCCGTCCGGCTCGGTCGGGCTCAATCTCATGGGCGGCGATATGGCCGCCTGGCTTGACCGCGAGATCCCGGCCTATGGCAGTTATGCGCTCGACGTTGCCGCGCTTCTGCCGCAAGCGCGCTGGCCGTCACAGCTCGAGATCCGGGCCGGCAAGTATTTCGTGCGGCCGCGCTACGAAGTGATCGCCGATGACGGCCGGCGGCGCATCGCGCATGCCAATGTCGAGCGCACTGACCTTGCGCCCGACCCGCGCATCCCGGAGTTGTCCAACCTGCTTGGCAAGGGCTATCTCCTGCCTGCGCCGATTCTGCCGCGCCAACATTTCGAGACCACCGTGCTGCCGACCCCGATGGCGACCGGCCAGAGCGAACTTCCCATCGGCCTTATTGTCCACGACGCCGGCGGAAAGGAAGTTGCCTATCATCGGTTTGGCAGGCTCGATCGGCGCGACAGCGTGGCCTTGGAAATCGGCGACGTGATCGGCGCCAATGGCGCGCTCCCCAGCGGCTACGGCCATGTCGAGCTGGTCTATGATTTCGCCGACGGCGGCGGCGCCGATGGCTGGCTGCACGCGCTTTTCCGGTATCGTGCGCGCGAAAGCGGACACGCCGCCGAAACGAGCTTCGGTGCGCATATCTTCAACACCGTGCTGACCTATCGGGGCGAGCCGCAATCCTATGCCGGCCGCGCGCCCGGCCTCAGCACGCGGCTTTTCCTGCGCGTCGGACCGCCGCCGCTCAAGACCATGTGCCATCTGATCTTCGCCGCCTCCACGCCTTGGCATGGCAGCTCGCAGACCGACCTGGTCCTGCATGCCCGCGACGGCGCCGAGATCGCCCGGGAACGTGTAGCCATTCCCTGCGGCGGCTCCCTGCTCTGGGATGTCGACGAGGTATTCCAGCCCGCCCGCCAAGCCAGGGCGGGGGAAGACGCATACGTGGTTATTCGCGATGCGACCTGCCGGCTCTTCGGCTATCATGGCCTCGCCGGCGGCGCGGGCGCTTTCAGCCTCGATCATATGTTCGGGTTTTGATCGCGCCCCGCCTTGCCGCCCCGTGATGCGGCCTATATTAAGGGTTGGAATTTCCCGAGCACATTCGTGATCCGAGCCGTGAGACGACGTCATGCCTGAAACACACAAGAGCAAGCTGCTGATCATTGGCTCCGGACCGGCCGGCTATACCGCTGCCGTTTACGCCGCGCGAGCGAGCCTGGAACCCCATCTGGTGGCCGGGCTCGAGCCGGGCGGACAGCTCACCATCACCACCGATGTCGAGAACTATCCGGGCTTCGCCGAAGTGATCCAGGGGCCATGGCTCATGGAGCAGATGAAAGAACAGGCCGAAAAGGTTGGAACAAAGTTTTTTAATGACATTATCGTCAACGTTGATTTCACCCGGCGCCCGTTCGTGTGCAGGGGTGACAGCGGTGACGACTACGTCGCCGAGACGGTCGTGATCGCCACCGGCGCCAAGGCGCGCTGGCTGGGGCTCGCTTCGGAGGAAAAGTTCATGGGCTTCGGCGTCTCGGCCTGCGCGACCTGTGACGGGTTCTTCTTCCGTGGCCAGCAGGTCGTCGTGATCGGCGGCGGCAACACCGCCGTGGAGGAGGCGCTTTATCTGACCAACCACGCCACCAAGGTCACGCTGGTTCACCGCCGCGACGCGCTGCGCGCGGAGAAGATCCTGCAGGAGCGCCTGTTCAAGAACGACAAGATTGCGGTCGTCTGGAACGCGGTGCTCGACGAGGTGGTCGGCACGGAGGATCCGCTCGGGGTAACAGCGGCGCGCATTCGCGACGTGCAAACGGGCACGACCACCGATATCCCCGTGGAGGGAATTTTCGTCGCCATCGGACACGATCCGGCGACCGAGCTCTTCAAGGGCAAGGTCCGGATGGATGACGAGGGCTATATCGTGACCGCGCCCGACAGCACCGCCACCGACATTCCCGGCGTCTTCGCCGCCGGCGACGTCAAGGACAAGGTGTTCCGCCAGGCCGTGACTGCGGCAGGGCTCGGCTGCATGGCCGCGCTCGAAGCCGAAAAATATCTTGCCGAAGTCGAAGACTCGGCGGAAATGGCGGCGGAGTGAGCAACCGCCGCAATGCCGCAAACGACATTTCGGGGAGGCCCGTCACCTCGCTCGATTGGGACAAACTGCGCGTGTTCCATGCCGTCGCCGAGGCCGGCAGCTTCACCCATGCCGGCGACTCGCTGCATCTCAGTCAGTCTGCGGTGAGCCGCCAGATCGGCGGTTTGGAACAAAGCCTCAACACCCCGCTCTTTCACCGTCACGCGCGCGGTCTCATCCTGACCGAACAAGGCGAAGTGCTGTACCGCGCGGTACGCGAGATCTTCGGCCGGCTTTCCGAGGCCGAGGCGCTCATTGCCGAGAGCAAGGCCAAGCCCCAAGGCGCGCTCCGTGTGACCACGACGGTCGGGCTGGGCTCGATGTGGCTGACGCCGCGGATCCGCGAGTTCCTGGATATCTATCCAGAGATCGCGATGACGCTGATCGTCGACGACACCGATGTCGACCTCAATCCGCGCCAGGCCGACATCGCGATACGCATGGTCGCGCCGACGCAGCCAGACCTGATCCAGCGCCGGCTCATGACCGTGCATTTCCATGTCTACGGCGCCCCTAGCTACCTGAAGAAGCGCGGCATCCCAAAGACTGTCGACGATCTAGACGAGCATGGCATTGTCGTCTATTCTGAAGATCCACGGCCGCCGTCGTTCCAGAATTCCAATTGGCTGCTTACCGAGGGCCTGAAAGAAGGCGAGACCCGCCTGCCGGTGTTTCAGGTCAACAATGTCTATGGAATTTTCCGGGCGGTGCAAAGCGGTCTCGGCCTCGCATCGTTGCCCAACTACCTTGTACCGCGCGACAGCAATCTGGTGCGCGTCCTGCCAGAGCTCGAGGCCCCGTCCCTTGATGCGTACTTCGTCTATCCCGAGGCGCTGCGTCATTCGGCCCGCGTCACGGTGTTCCGCGATTTCCTGATCCGCAAAATCGCCGAAACAGAATTCTGATCCCGCCGGGCATTTTCAAACTCGCCGCGCCACCGCAAAAGCCATGCGAGGACTGCATGGCTCAGTTGCCGACGACAGGTCTACTCCCATTGGCGCCACAGGCGCAAATTAGCCCTATCGTTGTTGCGAAGTAGTTTGGCTGGACGCACGGCTCGATCGAAGAATGTTTGCGTGTCGTCGTTCCGCCGAAGCACTGGGAGCAATGCGTGACGGTGGGAAACCATCCGGACCACGTACCCAGATGTGAAGCCTCCCTGTTCTCTTTAGCCGGGCCCTCGTGGCCCGGCTCTTTTTTGTACGGCGTGGATGTATTCGGCGCGATCGGCAGTCCGCTTACATGAACAGCTTTTCGCCCTTCATGTTTTTGTAGAGATCGGCGACGTATTCGCCGTAGCCGTTCCAGATCTCGGTCGGAATGCGGCTGTCCATACCCAGCACCCGCTCGGTTGCCTGGCTCCAGCGCGGATGCGACACCGCCGGATTGACGTTGGCCCAAAAGCCGTACTCGCTGGCCTGGATTTTCTCCCAGAATGAAACCGGCCGCTTGTCGGTGAACGTGAAGTGCACGATCGACTTGGAGTGCTTGAAGCCGTATTTCCACGGCACCGCGAGACGCAACGGCGCGCCGTTCTGCTTTGGCATCGGCTTGCCGTAGAGCCCGGTGACCATGAAGGCGAGTTCATTGGTGGCTTCCGCGATCGTGAGACCCTCGGTATAGGGCCAGGGATACCAGCTCTGCCGCTGACCGCCGGCGACCTTCGGGTTCATGAAGGTCTGCATCTGGACATACTTGGCCGATGACAGCGGCTTGGCGAAGTCCATCAACGCCTTCAACGGAAAACCTGACCACGGCACGGTCATTGACCACGCCTCAACGCAGCGATGGCGGTAAACCCGTTCTTCCAACGGCATTTTCTTGATGAGCGTGTCGACGTCCACGACCTGCTTTTTCTCCACCATGCCGTCAAAGGTGACCGTCCAGGGCCGCAGCGGCAGCGCTTGCGCGCGGCTGGAGATCTGTTTGTGCGAGCCGAACTCGTAGAAGTTGTTGTATGTCGTCGCCCATTTCTCCGGCGTCAACGGTCGCTTCTCGCGGTAGCGCAGATTGCGCTTGACCGGATAAAGGCCCTTCGTCGGATCGTCCTCGCCAGCAGCGGCGGACGCGACCGGTGCCTCGTCGCACGCCGCGAGCAGCGCTGCGGTACCCGACAGCAGGATCGGGCCGGCCGCCAGGCCTTTGATCAGCCGACGGCGCTCCAGGTAAACGCCCTCATCGGTCGCCGCCCGCTCGGGCAGCTCCCAGCCGCGTGGAATTCGGATCAGCATGGCAAGCCTCTTTGGTTATCAGCTCTGACAGCTATTGGCGGGTTTCATGACCATCATCTGTAAATTAGGTAGCCAAGTGGTGAATGCGTGACAACTCAAACTCTCTCACATTCGCGCGAAGGCGCCGTGTGTCAGGCCTTCGCCGGCACCGTTCCCCCGGCGCGCGCCACCGGCGTGTCCGCGATCGGCCAATGCAGCAGCGCCGCCGCGATGCCAAGCACGAAGGCGATCATCCAGACAACATCGTAGGAACCGGTCATGTCATAGAGCTTGCCGCCCAGCCAGACGCCGAGGAAGGCGCCAGCCTGATGTGAGAAAAACACCACGCCGAAGAGCGTCGTCATGTAGCGCACACCGAAGATCTGCGCGACCAGGCTTGAGGTCAGCGGCACGGTGCCCAGCCACAACAGCCCCATCGCCGCACCGAATATCAGCATGTTGGTCGCACTTGGCGGCGCCAGCAGCAGGCCCGCGATCACCACGGCGCGCAGAATGTAAAGCAGGCTCAGCAGATACTTCTTGCGATATTTGTCGCCCAGCGTGCCGCAGGCAAAACTGCCGACGATGTTGAAGGCGCCGACCAGCGCCAAGGCCGTACCCCCGACCCAGCCAGGCAGCGACTGGTCAGACACATAGGCCGGCAGGTGCGTTGCGATGAACGTGACCTGATAACCGCAGACGAAGAAACCGGCGTTCAGCAGCCAGAATCCGCGATGCCCGAACGCCTCGTTGAGCGCGGCCTTGAGATTGTCGGCGCCGCCGATCGTGGCCGCACCCGAACCGTCGGCGGCGGCCCGGCGGCGTATGGGATAGGCGAGCGGCAACAGAAGCGCGGCAATGACGACGGCGCAAATCAGGAAGGTGGTGCGCCATCCCTCGGCGTCGAGCAACGCCTGATTGCCGAGCACCACAAGGAACTGCCCTGCCGAACCCATGGCACCGACAACGCCGAGCGCCATGCCTTGGCGTTCCTGCGGCACAACCCGAGCGACGGCGCCGAACACGACGGCGAAGCTGATCGCGCTCAACGACACGCCGATCACCAGCCCGGCGCCAAGATGGAGTTCCATTGGCGTTGCCGTGACGCTCATGATGTAGAGCCCGACGGCGTAGAACACGGCGCCCAGCGCCACCACGCGGCCCGGGCCGTAGCGGTCGGCGATTGCGCCGATAAAGGGCTGGCTCAGCCCCCACAGGAGATTCTGCAGCCCGATGGCAAGCGAGAAGATCTCGCGTCCCCAGCCGAGCTCCTTGGACATCGGCGCAAGAAAAAGCCCGAAGCTCTGGCGGGTGCCGAGCGCCAGGAACAGGACCACGCACCCTGCGCCGACGATCAGAAACATTCGGTTCTTCATGGCTGGACAACAATCCGCGGCTGGCGTGCGCCGATTGGCGCGACCGTACTTTAGCGCGAGCCCGCGGCGAAACCCGACAACTTTCCGCCAAGCCCATGATGTACGCGCGCCCAGCCGGTTGCGCGTCCGCTAGCGCAAAATCCGAAAAGGATTACGCAGACACTCCCTCTCCCCTTGAGGGGGAGGGAGTTCGTCGTCAGCGAACGATGCCAACGAAACGGATCATGCTCTAGCGATCCGGTCAGAAGCGCCTCAGATGACGCCGCTCGAACGTCCACTCGGGCGTCCGGAGATCGCGGCCGGGTGACAAAGTGTACCAGGCGTCCTGGCCGCCGGGATTTTTCAGCACGTGCAGGCTCTGCGCCGGCATGAAGCTTTGGGCCAGCAGGAAGGCTTTGCGCCCGGTTGCACGGTCGACAGCCATGTCGACCACGATCACGGCGTGGCCCGGAAAGCCGCCCTGAACGAAAACATCGCCGATTCGAATATCGTTCGCCGCGGTCACACGCTTCAGCTCGCGCGACAACGAATAGCTGCCAGCGTAGGTGAAGACCGAAATGAGGTAAGCCCGAAAGTTCGGATAGGCGGTCCCTTGCCGGCCGCGCCGCACCCAGCGCACGCGCCGACCTTCGATGCGTGGCCGCCAGCCCCCGGCCCAGCGCGTGAAGGCCGCCCGATCGCCGCTGGTGTAGTTGAAGCCGATCGCCTCATAGCGCCGCCTGGAATAGAGATACTCCGCCCGCAGCCGCATCACCGCGTCGGCGCATTGCTGAAGATCGCGCCGTCCGATATCGAGGTCGACGACGGCGGCATGCACCGACTGGTTGGGCTTGAGCCGGCCGTCATGGAGGTGGACTTTGGCGCCTGCCGGCTTCAGCGGCAGGTGCCGCAGCCAGGCCGCAAAGCCGCCGGCGCGAACCGGCACGCGACGATAGCCGCGTGGCGGTGCAAAGCGGCTGGCGATTGTATCGCCCGCGGCACTGCCTTTCTGGAGCCAGGGATAGGCAGGCGTCTCGGCACGCGTGCCCTGCGCCGCAATCAGCATCGACGTCGCGGCCAGCGTCACCAGTGAAAGGACGAGTGCGCGGGGGATGTCCCAGCGGGTCATGCCTTGCTATACGCGCGGAGTGCCTGGAGCATGGCCAGCTTCAAATCGCCTTCTCGCCGAGCTTCTTGCGCAGAATGCGGATGTTGATGCGCGCCGCGGCCAGATGCGGGTTGATCGCCAGCGCCGCGCGGAAGGCCGCCAGCGCGGCGCGGTCCCGGCCCATCTTCACGAGCACCAGCCCGCGGCCGGAAAGCGCCCCGAAATGCCGCGGCTCGAGCTTCAGCGTGCGCTCGATATCGGCGAGCGAGCCTTTGTTGTCGCCCTGCAAATAGCGCACGGTGGCGCGGCGGTTCCAGCCCTCGGCAAAACCCGGAGCAATGCGCACGACATGATCGAAGAGCTCGGCGGCAATCTTGATCTGGTGCCGGCGAAGATGAACCTGCCCGCGCCGCATCAGCTCCTTGACCGCCGGTGCGGGGCTGTCGAACCAGCGCGCCCAGATCTCCCGCGCGATCCGTGAGCCTTCGCGTGCATCCGTCGTCGCCTTCAGCTTGATGAACAAAGAGCCGAGCCGCGGGTCGTTCTGATCGGCCGGCGCCGGGCTGGCGATCGCGACCACCATGAGGAACGATAGCGCGACAAATGAAAATGCGGCGAGCAAGTTCCGCATCACCCGTCCCCATCCGCTATCGCCGGCGGCATGGGTCCACCCGTTGCCCAGTCGAGCAGCTCGGCCGTGTGGACCACCGGGATCGCGGTGCCGCCGGCAATCTGGGTAAGACAGCCGATATTGCCGGTGGCGATCACATGCGGCCCGGTGCGTTCCAGATTGGCCACCTTGCGATCGCGCAATTGGCCGGCAAGCGCGGGCTGAAGCATATTGTAGGTTCCGGCCGAGCCGCAGCAGAGATGCGCCTCGGCCGGCTCACGGAGCGTGAAGCCCGCCGCTGCGAGCAGCGCCTTGGGCTCCTCGCGCAGGCCTTGGCCGTGCTGCATCGAACAGGCCGAGTGATAGGCGACCGCCATGCCCTTCCCCGCCGCGCCCGTGCCGCCGGTGTCCTGCAAACCGAGCCCGCTCATCAGCTCGGTCACATCCTGGGTCAGCGCTGCGATACGGGCAGCATCGCCAGCAAGCACGGGGTCTTCGCGGAACATATAGCCGTAGTCCTTCACCGTCGTCCCGCAGCCTGACGCGTTGATCACCACGGCGTCGAGCCCCGGCCCATCGAGCCCTTCTTTGTCAAGTTCAGCGCACCAGGCCCGGATATTTGCCGCCGCCGCCGCATGCGCCTCGCCCGTGCGGCCCATATGGTGCGCCAGCGCGCCGCAACACCCGGCGCCCTTTGCCACCACCACCTCGCAGCCATGCCGGGTCAGCAGGCGCACCGTCGCCTCGTTGATCTGCGGCGCCAGCACCGTCTGGGCGCAACCGGTGAGCAGCGCCACGCGTTTGCGGCGTTCGCCCTCGGCCGGGAAGACCTGCGGCCGGTCGACCGGCGAGGCCTTGGCGAGCCGCTTCGGCGCCAGCGCCACCATGGTCTTGAGCCGCCCCGGCATCGCCCAAACGAAAGCCCGCCCCAGCGCCGCGCCCTTGAGCGCCAGGCGGAAACGCCTTGGATAGGGCACCAGCCGCGCCAGCAGTCCGCGCAGCATACGGTCGGCGAGCGGCCGTTTATACGTCTCCTCGATGCGCGCCCGGGCAAGGTCGACCAGATGCATGTAGTGCACGCCCGACGGACAGGTTGTCATGCAGGAAAGACACGACAGGCAGCGATCGACATGCAGCGTGGTGCGCGCATCGGCCGGCCGGCCGGTCTCCAGCATCTCCTTGATCAGATAGATGCGGCCGCGCGGACTGTCGGCCTCGTCGCCGAGCAGCACGTAAGTCGGGCAGGTCGCCGTGCAAAAGCCGCAATGCACGCACGAGCGCAGGATGCCGTCGGCTTCCGCGATATCGGGGTCGGCGCGCTGGGCCTCGGTGAAGTGCGTCTGCATTGCCTCTCACACGTTCCTTGGCTCACACGCCGGCATACATGCGCCCGGGATTGAGCACGCCGCGCGGATCGAAATTTTCCTTCAGCCGCACCGTGATTCCGGCAAGCGCGGCATCCTGGGGCTGAAAGACCTCGACCGCGGCGCGGATATCGGCCGGCGCGCGGAAGAGCGTTGCATGCCCGCCGGTCGCAGCCACCGCCGCGCGCACCGCCGGCGCGCCGGCATCCTCGCGCACCGGAAGCAACAGCCAAACCAGCCCGCCGCCCCAATCGTAAAGCGCCTCGACCTCGCCGCCGGCCTGCGCGATCGCCGCGACGACACCGGCCCCCGCACTCGGCGCCACCGAGATCCGCCAGAGCATGCGGTCCTCGCCGCCGGAGAAGGCCGACACGTCGCGCACCTCGCGCCAGAAGGCGGCCGAGTTGTGGCCGTGCAATTCCTCGCTTGCGCCGAACCCGCCCAAGAGGCCGCGCAGCGCCGCGCAGCGATGCTCGACCGAGGGGCCCGGCCCCTCCACCCGAAGCGCCGTTACCGCCGCGCCGGCCGCTGAAACGTAAGACACCCCCGAGCGAGCCGCCACCGAAGCCGGCAAATGCGCCGCCCCCGATACCTCATGCGCGCTGCCGAGCCCCACCGTCATCGCCTCGCCGGCGCGGGCATCATCGAGACCGAAGACCAGCACCGTGCGTGTCTTCTCCGGCGCCGGCAGCACCTTGACCGTAAGCGCCGACATCACCGCCAGCGTGCCGTAGGAGCCGGCGATGAGCTTGCAGATATCGTAGCCGGTGACGTTCTTGACCACGCGGCCCCCGGCCTTGAAGGCCTCGCCGCGGCCGCTCACAGCGGTAAAGCCCAGGAAATGATCGCGTGCGGCTCCTGCCTTGATCCGCCGCGGACCCGAAAGGTTGCAGCCGACGACGCCGCCCAGCGTATGCGCGCCCGCCTCGCCGCCCAAGAGCGGGCCCAGATCGGGCGGCTCGAAGGCGAGCATCTGGCGTTCTTCGGCCAGCGCCGCCTCGATCTCGACGAGAGGCGTTCCGGTGGCGGCGCCCAGCACCAGCTCGTCGGGCTCGTAGAGACCGATCCCGGCAAGCCGCGAGACATCGAGCGTATGGTCGGCCTGGCTGGGCCGGCCGAATGCGCGTTTCGTGCCCGCGCCGATCACCTCCAGGGGCGATGCCTCGGCCACCGCCCATTTGACGGCGTCGAGCAGCTCATCGGCGTTTTGCGGGCGCAGCCGTTCGGCCACCGTGCTCCCCTCCCCGGGGCGAAGCTCGAGACGAAGGTGCGAGTTAGGCGTGCCCGCCCCATCCGGTCAAGCCCGCGTTCCCGCCGGTAGTGCCTTAGGCTGAAATTCGATGTCCGGATCGCGCATAGCCAACCCAATGTCTGCTTGCTGGTGGAAAGTGGACGTAATCTGATGGGGCATTGCAGGTCGGCTTTTAGCCGAGGGTGTTGAAGAAGTCGGGACCATCAAATTTTGTGCAACTATTGTTTGTGTGAGCCGCGCTTGCAGCAATGTTGATTCGAAAAAGTCCCGAATCTTGAATCATTATTTCAAAAATCCTGACCTCCGCGACTTCTTCAACAGCCTCAGCCATAACC
>DATKZM010000027.1:0-2519 GCA_035527975.1 Alphaproteobacteria bacterium | reverse complement strand
CGCGGGGCATTTGGGAGGCTTGGGTTCGCGGCGCACCGGAAGGGGCGAAAAGCCATGAGCAAGGACATCGTCATGGTGCACGGGGCCAATTGCGGCGGCTGGTGCTTTGACGAATTCCGCAAAGTCTTCGAGGCGAGGGGCTTCAGCTGCCATGCGCCGGACCTGATCGGCCACGGCGCCGACAAGGGTACGGGCAGGGGCATCTTGGCCAGCGTGGGCATGGCCGACTACCGCGCCCAGATGGCGGCGTTTGTCGGGGCGCTGCCCGAGCGGCCCGTACTACTCGGCCATTCCATGGGCGCCATCATTGCCCAGCAGCTCGCCGGCGATGGCCTGGCCGAGAAGCTTGTCCTGGCGAGCCCGGCGCCGCGCGCCGGCATCCTGCCGCCCACCGGTCCCGAGAAGCAGCTCGGTCAGGACTTGATGACCCTCGGCGATTTCTGGACAAGGGCGATCGATCCGAACTTCGACCTCGCTTGCCTCTACACGCTCAATCTCCTGCCCAAGGGCGAGCAGGCCCGCGTGTTCGATCGGTTCGGGCCGGAGTCGGGCCGGGCTTTGTTCGAGACGTTTATCTGGATGTTCAATCAAACCGGCGCGACCGCCGTCGACACGAATTCTGTCCGCTGCCCGGTTCTATGCCCGTCGGGCGCGGAAGACCGCATCGTGTCGTTGGAGACCGCGCGCGAGACGGCGTCCGCCTATTCGCAAAGCCAGTTCTGGGAACTCGCGGACCATGCCCACATGCTGCTGATCGAGCCTGGCGCCGACAAGATCGCGGGCCGTATCGCCGATTGGATCGCCTAGTCCTCGGCGACGGCGGCGACGCGGGCCTCCATGATCCGGATCGCCCGCTCGATGGGGCGGAACGAGCGCCGGTGATGGGTGCATACGCCATGTGCCTGCACGGCGCGCGCATGCTCCGGCGTGCCATAGCCTTTGTTGTTCTCCCAGCCATAGCGGCGATAGCGCTTGGCGAGCCGGACCATGATCCGGTCGCGCGTGACCTTGGCGACGATGGAGGCGGCCGCCACCGATAAGGACAACCCGTCGCCGCCGACGATGGCGCGCGCTCTGCCGGGAAAGCGCTTCGGGATCATGTTGCCGTCGATCAGCGCCGCGGCCTCCGGCACCTGCAGGCCCCGGAAGGCCGCCCGCATGCCCCAAAGGCTTGCTTGCAGAATATTGTCGCGGTCAATCCGCCTGACGTGCCCAATGGCGATGGCGACGCAGGCCGTGGCCAGGATCTCGGCGTAGCGGTCCTCGCGGGCCTCCGGCGTCAGCAATTTCGAATCGTTGAGACCTTCGGGAATGCGATCCGGATTGAGGATCACCGCCGCGACCACTACCGGCCCGGCCCAGGGACCGCGGCCCGCCTCGTCGATGCCCGCGACCGGCAGGCCAAGCGCGTCCATCAGCTCGGCTTCGAAGTCGAAGTTCGGCAGTAACGGCGTGGGGAGAGATTCCGCGGGCAGTCCCATGGGAAGGGACTCTCAACAAACCGCGTGGCCTTGGCAACATCCTCCGCCCGGGGCGGGCGGCAGCTTGTGGAAAAGGCGTCTAGGACAACACGTCTAGAACAATTTGAGCTGCTGCCCGGGCCAGGACGGCGGCGTGAACAAATCGGTGCGGAGCGCGGTTGAGCGCCTGTCGAGCCCAAGCCGGCGCGCGGCCATCTCGAACCGGCGGCCGATCATCCAGGCATAAGGCCCGTCGCCCTCCATGCGTTCGCCCCATTTGGCGTCGTAAAGCTTGCCGCCGCGGGTCTGGCGCATCAGCGACAGCACCCGGTTCGCGCGGTCCGGACAGTTTGCTCGAAGCCATTCCACGAAGAGATCGCCGATCTCGAGCGGCAGCCTGAGCAGCACGTAGCCCGCCTCGCCCACGCCCGCCGCGGCGGCGCGCTCCAAGATGCGCTCCATCTCCGCGTCGTTGAGGCCGGGAATAACCGGCGCCACCATGACCGAGGTCGGCACGCCCGCGGCGGCGAGCGTCTCGAGCGTCTCGAGCCGCTTGTCGGGCGTGCTGGCCCGGGGCTCCATGGCACGCGCGAGCTTGCGATCGAGCGTGGTCACCGAAAGCGCCACCTTGACCAGACCCCGCTCGGCCATCGACTGCAAAATGTCGAGATCGCGTAGCACCAGCGACGATTTGGTGACGATGCCGACCGGGTGATTCGCGGCGCTCAAGACTTCGAGGATGCGCCGCATGATGCGGTAGCGCTTTTCGATCGGCTGATAGGGGTCGGTATTGGTGCCGATGGCGATCATCCGCGGCCGATAATTCGGCTCGCCCAACTCGCGCTCGAGAGCCTGCGCGGCATTCGTCTTGGTGAACAGCTTGGTCTCTAAGTAGAGCCCCGGCGACAGCCCGAGAAAGGCATGGGTCGGCCGCGCGAAGCAGTAGACGCAGCCATGCTCGCAGCCCCGATAGGGATTGATCGACCGGTCGAAGCCGATATCGGGCGATTGGTTCTTGGTGATGATGCGCCGGGCCGGCACTTCTTGGACTTCGGTCTG
>DATKZM010000026.1:0-11355 GCA_035527975.1 Alphaproteobacteria bacterium | reverse complement strand
CCGCCTCACGCGCCTGATCCCATCATGTGCCGATCGCAGCATCGAGCACGAAAAGACGCATGGCCCCTCAGGGCACTGTTCTGACAGGCGGAAAGGTTTGAGTTTCGAGCTTGACGGCCACCGCCGGATTAAAGAAGCCTCAGCCACAAGCGGTCATTGAGCACCTACGGCTATTACTGCTCAGCAGGCTACACAGATTGTTCGGTATTGACGCCGCCGCATGCTTAGTGGTCGAAGGTCATCATGTAGAGTAGTTTGTCCACATCGATCCCGTCGTTCGCCAACGGCAGGCAGATTACTGAATAGCGGGTGTAGTGCTCTTGATCCCAGGGGATCGGCAGGTCGGTCATGAAATAGGGCTTGGCGTTGCCGACTGCCCAGCGCGCGCGGGCCTCAAGCGCTTTCGTATTTGGAAGTTCATCGGTGTATCTGCCAGTCGCGTCAAATTCGAGTGCTGCGACGATGCCGGTGCCGACTATCCGGACGCGAAAGCGTTCCTCCTCGACATCGAAGATGGTGATCCAGGGTAGGAACTCTGGCGGCAGTTCGGTCGGATCGAAATCACCACGCCCTGGAAGCCGGCCGCCTTGGCATTTCGAGAGCCAAATCTCGTGGAAGCGGTTCAGCTTTGGATCGGGCAATTCACCGTTCGTGAAATCGATGCGGAAGTCCGCACCGCCTAGAGCATCGAGCGTTGATCTACCGGTCGAGGACGCAGTATCTGGCTTGGACACTCCAGGAGCCAGTTTCAAGAATTTCCTAGCTCGCGACATGTTCGACCATCGCTTCCGGTGGCAGACCAGGATTCGTCGCATATGGAGGCCCGGCCGCGGGATAACATCCCAGCAATTTCGCGATCGCCGGCAGTGCGTCCTCGGCGCGGAGGTTGAGCACCAGATCGCCCGGCAACATCGGCACCGCCGCTTCGCCCAGATTGAGGAATATGACCTTGGCACTTTGGGAGCGGGCGCGCCCAAGCAGCGCTGCGGCGGAGGAAATCGCCATCTGCGAGCCGATCACCAGAACGACGCCGCACGACATCGCCGCTGCCTCGGCGCTCTCCCAGGCCCGCGCCGGCACGTTCTCCCCCATCGCGATCACGGCCGGCTTCAACAGGCCGCCGCAGGCCTGGCAGGCAAGATCGAACTTGCCCCATAGCCCGGCCGGGGGCCAGTCGCTCGTCTCGCCGCAGCCAAGGCAACGGACCCGGTCGATGCGGCCATGCAGCTCGATGACGTTGTCCGCCCCGGCCGCCTGATGCAGCCGGTCGACGTTCTGGGTCACCGTCGACCCCAACCAGCCCTTGCGCTCCATCGCCGCGAGCGCGTTGTGACCGATATTGGGCGCGGCAGCCGCCGCGACGTCGCGGAAATGACCGCAAGCATCCCAGTAGAGCTGGCGACAGTGTTGCGATTCCAGGAACCGCTCATAGGCGTAAGTGCTGATCGGGATATTTGGATCGAGCCACGCGCCCGAGGCGTAGTCGGGAATACCCGAGGCAGTGCTGATCCCCGCACCGGTGAGCACCATTGCTGGCCGACCGATCGATCTGGCGCGACGTATCTCCTCCACGGCTGCCCACACATGCGGGTCAAGCACCGTCGGCCCCGCGGCCAGGCGCACCGCTCCCAGCGTGATCCAGGTCGCGAAAATAAATGGAACAAGCAGCGGCGGCACCGCTGCGGCAAGCGGGCTTGCCATCCAGCCGGCCCAGATTGCCGCTGCCAAAGCCGCGGCGGCGATTCCGCAGAAGGCGCCAATGCGCGAGCCGGCAAGGAACACCGCGTAAATGCCGAAGGCCGCCGGTGCGACTGCGAAGGCCCACAAACCGATTGGGCCGAGCCAGCCGTCATTGAGCATGTAACCCGACGCGAGCGCGGCAGCGGTAGTCAATGCGCCGGACAAGGCTGCGGCCTGCCAGGACTTAATGGCGGCGGCGCTTGCGAAAAGCAGGACCGGAATTGCGATGGTGATGGCATCGGCCGGCAGCTTTCCCGCCTCGGCCCAAAAGGGCTGGCCGAAGGCGCCGTGCAGTCCGGTCAGGAGCGACAGCGCCGCGACCGCCGGAAAAGACAGCCCCGGCAGTCCCAGTGGCTGCAGCAAACGGCGCGCGCCTGCCTCGATGGCGATACAGACAATAACCGCGATGAGCACCGTCAAAGGCCGTAGCGCTTCGGAGGCAACGAAGGCAAAGGAGGCACCGACGATCGCGAGGTTGGCACCGGCGAGCCCATAACTCGTCTCGACCCGGTTCCAGGTCTTGAGAACGCTTGAGGCGAGCGCGCCGAGCAGCGCTCCGGCCAACGCGCCCACCGCGGCCCAGGGCTCGATACTGAGAAAGCCCGCCAGCACAAGCAGGCCCGAAACCGGCCGATCAGAAAAAACGATCTGACCGAGCCCGTTCAGGGTCGACTTGGCTTGGTGATCAAAGGCTCCAGCCATCGGGGCGTAATCGTTTGGGCATCTGATCGAGCATGAAGATCTCTTTCGCCGTCTCGCGGCGGCGGATGACCTCGGGGCCGTCGGGGCCAAGCAGCACCGTCGCCGGTCGCGGCTGGATGAACTGCATCGACTGGGTCTGGCAATAGGCGCCGACATTCGAGATGACGATCGGATCGCCGATCTTGAGCGGCGGCATGATCACATTCTCGCGCAGCACATCGATCTGCATGCAAAGCGGCCCATAGATGCTGACGGGCCCGGCATCACCGGCGGCGTCGCTGCTGACATTGGTGGGCTTGACGCCGTGGTCGTACCAGTAGGCGGTGGGCACGAGGTTGACGCCGCCATCGACCACCACGGCGCGGCCCTTGTCGGGGATGTCCTTGGTGCCAACCACGCTGCAAACAAGCTGGCAGGCGGCATCAACGAGGGCCCGACCGGGCTCGAGCACCAGCGTCGGTTGTCCGCCGAAGAGCTCCTTGGCCTTGCTGAGCGGGCCCAAAATGGCTTCGGCAAAGGGATAGAGCGTGTCCTGGCGCCGGTCGCCGCCCTCGGGCAGGTCGTACATCGGCTTCAGCTTGTTGGCCGACGGATAACCGCCGCCCATGTCGATCTTGGTCGGCTCAAGGCCCAGATCGCGGGCGCGTTTGGCCATCCGGATCAGCACCTCTACGCCTTTTGCGTAGATATCGTAGACGAGCTGGAAGGTGCCGCAGTGGTTGTGCAGCAGCTCGAATGTGAGGTTCGGATGCGCGGCGATGCGCTCCATCGCCTGCTGCGCATCGCCATTCTCGTCATTGAAGCCAAACTTCGTCCACGGCGCTGGGCCGTAGCGGAAATTGACGCGAATGCCGACCCGGTTCTTGCCGCCAAGCTCGGATGCGACCGCCTCGACCGCCGCAAGCTCGTCGAAATTGTCGATATTGACCAGCGCGCCTTGGCCGAGCGCGGCATGAAGCTCCTCGCGGGTCTTGTAGGGACCGTTGAAGATGATCTCTTGCGGCGGCACCGACATCGAGCGGGCAAGTTCGTACTCCATACCGGAGACGACCTCGGCCCAGGCGCCTTCCTCATGCAGCACGGCACAGACGGCCGGCAGGTAGTTGGTCTTGTAGGAATAGGCGATGCGGGTGTCGATGCCGGGCTCGGTGAAGGTGTCGCGGAAGTTCCGGTAGAGCCCACGCAGCGCGTTCTCGGAGATCACGAAGAGCGGCGAGCCGAATTCCTTTAGTAGCGCGGCGGCATCGTAGATGTCGTCGAACTCGCCGACCGATCCGACATCGGCGGTCAGATGCTTGCTCACCGCCGTGAAGGTCAGCGGGGTGAGCCGCGGCGGCTCATACGGTCTACGCTTGGGGGGCTGGCGCCCGGAGGCGGAGGCATCAGGCATGTTTGAGTGCCCCTTTCGTGGCAATCGCCGCAAAGGCGCTGTTGGTGATCGGCGCATCCTCGCAGCTGCGCATGAAGACGAGGTCCTCGCCGACCGGCTTGACCTCAACCGGCAGGCCGCAGGCGGCGCGGACGGCGGCGAAGGGATGGTTGAGCCCCAGATGCGCGGAGAAGGCGATCCAGGCCGTGAAGCGGGGATTGATTTCGATGAGGTAGAAGCGCTCGGTCAGCTCGTCGCGGATGAACTCGCCCTCCACCGGACCCACCCAGTTGAGCGCCCGCAGGAAATCGGCAAAGCCCACCTCCAGCGCCGGCTGGGCGACGCTGATGGCGCTCCAGGTGCTGCCGCGGTCGCAGATCCGCAGCTTCTTGATGCTGAGCATCGTCAGCGCCTCGCTTGACCGGTCGCATACCGCTGCGACCGCGAAACGCTCGCCGCCGACGAAACGTTGCACCAGCGCCTCGGCGTAACCTTTCTCGCGGAGGCGAGACCAGGCGGCGCGGGTTTCCGCCGCGAAATTGGCTGGAAAGGCGTGAGAGATCGTGCCCTTCAGAACCACCGGATAGCCCAGCTTGTCGGCTGCCTGCATGGCGTCCTTCTCCGAGCGGGCCATGATCGTATCCGGGATCACGAAGCCCTCCGGGGCGCGCACCGGCGGGTCGGTGAAGAGCTGGTCCTTGCCGCGCCGGGCGAAGGCCTCGGCACTCGGCAACAGCGTGGCGATGCCGAGCTTGTCGAGCCGGTCGGCGATCTCGATGAAGCGCGGGATCTCGCCATCGAGGCTCGGCACCGCAACATCGAAGGGATGCTCGCTGTGGATCGCGGCAAGGCGATCATAGAGCGCGTCCGGATCGTCGGAGACCGGCAGGCGGAAAGTGGCGTCGAAAAGCTCGGGCCGGTAGAGACCGGAATCGTATGTGCCATAGCCAAGGCCGTAGAGCCGGCCCATGCCCGGCGCCATGCGCAGCGCGCGCGCCACGCCGAGTCCGGCATTGACCACATCGAGCGTGCTGACCCCGCTGACGGCGACGCGCAATCCGTCGGGATCGGCGCGGCGGTTGGCGCGGGGCGCCGGCGCCTGGCCGGATACGCTGCCGAAGCGCGCCAATCGGTCGAGCTGCGCCAACGGGATGGCGGTTTCCGCCACGTCGCGGACGAAGGACGTGCCGGGCCGGGCCGGGGCGTGCGACCGGATGGCAGAGTTGGAACGCTGGCCGACGATTTCCTCCAGAAGCACCGCCGGCAAATTGCAGTCGGCCCAGTGCGACAACAGGATCCAGGAGGGAAAGCGGCAGTTTACTTCGATCAGATAGGGCGATTTGGCGCCCTTCGGCAGGACGAACTCAAGCTCCAGCGGACCGCGCCAGTCGAGCATTTCCAGAATTGATTTGGCGTGACGTTCGATCGCAGGATCGTCGATCACGGTGCACATGACGCCCTTGCCCTTTTCATTCACCCCGACCTTTTTGATCGAGACCATGGCGCTGACCGATTGATTGTCGCCGATGACCGCGGCGACGTTGTATTCCTCGCCCTCGATCGCTTCCTGCAGCAGCACACCGCCGCCCCAGGTCCGATTGAGCTCACGGGCGGCGGCCATGGCCTGGGCCAAATTGCCGGCCCGCTTGGCGCCGGCGACCGTTCCCTTCACGAACATCGGATAGCCGAACTGGTCGGCATGCAGCGGCAGGTCGGCCTGATCGAGCACGTGGATCGTCCGCGGCGCGGGGATCGCATGGTCGTGGCAGAATTTCGCCAAGCGCAATTTGCTGGTGGCGTAGATCGCTTCCGGGCTCGGCAGCAACGTCCGCAACCCCACCGTGGCGAGACGGTCGGCGATGCGCGCGATGACCGGGATTTCCAGATCCAAGGTCGGAATGAGGGCGTCGAAACCGAAGCGACTGGTAAGCGCGACCAAACGTTCCAGCAATACCGCCTCGCCGTCAGCCAATTCCGGCAAGGTATGCAATTCGTCTGCTACGCCGCCCATCCAGGCGCCGGTCATGAAGGGATCATAGCCGAGCGCGTGGATCTCGATCGGACCGAGCCAACCCTCGCGCAACGCGCGCGCAACGGGTCCGCCCGGGTGGGGAACGTCCAGCCCATCAAATCCGCTAACGGCAATGCGGAGCGTTTTAGTTTTCATCGATCAGCCCCATCGCACTGAGGCGCCCAATGAAATCGAGCACGTCGCTTTTGGCTGCATCGGGCGCCACTTCGAACTCGGCCTCGATCTGCGTCACCAGCTCGTCGACCGTCGCGCCCGATCGCAATGCGAACAGGAGACGCCAGGCGGCATCGTTGCACGCGCACAAGGTGGCGGTGTGGGTGTCGACCAACACGTAATCCTCGGTTTCGCCGTCGCCTTCCAGGGCGACCCGGCTGTTCAATGCATAGCTTCGTTCGCTCATCGGTCCGCTCCCAATCCTTTCAATCCCTGCCAGGCATCGGGATAGCCCGGCGAAATCTGCAATGCCGCCCGGAACTGCGCGCGTGCGCCCTTACGGTCGCCCAGCTTGTGCAGGCTGTAGGCAAGCCCGGTCAGCGCATCGATCCAGGCGGGATAGGCCTTGAGGACCTTGCGAAATTCGCCGGCGGCGGCTTTGTAGCGTTTGGTACGGAAATAGGCCCAAGCGAGCGTCGAGCGGGCGTTGTAGGCGATCGGCCAGGATCGCCCGGTGCCGGGGATTGATACCACTTCATTGATCGGCCCAAGCACCGCCGGCTCCGCCGGCAGCACGGCAGTCAAATCGCGGATCGAGGCGCCGTATCGCTTGAGGCGGAAGAGCGCGAAAGCGCGCCCCCGCAGCCCACTGGCATCGCCGGCCCTGGCGCGAACCGCGGTATCGAAACGGCGGAACGCGGCTTTGTTATCGCGGGCGAAGAAAAGCGACCAGGCGAGTTGAAGGTTAAGCTCGTCCAGCATTTGCGCCGGCAACTTCAGCTTGTCGAAGACGCCGTTGACCCCGAGCGGCGCCCGATCGATCGCGCGCTTCGCCAGCAGCGCCGCGCGCCTGTGCTCACCAAACCCGGCATAGCTGCGCGCAAGCTGGAAGAGCACCCCCGGGGCGCCTTCGTAAACCTGCGAGCCCAGCTCGAGTACCTCGCGCGCAAGCCGGAATTCTCCGGCGTCGTTCAGCCGGTCGGCGGGAATGGAATAGCTTGTAACGACCTGCTTGGGTTCCAGCCGGTAGGAGGCGCGGAGCTGGGTCACCGCCTCCCCGTAGCGCTTTTCTTCGAGCGCGATGTAGCCGAGGCCTTTTCGCGAGAGATGCGCCTCGGCGTGCTGGCGGAGGATAGTCTCGAAGGCAACTTTTGCGCGGCCGTGCCGGCCCTGGAAAAGATCGAGCCAGGCGAGCGCTTCATCGACGCGCCAGCGTTCGGCCGCGGGCGCCGCTGCCCGGGCACGGGAAAACTGCGACTGTGCGACGGCGTATCGCTTGGCCGCGGCGTGATCCCAGCCGAGCAGGTAGGCGGTACGGTAGCCTGCATCGGAGGCGACGAGCCCCTTGCGCGCGAGCTCGAAGTTGCTGTCGACAGCGACGGCGGCGGCGAAGGCCACCTTGGACTCGTCGGCACGGCCCAGCGCCAGCAGCGACCAGCCGCGCCCGGTCTGGATCGCCGGGTTGGCACCCGCCAGGCGCATGTGTCGGCTGAACGCCGCCAATGCTTCGGCATAGGCGCCGCGCTTGTAAAGCGCCCAGGCCTTGGCGACTGGCGCATGCATCGCGCTGCGCGCGCGGTAGAGCCCGAGCTTGGCCCACGGATAGGGCCGGCGCATCTGCGTTGCGATCAGGAAGCTCGCCTCTGCCTGGCGCGGCCGGCCGGCGCGCAGCTCGGCCCAGCCGCGACCGTTGTAATAGTCCGGGACATCGGGATAACTGCTGATCAACCCTCCGTAGACTTTGGCGGCGGCCTTGTGATCGCTGAGACGTTCCAAAGCGGCATTCAGCAGCAGGAAGAGATCGCGGTTGAAGCGAACCAGCCGCAGCCCATTCAGTGCATGGCGCACAGCTCCGGCGTGGTCGCCTTGAAGCAGCGCGACGCGTCCCAATCCGTCATACAGCCGGAAATAGCGTGGTTGCTGCTTGAGCCCGGTCTCAAGATTTCGGCGCGCGGACGCGAAATCGCCGCGCACCATCGCGACCCAGGCGGTCCCAAGCGCGCCGTCATGTTGGATACGGCTCACCGCCCGCTGCGCGGACTCCGCGGCGAACTGGCGCTTGGCTTCATCCAGCTTGCGCTCGGTGAACGCGATCCAGCCAAGACCATCGGCGACGATATAGCGCTGGTCGCCCACCGCATAAGGTTGCGCGGCGAGGAAATGACGGCGGGCTTTGGCCAGGCGCCCAAGCTTGAAGAGGCTCCAGCCAAGGCCGATCTGGGCATCCGACGAACGCGGCGCCAACTCCACGAAACGGGCAAATGCGCTCTGCGCTTTGCCGTAACGACCAAGCTGATACTCGCTCCAGCCCAGTATGCTGAGCGCTGCCAGGTTCGAGCGATCGCCGCGCAGAACCACATTTGCGGCCGCCCGGGCTCGGTGGTATCGGCGCGCCCGATAGTGCTCGACCGCTTTAGAACTCCGTTTTTTGAAAATTGCCGCCTGCGCGACCTGGACCGGACCGCGCGGTTGCCGAGCGTTGTTTGCTCGTGCGTCCGCCGGCGCGGCAGCCGCGACGCCCAGCCAAAAAGCGAGCAGCGCGACGACGAGTGATGCCGCGGCAAAACCGCTGATAGCCGCAGAACGGCGAAGCTTTGGCAACATGATCATTGAGCGCGACCCGTCCACTCGTCGGCCAGGATCGACAATATGATCCGGTCGACCCAACGCCCTTCGCGCCAGGCATCGGCGCGCAGACGGCCCTCCTCAACGAACCCCAGGCGATCGTGAATGATCGCCGAACCCTTGTTCGGCGCCAGATAGTCGGAGTTGACTTTGCGGAGCCCCAGAGCCCCGAATGCGTGATCGAGGACCTTGCGCGTCACCGCGGCGCCCAGGCCCCGTCCCCACAGGGTTTTGTCACCGATAACGATGGAAAAACGGCCGATCCCGCGCAGCGTATCGGGCTCGTAGAGGCTGGTCACGCCGGCGAAGCGGCCCCCGCATTCGATTGCCCACAGACACCAGGCGTCGTGCAGCAGGATCTGCTCGATCTGCGCCGCGGACAAGGGTCGCTGGGCCATATCGTCGAGCCAGCGACTGACCTCCCGGTCCCCCAGGAATATCGTGTATGGCACGACGTCCTCGCCGCGCGCGGCGCGCATGATGAATTTGGGCGCAGGCAATGTCTATCAGACCCCTGATGACCCGCGAACACAGCGGGCGGCTAGTCATGGTGTTGGGGAAATGTAGGCGATCTTTCTTGATGTATGCTTAAAGGAAACTTGAAAAACTTTTTATGTTCAATAGGTTGATGTTAGTTTGGATTTTCTACCCGTTTGACAATATGGGAAACCGCCTTCGTTCACTCAGACCTGGAAAATGATGGTCGTGCGGCGCATCGAGCCGCTAGGCGGATTGTCGCCCTGCGCTTGTGGCGCCGCCACCTCCGCGAACCCGCGAAGGCGGCAGGGTGACGGTAACCGTGGTGCCGGAGCCAAGCGAACTCTCGATCGAAACCGCGCCGCTATGCAGCTCGATCAATGACTTGACCAACGGCAAGCCGAGCCCAGTTCCTTCATAGCCCCGCGCCAAGCGGTTGTCGATCTGGCGGAACGGCGTCATCGCGACCGGGATATCTTCGGGACGCATGCCGATGCCTGTGTCGGAGACGGTAAGGACAAAGCGGCCGGCCTCGTCGATTGATGCGTCGACCGCAACGCGCCCGCCTTTCAGCGTGAACTTCACCGCGTTGGTTAGCAGATTAATCAGAATCTGTTTGAACTTGCGCGGATCGGCTTCAATCGCCGGCAGATTGTCAGGCAGGTCGAGATCGAGCGTGATTTCGCCGTCATTAGCCCGGTCGCGCACAAGATCGAGGCAACTCTTGATCGCAGCGGCGGGATAAAAGGCCTCTTCGTTCATCTCGACATTTCCGGACTCGATCCGCGAGATGTCGAGGATGTCATTGATGACCTGCGACAGGTGGTCGCCGCTGCGGTTGATATCGACGGCATAGGCCGCATAACGCTCGTCGAGATCCCCGAATGCGCGATTGATCATCAAATCGGAGAAGCCGATCACGGCATTGAGCGGCGTGCGCAGCTCGTGGCTCATATTGGCGAGGAATTCCGATTTAGCGCGGTTGGCGGCCTCAGCTTCTTCCTTGGCTTGCAAGAACTCCCGGGTGCGAACACGGACCTGCCGCTCAAGGATTTCATTCTGCTGCTCGGTGGCGCGCCGTGCCTCCCGGTTCGTGCGCATATAGCCCCCGACAGCCCGCGATAGATCGCCGATCTCATCGCCGCGGCCAAGCAGGTCCGGCGTCAAATTTTCATCCTTGTGAGACGATACGACATGACGGTGGAGCCGCAGCAGGGGGCCTAACAGCTGTTGCCCCACCATCAGCATGGTGATCAGCCCGGTCACCAATACGGTGAGACCGGTCGCCAGGGCCTGCCAGCCAATGTAGGCCCGCAGGTCCCTGGCGACATGGCTCGTGTCCATACGGACCACGACATAGTAGGGCGCCACGGCGGTGCCGCGCCGGAAGGTAATCTCCATGCGCGTCGCGTTTCGTCGAATGAGCCGGGCCGCATCATCGCCGGGTCTGGCACCGTGGCCAGCTTGCGCGGCAATCGACGGCCGCGTGACCGGCTTCTCACCAACGCTATGGACCATATTGCCGCCGCGGTGGAAAATCGCGATCCCTTTGATCTTGGTGGCCCCCAGGACCTGCTCGCCGAGCGCGCCAAACTCGTGGGGTGAGGTATCCGGCTGAGCGAGGCGCGTCAGCGTTTCGATCAGCGCGCGTGCCTCCCCTACGAGCACGGACACCTGACGTGCCTCGCGGTCCCGATAGCTCGGCACCGCGAAGATCGCCTGGGCCACAAGAATGCCCAGGAAAAGAGCGGCGGCGACCTTCCAAACAATGCGGCTGCGTCGCAGCTTTTTGAGGGTCTGGAGATCCAAAGGGCTGTCTCATACCGGCAATGCCGATCGGCGCGCTGACGGACGTCCTCACACTTCGGCGCGATTGCAATAACATGGTAAATTTTTAGAAAGCCCTAATTCGCCAGTCTCAAGCGGCGGATGGTTCAAATTGTTCTTTGATCTCGGCCTCCGCGACGATACGGCCGCTCTATATGGCAACTAGGCCTATCGGGTACCGAGCGTCGCGCGTCAAACCCAGGTTGGCCCCCCGGAGATGTGCGTACGAAAGGTATATTCTTGGGGGTGGCCGCAGGCGTCTACGAATGCTGCCGGACAATGTCGGCTTTGGGTCCAGGCTGTTCTCTAACTCGGGGTGGACTGTCAAGCTCTCCGTTCTGTACCTGTCGGGTTCACTGTTCTCTCCGCAGTAGAGACTGAGCCCGCTGCATAATGGCGTTGGAGGACGTTGGCGGACCAATGTGTGAAT
>DATKZM010000025.1:0-2371 GCA_035527975.1 Alphaproteobacteria bacterium | reverse complement strand
GCCGTTGCGGATCTCAAGCGCGTTGCCGGCGCCGCTATCGGCGTCTTTGAAGCCGACGGTGAGAGTCTTGCCCTCGGCTTTTTCCGGATCGAGCCTCACGCGCAGCGATTCGATCACCGCTCTCGCCGGCAAAGCCTTGATGATGTCGGGCGCGGCAAAGTTCCAGACCTTGCTGTAATCGAGCTTGTCCTCAAGTTCGAGCGCGCCGCCGAGCGCGAGCCCGCGCCAATAGATGTTGGGCTGGAGATAGGCCCATTTGCGCATAGCCTCCGCCTTGAGCTTCCGCGCCTCCATGTCGTCGTGATCGATCCGGATCGGATGGGTCAGGATTTCCATCGCCCAGCCGTAATTCTGGTCATCGATGGCCTTACGCGCCGCCTTCAGGATCGCATCGCGGCCGCCAAGAGCCTCGACGTAGAGCTTCGCGTTCTCCTTGAACTCGGGTTTGGCCAATTCGGTCGGATCGGCCTGGTACCAGCCGAGATAGCCGTCGTAGATGTTGCGCGTGCTGTGGGCGACGGTGCCGTAATATTGGCCGAGCCAGGGATCCTCGGCGAGATGTGGCGGCAGCTTGACGGCCTCCGCCAGCTCATCGCGCGTCAGCCCGCGGTTCATCAGCCGCACGGTCTGATCATGCACATATTGGATCGCGTCACGATAATTGGTGATGCGATCGACAATGAATTCGTTGCCGACCCAAGGCCGCATATGCGAGCCCGAATAGGTCTCGGCCTGCTTGGCATATTTCAGCAGATTATCGACGCCCTTGTACCATTTGACCGGATCGCGGAATTTCGTCCCGCGCAAGGTATAGATGTTGGGGAATGTTTCGCCCTGGATCGTTTCCGAGCCGTGCACATGCTTGAGGTCCGGGAACCACACATCGATTTCGTCCTCGGCGTCGCCATAGGCATGAAACAACACCATGCGGACGCCGGCGATCTCGACCTCGAGCTCGTCGCTGAAGGTGTCGGTCGGCCGGATCAGCGACACCTCACCGACATCGAAAGTGGGGCCAAGCGCCTGATGCACGCGGCCCTCAGGTCCGACCGGCAGCAAGGTGCTGGCCAGCGCCGTGCGCATCGACAGGATCGGGCCGACCACGCTCGCATCGTTGATCAAATAGTCCTCGAAACTGTCATGGGCGAAAATCTTGACGCGGCCCGAGCTCACATCGTCCTCGGTGACGCCGAGCCCCTTGACCCCGAACGGATGGTCCGGATGGCGATGGGTATAGACCACCGCCTTGATCGGCTTGTCGGTGATCTTGCGGAAATCCTGCATCACGTCTTCGGCGAATTTATCGTTCTCGCCCGGGTCGATGATGATGATGCCGTCGTCACCGACGACCATGGTCATGCTGGTGATGCCGTAGCCGACAGCAACATAAACCTTGTCCTTGACCGGCATATAGACGCCGCGGCCCATCTGCCTGGCAAAGGCCGTCTGCTCGGGATTGATGGTGTCGGCGGCTTCGGTGTAAGCGAGGTTGTCGCCACGGTCGATCACCAGCGGCGCCAGATGGTTCTTCCGTTGGTCATGCTGCGCGACCAATTTATCGACCGTGGCCTCGTCGGCCGCCGCCATCGACGGCGCCGGCAACAAGGCGCCGAACAGACCGAGCACCAGTGCGGCGCCACCCGCGCCGCGATGTTTCGCTTGGCGGTCGCAAGACTTCAACATGATGGTTTCCTCCCAGGCTCGAGGCAGACCGATGCGCCCAGCCCCGCAACTCGACGCCGCGGGCGAACTCGTTGCCGCCGTGGATGAGGCGAAAACCTACCAAGCAGAGGAATGATGGCAACCCTAAATCGCCCGCGCGATGTTCATCAACGTTTCACAATAGCCTCGGCGCGAGGCGCGAACGGCCGGAGAGCCCTGCCCTTGGCTGGCTCCCCGGCTTGGTGATGCGCAAGATCGTGTCGCTGTCAGCCGCGGCCGAGTTCGCGCCAGCTATTCTCTTTGACATCGACGCCGTAATAGGCCGCCGCCTTCTTGATATTGGCGAAAGCGAGGTCGCGATCGGCGTCGGAGACGCCTTCGACTTGGTCGAAGCGGGCCAGCGCGTTGATGACGTGGCTCGCGTCGGTGAGGGGCTCCTTGCGCTGTCCGGGGAAAGCGAACACGCTTTCCGGCAGCTCGGCCCGATTGTGGATCTCGCCATATTCCGTGCTCGGCATCCAGGTGGTTTCCATGTCATCTCCTCCATGGTTTGCTTGAGGGCGGAAAACGCCCTCTTCCACACCGATGCCAGGCGTCAGCGGCCTTTGCGCGCTCCACCTCTCAAGCGGCTGACGTCCGGCACCTCCTCGCCAAGAGCGGTCGCGAGATCGATCTGATGATCTTGCTCTTGCACGAGAATCTCTCGGAT
>DATKZM010000024.1:0-58170 GCA_035527975.1 Alphaproteobacteria bacterium | reverse complement strand
CCCGACGCCATCAGCGCCGGCTGGTCGACGTAAGCCACCGGCGCGGCGGCGCCTATTTCGATCGCTTCATCGAGGCGGCGCGCAAAGAAGAGCGCGAAGGCGAGCGAGCCGACATACCATTCGGGATGGAAGGGATTGAGCCGGATCGCGTTCTTGCACAGCGCCACCCCCTTTTCGGCCTGGTCGATATAGGCATAGGAGAGCCCGATCAGCGCCATGACTTCGGTGTCGTTGGGATTGAGCGCGAGGGCGCGCTGCATGTGCCGCTCGGCCTCACCGTACTGGCGGCGGTAGAGCAGGATCTTGCCGAGGATGGCATGCGCCATCGGATCATTGTCATCGAGCTCAATGGCGCGGCGGGCGGTCTCGTACGCGGCCGTTTCCTTCTCTTCCCACTTGTCCCAGGCCTGGCAGCTCCACTCGTTGAAGTGGCTGAGCGAAAGCCCGACATAGGCGCGGGCGTAATGCGGGTCGATCTTCAGCGCCTGCTCGAAGAGCGCGCGCGCCTCGTCATCGGCCTCCACCGTGCCGCGGTGCAAGAGTTCGTGGCCGCGCAGCCAGAAGTCATACGCCTGCAGGCTTTCATCCGGCGCGTGGCGCGCGCGCTCCAGCACCGCGTCATCGATCTTGATCGCCAGCGCGCCCACCACATGCGCGGTGATGTCGTCCTGCACCTCGAAGAGCTGGGCCCGGCCGACATCGTAGCGGTCGGCCCAGAGCTGGCGCTCGCTGACGCCGTCGACGAGCTGAGCCGTCACGCGCAGGGTCTCGCCGGCACTGCGCACGCTGCCTTCGAGCAGATAGCCGACCGAAAGGTCGTTCGCGATCTTGGTGATCGGGGCATCCTTGCCGGCAAAGGCGAACGAGGAGTTGCGCGCGATCACGTCGAGCGAGGAAAAGCGCGAGAGCTGGGTGATGATGTCCTCGGCCAGACCTTGGGCGAAATAGCCTTGCGCCTCGTCGCCGGACAAATTGGCGAAGGGCAACACGGCGATGGCGGGTTTCGCCCCGGCGGATGCCGATTTGGCTACGGTTGCCGATGCAACAGCCGCGCCCTCGCCAACCAGTTCCCGGTAAAGCGTTTCTGTCGCCGCCTCGGGTTCGACCTGCAGCTCCTGCGCCAGCACATCGCGGCAACGGCGGTATTGCTTGACCACCGCGCTGCGGCCGCCGGCGGCGGCGTGCAGGCGCATCATCGCCCGGTGCGCCGCCTCCACCGTCGGGTCGAGCGCAAGCAGGCGTTCGCCCAACGCAAGTCCCTGGGCGGTTTCCCCCGCGCCCGCATGACGGTCGAGCAGGCGGCGCATGGCCTCCAGCGCGTTTTCGCGGATGCGGGTTCGCTCAGCTCCAAGCCAGTCCTCGAAAGGCTCCTCGTTGAGCGCGAAGCCGTCGAGCAGATCGCCGGCATACAGCTCGGCGGCCCGGGCGAGCTCGGCGGCCGAGCCATCGGCCAGCGCCGCGTCGAGGCGCGCGGCGTCGACGCTCACCCCCTCGGGGTCCAGGTGGAGCGTATCGCCATCGCTGATAATGCCGGCGACGCCAGCCGGCTGGAGCGCTTTTCGGATTGTCGTCAGGGTCTGGCGCAGACTGCCGCGCGCCTGGGCCTCGCCGCTGCGCGGCCACAACGTGGCGGCGATGCGCTCGCGCCGCCGCGCCACGCCGGGTTTTAGCGCCAGGAAGGCGAGCAGTGCCTCGGCTTTGCGCGTCGGCAGCGCCAGCGGCGCACCGTCCGCCTTCGCCGCAAATCCGCCCAAGAGTGTGATATCGAGTGTCATCGCCCACTCCCCTGGTCGCATTGCGCCGTATCGCCGACCCTGTACGCGTGCGTTATTACGCGCTTATTATACCCACCGCTGTCGAATTCTAGCATTTTTGACGCGCTTTTGACGTTTGGCTCACGGGGCCGTCACGGCCTGCCGGTACTGTCCGGCCATCCCAACACCGGCAATTTACCCAGTTCGGGCCATCAGGAGGACGTTAAGCCATGCCGACCACGGACATCTACGGTGCCGAGCATTCGACCGATAACGCCAATTCCATCGAACGCTACCAGGAGGCCGTGAACCTGCTGCTCGGCTTCTTCAACGATCCGGTCGAGGTGATCGACCAGGCGCTCGCCGAGGATCCGGGCTTCGTGATGGGCCACTGCTTCAAGGCGGGGCTGCTCACGACCTTCACGGAGAAGTCGGTCGAGCCCGATCTCATCGCCAGCCTCAAATCCGCCGAAGCCCTGGCCGGCAACGCCAACGAACGCGAGCGTATGCACATGACCGCCGCGCGCGCCTGGGCCGAGGGCGACTTCACCCGCTCGGGCCGGCTCTACGGCGAGATCACGCTCGCTTATCCGCGCGATATCTTCGCCGTCCAGATGAGCCATCTGGGCTGCTTCTATCTCGGCCAATCGCGCTGGCTGCGCGACCGCATCGCTCAGGTGCTGCCCGAGTGGCGCGAGGGCGATCCGGGTTACGGCTACCTGCTCGGCATGCACGCCTTCGGGCTTGAGGAGATGAACGAGTTCGCCCGCGCCGAGGAGGCCGGCCGCAAGGCGGTTGCACACTTCAAGGGCGATGCCTGGGCGGTTCACGCGGTCGCGCACGCCATGGAAATGCAAGGCCGCACCGATGACGGCATCAGCTGGATGGAAACCCAGGCGAAGAACTGGTCGCCGAACAATTTCTTCGCCTATCACAACTGGTGGCACACCGCGCTCTACCATCTCGATCGCGGCGACCATGCCCGGGTGCTGGAAATCTATGACAGCGGCGTGCGCGCGGCCCCGAGCGAGGCGGCGTTGGAGCTCGTCGATGCGTCCGCGCTTCTGGGGCGCATGCATTTGGAAGGCGCCGATGTCGGCGAACGCTGGACCGAGGTTGCCGATAACTGGCAAGGCCCCTCGGGCGACGGCTACTACGCCTTCAACGATTTCCACGCGGTGCTCGCCTGCGTGGCCACCGGCCGCACCGCCGAGGCCGAGGCGCTGATTGCTTCGCTCGAGGCGGCCGCGGGCGCCGACGGCACCAACGCCATGATGGCGCGCGAGGTTGGCCTGCCGGCGTCCCGCGCCATTCACGCCTTCGGCCAGGGCGACTACGCCGAGACGGTCGAACGGTTGGCCGGGCTGCGTCTTGGCGCCAATCGCTTCGGCGGCTCCAATGCCCAGCGCGACGTCATCGACTGGACGCTGGTCGAAGCCGCCATTCGCGCCGGCGACGGGCCGCATGCCCGGGCCTTCGTCAATGAGCGCCTCGACCGCCGGCCCGACAGCCCCACGGTACGCGCCCATGCGCGCCGGGCAAGCGCGATCGGGACGGCGACGGCGGCCGCCGCCGAATAGCGGCCAACGCTTCGATCCACCAACGCTGCCATCTATACATGCCAAGCGGGGCCGGCTTTGCCGGCCCTGCTGCCGAAGGAGACCGCTTCGATGACTATAGCCACGACGACCGTGTCCGCGCGCGACACCCACTTCCGGCCGGCCCGGCGCGAGGATGCCCGCACCATTGCCGAATTCTACCGGATCGCCTCCGATGGGGTGTCCGACTATGTCTGGAGCAAGCTCGCCGATCCGGGCGAGGATCTGCTCGAAGTCGGCGCCCGGCGCTATGCCCGCGAGAACACCGAATTTTCCTACCAGAATTGCGAGCTGGCCGAGATGGATGGCGCGGTCGTCGGCATGCTGCTCGGCTATCGCATGCCCGCGCCTGAGCCGAGCGACGAGCCGGTGGACGATCCAATCCTCGCCGGACTGAGCCAGCTTGAGATCCCCGGAAGCTTCTACATCGCCGGCATCGCCGTTTCACCCGCGCTTCGCTCGGCCGGGATCGGCTCGGCGCTGATGGCGCGGGCACATGACCGGGCGCGGGCTGGCGGCATGTCGCAGACGAGCCTGATCGCCTTCGATCCCAACCCGGCGGTCCGCCTTTACGAGCGCTTGGCGTACCGGACCGTCGACCGCCGTCCGGTGGTCGCCCACCCGCTGATCCGCTACACCGACTGCGACGCTCTGCTGATGGCGGTGGATCTTTGAGTAAACCTGCGGCCGCGCACCGTGCCGCGCCTAGCGCTTGAAGATGCCAATCCAGTTGACGATCTCGCGGACTGTCTTGCGCTCCACCCCGTAAAAGCCGTGCGCGGAGAGGCCGCGGCAGGGGCCCGACGCCGCCGGCCGGCCGCCGTCGATCATGCGGATCTCGCGCAGCGTCGAGGCCGAGAGCCGGGCAAAGAGACGCCCCGCGCCGTTGACCGGCGAAACACGGCAGGCATCGCTCCTGTGGTGAACGACCAAGGCCGGAACGCTGATCTGCTGGATCGGCGCGTCGAACACGGTTTGGGGCCGGCGCCGCGACGGTAGGGTCACCGAGGCCGTGAGCACCACACCGGCAATGCCGGGCACTTGTGCGCCGGCGGCGGCCGCCGAGATCGCGCCGCGGCTGGTGCCGATCAGCCAGACCGGCACCGGCCAGCGGGCCCGCAGGCGCCGCGCCAGCATCCCGATATCGGCCATGTGGCCACGGCTCGTGCGCCAGCCGACGAGGCCATCGGGTCCCCGATCGCCGGGTGCGTCGGGCAGCGCCGCGACGAACCCACGGCCGGCGAAATCCCGGCGGGAGCGCACGAGGAAATTATTCGATCCGGGCTCGGGCTTGCGATCCAGTTCCAGCCGGCCATCGCCGCCGGTAAAGAGGATCACAATCCCTTCAACCGGCCCCGGCGGCAAGGTCACCAGATAGCGGACGGCGGCGCCGCGGGCATTCTTGAAACTTTCCACGGTATCTTGCGCCCCGACCTGAGCGGCAATCAGCACGCATAGGAGAAAGCTGGTGGCGGGAAAGACGGCCGCCAATGATCTCGCAAACCAAGACGGCGCCACGCGAACCGACATTTGTGCTCCCCCAAAAGACCGTCCCAGACTACCACACGAGCGTGACAACCGGTCGCGGCATAGCGCGTCGGCCCCCCTTCACAAGACGCCGCGCGTTCGGCATAGTCCGCGGCAGAATTATGCGCCGGCCATGCGGGGGGCCGGCGGTCCGAGGGGGACACCCTAGCGACCATGAAGCTTGCCATACCTAAGGAACGGCGCCCCGGCGAAAACCGGGTCGCCGCCTCACCCGATACCGTCAAAAAACTGTCTGCGCTCGGATTCGAAGTCACCGTGGAAACCGGTGCCGGGCTTGGCGCGGCGGTGAGCAACGATGCGTTCAAGACCGCAGGCGCGAAAATCGCACCCGACGGCGCCGCGGCCGTGAAAGACGCCGACATCGTCTTCAAGATCCAGCGCCCGACGGCCGAAGAGATCGCGGCAATGAAAAAGGGCGCGATGGTGGTCGCCATCATGGCGCCCCATAACGATCCCGATACCGTGGCGGCCTGCGCCAAGGCCGGGCTGACCACCGTGGCGATGGAGCTGATGCCGCGCATCAGCCGCGCCCAGTCGATGGACGTCCTGTCCTCGCAGTCGAACCTCGCCGGCTACCGCGCGGTGATCGATGCGGCCGGCGCCTTTGCCCGCGCCTTTCCGATGATGATGACCGCCGCCGGCACGGTGGCGCCGGCCAAGGCCTTCGTGATGGGCGTCGGTGTGGCCGGCCTCCAGGCGATCGCCACGGCAAAACGTCTCGGCGCCATCGTCACGGCAACCGATGTGCGCCGGGCAGCGGCCGAGCAGGTCCAGAGCCTCGGCGGCAAATTCATCATGGTCGAGACCGAAGCCGACATGGAGACCGAGGGCGGCTACGCAAAAGAGCTCTCGCCAGAGGACCAGAAGAAACAGGCCGCGCTGGTCGCCGAACACATCAAGAGCCAGGACATCGTCATCACCACCGCGCTCATTCCCGGCCGGCCGGCGCCGCGCCTGATCACCAAGGAGATGGTCAAGTCGATGAAGCTGGGCTCGGTGATCATCGACCTAGCGGTCGAGGCGGGCGGCAATGTCGAGGGCGCCAAACCCGACGAAACGGTCGAGATCGACGGCGTCAAGGTGATCGGCTACTCCAACATGGCGGGCCGCGTCGCGGTCGATGCCAGCGCGCTTTACGCCCGCAACCTGCTGAACTTCATCCAGCCTCTGGTCGGTGCCGAGGCGGACAAACCCGCGCTCAAGCTCGACTGGGAGGACGAAATCCTGAAGGCGGTCGTGCTGACCCGCGACGGCGAGATCGTCCATCCCGATCTGGCGAAAGGCGGCGGCGAATGAAGCCAATCGAATTGTCTGGCGCCTGCGGCGCCCTACTCCCCTCCCTAACCCTCCCCCTCAAGGGGCGAGGGAATTCGGGCGAAGCTCCTGTCACAGCGCCCCCTCCCCCCTTGAGGGGGAGGGACGGGGTGGGGGGTCCGCCGTGGAACGGCGCCCACGTAACTCCCGGAAGCCAAGCCCATGGACGCTAACGCTCCCATCCAGATCGCCGCCGAGACTGCCAAAGCGGCCGGACACGGCGCCGCCCCGCTCGATCCAATTGTGATCGGCCTCACTGTTTTCGTGCTGGCAGTCTTCGTCGGCTACTACGTGGTCTGGAAGGTGACGCCGGCGCTGCACTCGCCGCTGATGTCGGTGACCAACGCGGTGTCGTCGGTGATCATCGTCGGCGCGCTGATCGCGGCCGGCCCGCTGGCGGTCGACTTCTCCAAGGTGATGGGCTTCGTCGCCATCCTGCTCGCCTCGATCAACATCTTCGGCGGCTTCATCGTCACCCAGCGCATGCTGCAGATGTTCAAGAAGAAACCGAAGGCGTAGCGGGCGCTCGAGCGATGCATTTGACCCCCAACATCACGGCGCTGCTCTATCTGGCCGCCTCGATCTGTTTCATCATGGCGCTGCGCGGTCTCTCGTCACCCGACACCTCGCGCGGCGGCAACCTCTACGGCATCGTCGGCATGGTGATCGCGATCGCCACCACGGTCGCCCAGGACGACGTGCTGTCTTACGGCTGGATCGCCGCGGCGATCCTGATCGGCGGCGCCATCGGCACGTTCATCGCGCTGAAGATCGAGATGACCGCCCTGCCCCAGCTCGTCGCGGCCTTCCACAGCCTGGTGGGTCTGGCCGCGGTGTTCGTGGCGGCGGCGGCCTTCCACAATCCCGGCGCTTACGGGCTCGTCGGCGCCGATGGGGCGATCAAGGCGGCAAGCCTTATCGAGATGTCGATCGGCGCGGTGATCGGCGCCATCACCTTCACTGGCTCGGTGATCGCCTTCGGCAAGCTGCAGGGCCTCATCACCGGCGCGCCGCTGGTCTTTCCGGGCCAGCACCCGCTCAACGCGCTGCTCGGTATCGCTATGGTCGCGGCCACCGTGTGGTTCGTGATCCATCCCGACCCACAGTGGTTCTGGACCATAACTGCGATCGCACTGCTGCTTGGCTTCCTGCTCATCCTGCCGATCGGCGGCGCCGACATGCCGGTGGTGATCTCGATGCTCAACAGCTATTCGGGCTGGGCGGCCTGCGGCATCGGCTTCACCTTGCAGAACAACCTGCTCATCATCACCGGCGCGCTGGTCGGCTCTTCGGGTGCGATCCTCTCCTACATCATGTGCAAGGGGATGAACCGCTCGATCTTCAACGTGATCCTAGGCGGCTTCGGCACCGAGGGCGGAGCGGCGCCCGCGGGCGCCAGCGACAAGCCGGTCAAGGCGGGCAGCGCCGAGGATGCCGCCTTCATCATGCAGAACGCCTCGAAGGTCATTGTGGTGCCGGGCTACGGCATGGCGGTGGCGCAGGCCCAGCACGCGCTGCGCGAGATGGCGGATATGCTGAAGGCCCAGGGCATCACGGTGACCTACGCGATCCATCCCGTGGCGGGACGGATGCCGGGCCATATGAACGTGCTGCTGGCCGAGGCCAACGTGCCTTACGATGAGGTCTTCGAGCTTGAGGACATCAACCGCGATTTCTCGTCGGCCGAGGTCGCCTTCGTGATCGGCGCCAACGACGTCACCAATCCGGCCGCCAAGAACGATCCGCAGAGCCCGATCTACGGCATGCCGATCCTCGATGTTGAGAATTCGGGCACGGTGCTGTTCGTCAAGCGCTCGCTCTCGCCGGGCTATGCCGGGGTCGACAACGAGCTCTTCTACCGCGACAACACGATGATGCTGTTCGCCGACGCCAAGAAGATGTGCGAGGACATCGTCAAGGCGCTGGGGTAGCGGCGCTGGTGGGCGGAGCCTGGCTTCGCTCATCCTTCGACAGGCTCAGGATGAGGGTACTGTTTGACCTCAAAAAGAGGCCCTCATGCTGAGCTTGTCAAAGCACGAGGGCCGGACCGCTTGGCTGTCCTGACGCAACGGCAGTCACCCCAAAACAAAAGCGCGCCCGGATGGACGCGCTTTATCGCGAAGTTGGAACTGGTGTGATCAGCCTTAGAAGCCCTCGCGCTCCATGCGCTTGCGTGCCAGCTTGCGGGCGCGGCGGATGGCCTCGGCCTTTTCGCGGGCCCTCTTCTCCGAGGGCTTCTCGTAGGAACGGCGCAATTTCATCTCGCGGAAAATGCCCTCGCGCTGCATCTTCTTCTTGAGCGCGCGTAAGGCCTGGTCGACGTTATTGTCGCGGACAACTACTTGGACGATGGGACCGCCCTCCTTGGAAATTCAGCTTTTCGGCCAAAACTAAAGGCCCTCGCCGGGGCTGCCGACGGGACCGGAACGAGGTTTGTACCACATGGGGCCTGGAATGTGAACCGTCAAGCGATGGAATTCGCGCGCGTTTCGCCCTTCGAGGCTCGCTGGCGCTCACACCTCAGGGTGAGCGCCAGCGAGCCTCGAAGGATGGCGGACCGGCCATCATTTGTTAACACAAGGTCAACTATACCCTCCCTTTACCGGGCCGCCCGCCCTCGCCATATTCAGCCCATGGCCATTCTGAAAATCGCCCGTATGGGCCATCCCGTTTTGAGCCGCCGCGCCGAAGAGGTCGCCGACCCGGCCGCGCCGGAGATCCGCGCGCTGGTCATCGACATGTTGGAGACGCTGGCCGATATCGATGGCGCCGGCCTCGCGGCCCCGCAGGTTCATGCGTCCAAGCGCGTGGTGCTGTTCCGCGTGCCCGTCGAGCGCGTGAGCGAGCACGAGGACGACCGGCCCATGGGTCTCACGGTATTGGTCAATCCGGTCATCGAACCGCTGGGCGACGAGATGGAGCGCGGCTGGGAGGGCTGCCTCTCGGTCCCCGGTATGATGGGCGAGGTGCCGCGCCACGCCCGCATCCGCTATTCGGGGCTCGATCTGGAGGGCAATGCGGTTTTGCGGGAGGCCTCGGGCTTCCACGCCCGCGTCGTACAGCACGAATGCGACCATCTCGATGGTATCCTTTATCCCATGCGCATGGACGATCTGAAGCGCTTCGGCTTCGAGGCCGAGATGCGGCGGCTCGCCCAGTCGGAGTCCGAGGCCTCGGCCGAGGCCAGGGAAAGGGAGAGGGAGAGCGAGCCCGAACTCGACCTTCAGGACGTCGACGAAACGGCAGCGGCGCAGGCATGAAAACGAGCGAAGATACAGCCAATCCGGGCGCCCAGGCGCTTGAGGCGCTGCGCGAGAGGCTTTTGCTCGCCACGTTGCCCCATGTCGCCTTTGACGGCTGGACCCAAGCAGCGCTGCGCGCCGGCGCCACCGACGCCGGTCTTTCGGCCGACGACGTCGCGCAGGCATTTCCCGGCGGGGCAATCGCGGCGATCGAGGCGTTCAACCGCCGCGCCGACCGGCGCATGGTGGCGGCGGTCGATGCCCTCGATACGGGCGGCATGCGCAGCCACGAGAAGATCGCCGCGGCGATCCGCGCGCGTCTTGAGGACGTGGCCCCTCACAGGGAAGCCGTGCGGCGCGCCTTCACGGTTCTGGCGATTCCGTTCAACGCGCCACTGGCGCTGCGCATGCTCCACCGTACGGTCGATGCGGCCTGGTACGCGGCCGGCGACCGCTCGACGGACTTCAACTGGTACACCAAGCGCGGCCTCCTGGCCGGCGTCTATTCGGCGACCGTGCTTTATTGGCTGAACGACAAATCAGAGGGCCACGCCGAGACCTGGGCCTTCCTCGACCGGCGCCTCGACGATGTGATGCGTATCGGCGGCGCCATCGGACGTGCCGCGAAGGCGCTGGGCGAATTCCGCAACCCCTTCGGCACCTCGCGCAGGGGCCCCTTCCCCGGTCCCTTCTCGGAACGGCGCTGAACACGCCGGCACCGGAACGCCAGCCCTTCATGCAAACAATCTAGATAAGCGAGCGGAGGTTACGACGTGCCGGACACGGAGACGGACGTGCATCGCGATGCGCCCTTCGCCCATCGCACCATCGAGGATTTCACGGCCGGTGAGGTCTTCGAATATGGCGCCTACGAAATGAGCCAGGCGCATATCATCGCGTTTGCTAAACAATATGACCCCCACGACTTCCACACCGATCCCGAGGCGGCGAAAGCAACGCTCTATGGCGGGCTGATCGCGAGCGGGCTGCAGACCAGTTCGGTCTTCATGGCGCTGCTGATCGAGGCATTCCCCAATGTTGCTTCGCTGGGCTCGCCGGGCTGGGACGAGCTGCGCTGGCCCAACCCGGTGCGGCCCGGCGATGTGCTCAGCGTGCGCACCGAGATCGTCGAGACGCGCCTCTCCAAGAGCCGCCCCGAGATGGGCATCATGACCGGCCGCCACCAAATCAAGACGCAAGAGGGCACGCGCGTCTTCTCGGTGCAGAACTACTGGTTCATTCAGCGGCGCGAGCCGGGCGGCTGAATTCCAGCACTCATGCTTCGACGAGTTCATGCTTCGACAAGCTCAGCATGAGGGCCTCATCCTGCGCCTGTCGAAGGACAAGGCCCGGAACGCTGCCTCGGCTGGGTGTCCTCAGTCCGCCGCAACGCCGATATAGGGCAGGTAGCGGTAGTTTTCGGCGTAGTCGATGCCGTAGCCGGCGATGAAGAGATCTTCGATCACAAAGCCGACGAAATCGGCCGTCACTTCAACCTCGCGCCGGCTCGGCTTGTCGAGCAGCGCGCAGGTCCATAAAGCCCCGACTTCGCGCTGCTTCATCAGCGCCATCGCATAGGCGATCGAGCGGCCGGTATCGACGATGTCGTCGACCAGCAGGATCTGGCACCCGGCGACGTCGGTCGGGATGTCACCCAAAAGGTGCACCTCGCCGGTGCTCTGCGTGCCGACCCCGTAGGACGATAAACGAATGAACTCAATGCGCGGCTCGCGGCCCTTCCGGTAGAGCGCCCGCGCGAGGTCGGCGACGAACACGAAGCTGCCCTTGAGCAGCCCGACGATCACGAACTCGCCTTCGATCGCCTTGGCGATCTCGTCCGCCAGTGCCGCGACGCGCTCGGCGATCTGGCGTTCGTCGAACAACGGCTCGATGGTCATGGCCATGGACGGCCCCTCTCCCAGCGGCAACGGCCGCGCACTGCTATTTGCTAGCACCGGAGACGGCGGGGAGGAAAGCCCGGGCCGCTGCGGCGCGGCCCGGTGCCAAGTCAGCAAACCCTATTGCGGCCTGGGATTGCCGCGCCGGTTGGCCTGGATCAGCCGGTACATACCCTCAACGTTCTCCGCGCGCATGCGCTTGTACCAGAACCAGTCCTTGTACTTGGCCAGCAACAGCTCCTTCTTGATCTGGTCGAGCGGCTGGCCCTGGCGGATGCGGCCGAGCACGCCGTTGCGCAGATCGACCAGGTATTCCCGGAACATGGTGACATGTTGGCGCGTGCCGACCTGGCCGTGTCCGGGCACGAGGATATCGAAATTCATGCGCTCGACGCGGCGCAGCGAGCCGATCCAGCCCTTCAGGTAGCTGTCACCAAGGGTCCGGAAGGCAAGCGTCTTGACGGGGATGAAGTCGACCGCGAACAACACGCGCTCGGCCGGAAAATGCATCACGATCATGTTGTCGGAATGGTTCGGCCCGAGATAGCGCAGATGCACGACGGTGCCGCCGAGCTCGATCGTCAGGCGCCGCCGGAAGGTGATGTTCGGGACCGCGGTGGGCCGCTTCTCGCCGACGATGACGCGTTTCGCATTGGCATGGGCGACCACCGTGGCGGTGTCGGCGAAGACCTCGCCGCCGGAGCTGTGGTCGGGATGGTCGTGGCTGTAGATCAGATATTTCACCGGCTGGTTGAAGCGCTTCTTGAGCTCGGCCTTCAGCCATCTCGCCGCTCCGGCATTGATCGGGTCGGTGGCGATGATGCCCTTGGGCGTCACTGCAAAGACCGAGAAGTGGAAGTTGTTCTGGAAGCGGTAGAGGTTGCCCTTGATCTTGGTGATGCTGCGCTTGGCCGGCTTTGCCTGGGCGGTTTGCAGCGGAATGTGGCCGGCGTGAGCGCGTCCGTCCGCGTTTGGCGAAATCGTATCGGCCGCGGACGCCGGGACCGTTGCGAGACCGGTTGCCAACACTGCGGCCGCGGCGCCGACCGCAAACAAATGGAACATGTTTGACCTCCCTGGGATCGATGCAAATCCGAGGGTGGATTGTCCGGTGCAACCGCCGAAACTGGAACTCACAAAGTTGCGAGGAGTGCCTTCTGCGGCGCCTTTAGCCGGCGGCGCTATTCGGGCTTTTCGGGAACCCTGGCGGCTTGGCGGGCGCGGAACTCATCGAGCGCCTGTTTGATGTCCGCATCCTCCACCGCAAGGATCGCGGCGGCCAGCAAGCCGGCATTCTTGGCACCGGCATCGCCGATGCCGAGCGTGCCGACGGGGATCCCGCCGGGCATCTGGACGATCGAGAGCAGCGAGTCGAGCCCCTTCAGGGACTTCGATTCGATCGGCACGCCGAGTACGGGCAATGTCGTGTGCGCCGCGACCACGCCCGGCAAATGCGCCGCGCCGCCGGCCCCGGCGATGATCACCTTCATGCCGCGCTCGCGCGCCGGGGTGACCCAGGCGACCAGGCGCTCAGGCGTGCGATGGGCCGACGCCACGATCGCCTCGTGGCCGATCCCGAGCTCGTCAAGAACCTCGGCGGCTTTCTTCATGGTCGGCCAGTCGGACTGGCTGCCCATCACAATTCCCACTGGCGGCGCGGCTTCGCTCATCTGATCGCTCTTTTGTCGGAAAGTTGGGTCCGGGAGGCGCGCGATTATAGGGATGCGGCCGGTATCGACAAGCCAGACGAATAGGACAGACGCGCCTATTGGCGCCGACGATCGACCAAAGATCGTCAACAACTTCAGGCTTGTAACGATATGCTATGCTTAACAGATAATTTACCGTGCTTGCAGAGACTGCCCGGCGGGGGGCCCGGATTGGTCGCGGCGGGCCGACGTTGTGCACTTCGCGACCGACGAGGCCGACCCATGAAGATTTCAGATCCATCTCCGGTGACCGCGATTACGCCGGCGCGGGCGCGTTCCGGCAAGGCTGATGCGCCGAAGACGCGCAAGCCCAGGGCCGCGGGCGACACCGCAACGGTCATGGGCATTCCCGAGGCAGAGCTCACGCCGCACGTGCGGGCCGCGATCACCGCGTTGATGGAGGAGGTTGGCCGGCTACGCGAGGAGCTGCGGCTGACCAAGGCGCGGATCGGCGATCTGGAAGAGCTGGCCGACACCGATGCACTGTTGCCGGTGGTCAACCGCCGCGCCTTCGTGCGCGAGCTGAGCCGTATGATGTCCTACGCCGAGCGCTATGGCGCACCCCACACACTGATCTATTTCGATCTCAACGGCATGAAGGCGATCAACGACTCGTTTGGCCACGCCGCCGGAGATGCGGCCCTCATTCATGTCGCCGGCGTGCTCAACGAGAGTACCCGCGAAACCGATGTCGTCGGCCGGCTGGGCGGCGATGAGTTCGGTGTGCTGCTGGCCCAGGCCGACGAGGAGACCGCCGGCGAAAAAGCCGAAGCTCTGGCCGAGCGGATTTCTGCCGACGGGGTTCCCTGGAAAGGCAAGACGCTCGCGCTAAGCGTTGCTTTCGGCGTGCATCCGATCCGCCGCGGCCAGGATGTCGATGACGCCATCCAAGATGCTGATCGCGCCATGTACGCCAACAAGGCACAAGGTCGGCGCACAGCGGCCGGCAGCGGCCGCTAAGAGGCACCAAACCCTCGGCGCATCGGTAACTTTCGCTGCCCGGCCGTATTTGGCCCGGCCCCGCATTCAGGCAGTCACCCGAGCGGTCACTCAGGCGATAATGTCCGGCAACAGCTGGCTCTCGATCTCGGTGATCTCGTCCTTGAGCCGCAGCTTTTCCTTCTTCAGACGCTGCAGCTGGATCTGATCGAACACGCCCTCATCGGTCAATTTGCCGATTGTGTCGTCGAGCGCGCGGTGCCGGCTGCGCAGATCGATGAGCTTGACCTTGAGCCCCGTTCTTTCGTCTTCGGTCAAACGCATGAATGTTGTCCTCACTCGCGCGTCGATCATATCCGATTTTCCGGTTCGTTCTCAAATGCAACGTGTTTGCGCCCGACGAGAGGGGCCGCCCTGGCACGGGCGTTGATCGCCGACGCGGTTTCGCCGAAAGTGCGTGCAACACGGCATGCCCGGAATGGCCGGGACCCAAGCGTCAAGGATCATCGACACGTGGCCGGAACCATCGGAATTCTCACCAGCGGCGGCGACTGTCCCGGACTGAACGCGGTGATCCGCGCCGCCGCCTACCGGGCGGTGCGCGGCCACGCGATGAAGCTCGTCGGCATCGAGAACAGTACCGAGGGGCTATTCGCCCGCCCGGTCGCGGCGCGCGAGCTTTTGCCCGAGGCGCTTGAGCCGCAGAGCTTGCGCGCCGGCGGCACCATGCTCGGAACGACGACCCGGGGCGATCCGTTCGACTACCCAATGCAAGACGGCAGCCGCAAGGACCGGTCGGGCGAAATGATCGAGGGCGTTCGCATGCTCGGCCTCGATGCGCTGATCGCGATCGGCGGTGACGGCAGCTTGCGGATCCTGCGGCGTCTGGCGGTCGCCGGCGGCATCGATCTGGTCGGCGTGCCGAAGACCATCGACAACGACGTCGCCATGACCGAGGTGTCGGTCGGCTTCGACACGGCGATGCGCGTTGCGACCGACGCGCTCGACGCGCTGCAGCCCACCGCGGCCAGCCATCACCGGGTGATGGTCCTGGAAGTGATGGGCCGTGACGCCGGGCATATTGCGCTGGCCAGCGGCATCGCCGGCGGCGCCGACGTGATCCTGATCCCGGAAATTCCCTACATGATCGACGCGATCGCGCAAAAGCTCGCACGCCTGCACACATCGGGCCGCACGTCTGCGCTCGTTGTCGTCGCCGAGGGCGTGCCCGACGAGGACGGCAAGCCGGTCACCACCCGCCAGCCCGGCGGCTCCGACACCTATGGCGGGATCGGCCAGTATCTGGCGCACCGCCTTTCTGAGGAAACCGGTGTGCGAACACGCGTCACCGTGCTCGGCCACCTGCAGCGCGGCGCCGCCCCCAGCCCGCGCGACCGCATGATTGCCAGCGCCTTCGGCACCCATGCCGTCGATCTCGTCGCGCAGGGCAAGTTCGACCGCATGGTTGCCTGGCAGGACCGTTCGGTGATCGATGTGCCGCTCGCCGAGGCGATTGCGCAGACCCGCCGCGTCGAACCCGATGGATCGCTCGTCGCCACCGCGCGCGGGCTCGATATCTGTCTCGGGGATAAATAGGACGACAGGCGAGGCCGCACTGATGACCAGTTTTCCCGACCATCCTTTCTGGGACTTCTCGCTCAAGGTCTATGGCAGCGAGGGCGTGGCGCCGGCCTGCCTCAAACTGCAGGAAACCCACGGTATCGACGTGAACTTTCTGCTGTTTTGCGGCTGGCTCGGCGTTTCCGGGCGGGGTGTGGCAACGCAAAGCGAGGTGGCTCAGATGAGTGCCTCGGTTTCCGCCTGGCATGGCGAGATCGTGCGCGGCCTGCGCGCCATGCGCAAACGCCTCAAGGAGCCGCTCGGCGCCGAAGACCGGGACCTTGCGCTGACGCTTCGCAAACGGGTGCAAAAAGCCGAGATCGACGCCGAGCATATCGAACAACTGATGCTGGCCGCGGCGGCCGATGGTCTGCCCGAACGGAAACCGGGCGATCGCGCCGAATCGGCGCGTGCCAACGCCAATACCTATTTCGCGCTGATAAAAGCGCGCCTCGATGAGGGCGACCGGGTGGCCCTTGAAACCATAATCGCCGCGGCGGTTGGCAGCCCGCCGGATCGTGATTAAACTGGCGTCTCCCAGGGTTGAGGAAACCGCGATATTGAGGGAGGTGGCGTTGGCCCAAGACGAGCGCGTTGAAGCACTCAAGGCACAGCACTCCGATCTTGAGTCCCAGATCGAGCAGGAACTCGGCCGTCCGATGCCGGACGACTCGCTGATCGGGAATTTGAAGAAACAGAAGCTGCGGATCAAAGACGAAATCGCCCAGCTCGTGGAATAGCGGGCTCTTAAGCCCACCACATCCGGGCCCGCTGGATTTGGGCCCGGCACATTCAGATCCGTAACCCGGCTGCGCGCCGCCCGCTCGGGTGACGCAGCGAAGCTGATCGACGCCGGCTACTCGGCAACCGGCGCGGCGCCCTGCCTTTCCCCGATCATCGAAATTGCCAGATCGCGCAGTTTTCCGCGCTGGACTTTGACGCCGTTGGCGCTCTCGGTGACGGGAAATGCCTCGACCGCGAAGATCCGCGCCGGCACCTTGAATTTCGCCAGGCCCGCCGCGCAATGCCCCCGCAGATCCTCCTCTGAGAAGGCCGTGTCCTTGGCCGGAATGACGAATGCGACGGCCTGTGTTCCCCGGACCGCGCCGCCCGCCTGACCGTCCACGCCAACGACCTGGGCGCCGGCCACGCTTGGATGCGATTCCAGGAAATTCGAGATTTCTTCGGGTGCCACCAAGTAGCCGCCCAGGCGCAGCGTGTCGCCCATGCGCGAGAGATACGTGAAGCCCCGCGCGTCGTCCATCGCGCCCAAATCGCCGGTGCGGATATAGCCGTCAGCGGTGAGCGTATCGGCGGTCGCCTCGACGTTGCCGAGATATTCGAGCATCATGCTGGGCCCTTTGATCTCCAGTTCGCCCTGCTCGCCCGGCCCCAGCAACGCTCCTGTCTCCGGATCACGTACACGTACGAACGCCCCGGGCGAGACCGGGTTGCCGCCGCCGCGCATGCGCTCGGCTGCCGGCGCGGCCGGATCGCGCAAGGCGAAGAGCGCTTGAACTTCGCTCATCCCGTACGCACCGATCAGCGTCAGACCGCGCGCATCGCACCGCCGGACAACTTCGCCCGGATCGCCGCCGAATGCCGCAAAGCCACAGCAACGCAGGCTGGGAAACGGATGTCGGTCGGGGAACGCTTCGAGCATGCGCAGATACATCTCGTCCGACCCGTTCATATGGGTGATGTCGTACGCACGTACGAGATGCGCCGCCACGCCTGCCTCGAAGGTCGGCATCAGCGCCGCCGGCCGGCCGCTGGCCAGCGCGGCCAGCGCCGAGGCCATGCCGAAGGTCCCGGCGAGAGGCAACGAGAGCAGGCTTGCCGCGTCACCCGCAGCCATGGCGAGGGCCCCCGCCACCGCGCGCGCGTGATCGACATGGCTGCGCTGTGGATGCAGGACGAATTTCGGCCTGCTGGTGGTGCCCGACGTCGTGAAGACGATGCAGCCGGCATCGGCCGCGGCCTCGTCGCCAACGTAAGGCTCGGCGCCTTCAAGCGCTCCATAGGCAAGCGCCGGGCGGCCGGCAACCCGCTCGCTATGACCAGCCCCGTCCTCCCGGTCTTCGCCATAGACGATCACCACGCGCAACGATGAAAGCGCGGCCGCGTCGACCTCGGCGAGGATGGCCGGAAAGTCGATGCCCTTGAAGCCCGGCCACATGACCAGGACCTTGGCGCCCGAGCGGCCGACGATATCGCCAACCTCGTGGGCGCGAAACCGCGTATTCACGGCGACGATGATCGCCTTCAGCCGCGCGCAGGCAAAGAACAGCACCAGCCAGGCCGGGGCGTTGGGCAGCCAGAGCGCCACCCGGTCGCCCGCGCCGACCCCAAGATCGGCGAGCCCCTGCGCCACCCGGCGGCCGCGCTCGGCCAAATCGGCATAGCTGATCACGGCGTCGCCGTAGCGAAGCGCGGGCGCGCCGCCCGAGCCGGACGCCAGCTCGTCAAGAAAGTCGGTGAGGGTGCTGCGGGGCATGGCTCCCTGGCGCTCCTCAGGCGCTGCGGCGGCTTTGCGGCGGCGTTGCGGCGGCGTTGCAGCTTGCGTGAAGCCGCTCAGACGCCGTGCTGAAGCCACCAGTCGATATGCTCGACCCGGTCGTGGCCCCAGAATGGCTCACCGGAAACGATTATATGAGGACTGCCGAAAACGCCGTCCGCAACCGCCTGTTCGCCGGCCTCAACCATGGCCTTGCGGGCATCCTCGTCGTCCGCGGCGGCGGCGATTTCGGCCGGATCGGCACCGGCCGCCTCGGCGCAGGCCGCGAGCACGTCCGGTTCGGTGATCGTCTCTCCGCGTCCCCAATACGCGTTGAACACTTCGGCCGCGAAGGCGTTCGCGGCCGCCCGGTCGCGGGCCGCAAGACGCCAGAAGCCGAGCCGCGCGCCTTCGGCATCGAGCGGGAATTTTTCGGGCATGGTCAGATCCTGGCCCTCGATCACCGCGCAGCGCTGGAAGTCGCGGCGGATATAGCGCGCTTTCTCGCGTGGTTTGCCGAGCGGGTGATAGTCGATCGCGTCCCAGACCTGCATCAGCGAGAAGGCCCGCCATTCGATCTCGCGGCCATGCTTTTGGGCCACGCGATTGAGGTCCCTGATCGCCAGATAGGTGTTGGGCGAGACGAATTCGGCGTAGAAGATGATCGGATCAGCCATGGGTGTCCCTGCTGCTGTCTGTTCAACGGAGCGATTGGCGGCGCGCTTCTTCCTCATCTTCGACCCCGCGAATACGGGGATCCATCTTCGCCACTCGGTGCCGCGCCCCTTGCCCCTGGATTCCCGCTTTCGCGGGAATGACGGGACCGGGTGCCGGGCGACTCACAGCGCCTTGGCGTCCTCGCGCAGTTTGAACTTCTGGATCTTGCCCGTCGAGGTTTTCGGCAGCGCGGCGAACACCACCGTCCTGGGCGATTTGAAGCCGGCCAGGTTCTCGCGGCAAAAGGCGATGATCTCATCCTCGCTCGCCGTCGCGCCCTCCTTCAGCTCGACGAAAGCGCAGGGCGTCTCGCCCCATTTCTCGTCGGGCCGCGCCACCACGGCGGCGTCGAGCACCGCGGGATGGCGATAGAGCACGCCCTCGATCTCGATCGTGGAGATGTTCTCGCCGCCGGAAATGATGATGTCCTTGGAGCGGTCCTTGAGCTCGATATAGCCGTCGGCATGCATGACGCCGAGGTCGCCCGAATGGAACCAACCGCCGGCGAAGGCCTCCTGGGTGGCCTGCGGGTTCTTCAGATAACCCTTCATGACGATGTTGCCGCGCAGCATGACCTCGCCCATGGTCTCGCCGTCGGCGGGCACCGGCTCCAGCGTCTCCGCATCGGCCACCGTAAGCCCCTCGAGCACCGGATAGCGCACACCCTGGCGCGCCTTGATGTTGGCCTGCTCCTCGACCGACAGATCGTTCCATTCCTCATGCCAGGCGCAAACGACCGCGGGCCCGTAGACTTCGGTCAGGCCGTAGACATGCGTTACCTCGATGCCCGTCTTGGCCATCGCCTCGAGGGTGGCCGCGGGGGGTGCGGAGCCAGCGGTGAAACACCTGATCTGCTGGCTCCACTTGGTGCGCTCACCCTCCTTGGCGTTGACCAGCATGCCGAGCACGATGGGCGCGCCGCAGAAATGGGTGACGCCAAGCTCGGCAAAGCTCGCATAGATCGGCTTCGCCTCGACCCGGCGCAAGCAAACCGATGTGCCGGCCACTGCGGCGAGGCTCCAAGGGAAGCACCAGCCGTTGCAGTGGAACATCGGCAGCGTCCAAAGATAGACCGGGTGCTGCGGCATCGACCAGACGACGACATTGCCGAGCGCGTTCAGGAAAGCGCCGCGATGGGCATAAACCACGCCCTTGGGATTGCCGGTGGTGCCGCTGGTGTAGTTGAGCGCGATCGCATCCCACTCATCGCCGGGCATGTGCCAGGCATAGTCGGGATCGCCGGTGGCAATGAAGGCCTCGTAATCCATCTCGCCGATCAGCTCGCCGCCGACCGCCAACGGGTCGTCGATGTCGATGACGATGACCTCGCGGCCCAAGAGATCAAGCGCCGCCTGGATGACACCCGCAAACTCGCGGTCGGTGAGGATGGCCTTGGCCTCGCCGTGATCGAGGATGAAGGCGATGGTCTCGGCATCGAGCCGGATGTTGAGCGCGTTGAGCACCGCCCCGCACATCGGCACGCCGAAGCTCGCTTCGTAGAATTCGGGCACGTTGGGCGCCATGACCGCCACCGTGTCGCCTACCTCGATGCCGCGTTTGGCGAGCGCCGAGGCGAGCCGCCGCGCGCGGGTGTAGGTCTCCAACCAGCTATAGCGACGCTCGCCATGGATCACCGCGACGCGGTCTGGAAAGATCCCGGCCGCGCGCTCGATCAGCGTCAGCGGCGTCAACGGCTGAAAATTCGCCGGGACCTTGTCGAGCCCGACGTCATAGATGGATTTGATCGATGTTCCGGCCATCGCCTGCCTTGCCTCCCGATGCGCACCGGAACCCGCCTGCCCGGATGCCGCTTTGATAGCGGATTTGCCCCGCCGGGCGAAGAGGCTGGGTGGTAGATTATTTCGAGCCGCCCTGCACGAGCGCGCCTTAGATCGCCCAGGCGAACACATCAGGCGGCGCAAGGATGCCGCGGCGACGCGCGCTCTCTTCAACCTCCACTAACCCGGAGCGGAGAAAGTTCGGGTCACTTCATCTTGCACCGTCATTATGGTTAATAATGTAATGACAATGATTTAGCTTCGGCTGCTGATGCCATGAAACAAAGATTTGACAGTGAATTTGCCCGTGCGGCGCATCTGCCGCATATGTTTGAAACGAATAATCATTGCCGAGGCATTCACAAATTGGATATCGAAGTGAAATGCAGGAAGAAATGACATTGGAGACAAACACGAAAACCAAACACACCATCGAAGCCTTGGGCGTCGATATCGGCGGGGTCGTGATGGACCGCATCAACGACCACACCGACACCTCGTTCTTCTCCGATCGCTACCTGGAGACGACCGCCACGCCCGGCGTCATCGAGGCGCTGGCGCGGCTTGTCGCGGAGCGGTTTGGGACGAGCGTTCACTTGGTCTCGAAGTGCGGCCCGAACACCGAGCGCAAGACCCGCGAGTGGCTCGCCCATCACGACGTTTACAAGTGCACCGGCATTCCGGAGGACAACCTCCATTTCTGCCGGCGCCGGCGCGAGAAGGCGCCGATCGCCAAAGCGTTGGTGCTGACCCATTTCGTCGACGACCGGCTGGAGATACTGGGCTCGCTCAAGACGGTACCAAACCGGTTTCTCTTCAAGCCGGTCGAAGCGGAGGTGACACGGTACAAGCGCCACCTCGGCATGGTGATACGGGTGGAGAGCTGGGCCGAGATAGTGGCGCTGCTGCTCGGCTAGCGCCGCATACCCCGGATGAGGAGGTAATCCCGCGTCACGCGCAGCCCCAATCCGCTCGAATAGTGGCTGTGATAGGCATCCATATCGGCCTTGAGCGCGGCGCGCCCGGCCTCACCGAGACTGTCCATCAAGGCCCGGATCGGGCCGAAGCCGCTGGCATACCAGTCCCATATCTCATCGGCGCTTTCGTGATAGGCGGTGTTCGTTCCCGGCTCGAAAGCCAAATCGAAGGCGTCCCCCAGCAGCGTCCGTGCCTGTTCAGGGTCGCCCCAGTTCATCGGTGAAGCGGCGGGCGGCGGCGCATCGCCGTGTTTGGCGATGACTCCGAAGAACTCCGCGACCGAGCCGTCCGGCGTCCAGGCCGCAACCACGAGCCGGCCGCCGGGCTTGCACACCCGCGCGAGCTCGCTCGCGGCCTTTTCCTGGTTCGCGGCGAACATCACACCGAAGGTCGAGATCACGCCGTCGAATGCACCGTCATCGAAGGGCAGCGCCTCGGCGTCGCCCAGCCTGTACGTGATCGGCGGGTCGACATGCGCCGAGAGCGCCTGCGCCGCCTCAAGCAGTGCGTCGGCAATATCGACCCCAGTGACTTGGGCGCCCGCGCGAGCCGCATTGCGGGCTGTCCAGCCGGTTCCTGTCGCGACATCGAGAATACGCTGTCCCGGCTTGGCGTTGAGCCGCTGGGCCGCATGGGCGAGTGCATCGGAAATCGCGTAGCTCACATGGTCGTAGAACGCACCGCCCTGCCCCCACAGCGCCGCCGCGGCCTCGTGGTGGGGGAGCACGGCGGGGCCGGCTGCCCCGCCTTGGTTTTCGGCACCCGTCGGTTGCTTCGTCGCGGACATGCCGTGACCCTCCATTCTCTTGCTGTATTCGGTATCCCACCGCATCGCGTGGCACGCTGGTGTCGCGCACGTCCATCCTAGGGTACGCAGCAGGGCATGATCCAGTCCAGAACACGAAGTATTCGCCGTCCTCCTCCACAGCTTTCCTCACCGCAATGCCCGGGAGGGGCGACGACAAGCCAGGGCCGGTTCTAACCGGTCGCCTGGGTGGCGGAGTTACACCTTGGGCCTCCGGTAGCGGATACCGACTTCTGCATCGCGGCCACGTGTCGCAAGCGGAACCCCGTGCGATCTCTTTGCAATAGCTCCGATTTTTGACCAAACTGCCGGCAAAAGAAGGTCGCGCGGGCATGCGGTCCGTGAATGGTCCGGTATCGGCCCGCATAACGCGCTTGGGAGACGAAAATGACCAGCAGATACGACGAAGTGCACGCGCGTTCGCTCGCCGACAAGGAGGGCTTCTGGGCCGAGGCGGCCGAGGGCATCGACTGGATCAAAAAGTGGGACACGGTTCTCGACGACGCCAATCCGCCCTTCTATCGCTGGTTCGTCGGCGGCGAGGTCAACACGTGCCATAACGCGCTCGACCGCCATGTCGAGGGCGGCCGCGCCGCCCAGGCCGCGCTGATCTACGACAGCCCGGTCACCGACACGATCAAAACCTACAGCTACCGAGAGCTGCGCGACGAGGTGGCGACGTTTACCGGCGTGCTGGCCGGACTCGGCGTCACCAAGGGCGACCGTGTCATCGTCTACATGCCGATGATCCCGCAAGCGGCGATCGCCATGCTTGCGGTGGCGCGGCTCGGCGCGGTGCATTCGGTGGTTTTCGGCGGCTTTGCGGCCAACGAGCTTGCCGTGCGTATCGACGACGCCAAGCCCAAGGTCATCGTCTCGGCCTCCTGCGGCATCGAGCCGGGACGCATCGTGGAGTACAAGCCCCTGCTCGACGGCGCCATCGAGGCCGCCGCGCACAAGCCCGACCATACCGTCGTCTTCCAGCGCGAGATGTGCGCGGCCACCATGATCGATGGCCGCGACGTCGACTGGGCGGCGGCGATGGCAACGGCCAGCCCGCATGACTGTGTGCCGGTCGCCGCCACCGATCCGCTGTACATCCTCTATACGTCAGGCACGACGGGCGAGCCCAAGGGCGTGGTGCGCGACAATGGCGGGCACCTGGTCGCGCTCAACTGGAGCATGAAGAACATCTACGGCGTCGAGCCGGGCGAGGTCTATTGGGCGGCCTCGGACGTCGGCTGGGTGGTCGGGCATTCCTATATCGTCTACGCACCGCTGATCCACGGCAACACGACGGTGCTGTTCGAGGGCAAGCCCGTCGGCACGCCGGATGCCGGCACCTTCTGGCGCGTCATCGCCCAGCACAAGGTCGCCGCGATGTTCACCGCGCCGACGGCGTTCCGCGCCATCAAGCGCGAGGACCCGAACGGCGAGCTGATCGGCAAGTACGATCTGTCGAACTTCCGCACGCTCTTTCTCGCCGGCGAGCGCACCGATCCCGACACGCTTCATTGGGCCGAGGAAAAGCTCGGCGTGCCGGTGATCGATCACTGGTGGCAGACCGAGACGGGCTGGTCGATCTGCGCCAACTGCATCGGGTTGGGGCAACTGCCGGTCAAGGAGGGCTCGCCGACCAAGGCCGCCCCCGGCTGGGACGTTCAGGTGCTGGACGAGAACCAGCAGCCCGTGCGGCCCGGCGATATCGGCGCGCTGGTCTGCAAGCTGCCGCTGCCGCCGGGCACGCTGCCGACGTTGTGGAACGCCGACCAGCGCTATGTCGACAGCTACCTCAGCGACTATCCGGGCTACTACAAGACCGGCGATGCCGGCTTCATCGACGACGACGGCTACGTCTTCGTGATGACGCGCACCGACGACGTCATCAACGTCGCCGGACACCGGCTCTCCACCGGCGCCATGGAAGAAGTCCTCGCCCACCATCCCGACGTCGCCGAATGCGCGGTGATCGGCGTCCACGACGCGCTGAAGGGCCAGGTGCCGCTGGGCTTTCTGGTGCTGAACGCGGGTGTGAGCCGCGATGATGCAGCGATCGTCAGCGAGGCGGTCGCCATGGTGCGCGAGAAGATCGGCCCGGTCGCCGCCTTCAAGACGGCGACGGTGGTTCAGCGCCTGCCCAAGACGCGCTCGGGCAAGATCCTGCGCGGCACCATGCAGAAGATCGCCAATAGCCAAGCCTACAAGGCCCCCGCCACCATCGACGATCCGGCGATCCTGCCGGAAATTGAAGAGGCGCTGAAGGAGATCGGCTACGCCAGGGGCGGGTGAGGACGCATTCGCGCCGCCCCTTTGGTGCCCTACTCGATCACCACCAGCGTCCGCACCTCGATGCTCTCGCGCGGCGGCGCACTCGCCGGCGTATCCGGCAACTGGAACGCGCCGTGGGGCGTGAAGCGCGCACGGCCGTCATCGAGGCTGTCCCAGCCCTTGATCAGGATCACCTCGTCCGTGGTCATGCGCGGCGCGAAATACCAGCGCTGCGCGGGGTCATGAGCCAAGTGATAGATCTCGCCGACCCGGTCGGCGAACACCTGGTCGGTGGCGATGAGGTCGTCCGCCCGCACGCTCGACGCATCGGCCAGCGCCAGCGGCGAGCGCTCCACGGGCCCCCGGATCGGGCGCCAGACGTTGATCTGGACGATCCGCGCGCCGGAGGCCTGAAGCCGCGCGAACTCGTCCTCGCCGAGGATATCGGCGACCCGCTGCGGGCCGCTGCCGACCGTGTAGTCGACATGCACCCGGGCGGCGGGCCCACGCAGGCCGTCCGGGTTCTTTGCTCCCACATCGCTATCGGCGCGGCGGGTGGCATCGAAGACGACAACACGGTCAGCGCCCAGCCGCTCGCGCAGCAGCGCTTTGATTTCCGGGTAGTAGACCTGCTCGACCGCGGCGTCGTCGTGAAGATCCTCGGCCGCGGTCGGACAGCGCAGCAGCTCAAACCCCTCGCGGTCCAGCGACAAATCCTCCGCGATCGCGCGCATGTCGCCGATCGGCACCGTGTGGTCCTCGGTCTCGAAGAACAGCTTCACCGCGCCGCCGGTCAGCGCGGCGCTGTGGAAGACCGGCTTTTCGTCCTGCCGGCGGATAAAGGTCAGCGGCGCTTCGACGATTGGGGCCGCCTGCACCGGCGCGCTCGGCGCGGGGTCGGCGGAGACGATCTGATCCATGGCGATCTTCCTCGAGTAGTCGTTCTTGGCGCGGGCGCCCGGAGTGGCAGCCTTGAGCGTTCGCTGCCAGTAAAGATGAGCAATATCAGCAGAGAAATCGACCGACTTCGCTTCAGCCTTACTTGAATATAATTCAAGTCACAGACGGTCACCCGCCGCTGCCGCGCCATTCCTTGGCGCGTTCGGTCAGCCAGCGCTCGAGGCGCCGGCCCGCCGCCGATGGCATGGTCGCGACCGGCCGGCACAGATAGTAGGCGGCGCCCGTCGGGTCGGCGCCGCCGAAAGGCGCAACCAGCTGGCCGCGCTCCAGCCAGCTATCGACGACGGGCCGCCGTCCCATCGCCAGGCCATGGCCCGATTCGGCGAGTTGCAGGGCCTGCTCCATTGCATCCATGGTGATGAGGCTGCCGGGGCTCGGCGGCTCTACCCCATGCGCCCGCGCCCACTCCTCCCATTCATCGGGAAAGTTGGCGTTGACGATCAACCGCAGATCCTGAAGCCCATCGGCCGGAAGCCCCTGGGGAAGCGCCTCCAGGAAGTCGGGCGCGCATACCGGCATCGCCGCCTCTTCGAGCAGGAAGGTCGCCTCGACATCCGGCCAGGCGCCTTTGCCGTGGCGGATCGCGAAGTCCATCTGGTCGCGCCGCATATCGATGACCCGGGTCGTCGTGATGAGCTGGAGGTTGATCTCCGGATACTCCCGCTCGAAGGCGCCGAGCCTGGGGATCAGCCAGGTGGCGGCCAGCGAGGGCGGCAATGTCATCCGCAACGTGCTGCGACCGTCGGCCGGCATGAGCGCTTCGGTCGCCGCCTGGATTTGGCGTAATGCCGGCTCGATTTGCTCCAGATAGCGGCGGCCGGTATCGGTCAATTTCGGGCGCCGGCCCGAGCGGTCGATCAGCGGCGTCCGCAGGAAATCCTCCAGGCGTTTCACTTGATGGCTGATCGCGGATTCGGTAAGGCCCAGGCTGTCAGCCGCATCGCGGTAGCGATCATGCGTGGCAGCAGCAAGAAACGCCCGCAGGGCTGCGAACGGAGGCAAGGTCATCTGAGGTTTCGCCATCTCCCGAGCTTGTCTCAGTCTTGAATAAAATTCAAGGCCGGGCAAACCCTGCCCCGGGTCCGAGCGGCCGTGTGCCCGCTCCCGGCGCCCGGACCCAATGTCTTGACTCTAACATCTTGACATTCATTTAAGCGTTCGCTTAATAATATATTTCACCAGTAACTTAAATGGAGGAGTTCGATATGCTTGAACGCACGCATTCTCGCTGGCACGCGGTCGTCCCGGCGGCGATCGTCGCTCTGGGGCTCGGGGCGTCAGGGCCCGCAGCGGCGGGCGACGCCGCCCTAAATACGGCGGTTCAGCGTTTTGCCAATCAGGTGATCAATGCCCGCGACGTCGGCGCGGTCGACCGGGTTTTCACCAAGGACTATCGCCAGCACACGCCCCAGGCGCGCAACCTGTCGGCCAAGGCATTCAAGGGCTTTGCCGCCGCCATGTTCAAGGCCTTCCCCGATGTCCGCGCGAGCTATACGCCGCTGGTTGCCAGGGGTGACAAGATCGCCGTGATCGGTGCGGTCAGCGGCACCCACAAGGGCGCGTTCTTCGGCATGAAGCCCACCGGCCGGAAAATCAAATGGACCGAGATGCACGTTTTCCGGATCAGGAACGGCCGCATCGCCGAACACTGGGTCCAGGCAGACATGTTCGGCATCGTCCAGCAGATCCGCGCGCCTGCCAAAAAGAAATAGGCCCACTGGGCCTGGGACGTTGGGGCGCTGGCTTCCGCAATCCGGCGCCCCGAGCGCTCGCACTTGACATTTTAGCAGTTCCTAAAATAATGCGCGCATGCCGACCTATACAAACCCCACTCCGGACCCGCCGAGTCGCGACCGCGTCTTTCACGCCGTCGCCGATCCCAACCGCCGGCGGATCCTGGAAATCCTGCGCGAGGGCGAGCGCACAGCCGGGCAGATCGTCGAACGCTTCGATGTGAGTTTCGCCGCGGTCTCCCAGCATCTCAAGATCCTGCTGGAGAGCGGGCTGGTATCGCGCCGTGTCGACGGCCGCTACCGGGTCTACGCGATGCGGCCGGAGGCCATCAAGACGGTGCACGATTGGAGCGAGGGCTTCCGCGACTTCTGGGAAGGCCGCATCGATCGTCTGGCCAAATTGCTGGATGAGGAGCCGTGAGCCTCGACATTCGCCTGGAGCGCCGGATCGCCCATCCAATCGATAAGGTCTGGCGGGTGCTGGTCTCGCCCGACCGGATGGCCGACTGGCTGATGGCGAATGATTTCGCCCCCCATGTCGGCCACCGCTTTCGGCTGACTGGCGAGCCGATGCCGGGCTGGCGCGGCTGGGCCGACTGCGAAGTCCTGGAGCTCGACCCGCCGACGCGCATGGTCTGGGCCTGGTGGGCGAACGACGAGACGCACGAAACCCGCGTTACCTTCGAGCTGACCCGTGAGGCGGCCGCAACCCGCCTCGTCCTTATCCATCGCGGCGATGAGACGCCGATCATTGCCGAGCTGCTGGCCGGCGGCTGGCCGGGCAAGCTGCCGGCGCTGGAGGCGCTGCTCGACCGGATCGACTGATCCCGCGCATCGCACCGCGACGTTCAGCACCCTCCCCCTTGCCGTGCGGGACCGATATGATCGGACCTCGGCCATGAGGAATACCGGACACGCGGGATCAGGAGGACGAGCGCCATGCAGCTGAAAGACGAAGTCGCCGTCGTCACCGGCGCCGCGCAGGGGATCGGCTTTGCCATCGCCGAGCGCTTCGCCAAGGAGGGCGCCAAGATCGTGCTCTCGGATATCGAAGCGGGCAAGGGCAAGGAAGCCGCCGACCGCATCGCGCTGGCCGGCGGCGACACGCGTTTCGTTGCCTGCGACGTCGGCGATGCCGGCCAGGTAACGGCGCTGGTCGGAGACACGGTGCGCGAATACGGCCGCCTCGATGTGATGGTCTCCAACGCCGGCACCATCCACACCGCCGAATTCCTCGATCTGGAGGAACGTAATTTCGACAAGGTGCTGCGCACGAACCTGAAAGGCGCATTTCTTACCGGCCAGGCAGCGGCGCGGCAGATGGTGGCGCAAGGCGGCGGCGGGGCGATCATCAACATGTCGTCGGTGAACGCCGTCCTCGCGATCCCCAATCAGGTCCCCTACAACGTCTCCAAGGGCGGCATCAATCAGCTCACCCATGTGATGGCGCTGGCGCTGGCGCCGCACAGCATCCGGGTCAACGCAATCGGGCCCGGGACGATCGCGACCGAGATGGCGCAGGTCGTGATGGAGGACGAGGCGGCGCGCAAGAAGATCATGTCGCGCACCCCGATGGGCCGCCTGGGCGAGCCGGGCGAAGTCGCCGCGGTGGCGGTGTTCCTGGCAAGCGCGGAGGCGAGCTACATCACCGGCCAAGTGATCTACTGCGACGGCGGCCGCCTGCCGCTCAACTACACGGTGCCGGTGGACTGAGCGCTGTCCGGCGCCGCAACCGCTACGTCGGGCAAGGACGGGCGCGCCTTCTGGTTATAATGCCACAGCGCGAAGGCGATGACGATCGAGAGAGCGCCGCCGACGATCACCGAAAACGGCCAGGCGCGCAGATGCTCGAACCAATGCGTATAGAAGTGGATCGAGGCGAAGACGACGACGGCGTTGACCAATCCGCGCTGATTGCGCGGGCGTGATGGCGTTGTCAGCTTCCAGCTTGGCGATGTCGACGAGATGTTCCATGACGCACTCCTGGAATGCATTCCGCTGCCGGCGCCGTCCGCTAGGGCAAAATCCGAAAAGGTTTACGCAGACACTCCCTCCCCCCTTGAGGGGGAGGGAGATCGTGGTCAGCGAACGATTCCAACTAAACGGATCATGCTCTAAGGCCGCGAATCGCAGGCCGCGCACATCAGTGGATCGCCCATCGGTCTGGATTTATCCTTTGCCGCGCTTCGGCGCCGCACCCGGGCGGTTGCGATGCAATACCTGCCGCCGCACCGTCACGGCATGGTGTCCGAAAGGCAGCTACTCCTGCACGGCCTAGGCCCCCCTGCCCGTCCGGCTGAGCTCCGCAATGAGCAATGTGCGCTAGACGTCTGACTTTTCTTCGCTTTTCGCGTCTTCGCCGGCTTCTTCTGTGGCCTCGACTTCCGGGGCGGCCGGCTTGGGCTTGAAAAGCAGGTTCGGATCGAGCACTGGGTTGTCGGGACCGTCATCGGCAGCCGCCGTGTCGGGCGCGCGCTCCGGCGTCTTGAACAGATTGGCAGCCGTGGGCGCGGGGCCCCTCGGGGCCGGCTCGGGCTCGGGCGCCGGTTCTGGCTCTGCATGCGGGGCGCCCATTATTTGGCCGGCGGGCACCGTCTCCTCAACCACGATCCCGGACTTGCGCGCGTCGCGCGCGGCTTCCTTTGCCCGGCGGGTGGCGCGCTGGCGCGCCTTCTGCACCGCCTCGTCAAGCTCGCCGCGCGCACATAAGCCCAAATCGACCGGATCGCGCGGCCGGATGTTGGGGGCATTCCAGTGGGTCCGCTCACGAATCGCCGTGATCGTCGGCTTGGTGGTCCCGAGCAGCTTGCCGATCTGGGCGTCGGATAGCTCCGGAAAAGTGCGCAGCAGCCAGGCGATGCCGTCGGGCTTGTCCTGGCGCTTGGAGACCGACGTGTAGCGCGCACCCTTGGAGCGGGACGTCGGCAGCGGCATATTGGACTTGAGCAATTGCAGCTTGGCGTTGTCGTCCTTCTCGCAGCGCGCGATCTCCTCGGCCGTCAACTGGTCGCTGGCGATCGGGTCGTACCCCGCCATGCCGCTCGCCACCTCGCCGTCGGCGATCGCCTGCACTTCCAGCGGATGCAGCCCGCAGAACGCGGCAACCTGATCGAAGGTCAGCGTGGTGTTGTCGACCAGCCAGACGGCCGTCGCCTTCGGCATCATCGGAAGGGTGCTCATAAGATCTGTCCTCTTGGGGGCTATGTCCGCTTGGGTCTTTGTCCGCACAGGTCTAGGTCTGCTGGGGGACTATGTCGTTGATTGCGTATCGAAAAAACCAATGGAAATCCCCGTGCCGGCCATTTGACTGGCCGGCCCCGACTGCTTCATCGATCAAAGCTGCGGGAGTGGGCAGCGCCTGCTATCAGGCACTGTGCCAGAGAAGATGACCCCGCTAGCCGGCGACTTCAAGCGCGATCTTGCCAATATGCGCGCTCGTTTCCATCAGCGCATGGGCCTCGGCGGCCTCTTTCAGCGCGAAGGTCTTGTACATCACCGGGCGCACCTTGCCCGCCTCGATCAACGGCCAGACGTGCTCACGCAAGCTCGCCGCGATGGCGCCCTTGTCGGCGATGCTGCGCGGTCGCAAGGTCGAGCCGGTCACCGTCAGGCGCCGCACCATGATCTGGGCGAGGTTCACTTTGGACTCCGCCCCCGTCATCACCGCGATCTGGACGAGCCGGCCTTCCACGGCGAGCGCAGCGATATTACGCTCGAAGTAATCGGCGCCGACCATGTCGATCAGCAGGTTGACGCCGGCGCCGTCGGTCATCTCCTTCACCACCTCGACGAAATCTTCCTCGCGGTAGTTGATCGCGCGCGCGGCACCCAGATCGGTGCAGGCCTTGCACTTTTCAGCGCTGCCCGCGGTGGCGATCACCCGGCCGCCGAAGGCCGCGCCCAATTGTATCGCCGTGGTGCCAATGCCCGACGAGCCGCCATGCACCAGCATGGTCTCACCCGCCTGCAGGCCGCCGCGATCGAAGACATTGGTCCAGACCGTGAAAAAGGTTTCCGGCAGGCAGGCTGCCTCGACCATCGAGAGCCCCTTGGGCACGGGCAGGCATTGCGGCACCGGCGCGGGGCAGTACTCCGCATAGCCGCCGCCCGAAACCAGCGCGCATACCGCATCGCCCACCTTCCACTCGCCGGCTTGCGTGCCGGTCGCGACCACGGTGCCGGCGATCTCCAGCCCCGGAATGTCGGAGGCGCCCGGCGGCGGCGGATAGCGGCCCTGGCGCTGGACCACGTCGGGCCGGTTGACCCCGGCCGCTGCGACCTTGATCAGCACTTCGCCCGCCGCGGGGGCCGCGACCGGCCGTGTCCCTGGCACCAGCGCCTCGGGCCCGCCGGGCTCGGGGATCTCGATCGCGGTCATGGTCTCGGGAAGCGCTTCGGCCATGTAACCTCTCGAATGTTTGAAACTTCGGACAGCGCCGAATGGTGGAAAAACAAGGCGCTGGTCTAGTATCTTAGCCTCGCCGATGCAAGACAACCAACGCAGGCGAACCGAGGGGAGCGGAATCATGGCCTTCGAACTCGACGAATTGGAGCCGCAGAGCCAACCGAATAAGCCGACCGACATCTCCGGCTGGTCCGCCGAGGATCTCAAGGCGTATATCGAGGCGCTGAAGGCCGAGATTGCCCGCGCCGAGGCCGTGATCGCCGCCCGCAAGGGCCAGATCTCCGACGCCGAGCAGATCTTCAAGAAGTAGTCGGAGCGGAGGTGGCGCGGCTGCCCTCATGCTTCGACAGGCTCAGCATGAGGAAATTTACGAGATCCCAAACACAAGCCTCATCCTGAGCTTGTCGAAGGGTGAGGCGTCGGTGCCGCCACACAGCGCAGGCGCGCCCCTCTCCCGACCCGTGCGGGAGAGGGGCAACCGCTTGCAGAAGCCTCAGGCCGCGGCCAGGGCCTGATCGAGATCGGCGATGATGTCGTCGATATGCTCGATGCCCACCGACAGGCGTACATAGTTCTCGGTGATGCCGGTCGCGTTCTTTTCTTCGTCGGAAAGCTGCGAATGCGTGGTGGTCCAGGGGTGGATCGCCAGGCTGCGCGCATCGCCGATATTGGCGACGTGGTAGTGCATCTTCAGCGCATCGATGAATTTGGCGCCGGCCGCCGCGCCGCCTTCGATATCGAAACCGACCAATGCCCCGTAACCGCCCTTGAGGTAGGTATCGGCCCGGCGCTTCTGCTCGCCCTCCTGGAGGCCCGGGAAGTGGACCTTGTTGACCTTTTTATGGTCCTTGATCCAATTTGCCACCGCCTCGGCGTTCTGGCAGTGCCGCTCCATGCGCAGCGACAACGTCTCCAGCCCCTGGATGAAGTTGAAGGCGTTCTGCGGGCTGATCGCCGCGCCGATATCGCGCAACAGATCGACGCGCATGCGCAGGATATAGGCGATCGGACCCAGAGGTTTCACCGCCTCGGTCCAGACCGCGCCGTGATAGCTGGGATCGGGCGTGTTGAGTGCGGGCTGGCGCTCCTTGTGGGCTTCCCAGTCGAACTGGCCGCTATCGATGACCGCGCCACCGATCGAGGTGCCGTGCCCGCCGATATACTTGGTCATCGAATAGACGTTGATCGCCGCGCCGTGATCGAACGGCCGGCAGATCAGCGGCGTTGCAGTGTTGTCCATGATCAGGGGAATGCCGAACTCCCGGCCGATCGCCGCCACCTCGGAAATCGGAAACACGTGCAGCTTGGGGTTCGGAAGCGTCTCGGCGTAATAGGCCCGGGTGCGGTCGTCGGTTGCCCGGCGGAAGGCCTCGGGATCGGCGGGATCGACGAAGCGGCATTCGATGCCCTGCTGCTTCAGCGTGTTCGCAAACAGGTTCCAGGTGCCGCCGTAAAGGTCCGTCGAGCTGACGACATTGTCGCCGCTCCAGGCGAGGTTGAAGAGCGAGAAGTGCGAGGCGGCCTGCCCCGAGGCGAGCGCCAGCGCCGCCGCGCCGCCATCCATCGCCGTCAGTCGCTGCTCGAGCGCGTCCTGGGTCGGGTTCATGATGCGCGTATAGATGAAGCCCAGCTCCTCGAGCGCGAACAGCCGCGCGGCATGTCCCGCATCCTGGAACTGATAGCTGGTGGTCTGGTGGATCGGCACCGCGACCGACCCCGTCGTTGGATCAGCCCGGTGGCCGGCGTGCAGCAACAAGGTTTCCGGATGTTTGCTTTCCACAGTCATGTCGTCCTCCTCCGCTCGATGTTCGTGTCGTCACTGATGATTAAACTCAGACACCGGACCGGCATGCCGGTCCGGGCCCGTTTGGACCGATCTCGGTATCGCGTATCTGGTATTGAGGCGATGCTGGCCGCCGCCGCCGATCCCCGACCGTTCCTCTGCCCGGCGCGATACTAGCGTGGTACGCTATGACTTGCACGGGCCATCTATGGAGCCAGGCGGCAGGCGCTCAGAGCACGGCGTGACGCGCGCGCGCGCCGCGTTCGATGGCGGCGCCGGCCAGGCGGTCGATCTTCAAACGGTCGCGCAGGATCGCCAGCAACCGCGCTTCCTCGGGCTTGACCGAGCCGTCGGCAGCCGCAACGTCGCAGGCAATGGCGTAAGCGGTTTCGTGCAGCTTGCCGGGGAGCAAGCCCTCGATCACCTGCAGCGCCTTGTCGAGCCCCTCATCGTCGTCGAGGATCTCCGCGCAATCGCCCGCCACCGTTGGCAGCGTGTCGGCGTCGTAGTCGCGGAAGATCGGCAGATAGTTCACCACCTCGCCGATGCTACGGAGCTCGGCGTCGCTCATCGCGCCGTCGGCGGCGGAAACCAGCACCATCGTGTAGATGAGCGCCGTGTGGTGATCGAGCATGTGCCGCTCCCCGGAAAGACATAGGCCTGTGGCCCGTTCCCGTTGGTTTCGGAAGATCGGGAGACGGCCTCGGACCCGGGGGACTTAGGCGCTGCAGCCGGAACCGTCAAGTCGAACGCGGCGTTTGGCCGCCGGCCAGAAAGCTCCGCACCGCCTCGACCGCCTCCGCCAGCCCGACACGTTCGATCGCCACGCCTTCAGGAAAGGCGCTCGCCAGGCGCGAGGGCAACCGGTTGTCGAGCATCACGAAGACGCCGCGATCGTCGGCGCGGCGCGTGAGGCGGCCGTAGGCCTGTTTCAGCCGCAGACGCACCAGCATGTCGTCATAGGCATTGCCGCCGAACGCCGCGCGCCGCGCCTTGTGGAGGATCGTCGGCCGCGGCCAGGGCACGCGGTCGAAGACGATGAGGCGGAGCGAGCGGCCCGGCACATCAACCCCGTCGCGCACGGCGTCGGTGCCGAGAAGACAGGCGTCGGTCTCGGCGCGGAAGATGTCGATCAGCGTGGACACGTCGAGCCCGTCGACATGCTGGGCGTAGAGCGGCAGGCCGGCGGCCTCCAGCGGCCCGGCAAGCGCCTTGTGGACCGCCCGCAGGCGCGAGATCGCGGTGAAAAGGCCCAGCGCGCCGCCGCCGGACGCCAGCATGAGCTCGCGGTAGGCGGCGGCGATCCGCTCCATCGTCTCGCGCCCGACATCGTTCACGACGATCACCCTTGTCAGCGCGGGATAGTCGAAGGGCGAGGGAACCGCGGCACGGATCGCCGGCGCCGGCAAGTGACGCGCGCCGGTCATCGTCTCCGCCGCCGCCCAGTCGGCCTCCTCGTCGCCCGAACCGTCGCGCAAGGTGGCCGAAGTGACGACGATACCGTGCGCCTGGGCCGCCACGATCTCCGCGAAGGGCCGCGTGGGATCGATGAAGTGGCGATGCTGTCCGATATCGGCGTCGCGGCCGGCGAGGCGCTCGACCGAGAACCAATCGACGACGCCCTCCCCTGCCTCCTTGCTTTCATCATCCTTTGCCAGGGCCTGCAGCATGGCCCGCCAACCCGCGATCTGGACCTCCGTGCGGCGCTTGAGGCCGCGCGCCATGGCGTCGAGGCGATTGCGGGTGCCGGTGTCGAGGGCGTCGGCCTCATCGTCGAGCCGGGCTGCGAGCCGTTCGGCGAGCTTGCCCAGCGGCACCATCAGATCGGCCAGCGCGGCATCGAGCGCCGCGGCGGTGTCGACTAAACCCTCGAGCGCCGGCAAGGTTTCCGTTTCGATGCCGTAGGCGCTTTCGGGCCCGCGCGCCCGGGCATAGACTTGGCGGCGCACCAGCGCAAAATAACGCTCGGCCGTCCCCGCCGGCTGCTCGGCGGTGAGCCGCGCGATCCAGCCTTCTCCCGGCAGTTCGGCCGCCGCGCTCACAGCGGCATCGATGGCCTCGACGGCAGCCGTATCGCCAGCGGCAAGATCACCGAGCCGTGCCTGCAGGCCGCGGGCCCGGCTACGGCCGCCGCGCCCGCGTGCTTCGGCCCCCCGGATCCAGCGCCTCAGATCAGCGGTCTCCTGGCCTGTCAGATGGCCCGAAAAAGCAGCATCGGCCGCGTTGAACACATGGTGGCCCTCGTCGAAGACATAGCGCGTTGGGAGATACCGGTCGTCGCCGCCGAGGGCTGCCTGGATCATCACCAGCGCGTGGTTGGCGACCACGATCTCAGCCCGCCGGGCGCGCCGGACGCCGTGTTCGATAAAGCAGCGCGTGTAGTGCTGGCAGGCCGAATAGATGCATTCGCCGCGCCGGTCGGCGAGCGAGGCCGCGCGGCCGCGGCCGACGAGATCGGCGAGCCAGCCCGAAAAATCGCCGCCGATCAGCGCCCCGTCGCGGGTCGCCGCCGCCCAGCGCGCCACGAGGCCGACCGGCACGGCGTCCTGGGCCCGTAGCCGCGCCGCGCCTGCCGCCTCCTCGTAGTTCAGCAGACAGAGATAGTTCTCGCGTCCCTTGCGCACCACCGCCTTGCGTGCTTTTTCCGCCGGATCGGGGTAGAGCCGGTCGAGCTCCTGGTCGATCTGGTGCTGGAGGTTGCGCGTGAACGTACTGATCCAGACCGCCCCGCCGTTCTTCTCCGCCCAGACGCTCGCCGGTGCGATGTAGCCGAGCGTCTTGCCGACCCCGGTGCCGGCATCGGCGAGCACCACATGCGGCACGCCGGCCTGCTGGCGCGGCAGAAAGGCGGCCGAGACCGCCGAAGCATAGTCGGCCTGCTGGGGCCGCGCTTCGGCCCGGCTGCCCAAAAGCTGCGCCAGGCGCGCGCGGGCCTCGACCGGCTCGACGGGCTTGTTGCCGGGCGGCGGCTCGGGCGCGCGTTCGGCCCATTCGGGCAGCCCGCGCCAGATCTCGATCCCGGCGTTCTTTTTCCTGCCCGGTTCCGGGCCGATCGCGCGCAGTACCAGCTCGCCCCAGCGCCAGCCACCCAGCGCCATCGTCTCGGCGATCGCGATAAGTCCTGGATCGCTGCGGGGATCGGTGCGCGCCACCGCGGCCAGCAGGGCCTCGGCAACGGCGAGCAGAAGGTCCAGCTCACCCGGTTCTGACGCATGGCCGGGCGATGTGGCAAGGTCGAGCGCCCCAATATCCAGAGCGTGGGCGATCCCGCGCGGCGTCGGCACGCAGAACCCCGCCGGACGCACGAAGGCGAAGAGCTCGAGCACGTCATAGGCCGCGATACCCTGCAGGCCAAGCCGCCGCGCCGCCGCCGGCGCATGACAGATCAGCGGGGCCGCGCCGCCGCGCAACCGCCGCGCCGCCTCGCCATGGCTGAAGCTCTCGGCCGTTCCGTCGGGGTTGCGCCACGCCGCCGCCGCCGGACCCACAACCAGGGCCGAAAGCGCGCCAAGATCAGGCACGGGCGATGCTTTGCGGGCGGGATCCATCTGGCCGCGGAGTATAGGGCCCGCGGGGCCTATCGGCCACGCCGCCGATGCGATGGGAAATTTACCCACTTCGTGGGCTAATACGAGGGAAAACGGGAAGAAAGCCGGAATAATCCGTGGCCCAGGGCGCCGCGCTAAGAACACAGTCGTATGGAAGTATGGAGGGGATGGCGCTGCGCCCCGGGCCGTAGAACTCTCACGGGGATTTGCGACGCAGTGGAAATGGTCTATGACGGCGGTCAGCTTGGCGATAGTCGGGGAAGCAGTGCGCGGCAGCAAGCGGCCCGACGAGGTGCAGCTTATCCAGCGTCTCGTGCGGGGCGAACAGGGAGCCTGGGACGGTTTCGTCGAACGGTTCTCATCCGTGATCTATGGCGCGGTGGTGAAAACGCTGAGGCGCTCTGGACGCGATCTAGAGGAATCCTCCGATGTGGCGCAGGACGTTTTCGTGCGTCTGTGCAACAAGGACTTCCGCCTGCTGCGCCAGTACGATCCGACGCGTTCGGCGCTGACGACCTGGCTCACGATCATCTCGACCTCGACGACGATCGACCATCTGCGGCGCCAGAAGCCGACGACGGCGCTCGATGAGGTGTCCGAGGACGTCGGCGCCGTCGAACAGCAGCTGCGCTACAAGGTGCGAATACCCGGCGGGCTGCTGTCGCCGCGCCAGAGCCTGATCCTGAAGCTGCTCTACGACAAGGACATGGACGTGGCCGAGATCGCCGAGGTTCTCGACATCGACCCGCAGACCGTGCGCAGCACGCACCACAAGGCGCTGATCAAGCTGCGCGGGCACTTCAAGAAAAGCGACTTCTAACCCGCCAGCCGCTGCATCGAAGACGGCTCGCGACGGAAAAGCGGAAGGATACAGGTTCAGCGAAGGTTCGGATTTAGCGAAGAGTTGACGTTAACAGGGGATTAGGGATGTGCGGGAGTGACGATCCGTACATTGGGCAAAGACAAGGTTGGAACCGATGACGGACGAACGAAAGACACAGCTTCGCGGCAGGGGGCTCTGGAAGAGCCTTCCCCGCGACCCGGTGGGACAGGCGCGGCCGGGCGGGCCGAGCGAGCCAAGCGACATCGATGGCTGGGACGCCAATCTGCTGGCGGCCCATCTCGATGGCAGGCTAAGTGCGCGCGAGCGCGAAATGCTCGAAGCCAAGCTCGACGATAATCCACTGCTGCTCGCGACACTGCTCGCGGCCCATGGCGGCGAGCGCGCCGAAACGGGCCCGCCACCGGAGCTGATCGATGCCGCCAAGGCGATCGGCCGTGGAAGCGCAGACAACGGCGGAGGCAGCGTTCGCATGATGCGCAGTCCCGCCAACGAGAACCAGCGCGGCCGCATCGCCTGGCTCGAATGGGCGGCCGCGGCGGCGGCGATCGTGGTAGTGAGCGCAATCGGCTTCGAGCTCGGCAGCGATAGCGGCCGCGGCGGCAAGACGATGGAGGTTGCCGCCAAGAAGAGCGAAACGCTCGACTTCGACCTCGAGGGCAACTTCTTCTCCACCAGCTTCACACTCGACGAGGCCGACGATGCGTTCAACGGTGACGGACGATGAGCGGCGCACCGATCCGCGCCTTCTCGTGGCGCGCCTTGCCATGGGTGTTGTTCACGATCTCATTGGCGCTCAACGTCTTCTTCGTCGGCGGGCATTTTTATTCTCAAACGCTGGGTGGTCCGGCAGCCGGCAACATGGCCGGCCGGCAGGCCGGCGCCGCCAAGCCAACGCCCAAACCCGCCCGCCCCACCGTCGAAGCGATCGGCCTCGACGTCGCCCAGCGCGGCCAGTTCCGCGACATGCGCACGCGCATCCGATCCCGCGGCAAGCAGTTTCGCGAGGGTAGCCGCGACAATGTCGCGCGCCTGTGGGCCGAACTTGAAAAGGCTAAGCCCAGCAAGCGTGTGATCGACCGGAACCTGCGCAAGCTCGCGGACAACAGCTATGCCTATCAGCGGCGCGCCGCCGCGCATGCAATCGCCTTCATGGCCGGCCTCGATGCCAACCAGAAGGCGCGCTTCCTGGAGATTGCCAAGGGCCGCGGCTTCCTTGGTGCCGGCCTGCTGCGCGAGCGCCCGAGGGAAAGCAACTAGGACCTACGCGCTTCACCACGGTAGTCGGCGTTCTGCGGCGTCATTTCGAGTGAGCGTCAGCGAGGGAGAAATCTAGCTGCAACCGGCGCGCCGTCCGGCCAGATTTTTCCGCTCGGTTGCTTTTGCTCCCCTGGTCGAAATGACGGGTCAGCGGGCGCGATGCGTCCTCTAGCCGCGGAAGAGATCGCGCTTCGGTCAAGCAGGCCGTGCCCGATTCCATTTTGCCTCGCAATGCGTTAGGGTCCGCGCCTGATCTTCCCGCCGACCAGCGACCGGACCAAAACCCTCATGCCTGCCGAACCTGCCGCAGACCTCGCGGACGACGTACGCGATCTTGCCATGGCCGCAAAGGCCTGGCCCTTCGACGAGGCGCGCAAGCTGCTTGCCCGCGTTGGTGACGCTACGCCCGAAAAGGGCTACGTGCTGTTCGAGACCGGCTACGGCCCCTCGGGCCTGCCCCATATCGGCACCTTCGCCGAGGTCGTGCGCACGACCATGGTGCGCCAGGCGTTTCAGCGGATTTCCGACATACCGACCAGGCTCTTCGCTTTCTCCGACGACATGGACGGGTTTCGCAAGGTGCCCGACAACGTGCCCAACAAGGCGCTGCTGGCCGAGCACCTCGGCAAGCCGCTCACGGCCGTGCCCGATCCCTTCGAGACCCATGAGAGTTTCGGCGCCCACAACAATGCGCGGCTGAAGGGTTTCCTCGACAGCTTCGGCTTCGACTACGAGTTCCTGTCCTCGACCGAGTGCTACAAGGCCGGCCGCTTCGATGCGACGCTCTTGAAGGTGCTCGAGGTCTACGAGAAGGTCCGCAACGTCATCCTGCCCACACTGGGCCCCGACCGCCGCAAGACCTATTCGCCCTTCCTGCCCCTCTGCCCCGAGACCGGCCGCGTGCTTCAGGTTCCGGTGACCGGCCAGAACCTCGACAAGGGCACCATCACCTATGAGGACGAAGCCGGCAAATCCGTCGAGGTGCCGGTAACCGGCGGGCATTGCAAACTGCAGTGGAAAGCCGACTGGGCGATGCGCTGGGCCGCGCTCGAGGTCGATTACGAGATGTCGGGCAAGGACCTCATCGACAGCGTGCGCCTGTCCGGTCAGATCACCAAGGTCCTGGGCGGCCGCCCGCCGGAGGGCTTTACCTACGAGCTCTTCCTCGACGAACAGGGCGAGAAGATCTCAAAGTCCCGGGGCAACGGGCTGACCGTGGAAGAATGGCTCGACTACGCACCGCAAGAGTCTTTGTCGCTCTACATGTTCGGCCAGCCGCGCCGTGCGAAGCGCCTCTATTTCGACGTCATCCCCAAGCATGTCGACGACTATCTGGCGCATGTCGCCAAGTATCCCGAGCAAAGCCCGGCCGAGCAGCTCGAAAACCCGGCCTGGCACATTCATAACGGCGCGCCGCCAGCGCATGTGCCCTCGCTTGGTTTCGCACTGCTGCTCAATCTCACCAGCGTCGCCAATGCCGAGGATGCCAGCGTGCTCTGGGGTTTCATCTCCAACTATGTGCCTGGCGCGAACCCAGAGAACGAGCCGATGCTGGCGCGGCTCATCGAGCACGCGCTGGCCTATTACCGCGACTTCGTGAAGCCCACCAGGCAGTACCGCCCGCCCAGCGAGCTGGAGCGCGCAGCCATGACCGATCTGGCCGAAACGCTCGCCGGTATGCCCGACGACGCCGACGCCGAGACCATCCAGACCGCGGTTTATGAGATCGGTAAGCGCCACCCGTTCGAGAAGCTGCGCGACTGGTTCCGGGCGCTCTATGAGGTCCTGCTCGGCCAATCCCAGGGGCCCCGCTTCGGCTCCTTCGCGGCCATCTACGGGCTCGCCGAGACCCGCACCCTCATCGACCGGGCGCTCGCCGGGGAAGATCTGGCGGTCAGCCAATAGGTCTGATTTTCCCTGGACTTCTGCGGTTTCTTGTTGATTTCAGGCACCCTCCATCACTGCGACACCGTGCCGCATCCCGGTTTATTGTGCACTGCACAATTAATCCTTGACGCTGACCACGGCTGCGCTATATTTCCAATCATGTTGCAGTGCAGCATAACTTTTACAGAACGTAACCGGCGCACCGCGCCGGGTATCAGGAGAGCCCAAAGATGAACCAGTTCGTCAACGAAGACGCCTTCAAGGCGGGTACCGCCGCGATGGAAAAAGGCTACGAGCAGTTTGTTGAGATGACCAAAGCCCAGGTCGAGAAGATGTTCCCGGCCGCCGCCAAGAATTTGGACGAGCTTGCCGCCTTCAACAAGGCCGGCTACGAGGCCGCTTCGAAGGCCAGCCAGGCCGCCGCCAAGGTGTTCGAGACGCTCGGCAAGACCGTCGCCACCTACAACCAGGAAAATTTCCAGGCCGGTGTCGAGGGTGCCCAGGCGCTGTTCGCCTGCAAGACCTTCCAGGACGTCGTCGAGCTGCAGGGCAAGCAAGCTCAGGCCGGCTTCGATACGGCCCTGGCCCAGACCGCCAAGGTCGGTGAGCTGACCACCAAGGCCGCGAGCGAGGCGCTCGAGCCCGTCAACGTCCAGGTCACCAAGGCCTTCAAGGCCTTCACCAAGACGGCGAAGTCGGCTTCGGCGGCCTAACCGCCCCGACTAGTAACCGGCTTAATCGGCGCCCGGGGACCGTTCATGGTTCCCGGGCGTTTTGTTTACGGGTAAGGCCGCGTGACGCCCGGCGGTCAGACATCGCGCGTCAGCCATCCTTCGAGGCTCGCTGACGCCCGAGCCTCGAAGGATGGCCAGCACCACTGCCTTCGCAGCGGAACTTTCGATATTTGGGACCGTTGGAACCGGTGAAATTAAGCCGGGCGGCCGTTCGTCGACGCGTAATCCATGTAGAGCGAGAGCGCCTTCTTGGCGACCGGGCCGGCTTGCAGGTCGCGGTCCTCGAGCTTGAGCACCGGCGAGACCTTGGCGTAGTTGCCCGAGGAGAATATCTCGTCGGCGTCCATGACCTCGTCGAAGGTCACGTTCTTTTCCACGACCTCGTGGCCGTCATCGCGCAGAAGCTGAATGATGCGCCGCCGGGTCACGCCGTTCAGGAAAGTGCCGTTGAGTTGCGGTGTGAAGACGCCCCCGTCCTTGACATAGAACAGATTGGCGGTGGCGAACTCGGCGACATTGCCGTTCTGATCGCGCACCACGGCATTGTCGTAGCCGCGGCCGGCCGCCTCGCGCAGCGCCCGCGCCGAGTTGGGATAGAGACAGCCCGCCTTGGCGTCCGTGGGAGCTGCTTCCGGCGTCGGCCGGCGATAGCTGGACAGGCAGGCCTTGAAGCCCGGCGCATCGGGCATCGGCGAGTCGGTAAGCACCATCGTAAAGCGCGTGCTTTCGGGCGTCGGCGCCACGAACCCCTCTTCGGCCCACATCATCGGGCGCACGTAAAGTACTGCGTCAGCGGGAAATTTCTTGATGCCCTCCCAGGCGATCGCGGCCATCTCTTCGGCCGTGACCGGCGGCCGCAGATCGAACTTGAGCGCGGAATCGATGCAACGCTCGCAATGCATGTCGAGGTCCGGCGCCAGCCCCTTGATCGCCCGCGCGCCATCGAAAACCGCCGAGGCGAGCCAGGCGGCATGTGTCATCGAGCCCATCAGCGGCACATTGCCCTCTTGCCACTTGCCGTCGAGATAGGTGAGGCCGGAACTTGCAAAGGTGTCGTGTACGCCCATGGACAAAACCTACGAGTTGTCGTGGATATCGGCGGCAAGCGCCATCATTGACGCCAGCATAACGGGCTGTCCGGCAATATCCAATAACGGCGGCCATCCAGGACTGCCACTGCGCTCATCGGTCACACAAAATTTCGTGTCACGCGCGATTCTGCGCCGCGCATGTTGCCCGAAAAACCGGTCTACTGTTCGGCCCAGACGATCCGGTGCACCGCCGCCACCTCGTCGGCCATCAGCGTTCGATTTTCATCGTCGCCGCAGAGGCCCCCGATCTCAATTTGGTCGTCGGTCCGCCGGACCAATTCTCCAAAGATGAACTTGGCCGATGCCAGGCGCACCAAGACCCGGTCTCCGGCGCGTAGGTCCGCATGCGGGGCCGCGACCACCAACGCCCCGTCGCGCAGCACCGGGTGATACTCGTCTCCCTCGATGGCAATCGCATAAGCATCGAGGTCGCGCATGCCGGGGAACGCCATGTGATCCCAGGTATTGCCGTACGGCCCTCCGCTTTCGTCATAAGCCGAGGGGACCGCAGCCTTCGACTCGGTCGCAACCGGGATCGCGTGCGGGACCCGTCCACTCCCATTTTCTTGGACAAAGCCGACGAAATCGTCGAGCGTTGCGTCGACCGCTTCCAGCGCCTTGGCGACACTCTCGGTGCTCGGCCAGCGGCAGCGGCCGGAGGCCGTAACCCGCTTGGATTTGTTGAAGGTGGTTGGATCGAGACCCGCCTTGCGCGCAAGCCCCGATGCGGTAAGCCCATGCTGGCCGGCAAGCGTATCGATCGCCCGCCAGATATCAGCGTGTTTCAGCATGCAAGATCGGCCCCCCACAGACCATTGCTTCGAAATCACATACCCTTTTATGCCTAATAATCAGGCATTTAGGCAGTATGATGCGCAACTGCACCGCGATCAAGAATATAGTACGTGTACGGAGCAAGATTACGCATGCGTGGATTCTATACTGCCACTTTCAGTTGTATCTTGCCATTCATTCTTTACGTAGGTCGGGGGATAAGGATTGGATCACGCCTGCGGGGCGGCGTTCAGAAGGTTGTCTGCCCCAGGCGCCTGGAAAACCGGCCGCCTGCTTCGTTTTCGGGGTAATGGACATGCAAGGCAACCTGCCGCATCATCGGATGCAGTTTGGGGATGCCGGGCAGGCGTTCGCGCCTCAGCAACAGCATGCCGGGAGAGAGGGCCGACCATGACAAGCGCTGACGGACATGTGCTTTTAGTGGGCAGCCTGGGGCTGCCCGACGCCGAGGCGGCCTTTCGTTTGTTGGGCGAGCGTATCGGTGATCGCGCGACACGCTACCCCGACGGCGAGCCCGGCGAGCGTGGCTACTGGATCCGTTGGCAGAACGCGATCTTTGCCGGCCATGGCGATCTCGAGCTCATCGAGGCGCGCAGGATCGAAGGCTACAAGGACACCAAGACCCGGCCCCTTTACCGCCTGCGTGAGGGGATCGATGCAAAGGCGTTCAGGATCGACCGGCTGGGCTACGCCGACGCGGCGCTGGCCTCATGGGAGGTGTTCGCGCGCCTGCGCGCCGAAGGCGCGGTGCCGGCCGGTACGCGCTTTCAAGTCTGCCTGCCGAGCTGTGCCGCACTTTTGACCAGCTTCTTCCCTGGCGACCAGGCCGCCCTGATCGAGCCGGCGCTGGAGGGTGCGATGAAACGCGAAGTCGAGACGATGGCGGCGGCGATCCCTGCCGCCGACCTCGCCATCCAGTGGGATGTCGCCTACGAGATCGTCGCCCATGACGGCGCCCAGCCGCCGCTCCACTACGCCGATGCGCTTGGCGGCAGCGTCGAGCGGCTGGTGCGCCAGATCGGCTGGGTGCCGGCGGGCGTCGAGGCAGGCGTTCATCTCTGCTACGGCGATCCGGGCCACAAGCATATCGTCGAGCCCGCCGACCTTGGCACCTGCGTTGCCTTTGCCAACGGCATTGCCGCGCAGGCGACGCGGGCAGTGAACTGGATCCACATGCCCGTACCGCGCGGCCGCAGCGACGACGCATATTTTGCGCCGCTAGAGGGCCTCAAGCTGCGCCCGGAGACCGAGCTCTATATCGGCTGCATCCACCACACCGACGGCGCCGAGGGCTCGCGGGCGCGGCTGGCGAGGGCCAAGCACCATGCCGAGGGCTTTGGCCTTGCCACCGAATGCGGCTTCGGCCGGCGCGACCCGGCCACGATCCCCGGCCTGCTCGACATTCACACGGAATTGTCCAGCGGATAGCGCATCATCCGATCGTGCGCACGCCGAGGCACGCCTCGACCGCTTAGTCGCGGCCTACTTGCATTTGTCGATCTGGAAGACTTTTCCGTTGTCCATGAATTCGATGCGCCGGTTTCTGCCCAGGTAAGCGATGAAGTTGGGGCCGCCCGCCACAGTCTTCCCGCTGATCACGTAACCATAGGGATGCTTTTGTACGCGCCTGACCCGATAGCGGACGGGCTTGCCGGCGCTGGACAATGTGAATGTCCTGGCCTTGTGATCGAACACCGCAACATAGGTCCGAACCGCATTTTTGCAGGTCATCCGCGACTGTGCCGCGACGGCAATCGAGGGCACCAGCAATACGGACAGCACGATTGGGAACGTTTTGAGCATGGCTCCCCTCAGACGGAGAGTTAAGACTGCGGCGCCGTTCGAACCGGTTCCGCGCCGGGAATTCTGATCACACCGATCGGACAGGCGCAATCTTCGTGAACGGCCCTCGGGGCGATTACGGCACCGTGGCGATGATCTTGCCGAAGACGTCGCGGGTCTTCAGGCGTTCCAGCGCGATCGCGAAGTCGGGCAACGCGATCTCGGTGTCGATCACCGGCGTGATGCCGGCGGCCATCTTGTCGAGCGCGTCGCGAATGTTCTGCAAAGTAAAACCGAACGAGCCGAAGATGCGGATCTGCTGCTGGAAGATCTGGTAGAGGTTGGTTTGCGCCTGGATGCCGGTTGTCGACCCGCAGGTGACGAGCCGGCCGCCGCGGGACAGGGACAGCAGGCTGCCGGCCCAGGTGGCGGCGCCGACATGCTCGAAGACCACATCGACGCCTTTCTTGTCGGTGAGGCGCCGGGCGCGGCTTTCGAAGCGCTCTTCGGAATAGTTGATCACATGGTCGGCGCCGAGCGCCATGGCCTTTTCCACCTTGGCCTCGCTGCCGACCGTGGTGATGACGGTGGCGCCGATGGCCTTGGCCATCTTGATCGCGGTCGAGCCGATGCCGCTGCCGCCGGCCTGGACGAGGATGGTTTCGCCCGGCTGCAGCTTGGCATTGTCGAACAGCATGTGCTGGACCGTGGCGAAGGTCGTGGTGGCGCAGGCCGCATGCTTGAGCGCCACCCCCGCAGGCACCTTGATCGCGCGCACTTCCGGCACCGTGACCCATTGCGCCGCGATGCCGTCGACATGGAACCCCATGATCCCCGCAATGTCCTCGCAGAGGTTCTCCTGGCCGGCCTTACAGCGCTTGCATGCGCCGCAGAAGATGCCGGGATAGAGCACCACCGGATCGCCGGGCTTGAGGCCGGTCACGTCGGGCCCCACCGCATCGACCTCGCCCGAGCCTTCGACAGCGACGGTGATCGGGAAAGGCTGGCGCTGGGCGAAGGCCATGCCGCGGAAGCCGAAGAGATCGATGTGGTTGAGGCTGACGACGCGCATGCGCACGAGCACCTGGTCGCCTTGCGGCGGCGGCGGCTTTGCGATCTCGTCAAGCTGGACCGCGCCCCCTTCTTGCTGGAGGCGCAGCGCCTGCATCATCTCGGTCATCGCTGGACGCCCAGGCTCGCGGACAGCCCGCCATCGACGGCGATGTCGGCGCCGGTGACGTAGGCCGCATCCGGCGACAGCAGGAACGAGACCACGCCGCCGATATCCGCCGGCTGGGCATAGCGCTGCAGCGGGATCTGCTTTTCCAGCTTCTCGCGGAAATCGGCATAGGGCGCCAGCATGTCGGTATCGACATAGCCGGGCGAGACGAAGTTGACGGTCACGTTGCGCCGGCCGATTTCGGTCGCCACGGTCTTGGTGTAGCCCAGCAGCGCGGCCTTGGTCGCGGCATAGGTCGCATTGCCGGCATTGCCGCGCAGCGCGGTCACCGAGCCGATAAAGACGATGCGGCCCTCGCGCGCGCGCATCATGCCGCGCAGCATCGATCGCACGATGCGTACCGCCGACCAGAAATTGACCTGCATCGCCGGCGTCGCGGCATCGACATCGATCATCGCGGCGAGGTTGTCGTAAGAGAGCCCGGCATTGTGGACGAAGCCGTAATAGCCGCCCTCCTCCTCGATTTCCTTGGCAAAGGCATTGACCGCGTCGCGGTCCGACATGTCGCAGCCGGCGATGCGGAGCTTGGCGTCCTTGACCTCGCCTTTGATCGTCTCGATCAGCTCCTCGGCGGGCGCTTTGGAGGTGTTGTAGGTAAACACGACCTCGTGGCCGTCCGCGGCGAGGCGGCGGACGATGCCGGCGCCAATGCCCCGCGCACCGCCGGTAACGAGGACTTTTCCCACCATCAATCGGCCCCGCGGGAAAAGACCAGCGAGACGTTCTGACCGCCGAAACCGAAGGAGTTGGAGAGCGCAAAATCGGGCGCGGACTTGCGTGCCTCATTGGGCACCACGTCGAGCGGCAGGTTGGGGTCGGGCACCTCGTAGTTGATGGTCGGCGGCAGCATGCCGTCGACCAGCGTCATCACGCTGAAGCTTGCCTCGACGGCGCCTGCCGCCGTCAGCGTGTGGCCGATCATCGACTTGTTGGAACTGACCGCGAGCCCTTTCTCGGCATGCCTGCCGAACACTTTCTGGATGCCCATGCACTCCATCTTGTCGTTCTCCGGCGTGCTGGTGCCATGGGCATTGATATAGCCGACATCCTCCGGCGCGATGCCGGCGTCGTCGATAGCGCCCTGCATCGAGCGGTTGATCGCCTTGCCGTCCGGGTTCGAACGGGTGCGGTGGAAGGTGTCGGCCGCCTCGCCGCAGCCGCGCACGTAAGCCAGGATCGTGGCCCCGCGCGCTTTCGCAAGATCGGGGTCTTCGAGCACCAGCGCCGCGCCGCCTTCCGCCATCACGAAGCCGTCGCGGTTCTTGGAGAAGGGCTTGGAGGCCGCTTGCGGCGGATCGTTCTTGGTGGAGAGCGCCGACAGCAGCGAGAAGCGGATCAGCGCCTCTTCCTGGATCGAGCCGTCGGTGCCGATAGCGAGTGCCGCCGGGTGCGAGCCGCGCCGGATCGCCTCGACGCCGAGCTGGATCGCCGAGGCGCCGGAGGCGCAGGCCGTCGTCAGCGTGATGGGCGAGCCTTGGGTTCTGTATTTCCGCGCCAGCACGCCGGCAAGGTGGCCGAAGGTAAAGTCGCGATGCGCCTGGCTCAGGTCCTCATTAGGCCGGAAGGTCGCGTCGGCCATCGTGTAGGGGCTGGTCGGCCCCGCGGCCAATTTGTGGCAGAGCTCGTGGCGCGTCTGCCAGTCGTGCTCCAGCGGCGGGGCGGCGAGGAAGAGTTCGCCGGGGAATTCGTCTTCTTCGTCCAGCCAGCCGGCCTGCGCCATTGCTTCCGCCGCGGCGCCATCGGCCAGGGCGCGGCTCAGCGCCGGCGGGGTCGGCCGGTCGAGGTCGAGAAAATCGACCGAGCCCGCGATCGTCGTGCGCAAACCCTCGGTTGGGAAGCGCGTGATCGCGTGAATGCCCGAGGTGCCGGCAAGCAGTTTGCACCAGTTTTCTTCAACCCCCTGGCCGAGCGGCGTGATCACCCCTATTCCCGTGATCGCGATTGGCTTGCCACCGGTTCTGCCGTTGCCCTTACCCATCGATTGCCTCCAGGAGGGCCATGCCCTCGCCCTGCAGATAGCCCCACCCAGTTATTAATACCTGATCCACCTCCGCCGCCCCAACGCGCGCCTCGATCGGGGCTTCGGGCGACAGCGGCGGGAACACCGCGCGCCGCGCCAGGCAGTCGATGGCAAGGACCGCGTTGGCGATAAAGGAGCTCTCCAGCGAGTGGCCGATGGCGCGTCCCGTGCCGCGCACCGCAAGCTCCGGCCCCTCGGCGGCAATGTTTTCCAAAAAGACCTGCTCCTCATGGGTGATCGGCCCGGAGCCGCAGGCGCCGCTGATGACCGCCAGCGCGCCATTGGCGTGCTTTTTCGATAACGCGCCGCCGCGCAGATTGGCCGACAAAACCGCCCATTGCCCCTCGGCAAGCCTTGCCGCCGCGCCCTCGCTGCGGTCGGACAGACCGCTCAAGACGCCAGAGAGCTTGGCCACCGGCGTCGCCCCACGTGCCTCGGCATGCTCGCGCGCCTCCAGCACCAGGAAGGCTCCGGCGCTGCCGAAGGCGACGCCGTCCCTGGGCCGGTCCCAGAGGTTGTCGACCGGTTGGTTGAGCACATAGCCGCCGGCATGGGTCATGTGGATGATGTCGGGCCGGGCGGCATTGAAGGCCGCGCCCACAAGAAACAGATCGCCCTGGCCCGCGAGAATTTTCTCGTAGGCGATACGCATCGAATCGACGCCCGCCGCCTCTTCGCCCATGAACGTCCGGCTGGAGCCGGCGACACCGTGGACGATCGAGATATTGCCGGCGAAGAGATTAGGAAGCTGGGCCAGGAAAAGCGTCGGCCGGAGTTCGTTGGAGAGCTGCTCGTTGAGGTAGACGCCGCGATCCTCGGCCTTGGCGAGATTCTCCAGAATATTGTGATCGAGCTCCCAATCGCGCTCGCCGCCGCCCGAGGCCACCACCATATGCGTGCGCAGCAGCAGCTCTTCGTTTCCCTTGACCCCGGCCGCCTCCAGCGCCAGCCCGGCCGCATAGCAGCCGTAATGCATGAGCGGACCCATGGTGCGCTGGTCGCCGGGCCGCGGGATCTGGCTGTCGATGTCGTATTCGCCGATCGGATAGACGGAAAACGGCGTGTAGCTCTCGGTATCGATCGCCGCGGCGAGGGCGGCCGGATCGCCCAACTTCGGCCACCACTCATCGGGACGCTCGCCAAGCGGCGAGAGCAGGCCGGTGCCGGTTACCCAGACCTCGCGCGTCACGATTGGCGCTCACTGAAAACGCCAGGGCGTCTTGACATCCCACGGCACCAGCCCGCTCCCGCGCAAGTGGACAGAAAATTACGCCATTGCTTCGGCAAGACCGACTTCCTCGGCACGCTCGCGCACGCGCGCGCGCAACCCCTCGGTCGGGAACGGCATGATGCGGAAGCGGAGTTCAGCGCCGGCAATGGATTTGTCCTCGCGAAAGATTTCGCCCCTGGTGACGGCGTAGCCCGATCCCTGGTGAACCAGCGCGCCGGTGACCCTCAGCTTTTCACCCGGCACGACGAAGGTCCGCAGCTTCGCCGATTCGATCTGGATCAGAAAGGGCAACCGGTTGAACTCTTCCAGCGCTAGCAACATGAAGCCGGAGGTTTGCGCCATGCTCTCGACGAGCAGCACGCCCGGCAAGATCGGATGATCGGGAAAATGCCCTTCGAAGATCGTCGAATTTTCCGGCACCTCGGCCAGGCATTCGATCAGACCCGCCTGCGTGTCCAGCTTGCCTACCCGGTCGACGAGCTGGAAATATTCGAGCTGCATGGGGACCCAGGTCCGCCCGGCACTCAGGCCTTGGCGGCGATCAGCTCTTCGATCTTAGCCACCAGATTGCTCATGACGAAGAATTCGTCAGCCGAGGCGCGCCCGTCGTTGACGTCCTCCATCCACTGCTCGACCGGCATTTTGACGCCGAAACGCTTGTCGATCGCGAATGTGATATCGAGGAAGTCGAGGCTGTCGATACCCAGATCGTTGATCGTATGCGACTGCAGGGTGATCTTGTCGCGCTCGATCGAACTTGTCTCGGCGATGATGTCGGCAACCGCGTCGAAGGTATTCTCCGTGGTCGTGATGTCGGGCATTGAACGTCCGGTCCTTACCGTGCCTGAGGGCGTCAAAATCGGGCGTTGTTGTGGGACATGCACCACGGCATGTCAATGCTGCGCTGCGGCATGCCCCGCCGAACCCGATGCCAAGCGCGTATTGTAGTTCGTGGACCCGGCCGGCTCAACCGGTACGGCTGCGCTCTACTGACGCAATGAATGCGCCGAACTGACGCAATGAATGCACCGACATTGTGACGGCGTGGCTTTGTCATTCCGGCGCATCCCTTGGCCAACGGCGGTGCACCCACATCCATTGCTCGGGGCTCTCGCGGATCCAGCGCTCGTAGGTCGCGTTCACCTGGCCCAGGATCTCCGCGACATCCGCGTTGTGGTCGCCGCTGTCGGGGATAGCAAGCCGCGGCTCGATGGTAACGCGAAAATTCACCCCATCGAGACGCCGCACCCAGGCGCCGTGCACCGGACAACGGTATTGCAGCGCCAGCTTGGCAACCATCGGCGCCGTCATCGCCGGCCGGCCGAAAAACGGCACGGCGACACCCTGGTTGTGTTTCTGGTCGGCGAGCAGGCCCAGCAGGCCGCCGCGCTCCAGCGTGCTGCGCGACAGAACCGCCCCCAGCACGCCCTTGGGTACCAATCCCCCGTGATCGCCGCGCATCTCGATCAGCAGCTTATCGACGTATGGGTTGTTCGGCCGACGGAAGATCGCATCGACATTCATGCCGAGGATATTGCCGAAGAGCGGCAAGATCTCCCAATTGCCGAGATGACCGGAGAAAATAATGTGCGGGCCGGGCTCAAAATAGAGCGTCAAGGCCTGCTCCACGCCGGCGATCTCGATGCGCTTGCCCCTGATTGTGATCGGCTCGCCGCGCTCGGCCGCCCGCATTATATTGCCGAAGCCCCGCTCGGCGATTCGATCGAAAAGGTCCTCCTCCCAGAGCTTGCGCAAATGGGGATACTCAAATCCCGTGCGCCCGAGATTGTTCCACATGCCGCGGATAATGGCGCGCCGGTCGGTTTCGCTTTTTTCCGGAAAGACCATGGCCAGGTTCGCCGCCGCCCGGCCCGAGACCCGGACGTGCGGGCCGATCATCCGGCCCAGCCAACCGCCAAGCGCGGAGGCCGCGCGAACCGGCAACAGGCGAATCAGGAATACGAACGCATACGCGCACGCCCCTTCGAGCGCGTATCGGAGCCGCCGCCCGCGGGCTGATCGAGACGCCATGGAACCGGTCCTTCACCCAAGCGGCCAAGCCGCTGGACGAGGCCCTAGCCTATTTTCCGCCGGCGTGGAAGCGGCACCCACCCGCGCGCACCCGCAGAACCGCCCCAATCTGCACTGTCCGCACCCTCGCCGACCGGCGGCACGACCAATGTAAACATATGCATGTAGGCCCGGCTTGTGCATGCCGACCCGGCGCATGCATGTCGATCCGGGCTCGGACCGCTTGGCGGCTCGATCCGCGGACGCGAACGCGGCGGGCGCCGAACGGGAATATGCCGCCAACGACGACGAAAATTCGGCGAACAACCTAAAAATTTATACAATATCCCGTTGATTTCCGGGCGCTTGCGACGCCCCATTAACTCGTTCTTCAGATTGCACAGGCTAGGGTTTGGACGCATCAAACGCGGCCTGCGCATCAATTTTCAAACCCGCTTTAGTGCCCAAGGCAAGGGATCGGCATGTATTTTCCTGAGAGTTTCGCCCAGGCGATCGCTCATAGTGATTCGGCAATGAAGCGGATGCGCGAGATCGAGCTGCCGCCGACGCCGAACAATTACACTATTTGGTATGTTTATCATTCCGGCAGCGCGCCTGGACTGAAGCGCGACATCGACAAGCTGGTCGACAGCAACCTGAGGATCACCAAGGAGCTTACGAACGAGCTCTACGACCGCTATTTCGGCATCGTCAGCGAAGGCGAGACGATCCGTGAGACCGGCCAGTCGCTGGAACGCGCGATCGAGCGCTTGATGGGCTTCTTGCAGGAAGCCGGCGCCGACAACGCCGAATATGGCGAGGCGCTGCAGAACTTCACCGGCCAGCTTGCTGGTGACACCAGCGCCGCCGAGGTCCGCTCGATTGTGGGCGCGATCCTGAATGAAACCAAAAAAATGTCGGAACGGCAGGAGATGCTGCAGACCGAGCTGACCGCCTCGACAAAGGAGATCTCCGAGCTGCGCGAAACCATCGACGAGGCCCGCCACGAGGCGCTCACCGATTCGTTGACAGGACTTGCCAACCGCAAAGCATTCGACGAAGCAATCAGCGCCTTGTCGATCGAGGCCGAGCAGGAAGAGAGCTCGCTGAGCCTACTGATGCTCGACATCGATCACTTCAAGCGCTTCAACGACACCTACGGCCACCAGCTTGGCGACCAGGTGCTGCGGCTGGTAGCGCGTACCTTCACCGAGAGCATTAAGGGCCGCGACATGGCGGCGCGTTATGGCGGCGAGGAGTTTGCGATCCTGCTGCCGAACACCCAATTGAAGGACGCGGTGAAGCTTGGCGATCACATCCGCGACACGGTGTCGAAGAAACGCATTGTCAACCGGCAGACCGGCCAGTCACTCGGACTGATCACACTGTCGGCCGGCGTCTCAGCCCATCGCGCAGGTGAGCCAACGGCGAACCTTATTCAGCGGGCCGACGAGGCGCTCTACTCCGCCAAGCGCAGCGGACGCAATCGTGTGGCGCACGAGAACCAGCTCAGCGCCCACGCTGCCGCGTAGGGCCGCACACGCTTTTCCCTGGCGGCGCCTTGCCCTGGCGATTTTCCTAGTTCAGTTGATGTGAGACGCGGCAAGCCTCGCCCGTTCGGCCGGCATCACCACTGGATCTGCTCGACACCTTCGAAAGTGACGGTTGAACCGTCGGACACGATAATCGTGCCCTCGGCGTCCTGTGACAGGGTAATTGCTCCGCTGGTCGCACCCTGGATCGAGCCCGAAGTCAGGGTCAGCGTCCAGTCGCCGGTGAGGTAGTCGCCGGTAACACCTTCGAGCTGGATCGTATCGGTCCAGCCGCCGACAAGGCCGCCCTGGACGGTGTCGTCGCCGTCGCCGGTGCCGAACAGGAAGACGTCGTCGCCGGCACCGCCGATCAGGAGATCGCTGCCGGCGTCGCCCGACAGCGTATCGTTGCCGTCGCCGCCGGTCAGCGTGTCATCGCCCAACCCGCCGGACAGTGTGTTGTCGCCGGTATCGCCGGTGAGCGCATCATCGTAGTTGGAGCCCATCAGGTTTTCCACGTTGGAGATCGTGTCACCCGCAGCGTCGCCGCCCGACGCGGTGCCGGCGCCCAGATTGACCGTCACTGCCGCTGTGGAGCCGACATACGATACCGTGTCGATGCTATTGCCGCCGTCGATCACATCCGAGCCCAGGCCACCTTCGATGACGTTATCATCGGCATTGCCGGTCAACGTGTCGTCCCAATCGGAGCCGATAAGGTTCTCGATATTGGTCAGTACGTCGCCCTGGGCATCGCCGCCCGTCCCGGTGCCGCTCGCCAGGCTGACATTGACCGCCAACGTCGAGGCCGCATAGGAGGCGGTATCGCTGTCGCCAGCACCATCAAGCGTGTCCGCGCCGGCGGCGCCCACCAGTATATTGGCGCCCGCATCACCGGTCAGATCGTCGGCGTTGGCCGAGCCGATAATGTTTTCGAAGTTGGAGATCGTATCACTGGCCGCGTCGCCGCCGCTAGCGGTCCCGGCGCCAAGATCGACGGTTACGCCGGCCGCCGACGCTGCGTAGGACAGTGTGTCGATCCCCACACCGCCATCGAGCGTGTCGCCGCCTGCCCCGCCCTCGATGATGTCGTAACCGCCGCCGCCGGTGATCGTGTCTGCGCCCGTCCCGCCGATGAAGCTGTCGTTGCCGACGCCACCGGTCATGGTGTTCGCTCCCGCCGCCAGCACATCGACGGTTACGGTCTGCGTGCTGACCGCTCCGCTTGCATCGGTGGCCGAGTAAACAAAGCTGTCGCTTCCGGTGTAGCTGGCGTTTGGAATGTAGGTGTAGCTGCCATCGGCGTTTACTGTGACCGATCCGTTGGACGCTCCAGTGCTCAATGCATAGGTGAGCGAACCCTGTGCTGCGTCGGCGTCGGTCGCATAGAGCTGACCGGTGATCGTGGTGTCGACCTCCATCGAGGCCATGCCTGCTTCAGCCAGCGGCGCGTCATTGACAGCATTTACAGTGACGACGATCGTGTCGGTGGTGGTGCTAGTGGCGCCGCCCGTATCGGTCGCCGTCGCCGTTATTGTCAGGGGCACGTCGCCGTCGCTGTCGGGCGCGGGATCGAAGGTGAGACCGGCAAGCTGGGCGGCGGTCAGCGTCCAGACGCCGCCGCCCTGATCGGTGCCGGCCGATAGGCCGGCCCCCGTCGGCACGCCCTCGATGGTGATCGCCAGCGTCTCCGATCCGTCGGTGTCGGTCAGCGTCGAGGCGATCGTCAACGGGATGCCAGCCTCGATATCGACGACAACGGGCTCGGAGGCGAGGTCCTCCGTGGCCACGAGCGAAACGTTGTCGAAATAGATCTGCGTGTCCTCGGATGCAGCAGTCTTCTTATTGTTGAAGCCGCCCAGGGTTAGCGTGTGATTGCCCGTTGAGAGCGCGCCGATATCGATGACAACGGTTTGCCAGCCGCTGTCATAGTCACTGCCGCCGTTGCCGTCGCCATAGACCTGGAGGACGTAGTCGTTACCGCCGGTGCCAATGAGCGTACTGTCAATCGACGCCAGCACCTCGCTGTACTCGTCGGGCTCGTAGCCCGCATTCATGACCATTCGGTATGAAAAGGTGAGCGTGCCCGTGGCGTTCGGCGCGACGGTGAATGTCTGCGACCAGCCGCCGGACATATTGGTTATAGAGCCGCCACCGCCCCCGACATCAACCAGAAGCCCGCCGCCTGTCTCGCCGAAACCACCGCCATAGGAGCCGTCGGCAAAGTCCGGCTCGCTGGTTGAGCGGAAGGTGTCGTCGGAATAGGTGAAACCGTCGGCGCTCGCGTCAAAGCCGGTGTTGATGAGCGTGTTCGGGCCATTGACCGTGACGGTGACCGGGACGTCGGCGCTGGAGCCCGAGGGCGGCGTTATCATCAGCCCGGGCAGGTTCTCCGGTGCCACGGCCCAGGTGCCGTCGCCGTTGTCAGTTCCGCTATTCAGCGCCGCGCCGGCCGGCATGCCGGAGACGATCACGGTGGTCCCGGCAACCGCCGCATCGAGTGTCGGCTGGGTGACCGTCACCGCCTCGGCACGATCCTCGTTGCCGGACACGGCACTGGTTACGGTCAGCGTCGGCGCGTCGGCCACCGCATCGACCGTCACATTGATAGTGTCGACGGTCGTCGCAGTGTCCGAACCGTCGGTCGAGGTGGCCGTGACCGTCAGCGTGAAGTCGGCATCGCTGTCATCGGCCGGGTCGATGGTGAGGCCGGCAAGCTGGGCCGGCGTCAGCGTCCAGACGCCGCCACCCTGATCGGTACCGGCACTCAGCGTCGCGCCCGACGGCACGCCGGCGATGGTAATCGCCAGGGTCTCAGAACCGTCCGTGTCGGTCAGCGCCGAGGCGATGGTCAGCGGAATGCCGGCCTCGATGTCAGCGGTCACGGCTTCCGAGACGATCTGGCCGGTCGTCGTCAGCGAGACATCGTCGAAATAGACCTGCGTGTCCTCGTCGTCGAAAGTCTTGAGGTTGTTGTAGCCGCCCAGCGTCAGCGTATGGTTGCCCGCGGAAAGCGAGCCGAGGTCGATGGTAACGGTGCGCCAGCCGCCGTCGTAGTCGGCATCGCCGCCACCATCGCCGTCAACGTGCAGGATGTAGTCGGTGCCCCCCGTGCCCATCAGCGTGCCATCGATCGCGGCGAGCACTTCGCCGTACTCATTCGATTCGTACTCGCCGCTCATTGTCATGCGGTAGGAAAATGTCAGCGTGCCCGTTGCGTTTGCGGGAACATTGAAGGTCTGCGACCAACCGCCGGACATGCCGTTGATATCGACACCGTCGATGCCGCCCAGATCGACCTGGATGCCGCCGCCCGTCTCGCCGGCGCTGCCGCCATAGGCGCCGTCAGCGTAGCCGGGTTCGGAGGTTCCGCGGAAGGTGTCGTCGGCATAGCTGAAGCCGTCGGCGTCGGAATCGAAGCCCGTCTCGATCAGCATCGTCGGCCCGTTTACGGTAACGGTGAGCGGAATATCGGCGCTCGAGCCCGACGGGGGCGTGACCATCAGGCCCGGCAGATCTGCCGGATCCACGGTCCAGGTCCCATCGCCGTTGTCGACGCCGTTGTTGAGTGCGGCGCCTGCCGGCATGCCGGAGACGATCACGGTCGTGCCCGCGACCGCCGCGTCGAGGGTCGGCTGGGAGACGGTCACGTCGACGGCGCGATCCTCATTGCCGGTGACGTCGCTGGTGACGGTCAAGGTCGGCGCATCGGCCACCGCGTCGACGGTGACGTCGATGGTATCGACGGTATCGGCGGTGTCCGCTCCATCGGTCGCGGTCGCGGTCACGGTGAGGGTGAAATCGACATCGCTGTCGGAAGGCGGGGTGATGGTCAGACCGGCGAGCTGGGCCGGCGTCAGCGTCCAGACGCCGCCGCCCTGGTCGCTGCCGGCGCTGAGGCTGGCCCCCGCGGGCACGCCGGCGACGGTCACGGCCAGTGTCTCCGAGCCGTCCGTATCCGTCAGCGCGGAAGATATCGAGAGCGCGATCGCGGTGTCTTCATCGCCGCTTGCGTCGGCGACGGTCAAGGTCGGCGCATCGGCCGCCGGATTGACGGTCACGGTCATCGTATCGACCGTATCGGCGGTATCGCCGCCATCGGTCTCGGTCGCCGTCGAGGTCACGGTGAGGGTGAAATCGACATCGCTGTCGGCCGGCGGGGTGATGGTGAGGCCGGCAAGCTGCGCAGGCGTCAGCGTCCAGACGCCGCCACCCTGATCGGTGCCGGCGCTGAGGCTGGCGCCAGCGGGCACGCCGGCGACGGTCACCGCCAGGCTCTCCGAACCATCGGTGTCGGTGAGCGCTGAGGCGATGTTGAGCGCGATCGCGGTATCCTCGACGCCGCTCACATCGGCCACCGTCACCGTCGGTGCATCGGCCACAGCATCGACGGTGACGTCGATGGTATCGACGGTATCGGCGGTGTCCGCTCCATCGGTCGAGGTCGCGGTCACGGTCAGTGTAAAGTCGACGTCGCTGTCGGCCGGCGGGGTGATGGTGAGGCCGGCGAGCTGCGCCGGGGTCAGGGTCCAGACGCCGCCGCCCTGATCGCTGCCGGCCGAAAGGCTGGCCCCTGCGGGCACGCCGGACACCGTGACCGCCAGTGTCTCGGAGCCATCGGTGTCGGTGAGCGCCGGGTTGATGGTGAGCGCG
>DATKZM010000023.1:0-4577 GCA_035527975.1 Alphaproteobacteria bacterium | reverse complement strand
TTGGAGGTCATTCTGAAAGCCAATGTCGGGAGAGGAGGGGCCTTCCGCAAGGCTTAAGGCCAGGCGCCGCGCCCCACAAGGGCAGACCGGTGGGCTCTAGATCAGGGCCAGCTTCTTGAGGCGGGACCTTATGGCGCCGGGCTTCCGGCCGAGGCTCGAAGCGATGGCGTTCACCGGCTCGCCCGCCTGGTGGCGGCGGCGCAGATCCCGCTCCTCGCCCTCGGTCCAGGGGGCATAGGCCTTGCCGTGGCTCTGGCGCAGAGCGGCGACGTCGTAGCTCTTTTCTGCCTCGCTCTCGGCCTGGACCGCGCCGCAGGCCGCCAGGAAGGCCGTCTGGCGCTTGGCTACCTCGTCAGGCTCCAGGCGCGCCAAGGTGTCCAGCGCCCGGTCGGAGGCCCCGCGGAACTCGGTGTCCTTCTCGATCGCTTGCGGGTGGACAAGCAAGGCCCGCTCGTTGAGCCCCAGAAGGTGCAAGCCTGAAAGCTTTCGGAGGCGAGACAGCGCCACGTAGCCCTGGCCGTATTCAAAGGCGCGGGAGAGGTCGATCACAGCGGCATCGAGCGACATGCCCTGGCTCTTATGCACGGTGATGGCCCAAGCAAGCCGCAACGGCACCTGCGTGACGGAGGCGCGCTCCTTGCCGCTCTCCTCGATCTTCCAGGTGACGGGCTCCGCGACGATGCGCTTGCCGGCCTTCGTGCGGATGACAGGAAAACCGGATTCGGCATCGAACGCTTCCACAAGTCCAAGCGTGCCGTTGACGTAGCGGCCGGCCGGGTCGTTCTTGGTGAACATCACCACGGCGTCTTCCTTGAGATCGAGTCTGTCCGGCGACAAGCAGCCGCGCTTCAGGGCATCCACCGCGGGCGGTGCGCCTTTGCCGGTCATATCGAACTGGCGCGCTTCGCCACCGAGTTTCGCCAGTTGCTGGCGATTGATGTCGTCGACGGCCGCATTGTGCGTGAAGAGGCGTGTGCGGGTCGGCGGCAGGCGGTCATGCGCGATGATCCGCGCCGCGAGCCGGTCCCGATGCTCGCCCGTGCAGGCATTGGCGCGGATCGAGTCGAGCACGTCGAGAAAGGGCTGGTCGTCCTGCCGATGCTGCTCCGACAAATAGCAGACCATGGGATCGAGATCGCGCCAGGCCGACGAGCCATGCGCGAACCCGGCACCGAAGTCGTCGTCCCCATCGGCGAAGTCGAGCATGCCGGGATCGCTGCGCCGGCGCATCACCGGCGGGAGTTGGAAGAAGTCTCCGACCAAGACCACCTGCAAGCCGCCGAACGGCGCGGGCGTGCCTTTGATATGGCGGCAGACCGTGTCGACAAGGGTAAGGCTGCGCGCCGGCAGCATCGAGATCTCATCGATGATCAGGACGGATGCTTTCTCGATGCGCCCGGAGAGCCGCCGGTTGGTGGCGATCGTATCGAGGTCGCGCCGGCTTAAGCTGTCGCGCACGCCAATGCCGCTCCAGGCATGGATGGTCACGCCATGGCCATGCGTGGCGGCGATACCGGTCGAAGCCGTATAGGCGTAGTCGACGCCGGCTTGCGCCAGCTCGCGGAGATAGCGGTTGACCGTATGGGTCTTGCCGCTGCCGGGCCGGCCGGTGAGAAAGATGCTGGCTCCGGTCCTGAGCAGCGCCAGCGCCTCGTCTTGGGTCATTGCGCCTCCCATCTCGCGCTCGTGTCGGTGCCCTGATTCGAGCATAACCGATGGCGGGCTCGCGAATCTCAGCGCATAGAGAAGCACATGACCATAACCCGCACCCAGATTGCCATCGTTACCGGACTTATCCTCCTGACGGCCGCCGTCCTCTACGGGATGGGGCACCCGCTGATCTGCAAATGCGGCTATGTGAAGCTCTGGCATTTCGACGTGGTCAGCGCGGAGAACTCCCAGCACATCTTCGACTGGTACACGCCCTCCCACATCATCCACGGCTTTTTGTTCTACGGGCTGTTCTGGCTGCTCATGCCGCGCGCGTCATTCGGGGCGCGGCTCATCGCGGCGGTGCTGCTCGAGGCGACGTGGGAGGTGGTCGAGAACACCGACTTCGTCATCAACCACTATCGCGAGATGACCGTCTCGCTCGACTACTACGGCGACAGCGTCTTGAATTCGGTGTGCGATCTTCTTTTCATGATCGCCGGCTTCTACCTCGCCGCCTGGCTGCCCGTTTGGGCGACGATCCTGATCGCGGTCGTGCTCGAAGTATTTATCGGCGTGATGATTCGCGACGGCCTGACGCTGAACGTGATCATGTTCGTGTGGCCGAGCGATGCGATTCTGCAATGGCAGCAGGGCAGGTGACGCGGCCTTGAGTGTCATGGTTCGAGGCCCGGCCGTCATCCTGAGGTGCGAGGGCGATCGCCCGAGCCTCGAAGGACGGCCGGGCACTTCCCCATGACGGACAAACGCCTAGAGCGGAACCCGGATCCCGAAGATCATGATCAGCATCAGCCAGGCGAAGGCTGCGACCGTCGGATAAAAGGTGGTGCCGAAGCCGAAGGCCCGCAAATACGGGTTCTTGTGATAGCCGACCCAGAACAGGATACGGCCCAGCACGAACAGCGACGTGAGGATCGGCAGCGTCCGCGCTTCCTCGATCGGGCAGTACATCGCCAGACCCGCATTGGCGATGAAATACGCGGTGAACTGCTCGAAAGTGTTGAGGATGAACCGGTTGTTGATGTCGACCGGCGAATTGGCCTTGGGCACGCGGCCGACGAACATCGATGGATCGAGACGCTGTGCGGCGACGATGCAGATGCCGATGACGCCCGGCACGAGCGCGATGACGGCACCCTTGATGACGAGCGCGAGGCGGTCGGCGATGCCCCAAGCGTCAGGCGTCCACGTCCAAAAATATTTCGCAGCTGCGAAGAAAGCGGCCGCGAATAGCCAATTGCCCACCAGCGTGGCGATGAACGGCCACTGCATGGCGGTGAAGCCAAAATATCTGGCGCGGGGATCACGCCGCTTCGCCTTACCGCGCCCCGATGTCTGCCGATGGTCGACGGACCGTTGCATGTTCCCGTGTGTCCCGAGTCTAAGCCGGCGGCCCTCAGAGGGCACGCGTGCGGCCTGTCAATTCGCCTCGCGTTCTTTTCTAAGCCATAGGGCCCGCGCCTTGAAACCACAAGAGGGTGACATAGTGGACGAACAAGAACAAACCAGGTACAAGGGCAAAGAGACGGTCTGGCGTGCAGAGCTTGTGGACAGGTCGGGCACCGGCCGGGACTTGCCTGGAAGGCCGCGGCTTGGGAGCCTAGACTGCCGGATTGCCCTGAAGGGCACACGTAACGCGCACCTGCGGGGAGGTTTAAGCATGGCCGGATCGGTCAACAAAGTCATTCTCATCGGCAATCTCGGCGCCGATCCTGAAATCCGCCATACGCAGGATGGCCGGCCCATCGTCAATCTGCGGGTGGCGACGAGCGACAGCTGGCGCGACAAATCGACCGGCGAGCGGCGGGAGAAGACCGAATGGCACCGCGTGGTCATCTTCAGCGAGGGCCTGGCGAAGATCGCCGAGCAATATTTGCGCAAGGGCTCGAAAGTGTATCTCGAGGGCGCGCTCCAAACCCGCAAATGGGAAGATCAGTCGGGCCAGGAGCGCTACACCACCGAAGTCGTCCTCCAAGGCTTCAATTCCTCGCTGACCATGCTCGACGGCCGCCAGGGCGGCGGCATGGGCGAGAGTGGCGGCGGCGGCGGTGGCGAGTTTGGCCGCACGAAGCCGCTCGGCAGTGGCAGCGGCAGTGGCAGCGGCGAGGGCTCGTTCAACAAGGAGCTCGACGACGAGATCCCGTTCTGACGGTCCACATGGTCTTGCGCGCGATCGGTAGCGCGCCGCGCCACTGATGCGCTGCCTCGTCACCGGCGCTTACGGATTCATCGGCCGCGAGGTCGTCATCGCGTTGCTGCGCGAAGGCGTGACCGTCGTTGGCGCGGGGCGGGACGTCGACTTTGGGCGGCGCATGTTTCCCGGAATCGCGTGGATCGGCTGCGACTTCAATCGTGACCTTGAGGTGTCGCATTGGCGCGAGCGGCTGGCTGGCATCGACGCCGTGGTGAACTGCGTCGGCATTCTGCAAGGCACGCGCAAGGACAATGCCGAGCGCATTCACGGCGACGCCACCATCGCGCTGTTTGAAGCCTGCGCCGAGATGGGCGTCAGCCGGGTCGTACATGTGTCTGCGGTGAGCGCCGAGAGCGACATGGCGAGCGGCTATGCCAAGTCCAAGGCAAAGGCCGATGCGGCCTTGGCCGCGCTCGATCTCGACTGGGTCATCGTCAAGCCGTCGCTCGTCATCGGGCGCGGTGCCTATGGCGGCACGGCCTTAATGCGCGGGCTCGCCGCTCTGCCCTATATCCTGCCGCTGCCTGGCCCGGCGACGGAACGCTTTCAGCCCGTCGCGGCCGACGATCTCGCCCGCGGCATCGCCAAGCTCGCTAAAGGAGAAGGGGAGCCACGCACCACGCTGTTCGCGGCCGGTCCCGAGGCGGTGAGCGTCGCTGACATCCTGCGCAAGCTGCGCGCCTGGCTCGGCTTCGCGCCCGCACGCGAAATG
>DATKZM010000022.1:0-29491 GCA_035527975.1 Alphaproteobacteria bacterium | reverse complement strand
AACAGAACCCCCGCAAGGACGCGACACCAACACGGCGGAAACCCCGCCGACGCAAGACCATCAGCGGCATGCGTCAGGACGGCGCCGAACCCGCCGAGGCCGATGAAACCTAACTACCTGGGACAACGGGATAAGCCTTATCTCGATGAGCACAATAGGTTAAAAGGTTATGAGAACTCGAAAATAGCTGAAATATTTTCAGGTTATTCAAATGCAAGTACTGCATATTTTGTTCCTTTGCACGATAAAAATTCTCGAACTGCAGTAATGATTTTTCTCTTTTCTGGAAATATGAAAAATAACTTGCATGATAGTGAAGAAAGTGGGTGGTTGAAAAATCGTCATACATTACATCTTTTATCTATTCATTTGAACGAGGCAATCGAAAGATTACTTACACGTAGGAACGAGCAATTGATAAACTTGACTGCTCGTGAAGCGGAGTGTTTGAAATGGACGGCGAGGGGAAAATCATCTTGGCAGATTAGCCAAATATTATCGCTTTCGGAAAGAACTGTAAATTTTCATTTATCAAATGCTATGCAAAAGCTCAGTACACAGAACAGAACACATGCTGTAGCAAAAGCTTTGTACCAAGGTTTGATTAATATCTAAACGCCATCCAGTATGTTCGCCAAATGATTTGCGCGCTCAAATTAGGCCCTTTCTCAGCGGCTTGTTTGAGAGAACCGTATGTCATGAATTCGAATGCAATTGCTGCAATTTTCGACCCCGAGCACCCGTCGACCTCGGGTAAGGTGCCGCGCAACTCACCCTGTCCCTGCGGGTCGGGCAACAAGTACAAGCACTGCCACGGCAAGGCAGCTTAGCCCCGGGATCCAAGCGGCTACTGCCATTATTGTAGGGGCGGGTTTTCAATCCGCCCGAACACCCGTGCTGACGTCAACGCCCGCGGGCGGGTTTGAAACCCGCCCCTACAAATACAGACGTCCGGCGAATAGGGACGTCCGGGGTGACAATGAAGTAACAGTGGTGGAAGCTGTGCAGGCACCGACCCTGACCGGAGCCGCAAGCCCATGTCGTCCGCCATCCCCGAAATCAAGACCAGCGTCACAGGCGCCGTCCTCACCGTCACGCTCGACAATCCGCCCGACGGGCTGATGACCGATGCGATGGGCGGCGCGCTGCTTGCTGTCGTCGAGGGGGAGGCGGCCGGTGACGGGGTGCGCTGCGTGATCCTCACCGGCGGCGTGCCGGGGGTCTTCGTGCGGCATCATTCGGGCGACGACTTGCTGGCGCTTTCCAATGGTTTGCGCAAAGCGGGCAAGAGCTTCGATGAGACGAGCCGGGTCGACGACCACACCATGAACAAGCTCGCCCGCGCGCTCGAGGCGCTGCCCAAGCCGGTGATCGCGGCGATCAACGGCCATGCGATGGGCGGCGGTCTGGAGCTCGCCATGGCCTGCGACATCCGCCTGGTCGAGCACGGCGAATTCTCGATCGGGCTGCCGGAGGTCAATATCGGATTGCTGCCGGGGGCGGGCGGCACCCAGCGCCTGGCCCGGCTCGTCGGCACGGCGCGGGCACTCGATATGATCCTGCGCGGGCGTACTATTGCCCCGGCGCAGGCGGTCTCGATGGGGCTCGCCCATGAGCTGGTCGAGGATGCGGTGGCGCGGGCAAATGAGTTGGCATCGGAACTTGCCGCCAAGCCGCCGCGGGCCGTGGCGCACGCCAAGCGGCTGGTGCGCGCCGCGCTGCCGCCGATCGATCCGGAGACTCTGCTGCTCGAATCGCGGCTCTTCCTCGACCTGGTGGTTAGCGACGAGGCCAATTCCCGGCTCGCGGCGATGGTCGCGGGCGATCGCGATATTCGTGATCCGTGAGGTGGCCCGTAGTTTCAACGAGGCACCGTTGCCCAAAAAAGATCTCATGGCTCTCTTGAAATAGATTAGAATAATTCTAATCTATACTGCTCCAATCGGTGATGCGACCAGCGCGAGGCTGGCGGCCGGCGATGACGATAACGAGCAAGCGAGGAGGCCTTCGATGTCCAAAAGCTCGAATTCTGAGAGAAAAACGTTGACCACAGCCGCCGGGATCCCGATCGGCGACAACCAGAACAGCCTGACGGCCGGACCGCGCGGCCCGCTGCTGGTGCAAGACTGGCAACTTTTCGAGAAGCACGCCCATTTCAATCGCGAGCGCATCCCCGAACGCGTCGTCCACGCCAAGGGCTCGGCCGCTTTCGGTAGCTTCACGGTGACCGGCGACATCACCAAATACACAAAGGCGAACATCTTTTCCGAAGTCGGCAAGTCGACCGAGGCGCTGCTGCGCTTTTCCACTGTAGCCGGCGAGCGCGGCGCCGCCGACGCCGAGCGCGACGTGCGCGGCTTTGCCCTCAAGTTCTACACCGAGGAGGGCAACTGGGATCTGGTCGGCAACAACACGCCGGTCTTCTTCGTGCGCGATCCTTACAAGTTCCCCGATTTCATCCACACCCAGAAACGCGATCCCAAGACCAACCTGCGCAACACCACGGCGATGTGGGATTTCTGGTCGCTGAGCCCCGAAAGCCTGCATCAGGTGACGATCCTCTTCTCCGACCGAGGCCTGCCCAAGTCATACCGCCACCTGAACGGTTACGGCTCGCACACCTACAGCCTTATCAATGCCGAAGGGGAGCGCTTCTGGGTCAAGTTCCACTTCAAGACGATGCAAGGCATCGAATGCCTGACCGACGGGGAGGCGACGGCGCTCGTCGGCGCCGACCGCGAAAGCCACCAGCGCGATCTCTTAAAGGCGATCGAGGGCGGCGACTTCCCCAAATGGCGCGTCATGGTCCAGGTCATGCCCGAGGCCGAGGCGGGGACGACGCCTTACAATCCCTTCGACCTCACCAAAGTGTGGCCGCATGGCGACTACCCCCTGATCGAGGTCGGCGTGCTGGAGCTCAACCGCAATCCCGAGAACTATTTCGCCGAGGTCGAGCAGGCGACGTTCTCGCCGGCCAATGTCGTGCCGGGCATCTCGCACTCGCCCGACAAGATGCTGCAGTTCCGCATCTTCTCCTACGCCGACGCGCACCGCTACCGGCTCGGCGTCAACTACGAGAGCCTGCCCGTCAACAAGCCGCGCTGCCCGGTGCACAGCTATCACCGCGACGGCGCCATGCGCTTTGACGGCAATGCGGGTGGGGCGGTCAACTACGAGCCCAACACGATGGGCGGACCGGTCGAGGACCCGGGATTCCGCGAGCCCCCGCTCACGGTCTCGGGCGACGCCGACCGTTACGACCACCGCGAGGGCAACGACGATTATGCCCAGGCGGGCGACCTTTTCCGGCTGATGCCGGCGGACGAGCAGGGCCGCCTGATGGACGCGCTCGCGGGCGCCATGTCCGATGTGCCCGAGGAGATCCAGCGCCGCCAGATCGCTCATTTCGTGAAGGCCGATCCGGCTTATGGCGCGGGCGTGGCGCAGCGCCTGGGCCTCTCCGCCGCCGAGGCTGCCCAGTAGGGCTGGCGTTCCGCGACGTTCAAGCCGCCGCGGGGTCGTTCTTCACGGGGACGGCGCCGCGGCGGCCCTTCGCAGGCGGCCGATCACGCAATGTTTATTTCCGCACGACCGGCCTTCGATGCTCCTATCGGCGGCGCAACCTGCGCCGGAGCGCCGAGCCATTCGCCACACCCGCCTCTTTCGCATCGCCGGATTGGCCGCAATTCTGCTCATCGCGGCCGCCGCCGCCGTCTATCTGGTGATGCTTCCGCCCGAACGCCGCAACGTCTTGCGGGCAAATGGCGGCACCGAGGTGGTGGTGATGGACTTCGCCAAGCCGTTCCCGCTCGACCCGCCGCCGGTGGGCTGGTGGCACCGCAAATTCTGGACACGCAGCCCGGCGACACTCTCATTCGCGGTCAAGGACGGCATACCCGCGCTACGCTTCGCCACCAAGGCGAGCGCATCGATGCTGTTCCGGCGGATCGACGTTAACCTGGCTGCGTACCCTATTCTCGAGTGGCGCTGGCTCGTCGAGACGCCGATCGTCAGCGACATCGATGAACGCAAACGGGCCGGTGACGATCATCCCGCGCGTCTCTTCGTCACCTTCCTCACGGCTGACGGCAATCGGCGCAGCATGGAGATCATCTGGGGCAACACGCGCCTGCGGGCGGGCCAGTACAAATATATCGGCGGGTTCCCGCATTATGTCGCCAATGGCGGTCCGGCGAATGTCGGGCGCTGGCACCGCGAGCGGATCGATTTGTTGAAGATCTACCGGACCATCTGGAAGGACGACGGCGCCGTGCGCGTCATCGACATTGCGCTGTTTTGCGATTCCGATGAGACGAAGACAAAGAGCGTGGCCTATTTTGCCGATGTCAGGCTGAAACGCCGGCGCTAATGTTTCCGGTTGGCGCGCAGGAAGGCCGCCATGTGAAAGGCCGCCTGTTCGGGGGCGTAGTGATAGTCGCGGCCGACCGGGCAGGCGCGGCGCGCGGCGCAGCCTTGCCTTGAGCAAGAATTTCCGGATGTGGTCTCCAGATAGTCGACACATGACGGCACGTCGTAGCCCTCGGGCGCGAACGCGCCGACCGGGCAGGTGGTAAGGCACGGCTTGTCGGCGCAGGTATCGCACGCGCGGGGGCGATCGTCGGGCGGCGGCAGGTCCAGCCGGTCCGGCAGGGCGAGGGCGCCACGGTAGGCGTGCCAGAGCCCGAAATCGGGATGGATCAGCATACCGATCGCCGACGGCCGCACCGGCCCCGCGCGCTGGGCCCAGCGGATGAAGGGCAGATAGGGCGGGCCGCCAGGCAGATGTGCCGTGCCGCCGAAGCGCCCAGCGATCGAGCCCAGAACATCGCCCGACCAGCGGTCGAGCGCCTCCGTTCCCGTGCGATCCGTGTCGGCGAAGGCCGTCCACATGGCCGGGCCGACATTGCCGGCAAGGACCAGCGTGCCGGCGCGGCTACCGTCTGGCAGGGCGGGGACGTTGTCCGCCGGTTCGGGGTGGAAGGTGCCGCGCGGGGTCAGGCCGACGGCTTCGAGCGCGGCCTCGACCTTGGCGAGCGCGGTTGGAGGGGTGTCGTTCGGCCGCGCCATACCCCCCTCCCTAACCCTCCCCCACAAGGGGGGAGGGGATGCCGGCCTGCGCACGGCAATGCTGACAGCTCAATCTCGAGAGATACGCAACGATGCGGACGACCGGCTCAACAGAATTCCCTCCCCCCTTGAGGGGGAGGGTTAGGGAGGGGGGTGAGCTTGCAACGCGCACCTTGCCGCCCCGCTACGCCCCCGCCGGGAAGCGGCGGAAATTGGCGGTGCCGTCGCGCGCGATCTGGCGGACGAGGTCGACTTCCCATTCCAGATAGGCGCGCATGTGCTTTTCCGGATCGTCGCCATCGTCGTGGTCGTAGGGCTTGTACCAGACGTCGTCGTTCGTGGATGCCAGGTGCTCGAAGCCCTGGGCGAGTGGGTAGCCGGCATCGCGCCAGGCCTTGGTGCCGCCGTCCAAGACCTGCACGGGCTTGCCCGTCGCGGCGGCGAGATCGGCGGCTGTGTAGCGCGCGTGGACGCCGTCGGGGGAGGTCGCGACATAGCGCTCGGCCGGCGGCAGCTTGGCGGCATCCTCGGGCAGGCGCGCGCGAACGGCGAAGGCTGCGCCCGGAATGTGGCCGGCGCGGTATTGCAGGCTGGTCGCAAAATCGACGACGCAACAATCGCCTGCTTCGAGTGCCTCGTTCAATGTCTGAGCATCGATTGGCGTCACCAGTGGCAGCGCCGCGCCGGTTCCGGCCCCGGTCTCCAGGTCACCGGCCAATCCGTTGTCGAGCACGGCGACCTCGGGCCAGCCCATCTGGACCAGCCAGGAGGCGGTCATGGTCGCGCGCACGGCCGTATCGTCGACCAGGACGAGCCGGGCGTTGCGCACGCCGACATACTCGTCGGTGCCCTGGACAAGCTGGCCGCCGGGCGCCGAGCGGCTGCCGGGGCGGTGCCCGGCTGCGAACTCTTCCGGCGAGCGGACGTCGAGCAGGAAGAGGCTGCGTTCGTTGGTTTCGGCCTGCCAGCGGGCCAGCGCCGCCTCGTCGATATGGGCGATGCCAAAGCGCTTGGCGACGGCCGCGGCGCGGGCTTGCGCGATCTCGCGGGCGTCGGGCGAGGGATCGGGCGCGCGCCGGGTTGCGCCCTGCTCGAGATCTAAGCCGGCAAGCTCCCAGCCCATGGTGCCGTCTTTCAGCGCCACCACGCGGTTTGGGATGCCGGCATTGATGAGCGACTGGGCGCCGATGATGCTGCGGGTGCGGCCGGCGCAGTTGACGACCACGGTGCGCGCGGGGTCGGGGGCGAGGTCGTGGACCCGGTGGACCAGCTCGGCGCCGGGCGTGTCGATGCCGCCGGGGATGTTCATGCGGTGGTATTCGCCGTAAGGCCGCGAGTCGAGGATCACTAAGTTCTCACCCGCGTCGATCATGCGCTGGAGGTCGCCTGCCTCGATGCGCGGCGTGTCGTCCTCATGCTCGATGAATTCGCCAAAGGCCTTGGACGGCACGTTGACGCCGCTGAACAGCTCAAAGCCGGCGCGCGCCCAGGCCGTGATCCCGCCCTTCAGGATCGAAATATCCGAATAGCCCAGCGCCTCGAGGGCTTCATGTCCGCGCCCGGCCAGCCCTTCGCCGTCGTCGCACAGCACCATGCGGACCGAACGGCGCGGGGCCAGGCGGCCAACCCGCGCCTCCAGATGCGAGAGCGGCAGACAGACCGCGAACAGCAGGTGCGATTTGCAGTAAACGCCCTGCTCGCGGAGATCGAACAGCGCCAACTCGCCGCCATCGGTGAGCCAGGCGCGCAGGTCCTGTGGGGTGATCGTGTTCATGTCGATTTCTTGGAGACGGGAGATGGGCCTGTTGGGACGGGAACGCTGTGTGCAGCCAACACTATACCGTCACTCCAGCCGAAGCGAAGCGCAGAGCCGGGGTCCAGCGGACGGAGCCAACTGACCCGCTGGCCGACTGGCGGCACAACCGCATGGACCCCAGATCAAGTCCGGGGTGACGATGGTGGTATTGGGCCAAGGTCGAGGCCGGCATCCATCCTTCGAGGCTCCGCCGCTGCCGCGGCTTCGCACCTCAGGATGAGCATCCCAATGCTGCCAAAGAAAGATGCTCATCCTGAGGTGCGAGCGTCAGCGAGCGTCGAAGGATGGATGCGAGGGGTCAGTCGCGCTGTCACCCGTCGCCGGGATCATCCATCACTTCGGGATAGCCGGGGAAGTTCTTGTAGGTGCCCGCCTTCACGTCATAGGCGACGCGGCCCGTCATCTTCTCAAAGCCGCTGCCATAGAGGTGAAGGTGGAGCGCCGGGACATCGCCGCGCACATTGATGGCGTGAATGTCGTCGGGCATGTAGGCGATCGCCGTGCCGGGCGTGACGGTGAATTCGTGGTCGACCTCGACCGTCCCGAGGCCGGGCTGCGCGCCGTCATCGGTGCGCTTGTAGATCCACTGATGCTCTTCGCCGTCGATGCCGGCGATCACGGCCCAGGTGGTGTGGTCGTGCGGCGGCGTCTTGGTGCCGGGCTCGCCGCAGTTGATGTAGAGCGCGAAGCGATGCCCGTCATCCTCGGACAGCCGGTAGATGCGGTCGTCGGGCCGGTCGCCCCGCGCCTTGAAGGTCTCGCGCGGGAAAAGCTCGCGGCGTTTGGCGAGGTCGACCATCGTCCGCCTGATCTCCTCGAGCGCCTCGCGGGTGACGCCCTTCTCGGCTTCGATTTTGCGCGCCTTGGCGATCGCGTCCGCGACGGCGGCCCGGCGTTGGGCGGCGATTGATTCGGTCTTCGCTTCAACTGTGGTTTGCATGTGATCCGGCCTTTCGATGACGGTCTTCACACTCCGGGCTTGGGTATTCTATCGAGATAGCGCAGAAGATGAACCAGGGACGAGAGCTTGTCGCGCTGATAGGCCTCGACGTCCATCTTGCGGTAATCATAGTAGCCTTGGCCCTCGCGCATACCTTTCTTGCCGTCGGCGATCATCTGGTCGAGCTCCGGCGGCGGCGCGTGGCGCGGCGAGTTGAGCGCCTTGGCGAGGTAATGCCCCGCGTAATAGACGATATCGACGCCGCCCCAGTCGATGAACTCCACCGCGCCCATGGTCGAGTAGCGTGGCCCGAAGCCGTTCATGATCGCCTTGTCGATGTCCTCGGGGCTGGCGACGCCCTCATGGACCATGCGCGCGGCTTCCGACAGCAGCAGCGATTGCAGGCGCGGCAGGATGTAGCCGGGTGAGGCGGCGCAGCGCACCGGCACCTTGCCGATCGCCGTCAGCAGATCCATGAGGCGCGTGGTGACGGCCTCGTCGGTGGTGGGCGAGGGGCTCACCTCGACGAGGGGGATGAGATAGGCAGGGTTGAGGAAATGCGCGTTGAGGAACCGCTCGGGGTGGGCGATCAGCTCTTCGAGCTCGGTCACCAGCATGCTGGAGGTGGTCGAGGCGACCACGGCGTCGGGCCGCGCCAGGCGGCCGATCTCATTGAAAGCCGAAGCCTTGGCCTCGCGCGTCTCGGGCACACCCTCCATGATCACGTCGGCGGCGGCGAGCACCTCTTTCGCGTGCTCGGGGCCAGCGAAGGCGATGAGCTTCAGGATCGGCTCGACCTGGGCTTCGCTCAGCACGTCGAGCGAGGCAAGGAAGCGCAGGTTGGTCTCGACCTCGGCGCGGCACTCGGTTTCAAGGCGCGCATAGTCGGCGGCCTCGCGGGGTTTCAGATCGACGATGGTGACGGGGTAGCCGGCATAGGCAAAGCAATGGGCCATGCCGCGGCCCATCCGGCCGGGACCGACGAGCGCGATGGCGGGTTTGGGCTCAGGCATGCGGGCCGTCACGAAGCAGCGCCGTCAGCGCGGCGCGGTCGAGATCGGCGATGCCCATCGTCTCGAAGGTGCGGCCGGTTTCGCGGAAATCCTCGCCGCAGATCGCCGAGCCCAGCGCCAGCAAGCCGCGCGCCACCGGGACCGGCACGCCCGCATATTCGCCGGCGGAAACCAGGAGGGCGAGGCCGAGCTTGGTGTCCTCCAGCATATAGCGGTGCTCGGTCAGCACGATGTGCTCGCGCCAGTCGCCGCTGTCGGTCAGGCGCTCGTGCGAGCTGTCGCCGTACATCCACTCATCGCGGTCGTCGTCATAGTGGTCGGCGAGCGGGAAATGTGGCGCCCCGTACCCAAAAGCCTCGCGCACGGCCATGCGCTCGGCGTCGACCGCGCTGGTGACGCGCCGGATCGAGGGCTGGGTGCCCTCATTGTGGATATCCCAGGCGTCGAAATGCTCCAGCGGTCCGGCATTCATCAGGATCAGCGGGGGGTGGATGATCGGCCCGGCATTCATCAGCGCGCCCGCGAGCGCATCCTCGATCGGCTCGATCGCCGGGAAGGCCTGGGCAATTACACCAAGCGCGCGCGCGCTGTCGCGTGCCGGCATGACGCCGGTGGGAAGGCGGGTCGCGCGGACACTGACCGCAACCTCGGCGGGCCCGTGCTTGCGGCAGAGCCAGGGCAGGGTGCCGGTCTCCGCACAGGCGACATTCGCCGTGTTTCCAGCATCGCGCATCGCCTTCAGCAGGAGGTAGCTGCCGAAGGTGCCGGGCGGCAGGAAAACGACCTGGCCATCGGCAAGCAGCGGGCCAAGGCGCGGGAACAGCCCGGCCTGCGCGGTGGCGGGAAGCGGGATCAGGATCAGATCGGCGCCGTAGATGGCCTCGGCCAGATCGGTGGTGGGCAGGGCGATCGGCGCCGCGCGCACACCCTTGGCATCCTTGACGGTGACCGTGCGCGTCTCAAGAACAGGTGCGAAGGCGGCGGCATCGCGGCGCCAGAATCGCACCGTGTGGCCCGCCTCGGCCATATCGGCGGCGCCCGCATAGCAGCCGTGGCCGCCTCCCAATACCGCGATCTCCATGCCGCGCGTACTCCGACTGTGGTGAATTATTGTTTGATTTCCAACAACCCTAGCGGAGACGGCCGAAGCCGGCAATTCGGAATCGATTTTGCGGGGTCAGCGCCGCCTTGCGCCTTTTCCCAATCCGAGGAATGAGCCGGCAGATTACGGTTACTTCGATGCGGCTCCCCTGTCGCTCATCGCCCGCAGCCAATCGGCGATCGGGCCGAAATCGCCCCCCTGATCGAGTGCGCGGGTGATCGCCTCGAGATTGGCGATTACGCGAACCAGTATGGGCTCCAGCGACCGGGCCTTTGGGGTCAGGAAGAGGCGCGCCGCACGGCCATCCTTGGGATCGGGCCGGCGCTCGACATAGCCCTGCGCCTCGATGCGGCGGATCAGGGCGGTCAGGGTTTGCTTCGTCAGGCCGGCGCGCTGGGCAAGCTCGCCCAGCCTTAGCCCGTCCTCTTCGAACAAAGGCACCAGCACGGCGCCGAAGGAGGGGCGGATGTCGTCGACGCCGGCTTCGCGCAGTAGCGCCAGGAACATCGCATTCCATCGCCGCGCCGCTTTGTTCAGCAGGTATCCGGTTTCGCCGCGCCATTGCTGAAGAGCCATATCGGCGAGGTACGACACGCCGCGATTGAATGTCAAGCGCACCGGATGTTCGCGTAACTTGTTGGATGTCAAACAAAATCGGTTGCAATGAGACCGTCAGGTAAATTACCTTCCGTTGGCGTCGGCGGTTCGGCCATAATGGTGCGCATTCGGGGCCAGCGCGGGCGCAGTGTGCCTGCGCGTGCGACAATGGCCGATACGAGCCAAGCGCCGAAACGAGCAATGGGCCTGAGCGGGCCCCACTGAACTGGGAGGTTCGATAATGTATTTGAAGAGACTTGCACTTGCCGTGGCTGGCGCCGCGGTTGCCACCGGCATGGGTGCCGCGCCGGTCATCTCTGCCGAAGTGACGATCAGGGGTGCTAGCTGCTTTCCGATCGGCAGCCCGCCGGGGCGTCCGTTCGAGGCGCTGGTCAAGGAGGTCAACAAGCGCGGCAAGGGCGTCGTGCAGATCAAGATGGTTGGCGGCGCGCCGGCGATCGGCAGCCCCTTCACGCTGACCCAGAAGATGTCGCGGGGCACCTATGACGTCGTCGGCTGCACGGAAGCCTATTTCGGCAACGTGCTTCCCGAAGCGCCGGTGCTGCGCATGCAGGAATATTCGTTCGCCGAGTTGCGGCGGCGCGGCGCGGTTGCTTATGTCCAAAAGCTCTTCAACCGCAAAGGCATCCACTATGTGGCGCGGCACCACGATTTCGGGCCCTTCTATCTTTTCCTCTCCAAGCCGATAAAGAGCCCGAACCTGACCGGCCTCCACCTGCGGGTGTCGCCGGTCTACACGGCGTTCTTCACCTCGATGGGTGCGACAGTGCAGCGCTCCAACATCTCGCAGGTTTACACCTACATGGAAAACGGCACGGTCCAGGGCTTTGGCTGGCCGGCGCTCGGCTGGGTGCCGTCCTGGATCAAGGTGAGCAAGTACCGGGTCGATCCCGGCGTCTACCATTCCTCGCTGCACACCATGGTCAATCTGCGCAAGTGGAAGTCGCTGACCACCGAGCAGCAGGACGTCATCACCCAGGTCGGTCTCGAATTTGAGGCTAAGGCCGAGACTGATACGCCGGGGTTCGTGGCGGCCATGAAGAAGCAGACCGACTGGTCGATCAAGAACGGGATGAAGATCATCACCTTCACCGGGGCCGATCGGGCGAAGTGGGTCGGCGGGGCCAACAAGGCCGGCTGGGCCGAGGTGGCCAAGCGCAGCCCCAAGCATGTGGGCGCGCTGCGGCGACTGTTCACCAAAGGCAAGTAATCGAACGTTCGATTGGCGAGGTCGTGGGAGTGTTGTTTCCGCGTCCTCGCCGGCGACCGCCGGTCGCTGCGCGTGCACGACCGGAGCGGACTGTCGATCATCGGACGGCTCGCCGGGGCAGAACCGGGAAACGGCAGGCGAGCCCAGCGACCCAGGCAAGGGGGAGGCGACCCATGGGGGCTATGAAGCGGACCGTGCCTGCGTTATCGGGCACTGCCGTGCTGGCCGGGCTTAATCCCGTATTGCAACCGATGATGCGAAAGAACTGACCGAATTCTTGCCGCGGTCGGCTCGCGCCAAGGGTCGTCCCGTGCTCGTTCCAACCCTGCAGTCTCAGTTGCTTGCCAGGATACGGGTCGACCCGACATGAGCAAAGTTATCGACCGTTTCGAGGCCCTCTTCAACACGTTCAACACGTTCATCGCCGGGCTTGTGGCGATCACGATCGGCCTGTTCGCGCTGCTGATCCCGTTCGATCTGATGCTGCGCAAGCTGTCGTGGGGCAATCTGCCCTGGTTGAACGAGGGGATCGAGTACACGCTCTATGTCGGTGTGTTTCTTTCGGCCGCCTGGGTGCTGAACAAAGGCGCTCATGTGCGTGTCGACATCATCGTGAGCGCATTGCCCAAACGCCTGGCAATGCGCATGGAAAAGGCGCTGGATATTGCCGGCGCGATCCTCTGCACCGTGCTGTGTTACTACGGCATCACCGCGGCGATCACCGAGTTCATGGACGAGACCATGCCGGACAAGGATCTACGGATCGAGAACTGGTACATGATGTTGGCCTTCGCGCTCGCTTTCGCCATGCTGACGGTCGAGTTCTTGCTGCGCTTCCGGCGGGCCGGCGAAGGCACTGATAAGGCGGGGTTCTGAGCGGTGACGTGGTACACCGCCTTGATCCTGTTGTTGGGTGTGGTCTGCCTGCTGCTGTTTCTTGGTCTGCCGGTGGCCTTCGCCTTTTTCGCCGCGAATATTTTGGGTACCGCCTTCTTCATTGGGCGGCTGGCGACCGATGGCGACTGGCATTCCGTGCAGGTCGCGCTGTCCAGCATGCCGATGGAATTCCACCTCGCGATAAAGTTCGCGCTGACGCCGATTGCGCTATTTTTGTTGATGGGCGAGATCCTGCTGCAGACCGGAGTCGCCTTCAAGGCGATCGGCGCCATCGACCGCATGATCGCGCGTATTCCCGGGCGCCTGTCGGTGGTCTCGATCATCGGCGGCACGGTGTTTTCCTCGCTGTCGGGCTCGACCATCGCCAATACCGCGATCCTCGGCAGCGTGCTGCTGCCCGACATGGTGAACCGCGGCTACAAGCCGACGATCTCGATGGGTCCGATCATGGCGGTGGGCGGCATCGCCATGCTGATCCCGCCGTCGGCGCTGGCGGTGCTGCTGGCCAGCCTGGCCGAGCAGTCGGTGGCACAATTGCTGATCGCCGGCATCGTGCCGGGCATGCTAATGGCGGTGCTTTTCTTCGCCTATGTGGTCGGGCGCTGCATGATGGACCCGTCGCTGGCGCCTGGTTACGACCCCGACGAGAGCCATCTCGACAAGCCGATCACCTTCGCGCTCAACCGGCGCGGCCGCGCGGTCTTCGAGCGGACATATGATGGGCCCAGGCTGCGGCTGGTGAACCGGCTGCTGCCTTTCGTACTGTACATATTTCCGCTGTTCACGATCTTCGTCGTGGTGGTCGGCAGCATCTTCTTCAAGTTCGCCGCGCCCACCGATGCCGCGGCGCTGGGCTGTCTTGCGGCCCTTGGGGCCTGCTACTTCTTCCGCCTGTTCAAACGGAAAGTCACCATCACCGGCATCGATGGCGCCGATTTCAACTGGCGCGCCATCGGCAAGGCGTTGATGGAGACGGCAAAGATCAACACGATGATCCTCTTCATCATCGCGGGCTCGCTGGTCTTCACCCAGGCGCTCGCGGTTTCCGGCGCCACCCGGGGCATGCTGCAAGCGCTGACCTCGCTTGAGCTCACTCAGTTCACGGTTGTGCTGATGATGATGGGCGTGCTGCTGTTCCTTGGCGCCTTCATGGATCAGGTGAGCATGCTGCTGCTCACCCTGCCGTTCTTCCTGCTCGGCGAAACCTCGCTGCAGGTCGTGTTCAAAATCGACGTGATCTGGCTCATGGTGCTGATCCTGATCACCATGGAAATCAGCCTGCTGACGCCGCCCTTCGGGCTTTTGCTCTACGTCATGAAGGGCGTGGCGCCTTTCGACGTCACGATCGGGGCGGTCATCCGCTCGGCCCTGCCGTTCATATTGATCGAGCTCTTGGTATTGGCGCTGCTGATCGCAGTTCCGGAAGTCGCAACATGGCTCCCGTCCAAAATCGAGTGAGCCGGCAAGGACTCGGACTCTGTCCGCGTTTTGGCGCGAGGCGATAATGGGCGCCGGCCGATCACGCTGCGATCGCGCCGATTTCGATATGTAACTCCTGTCCTGAATGCGTAGAATCGGCCGCGATGAGCGAAGGTGGCCATCACGCCGCTGCCCGCCCCTGGCCCGCCACGGGAGACCATGATCGGTCGTATTCTCCGAGCGCTTCCAACCGCGCCGTACCGGGCGGCCATTCTGTCCGCCGCGCTGCTGATCACGGTCTGCGCCGGTCCGGCCGCGCGTGCGGCCGAGGCGTCCTCGCCAATCGATGTGGCAAGCAAGCGCGCCTTGTCGGACCGCGCGATCCAGAAGACGCTGCCGGGGCTGACCAGCGGCGCGCGCAGACGCCCGCAGCCCGATCCGCGCGGTGCGGAGCCCCCGCGCCGGCAGCCCGTTCCGCAACTGCCGGAGCAAAGCGGGTTGAGCGGCCTTGGCGGGATCGGCAAGTTTCTCCTGTGGGCGATCGTGATCGTGGCCGGTCTGGCGCTGCTTTATTTCCTGCTCCGCGAGGTCTGGTCCTTCCGCCTCGGCACCGGACGCAAGCGCTTCGAGGAAGCCGACGCAATCGTGCGCGCCGGCGAAGCGGGGGCGGGCGAGGATGCGCGGCGTGACAACTTGCTCGAGCAAGCGGACCGGCTTGCCGCACGCGGTGCCTTTGGGGAGGCGGTTCACCTCATCCTGATGCACAGCCTGGGCCGACTGGAAAGCGTCGGCGAGCGGGCCATCGGGCGCTCGCTGACGGCGCGCGAGATCCTGCGCGGATCAATGTCGATCACAGCCCGCGCGCGCGAATTCCTCGGCGCCATCGTGGGCGCCTCGGAGCTTGCTCATTTCGGCGGCCGGCCGGCCGATGCCGCGACCTATCAGGGTTGCCGCGCGGCCTTTCAAAGCTTTGCGGCTGAAACCGGAGAGAGCCCATGAGCACGCGCGCTGGGCTCTTTTCGCGGCGTGTGCTGTTTTGGCTCGTCACCATCGGGGTGATCTCATTTCTGGGCTCGATCGCGCTGATGGTGGGGGGCGGCGGCACCGATCCCGGCGCGCGCTATGGCGGCCATCCGAACGCGGTGTCCGCCATCGGATACAAGGCCTTCGTGCGCACGCTCGAGAGGCTCGGCGCGCCGGTGGTGCTGAGCGGTTTCGATTCGGCCGGCAAGGCGCGCGGCGGCGTGCTGATCATCGCCGAGCCGCGGCTCGATGGTTGGCGCGCGCAGGCCTTCCCTCGTCTGCTGCGGGCCGACCGCTCGATCGTGGTGCTGCCGAAATGGCGCGGCCGGCCGTCGCGGGGCAACCGGCGCTGGGTCGGCCGGGTCGGACTGCTGCCGCGTACCAATGTCGAGCAGGTGCTGAACCGGATCGATCCGGGTGCGCGCATCGTGCGGCCCGGGCGGGCGCCTGCATTCTATCCCAGCCGCTTTTCTGCCGCGCCCGATCTGCCGGTCCCGCAACTCATCCGCTCGCGGCGCCTGCAGCCGTTGGTCGAGAGCCCGAACGGCATGCTGGCGGGTGTGATGATCGTAGGCGGGCGGCGGGTCCTCGTTGTCGCAGACCCGGATGTTTTCTCAAATCACGGCCTGGGTCGCGGCGGCAATGCGCAGATCGCGGTCGGGCTGGTCAATTCGCTGCGGCCGTCCGGCGGCACACGCGGGCCAATCGTGTTCGATACTGCGCTTCTGGGCGTGGAAAAGAAGCCGAGCCTGGTGCGCAGTCTTTTCGAGTTGCCCTTCGTGGTCGGCACGGCGAGCGGGATCGCCGCGCTGATCATCCTATTGTGGGCTGGGGCGGCACGGTTCGGCGCGCCGCGGCCGGTGCGGCCGGCATTCGCGCCCGGCAAGGTGACGCTGATCGAGAATGGCACCCGGCTGTTGCGCTTCGGCGGTCATCAGCGTGAGATCCTCGACCGCTATCGCCGCGCCGTGCTGGCGGTGGTGGCGGCGCGGATGCACGCGCCGGTGGGCGAGGCGCGCGCCCAATGGCTCGACCGGGTCGGCACGGCACGCGGCACGGCCGAACTCTGGAGCGCGCTTACGGCGCATGTCGATGATGTCGTGCGCGACAAGAAGGCGCCCGACCGCCGCCTCGTCGAGGCAGCAAGGCGCCTTGAGAAATGGAAACGGGAGATGGTGGATGGATCTTGATGGCATCCAGGGGCTGGGCGAGCGCATTCGCGGTGAGGTCGGCAAGGCGATCGTGGGTCAGGGGGAGGCCCTCGATCTCATGTTCGCCGCCCTGATCTCGCATGGGCACGTCCTTCTCGAAGGCGTCCCAGGAACCGCTAAAACCATGCTCGCCCGATGCTTTGCGGCGACGCTCTCGCTCGATTTCGGGCGCATCCAGTTCACCCCCGACCTGATGCCGGGCGACGTGCTGGGCACCAATCTCTTCGACTTCAAGACCAACGAGTTCAAGCTCACCAAGGGCCCCATCTTTACCCAGGTCCTGCTCGCCGACGAGATCAACCGGACGCCGCCCAAGACCCAGGCTGCGCTCCTGGAGGCGATGAACGAGCGCACGGTGACGATCGACGGAACATCGCACTCGCTGGGCGAAAGCTTCGTTGTGATCGCAACCCAGAACCCGATTGAGCATCACGGGACCTATCCGCTGCCCGAGGCGCAGCTCGACCGCTTTCTCTTCAAGCACGTCCTCGATTATCCCTCGCGCGACGAAGAACGCGCCATCGTGGTCCGCCACGGCCACAAGGCCACCATGCCCGATATCAAGAGCTTCGATATCGAGCCGGCGGCCGATGCCGCGGCGTTGGCGGCGGTGCGCGCGACCGTGGCTGAGATCCGTCTCGCCGACGACGTCGTCGATTACGTCGTCGATCTCGTTCGTGCGACGCGCGAGCATCCCTCGCTCCAGTTCGGCGCCAGCCCGCGCGCGGCCACCATGCTGGCCTCGGCCGCGCGCGCCTTCGCCGCCATGCAGGGCCGCGACTACGTTATTCCCGATGATGTGAAATCCCTGGCTTTGCCGGCGCTCCGGCACCGCGTGGTGCTGGCGCCGGGGGCGGAGATCGAGGGCCTGGGCGCCGATCAGCTGATCGCCCAGATCGTCGAGGCGACGGCGGCGCCGCGCTGATGCGGCCGACCGGGCGAGCGGCGATCCTGGTGGGGGCGGCGGTGCCCGTCGCGCTTCTCGTGGCGGTCCTATTTCCCGGCGCCTGGCCGTTCGGCCTGGCATTTCTGGCGGGCGGGCTGGTGTCCATTGGCCTCGACGCACTGCTGTCGTTGCCGCCGCGGGCGCTCACCGTGACCTGGAAACTGCCGCCCGTCCTCTATATCGGCTCCAGCGATCCGGTGACGGTTACGCTCACGCCGGGCCGGGGCGGACGGGCGGTTCCGGTCGAGTTGGCGCTTGATGCCGACCGCCGGCTGGCGCCGCCGCCCCGCGTGCGGGCAATGGTTGCGCCCGGCGACAGCTCGCAGATCGCCGTCCCGTTGGCGCCTCGGCGGCGCGGCATGGCGGAGGTCGAAAAGCTGTGGCTGCGCTGGCAGGGACCCATGGGGCTCGTCTGGCGGCACAGCGAATATATGATCGAGACCGATATCGCGGTGCTGCCCAATGTCCGCGCGGTGCGCGCGGCCGCGATCCGATTTTTCGCGCGCGATGCGCCGACCGGCCAGAAGCCGCAAAGCCAGCTCGGCGACGGCTCGGAGTTCGATGCGATGCGCGACTACGTGCCGGGGCTCGACCGGCGCAGCGTCGACTGGAAGCATTCGGCGCGCCACCGCAAGCTGGTCTGCAAGGAGTTCAAGGCCGAGCGCAACCACAACATCGTGCTGGCCTTCGATACCGGGCATCTGATGAGCGAGCCTCTGGGCGGCGTGACGCGGCTCGACCGGGCGATCAATGCGAGCCTGCTGCTGGCTTATGCGAGCCTGCGCGAGGGCGACCGGGTCGGGCTCTTCGGTTTCGACGCGCAGGTGCGTCTTTATGCCGAGCCGGCGGCGGGGCTGCAGAACTTTGCCCGCATCCAGCATGCCGCCGCCGAGCTTGAATACCGGCCCGAGGAAACGAACTACACGCTTGGGCTGATGCATCTTTCCTTGCGCCTGAAGCGCCGCTCGCTCGTTGTCCTGATGACCGATTTCATCGATACCGTGACCGCCGAGATGATGGTTGAGAACATTGCACGCCTCACCCAGCGCCACGTCGTCATGTTCGTGAGTTTCGTCGATCCGGCCCTGGCGCTGATGACCGACGCCGTGCCGGCCAGCGTCGACGCCATGGCGCGGGCGACGGTCGCGGGCGACTTCGTGCGCGAGCGCGCGGTGGTGCTGGAGCGTCTCGCGCGGCTCGGCGCGCATTGCCTCGACGTGCGCCCCGAGGCGGTCAATACAGAGATGATCAACCGCTATCTGATGATCACGCGCCGGGAGCTGATCTGAGATGGCCACGGTACATACGCGCGCGAAGGGCGATGAGACGCCAACGGCGGCACCGCGCGCAGGCGGCGCACCGGCGGTCACGCTGAAAAGCACCGCTTTCCGCGCCGAGCGCGAGCCGGCCTGGCGGCGGTTGGAGGCGTTGATCACGCGGGCCGAAACCGGCGGGCTGGCGAGCCTCGATGCGCGCGAGCTGCTGCGCTTGCCGATACTATACCGCGCCGTCCTGTCGTCGCTCTCGGTGGCGCGGGCGATTTCGCTCGACCGCAACCTGCTGACATATCTGGAGAGCCTTTCCAGCCGGGCCTATTTTCTCGTCTATGGCGGCCGCTCCAACGCGCTGTCGGCGATCGGGCGGTTTCTCGCCGTGACGCTGCCGGCGGCGGTGCGCGCGGCGCGCTGGTACATCGCGCTCTCGGCGCTGTGCATGGTGCTGGGAGTTGTGGTTGGCTATGTGCTGACCATCGGCAATCTCGACTGGTTCTACACCTTCGTCTCGGATGGCTCGGCGCAAGGCCGCACGCCGACGGCCGACACCGAAACCCTGCGCCGGCCGCTGTTCAGCGACGGGCGGGGATTGGGCGAGCGTCTCACGGCCTTCGCGAGCTTCCTCTTCACCCACAATGCGCGGATCGGCATCATGGCCTTCGCGCTCGGCTTCGCGCTTGGCGCGCCGACCGTGTTGCTGTTGTTCTTCAATGGCTTGACCCTGGGCGCTTTCGCTGCGCTTTACACCAGCCGCGGGCTGGGCAGCGAGCTTTTGGGCTGGCTGCTGATCCACGGCGTCACCGAGCTCACGGCGATCGTATTGTGCGGGGCGGCGGGGCTGATGCTGGGCCGCGCGGTGATCTTTCCGGGCGAGTATTCGCGGCTGCAGAACCTGGCCCGCGCCGGCCGGCTGGCGGCGGTGATCGTGATCGGCGCCGTTCTGATGTTCTTTGTGGCAGCCTTGCTCGAAGGCTTCGGCCGCCAGCTTATCCTGGCGACCGACCAGCGTTTTCTGGTGGCCGGCGTCACTGCCGTGTTGTGGGCACTTTACTTCCTTCGCTCCGGGCGAGGGACGTCATGAACGGGCCGGAAACCACGATGCAGGCGGCGCGGCCGATCGGTTCGGGCTCGCCGCTGGCGCGCTGGATCGAGACGCCCGAGGGTGTCGTTCTGCCGATCGAGCTCGGCCAGCGCGGCGAGCGGGCGGTTGCCTTCATCCTCGATTTCCTGATCGTGTTCGGTATCATCATCGGGCTCTATCTATTGCTGCTCGCAGTCATCCTTGGCGGCAAGTTCGGCGGCATCGGCTGGCTGTTCGCGCTGGTCATGCTGGCTTCGTTCTTCATCCGCAGCTTCTATTTCGCCTTCTTCGAGCTGCGCTGGCAGGGCACGACGCCGGGCAAACGCGCCATGGGGCTGCGTGTCATCGACCGGGCAGGCGGCCCGCTCACCCCCCAGGCCGTGCTGGGGCGTAACCTGATGCGCGAGGTCGAGGTTTTCCTGCCGATCATGGTGCTGATCAGCGGCACCTTCAGCGGCGAGGTCTGGCAAACCCTGGCCACGATCGGCTGGCTCGCGGTGTTCATGTTCATGCCGCTGCTCAACCGCGACGGGCTGCGGGTCGGCGACATGATCGCCGGGACCTGGGTGGTCGCCGCCCCAAAGGGCGCGCTGATGCGCGATCTCGCGCATGACGAGGCGGCGGAAGCGCAGTCACCGTCCCATTACAGCTTCACCACCAAGCAGCTCGACGCCTACGGCATCTACGAGCTGCAGACGCTGGAGGGGGTCTTGCGCGATCGCCGGCCGAATGCGGGCGAGGTGCGCGCGGAGGTCGCCCGGCGCATCCGGGCCAAGATCGAGATGCCAGAAGAAGACCCGGCTGATCCCGATACCGAGCGTTTCCTGCGCGACTTCTACACGGCGATGCGGGCGCGCCTGGAGCGCCGGATGCTGCTCGGCGTCCGCCGCCGCGACAAGCACGACCGGCGATAAATTAGATCAATCGAAGACGCCCGCGACGACGTCCGTGCCGATGCCTTCCTTGGCGACGCGAAGATCGTGATAGGCGACCGTGGCCATGGCTGCGTTGAGGGCATAGTAAAAAGCGGCGGCGAGTGACAGCAGCACCGGCGGGCCCAGCACCGATCCCGCCTGCTGCGCCGCAAATGCGAGCGCGCCGAGCACCAGCAGCACGCCGGCGCCGACCAGCCAGACGATCGACATGACCGCCAGCACCCGCCAGCGCTCGCCGCGGGTGAGCTGCACGCTGCGCCGTATCGATTTTGCCACGCCTTGTCGTTCCACCACGCAAGCCGGGATGGCGACGAAGAACAGGGTCAGCAGGAAAATCGGAATCGCAAGGAGCCCCAGCGCCATGAGCACTTGAACCCCGCCCATTTTGATCTGCGCGGCGACGAACGCCGGCCCTGCCGCAAGAAGGACGGCAAATCCCGTTGTGAGGCCCGTTCCCACCACGGGCATGATGACTTGAAACCCTCCTGCGATCGCATCGCCGACGCTGACCTGCTGGCCGCGCATGTCCTGAAAGGCGCTAAAGACGATGGCAGCCATCAGGAGCTGGGGCAGGACGAAGCCGACGATGATTTCCAGAATCACGGTCCCCATGGTGCGGGCGGGCAGATAACCGGTGGCCTGAAGCACATTGACCGCCGCGTATGGGATCATCAGCACGACGGCTATCGTGCCGAACGCGACGGTGTTCCGGAACAGGATCGAAAAGCCGCGCCCCACGACATTGCCGAACAGAAAAGGTGCCTGGCCGGCGTTGCTCATTTTCTACCGCTCATTGCTTGTCGCTCATTGTCTATCGCTCACTGCCGATCGTTCATTGCCGATCGCTCATTGTCCATTGCCCGTCGATTGTCGCACATGGCCTGTCGTAGCTGATATGCCGTGTCCGGGGGATCAACCCTTCATGCTCTCACGCAGGTCGGTCTTCAATATCTTGCCCATGGCGCTCTTGGGCAACGCCTCGACGAATACCACCCGGCGCGGCAGCTTATAACCTGCGATCAGCGGCCGGCAATGGGCGATCAGGGTCTCGGCATCGACCGAGGCGCCGGCGGCGGCGACGACGATCGCGGCGACACTCTCGCCGAATTTTTCGTGCGGCAGGCCGATCACCGCGCATTCATGGACGCCCGGATGGGTGTAGAGCGCGCTTTCAACCTCCGCGCAATAGACGTTCTCTCCGCCGCTGACGATCATGTCCTTCACCCGGTCGAGCAGATAGACATAGCCGCGCTCGTCGATGCGGGCGACATCGCCGGTATGCAGCCAGCCGTCGGTGAGCGCCGCGGCCGTCTGTTCGGGCAGGTTGAGATAGCCCTTGGTAATATTGGGCCCACGCGCCCAGAGCTCGCCGGAGGCGCCGCTCGCCACGTCCTTGCCATCGGGCCCGACGACCCGCAGCGCCACGACGGGGTTCGGCTTGCCGACCGAGGCAAGCGAGGGATCATCGTCGGCGATGGCCTGGCGCAACTCGTCGGGGTCGAAAATCGTGAGATCCGGTGCGGTCTCGGTCAGGCCATAGCAATTGCTGATTTCGATATCGGGAAAAGCCGCGGCGACCCGCTTGATCCATTCCGGATCCATCGGCGAGGCACCCCAGCCGAGCAGACGCAGGCTCGACAGGTCGGCATCGCCGAAGGCGGGATCGGCGAGCGTCATCATCAGCATGGCCGGCACCGCGATGGTCGCCGTCACCCGGTCGCGCGCGATGCAGTCGAGAAAGGCGGCTGGCGAGAACGCCGGCAAGTAGGCGTGGCCGGCGCCGGCGAGCACCCAGGCCACGGCCAGCAGGTCGGCCGAATGGAACATCGGCGCGACGTGGAGATAGACATCGTCGGGCCGTGCGCGCAGACCGGCGGCAAAGCCGAGCTGGCTGGTGATGACGTTGGTGTGCGAGATCCGCACGCCTTTCGAGCGGCCGGTGGTGCCGCCGGTATATTGCAGGATTGCGTCGTCCCCGGCGTTGCCGGGTTCGATGCCGACGGGTGCCGCCTTGGCGAATAGATCATCGTAGCGCGGCAGATCGGCCATGCCGTCGGGGGCATCGCCGCTGAGGCAGATGAGCTTGTCGCGCCAGGGGGCGAGCTCGGGGGCCTCATAGACCGGCAGGAATTCGGCCGCGACGAAGATCGCCTCGCATTCGGCGTCGGCAAGAATATGCGCGATTTCCGGCGCGACGAGACGCCAGTTGATCGGCACGGGGATAGCCCCGCAGCGGAAGCCGGCCCATTTCAACTCGTCGAAGCGCGGGGAATTGGGCGCCTGAATGCCGAAGCGCCGTCCCTTGGCGAGACCGAGGCCGGTCAGCAGCCCCGCCGCGACCGCAACCCGCTCGCCGAACTGCCCCCAGGTGAGGTTGGTGTCGCCGTGGACGATGGCCGGGCGAGGGCCATGGTGGCGGACCGTGCTCTCGAAAACTTCTGCCAGCGTCAACATGACGCCATCTCCCCCGTTTACCGCGCGGTCCATGCCGCCGCAGTCTCTTCTCGCGCCGAGCGCGCCGAGCGCGCCGAGCGCGGCGGCGCCACTGACCGGCGCAACGACGCCAATGACCGGCGCAACGACGCCAAGGACCGGCGCAACGACGCCAATGACCGGCGTTACGCCGCCGATCTTAGTCGTTCAGGTCGACGGGGTGTAGATGGCTTGCCAGTTGTACTCTAGCTGCGGCGTCTCGGCGGCGGATTTGCCCTTGGCCTCGGCCTTGCCCTGGGCTGGGCGCAGATCGTCGACCGTCTGGCATTGCTCGCCAAGACCGCTGATGCCGGCGCGCACGACCTGGCCGGGTCGGAGATAGGTTTCCGGTGTCAAGGAAATCCCGGTCCCATAGGGGGTCCCGGTCATGATCACATCGCCGGTGTGCAGGCTCATATAGCGGCTGACGCGGCTGATCAGCTCGGCGACGCTAAAGGTCATCCGCGACGTATGGCTGTCCTGGTGGCGGTGGCCGTCGATTTCGAGCCAAATGTCGAGTGCTTGCGGATCGGCAATCTCATCGGCGGTGACGAGCCAGGGGCCCAGCGGCGCGAATGAGTCGGCGTTCTTTCCGACGGTCCATTGGGGGATGTCCTGCGCTAGGCCACCCACGCGTTTGGGCATTTCGTAATTGCGTTCTGAATAGTCGTTGACGATGCAGTAGCCGGCGATGTGATGGAACGCATCCGAGCCGGCGATGTGGCTGCCGGGCCGCCCGATCACCACGCCGAGTTCGACTTCCCAATCGATTTTCTTCGAACCCTCAGGCAGGATGAGACCGTCATTGGGGCCGCAGATGGCGCTCGTGGCTTTCAGGAACATTGCCGGTTCGTCAGGCTGCTCCATCTCTATCGCGTCAAGCAAATCGGAGTAGTTGAGCCCAATCCCGATAATCTTGCCGACCGAGGCCACGCACGGGCCCAGTCGCACGCCGGGATCGACGATTGGCAGATTGGCCGGGCTGGCGCGCTCGATCGCCGTCAAGTAATCCGGCAGCAAGGCAATGCCGCCGATATCGCTGATATGTCCCGAAATATCGCGGATCCGGCCCGCCGGATCGATCAGGCCGGGGCGTTCGCGGCCCGGTTCGCCAAAGCGCACGAGCTTCATTGGTCGCCCCGCGCATTGACGCGGCCGAAGCGGCCCGGCCCGGCACCGATGATGAATTTCTTGGGCATGGTCACCAGGGCATCCCGGCGATCGCCTCGATCTTCCCGCAGTCGCTCCCATCGGTCAGACAGGGCGTGACTTTGAGTATGTCCGCAAAGCTTGCGCCGGCGGCCACAAGGATGCGCCGCCGGTTTGCGAGCACCTGGCGGGTCTGTGCGGCAACATCGTCGCTGCCGATCAGGTTCATTTCGGCATCCGACGGGCCGCAGCCCGACACATCGAGGACGTCCCAAGTGGAGGACGTCCCAAGTGGAGGACGTCCCAAGCCGCACGGCGTGGGTATAGCGACTGATCGGCGGGTTGACCCCGTCGACCTTGAACTCTTGTCTGGCAGGTTTTCCGGGCTGTCGCGCGGCGCTCATGGTTTCCAAATTTTCTACGGAATGCCGTCCATGTCACTGCAATTGACGCGACATTCGACGCATTCGGAGATCGTTGAGCCGATATTTGGTCTGTGCTGCGAGATCGGGGCTATGGATACACGTATCCAATCTACCGGGAGGTCGTTGAGCCTGTCCAGCATCGATTCGCCCGAGAGCGCATGGCAGCGCCCGAAACGGCCGGCGGCCTGTGTTACCGATGGGCGGCGGTATCCGACCGCCGGGCGGTCTTGGCGGGGCCTTGCTTGCGATCATGCATATGCGCAATAACGTCGCGGGAAGCCGCCAGAATGTGGCGTCTCATTTCTACTTCCGCGATCGCGGCATCCCCCGAGCACAAGGCATCGAGCACACTGTCATGCTCGTGGCCCGGTAGTTTTTCGATGCCGCTCAAGGCCAGATGAGCGGCCGTGCGGGGGGTCAGTAAATCGGTGATGCGGGCGATCTCGCGCGGGAGATTTGGCCGGCCGCATATACCGGAAATCAATTCATGGAACCGCCGATGGCGTTCGATCCACATAGGGCGATCGTCCACGGCCCGGCACATCTGCTGCTTCAACAAGGTGAGTTGTTCGATATCTTCCTGCGTCAAGCGTTCCGCTGCCAGGCCAGCCGCCAGGCCCTCGAGCACCGCGCGAATTTGAAAATACTCTTCCACTTCAAGGGGTGTGAGGTCGACAACGGTGGCGCCGCGATTCGGGCGCATCAACACCATACCCTCGGCATCGAGTTGGCGCAGCGCCTCGCGAACCGGCATTCGGCTGATGGCAAGCGTGTCCGCGACCTCGGCCAGATTGATCCGGTGTCCAGGACCGAACGCGCCGGACAGGATCCGTCGGCGAATATGGCGATATGCTTCCCGCTGCGCCGTCGCGGCCGGCTCGGCGTCGTGGTCAAACGGCTCTTTGATGGCTTCCAGGGTCACCTGATCGCCTAGCTTGTGATCGGAGCCATAGCATAGGCGGCATTTAACCAACCGCGCAATCTGTTATCCATAATACGCGGGGAAGCCGTCATCGCGGCGTCAGCTCACCATCGAGATAGGTCGTCTTGCCGTCGCCAACGGTGACCTTGCCATCGGCGTCGCAAGTGATGGTCATCGCGGTGTCGGGAAAGGCCGGTGCGGTGATCCGCGCCTTGAAGCCGCTGAGCCCGTCAAGCCCGTTCTCGGCGATGGCGGCGTCGAGCGCCAGCGTGAAGGTGAGCGGGCCCTGGCTGATCACGGCGGGCAGCTTGAGCTCCTTGGCGAAGTCGAGGTCGTAGTGGACCGGATTGAAATCGCCGACGGTGGCGCCGTATCGCACGAACTGCTCCTTGCCCATGATCGGCGCCTTGCTTGAGAACGCTTTCATGCCGAGGCCCCCTCGCGTGCGGCGCCGCCCAGATGGACGAAGGTGGAATACTGACGTTGGATCTCCTGGCCGTCGGGCGCATCGAAGCGCGATTCAATGACCGCAATGCGGTTCTTGCCCTTGTCCAGGACGTCGGCGAGGGTGACGGTGACGACCACCTCCTCGTCGGGCTCGAACGGCCGGGTCCAGGTGATCTCGTGTCCGCCCATCAGGGTTTCATTGAGCACCATGCCCATCTTGTCCAGGATATCGAAGTCGCGGGCGATGGTGACGCCGAAGAACAGCGCGACCCGCGCCGTCTCGGCCGCTGTCGGCGTGCCCAGCGTCGCCTCCAGGTCGGCCATCCTGGCAGCATAGGCCCGGGTTCGGTGAGTCTTGAGGACGGTTCCCTTACGCTCAGGTATCATGGCGTTTGCTCTCCTGTTTTTCTTAGGCCAGCACATTGCCGGCGGATTGCCAATCCATCGCGCGCAACGCAGCTATGCGCGTTCCTGGTACTTGCACCGATTGCCCGCCCGCGCTCAACGCAGCAGCGTGTAGGGCCCGCCCCGTTCAAGCGCGCGAGCGTAGGCCGGACGGGCGTGGATACGGTCCAGGAAATCCATCAGCCTGGGCCGGCTGGCATCGAGGCCGCCGCGCGCGGCTGCGCCCTCCAGGGGAAAGCTCATCTGGATGTCGGCGGCGCTGAACTCGTCGCCGGCAAACCACGGCGCCTTGGCGATCTCCGCTTCCAGATAATCGAGATGAAGGGCGAGCTGGGGGTCGACGACCATGCTCTGCGCCTTGCGCGCGATGGCCTTGGCGAAGGGGCGCACGAAGAACGGCACCGGGCCGTGCTCGATGCGGCTGAAGATCAGCTTCAGCAGCAGCGGCGGCATGGCCGAGCCCTCGGCGTAGTGCAGCCAATAGGTATAGCGGAGCCGTTCGGGCGTGCCGGGTGCCGGAGCAAGTCGGCCCGTACCGTATTTTTCGACAAGGTATTCGATGATAGCGCCGGTCTCGGCCAAAACCAGATCGCCGTCGGTGACGACCGGCGCTTTGCCGAGCGGGTGCACCTGTCGCAGCGCCGCCGGTGCGCGCATGGTCTCAGGATCGCGCTCATAGCGCTCGACCGCGTAGTCGAGGCCGAGCTCCTCGAGCAGCCAGAGCACACGCTGCGAGCGGGAGTTGTTCAAGTGATGGACGATGATCCCCGACATGGGCTTTCCCGGAACATTGTTGGCGACGCGGCGCGCGCAGATCGGTTTCTATCAAAGACGCCCGCGCCTCCCCACGAAAAAAGCCCTCGCGCGCGGCGGGGGCTCGCCTCGTCGCCGGAACCTTGTCCTGTCAGGCGATGGTTTCCTTGAGGGCGTCCTCGAAGGCCTCGTCGTCCCAGCCGAACGGGCCCTTGGCGCCGGCATAGGCGATCTTGCCCTCGGCGTCGACCAGGAAGAGACGCATCGGCAAGCCGACATAATTCTTGTCGATGTCGTTGTCGATGCTGTCGATCAGCATCGGCATGTGAAGGTCAAGGCTGAGTTGGCACGCCGAGGCGACCTCGGTGCGCTCGTCATCGGTCTTCGGCTCGTTGTAGATGATGTTTTCGATCAGGTTGTTCGGCACCTGCCAGCCTTCGGCCGGATGCGCTTCACGGATATAGATGATGTAGAAGCGAACCTGATCTTTGTACTTGGCGTAGAGTTCGTTAAGGCGCACGGCCTTTTTGCGAAAGGGTGGTCACGTAAACGAGCCAAAGACGATGCCGACCGGCTGTCCCTGCAGATCCGACAAGCGCACTTGTTCCCCGGTACGTTGGCGGTTTTCGCCCAGCACGTCGGCGACGAAATCCGGCGCCTCTGATCCGACCTTGGGCACGATCGCCTCGCGTGCCTTTTCCCGAGCCATGTGGGCGTCGAATTCTTCGGCCGTGATATCGGAAATCTCGATCCACACATCGCGCTTGGCCGCCATATCCATTTCGGCGTATTGCTCCAGCGTGACCGGGCTTTCCGGCAAGGTCTGCCGCATACGGGGCTCCTCGACATGGGTTAGCAAATGCGTGCGTTCTCATGGAACGCTCGCTTAGATTAGCAAAGTCGCATCCGACATAGAATCTGGGCGGCGCGGCCTTCACACATTCGTGTGCAAGGCTTACGCAGAATTATAGAACGCCGCCCTGGAGTACCAGAACCGTCGGTTGCCTAGGCAGCGTCGCCTTGGTGAACCGTGTGGTCCGCGACTTGGCGATGCGGATAGCGAATTTCTGCGCGCGCATCAAGGCAAGGAAGCTTTCCAGCGTTCCGCCGAAGCCGTAATGCATCGGCACTACGACGGCGGGCTTCAGATCGTCGATGACCTTGACCAGCAATGTATGGGGCATGGTGAAACCATCGTCGATCGGCGCCAGCAACACGTCGACCATGCCGACCTTCGCGGCGTGGCTCGGGATCAGCCGGTGATGCAGATGGCCGAGATGGGCAATGCACATCCCCGCCGACTTGAAGATGAAGATCGAGTTGCCGGCCCAGCCGCTGTCGCCCGTGGCCTCGCGGATATTGGTGGCGACATTGGTGACGTGGAGGTCGCGCACCGTGACATTGTGGCTCGGGATCACGCCCTTCTCCATCCAGCCGCGCAGGGCGTGCTTCACGCCGGGCTCGATCACATCCGTGTAATGGCTGTTATGGGCGCGGTTCATGGTCACGATGTCGGGCGCGAAGGGCGCGCGGATGTAGCCGTTGTAGTCGGTCACCGCCGCCGCATTCGCGGCGGTACGAATCAAAAACGTGGAGTGACCGAGAAAGCTGAGCTCCACGGTGTCTTCCGGCAGGGCAGGGCCGCGCGCCGTGCCGCTTGTCGCGGCGACGCGCTGAAAGCGGGCCGGGAGGCCAGGATTGTGAGCCGCGAACGACCTGAGCGGGCTCTGCCAGCGTTCGGCTACCGGGATGCAGCGGGCCGATGCCGGGTTCGGGGCGGCCACGGCGCCGAGCAGCAACAACGATGCTCCCAAAAACACGCGCGCGGCCAGCCGTGCGGACGCGCCGGCTTGCGCTTTTTGTCTTTTGCTGCGCGATCTTGAAGATTGAGAGCGGCGGGCCAATCGGTCGAAGAAAGATCCGTGCGCCATGCTCGTTTCTCCGTTCTTGCTCTGGGCGCACACGATATCATGAAAGACGCGCGCCGTCGCTTGGCGACGGCAACGTTTGAACGGGGACGCCATAACAGCCTGCCAGTGAGCTTCAAAACCCCTTTGCGCAGGCGGCGAGCGCCTGCATGGCGGCTTCGTCGGTGGCGGCTTGTTCGGTCGCGGCCCCCTCGGCGGCCTCGTCAGCCTGCGCGCCACCGCCGGTCTGCAGCACGAACCCCGCACCACCCGCGCTGCCTGAGATGGCGGCCATGCCGCCCGCACCCCGGATGCGCGCGCTGAGAACGGCGGCGCAATAATCCCCCATTGAAGCGGTCGGATTGTCTGACTGGGGCGGAGCAATATGGGACCGCCGATGTAGCCTTTGGTCGGGATGGAGCTGACCGAAGGCGAGGGGGATGTACCGAGTGGAGTTGT